>JANPPC010000009.1:0-151577 GCA_031428275.1 Bdellovibrio sp.
GCTTTAGGTTACACGCCAAGTTCAGCAGCTTTAGCAACGAACAGTATCTTTGTTGGTAATGCTTCGGGTGTTGCACAAGCTCAAACAATGTCGGGCGATGCATCGATCTTAAGTACAGGTATGTTATCGTTAACTGCAATCGGTGCCGGTGGTACAGGTTTCAAAACGACATACGACACAAAAGGTCGCGTAACAGCTTCAGTAGCCATGGTATCAACTGATATTACCACTGCTTTAGGTTACACGCCATTTACGGGTGGTTTAGCTTCAGGATTAGTATTTATTGGTAACGGATCTAATATTGGTGAAGGTCGCTCGATTTCTGGTGACGCAGTTATTTCAAATGTTGGTCAATTAACTTTACAACCTTCTGGCGTAACAACTGGTACTTATTCAAAAGTAACGGTTGATGCAAAAGGCCGCGTGACCGTTGGTGCAAATATTAATTCGACAGATGTAACGACGGCTTTAGGTTACACGCCAACTTCAGCATCTTTACCTAGCGGAAATATTTTCGTAGGTAGCGCGGGCGGCGTAGCGGCTGCGGTGGTAATGAGTGGTGATGTGACGATCGCCAATACGGGTGTAACAACAATTGCGAACAACGCGATTACGACTCCGAAGATTTTTGCGAATCCAGGTGTAAGTCGTATCGTTGCAACAGACGCATCGACGGGCGCGACGTTAGCTCCGTTATCGTGTTCAATAGCAGGTCAAATCTTAGAGTGGAATGTCGCCACGGGTTGGACATGCGTCAATGTTGATACGAATAATTTCGGTGTTAAGGCAGCGGGCTTAGTTTTCGCGGGTCCGGCAACGGGTGGTTCGGCTCAACCAACTTTCCGTGGTTTAGCTTCATCTGATATCTCGACGGCATTAAGTACTTCTGCTTATGTTCCGGGTGGTAACTCGTTTACGGGTGCAGCGCAAACAATTGGTACAAACAATGCGGCTTCGTTAGCAATTAAAACAAATAACGTTGCCCGTGTAACAATGGATACATTGGGCGGGGTTCAAGTATCTGGTCAAGCGTGGTCGAACGTACAAACTTCGACAATTAACACGAGCTTAATTTGGGATGCAAACAGCGGAAACGTAATGCGATGGACTCCGACGACGGCAAGTACGGTTACGATTAATAACGTAAAACCAGGTGCGGCGTATATGCTAGTTGTGAACAACAGTGGTACAACAACAATTACTTTTACTTGTAATGATTCAACTCCGACAAACTTACCAACTGGCTTTGTTCCGGCAAATGGTAACCGCGTTTCGGGTTTTTTGAATAAAACCGTTTACACGATCATGAGTGATGGTGCCAACTGTTTGATTACTTGGATTACGGGTTACTAAAAGTTTTTATACTAGGGATGGTATGAAGTTTCTGTTGTTGTTTACATTTATTCTAAATGTAATTTCTTTCAGAAGGTAAAGGCACAATTCGTTGTGCCTTTACCTTACTGGAAAGTCATGACCGGTAATCTTTACGTTGCTGATAGCCCGTTTTATAATTTTGGAATCTTACCCACTAGTGCAGCCGTTGAAAGAGCGATTACGCTCACTAACAATGGTGCAAGCCTGATTGTTAACTTAGTCGGTACGACCCCTTTAACAACGCGCTTTAGCTACAAGGGCGGCGCTTACCCGGGTACTGGGGGAACATGCACTTCATCTTTAGCCGCGGCGGCAAATTGTACAATTATCGTTACCGCAAGTTCTTCGACGGCCGGAACTTTCACAGATCAATTATCTTTTACTTACACCGATGCATTGGGCGGCCCGTACTTAACTAGAAGAATTGTCTCTGCTCAATTTACAGCGACAACGATTACATCTATTTTCGTAGCTCCTACCTCTGGAAATTTCAATCCGGGCAATACGCAGCAAATTAAATGTTACGGAAATACATCTGATGGTGGAACAATCGATTTAACAAACTCTTGCGTATGGACATCTGCAAATACAGGCGTTGTTACAGTCGATGATAGTTCGAACAAAGGTCTAATTACCGGCGTCGCCAATGGTGGCCCGGTCAATATTACGGCGACTTATTCTCCTTACAGCGCAACGGCAAGTATTACGGTGAGCGCAGCGGCTGCTTCGTTTGTTACCCCGGGCGTTGGTTTAAACGCTCGTTACTATTCGACAACTTCGGGTGGAGCGCCTCCGCAAGATGCATTATCCGTTTTAGTAAATTCTCGTATCGACGGAACGGTCGCGTTCGCTTGGGGAACTGGTACGAATCCAGCGGGTGGAGTCAATAATTTCGGAGCTCGTTGGACAGGCCAGATTACTGCTCCGACAAGTGGGGCTTACTGTATTCAAACTCGCTCGGACGACGGTCTCAGATTATGGATCAATAATACTTTAATCATTAATAATTATACCGCCCATGCAGCTACAAACGACAACGGTACTTTCACGTTCGTTGCAAATCAAAAATACGATATCGTGATGGAATTTTTCGAAGCAGGCGGAGATGCCGAAGCGCATTTACGCTATATCGCGGGCGCTTGCGGAACGCCGACAACGGTACCGCAGGCAAATTTATATCCAACGGCGACTCGCGCGCTGGACATGGGGCTGAACACAATGCCACGATACACGAACGCTTATCGTGGATTTCCGATGAACGGTGCGGTGGGTGCTATTGCGAATGGTGCTGCGATCACAGGTTTAGTGGGGGGCGGTGGCGCGACTCCGGTCAATGCAGTCGCTAATAATACAAATGGCACCGGAATGGCGTACGTAGGTACCGAGCGCTCGCAAGGTGTTAACTTTGACGGAACAGATGATTATATTTCGGTTGCAGCGTCGACATTACCCACAGGAAGTGCCGCCAGAACAATTGCGGCTTGGGTTAGGCCGACCTCAACCGGTACCACTTTACCAGTTACTTTTTACGGAACAAATACTGCGGGCACCGGCTACGGTATCGAAATTTTATCCAGCGGTCGAATTCGTCATAGCATCACCGGCACAACTTGCACTTCAGCGGCCTCGCTTAGTTTTAGCACCTGGCAATTCGTTGCGGTTACCTTAACAGGAACAACGACGAATATTTACATAAATGGTGCGCTCGATTCAACATGTACAATGGGCGCGACGGCGGCCACAGCAGCAGGTTCAACCTTATTCATCGGTCGTGACATTGCCGGAACTACTTTTTTTCAAGGTCAAATAGACGAAGTATCATACTGGAATATTGTTTTAACGGCCGGAGAAGTAAATACTTTCTTCGAGCGCACACGTGTAGTGAACCCACCCTAGACAATTTCTAGGCGAACAGATTAATTATTGAAAAAAATACGCTGAGCCCGAAATTAATCTACCGCAATGCCGAGACCTGGCCATAAGCTTAGTCCAGCGTTATGTCAGACGATAAAGGTATCTCATCTTAGGTCTGTATAGAGCATCATAATTGCCCAAGCATAGATTTTTTTGCCAGGTTCTCGTATGATAAAGACTGAAGAATATGATTTCTTTATTTGGGGGCTAGGATGGCATTCCGTAAATTATTATCTATTGTATTAGTCGGGGCAGCAACAATTTGGCTGACTGGCTGTTTTTCATCGCAGGTGCGTTTACCAGCGTCAGTTTCGCAAGTTTACAAAAATTCTGAAATTCAACAGATACTAGGTATGGCTGCGCAGAATAATATTTTATTTCATATACCAGAGGTAACGACTCGCGAAGTCGAAAAAACTGAAATCGATGCGAAGTGCCGTGAAATTGATGAGCCATTATGGGCTGATAGACTTTCGGTTTACTTAAGTGAGTTTAGAAAACACCCCGAGCTACTTTCGCGCTTTCATATTTTAGAAATTAAACGTGCAGATTCTTCGCAAATTCAAATTCAGAAAGACTTAGACGGTGCCGTCACTGTTTCAATTCAGTTCGTAAAAATGGAAAGTCGCGGTAAGGTTCAATTAGATTCAAAGCTTCCGTGTAAAGGTTCAATTGCTGAATACTTAGGTCGCGAATTAATCAAAACTGACTATGAATTTCCGACAACCGAGCAATTTGAAGCTTCTTTAAAAAAATTACCCGAGCGTTTGAATGTTCCGCGTCTTCAATTCTCGAACGATTTTTTATCGTACTTGGCGGATCGCGGAATAATTTTTAAGTTTAATCACGAAATGTCTTTTGAAAAGACTACGAAGGGTCAATACGTGATGGTCGAAGTGATGAATCAACTATCGGCCGAGACCAAACAGCCGTTTCACAAACATTTGAATTACTGGTTTAAACAAATCTCTGAAAAAAGCGCACAAGCCTCGGTTATTCAAATGTTTGGTTTAATTCCTGAAAAAGTTCTAAAATCAGGAGTGAAAGTCGAATCTGATAACGATCATAAAAGTCGTTTGATGGGAGAATCAGATTTAACTTACGTTTTTACCAGTTATGCAGTTGAAAACGAAAAAGTTAAATTAGCTTCGTTAAAAGATTTAGATCAATGCCTAGAAACTTTTACCGGAGATATGACTGGTGTAAAGCTTCGTAAGCCAGCTTCGACCGAAAAAGAAAGTTTTCTTCGTCCGGGCTATGCTTGCCAGGTAACTTCGGTTGAACCGCCTACTGATGAGCCTGCGCAATAAAGTATTTGCTAGTACGCTATGTAGTCTGCGATAAGTCAGTGGCCAACTTACGATTTTGAACTTTGTTTAGCCACCATAGAAGTGCTAAACCCGGAATTGCCATGATGGCCCCAAAGTAAAAGAAATTAGCCCAACCAACCGCCACTTGTAAAACTCCCCCGAATCCAGAAAAGACAGTTCGACCAAGCGTCGCAACACTTGTTAGTAGTGCAAACTGAGTTGCGGTAAATTTTCTATTCGTGATCGAAGCTAAGTATGCGGTAAATGCCGCTGTTCCCATGCCAGAAGAAAAATCTTCAAAAATCACCGTGGCTGCAAGTGACCAAAGCACCGGGCCCGTATAAACGACTAAAGCAAATGATGCTGTCGAGAGAGCTTGTAGAACTCCAAATGCCCAAAGACATTTGCGAATTCCAAACTTTAAAAGAGCCAAGCCGCCCACGAACAAGCCCGCCAGCGAAGAGAACAAACCAAAACTTTTAGTAATCAAACCGATTTCAGCATTTTGGTAACCGATGTCTTTATAGAATGGGGTCAGTAAACTTCCAGAAATCTGATCCCCAAGTTTGAATGCGAAAACAAAAATTAAAATCGTAACCGCTTCGGGCCGTTTAAAAAATTCAATGAAGGGTGAAATCACAGCTTCAAGAATTGATTTAGGTGCCGCTTCTTTCTCGGGCTCTGGAATAAAAAAAGTAACCGCAGCACAGAAAGCCAGTATTCCAGCCATGATATAATAAAGCTGATTCCAAGAAATTTTGTCACCGACGAATGCGGTGTCAGCTACGAATGAAACTCCGACTCCGCCAGCAACAAGCATGGCGACGCGGTATCCGTAAACGCCCATTGACGAACCTAAACCCATTTCTTCATTAGTTAAAAATTCGCGACGATAGGCATCGATGGCGATATCTTGCGTGGCGCTCATGAAGGCGACAAACACCGCCCAAGCGGCCAGTGTGGTTAGATCCATCGACGGCACTTGACCGGCCATCATTACGATACCGACCACTAAACCAATTTGTGAAAAAAGCATCCACGTTTTTCGGCGCCCAACTTTTTCTGAAAAATAACGGTCTAATAGCGGAGCCCACAAATATTTGAAAGAGTAGGCGATACCAACCCAGCTAAAAAAGCCAATTGTTTTAATGTCGATTTTATCTTGCGCTAGCCATTGCTTTAATGTGGCGCCAGTTAATAATAGCGGCAAACCACTGGCAAAGCCCAATATAAAAATGATCAGCATATCTTTGCTTAAAACTTTGCGCCATATGGGACGGGTATCAAAAGCTTTTACGGTCTGAGGCGAAGGTTTGACCGTACTCAGATCAGACATGTGCATTCACATCTTTACGCATTTTCCAAAGTAACTGGCTGATGAACGGTCGACGAGTTTCACCGGTGGTTACCATCAACAACTTGGTAATTTTTAAATTATTGGGATCTGTTAACAGAAGAATTAACATCTCGTGAATAAAATTAGTGTTTAAAGTGATGTAGTTGTCAGTGCCGACACCCAACTGTACACCTTTTTTCTCCCACCACGAAAATGGGTGATCTTTGTAATCATCAAACTTGCCCGTTAGTTTATTATTAGAAGAAGGTAGGGCAATTAACGAAACACCCTTTTGAATCAGGCGGTTTAATACGTCATGTTGGTACTGTTCAACTTCGCGCGCCGTATGAAATTTTGCCTTTAAAAAGCGAGTACGATCTTTTTCATCTAAGACTTCGCCTGACAGAATTTTTTGCAAGACGTGCCGGTGATTGGCCCAGCCTAAATCCATCAGCTCATTAAAATCAGTCGTGCCTGAAGCTACGGGAATGCTGGCTAGATTATGTCGGATGATGCGTTGGTAAAGTTTATGAAAATATAAATTAGGGTTAATGCCTAAACTGATACCGTGCTCTAAAGTATCGATGTGCCAAATGTTCATAGCGTTGTCGACTGCTTGAATGCCTTTTTTTAGGGTATGCCAAGTTTCACCGTGGTGAGATTTAATTTTAAAACCACGGTACTGCAATTTTCGAAAACCATGCTGCAGTTCAAAGAAATGTTCTTTACGGTACATTTCGCGTTCGTCGCCGACCGTATCCACTTCTAATAAATGATCAGCTAAACCCGGATGCTTTTCGATTAAACCTAAAATTTCATCAATCTGATGCATGAAGTGATCTTTACGGGCTGCAAATTTGTTTTCGTCAAAGTAAGTAATTTCTTTGCGAAATGACGGAGACAAAATAAACTTGAAGTCTTTATTTTCGTTCTGAAATTTTTTAAATCCTTCGTATAAACCAAGCAAAACATCTTCAGAAGTGACCTGATCTGACCCGGGAATTTTATCGTCGGCCTTAGAGGTAGCCCGATTGAGCATAAATTTTAATCGAATCGAACCTACGTTATGCTGGTGATAAAGTTCGTTTGCCATGTGGTAAGCCGCATCAGCGTGAGCCTCGCGAGAAATAAAAACTAAGCTGGCTAAAAATAGAATTCGTAAGTAAGTCGTGAAGCCTTCTGTATCTTTTAAGCGAATAAGGCTGTCAACATCGTCGGCCGATTTAATCGGCCAAGCTTTTTCTCCGTAAACATGTTTAATTTTCTTCTCGTAAATGGCTGCGTGCGGACCTTCGATCAGGGGTTGCAGCTTTGACCAAATAAAATCAGCGGTCAAAGACCCCGATAAATGAATATGCTCTTCTTTGTACTTTAGCGGAAAGCGACGAAAGAATTCTTCTAAAACTAAATTGAAGGGGTGTTCACGGACTGTTCCTAAATCGACTTCATTTGTAATAAATTTATTTAGTAAAGTTTTGAATTCTACGACCCAACTGTACGCTTCAACATTTTTATTTTTTAACGAAGATGAAAGCATTAGGTCTAAAGTATCGACTAAAGAGATCCCATTTGTTTCAGAGACAATCTCGATAAATTCTTTAACGAGCAGCTTGTGTGTAAGTGATATAATCATCTACAAACTTTACTAGCACTACAGCCACTTGTACATGACTTTATGAGGCCCGATCAGAGGGATATCAAAGATTTGCTCTTCGCATTTGAATCCTAATTTTTGGTAGAAAATTTCGGCGCTGGTGCGTGCGTTAAACCAAATAAAATCACTACCACGTAAATTTAATTCTTTGAGCGCTTCGCTAATTATGAGGGACCCTAGACCTTGGCGTTGGTAAAGTGTATCGGTCGCCATTCCGCGCAAGCGATAGGGTTTTTGAGCGTGTGAAAAATCATTGTGACCCTGTTGTAGAAAAGTTCCGTTCGATACGATGCGCCCATCATGAAAAATGGCAAGATGAAAACTAGTTGCAAAATTATCTTCAGGATAATGGCAAAGTTCGATGCCTTGCCCGGGTCGTAAAATTCGCGAACGTAGATCAATTGTTTCCGAGGCAGAAATTTGTTTTACTTCAAACGACATGGCTCAATTTACTTAATTAGTTTTAAACCGCAAGTAATCTAGCCATGAAATTGGCGCACCGCCAGGTATCGTATCGTATTCAATAATGGGCAGCCACGCCGGTGCTTTTGCGGGGCGCAGTAAAGGCATTTTTGCTTTTTCGGGAGTACGATTGGCTTTCGTTTGGTTGCACGGCCTGCAGGCGGTAACCATATTTGTCCATGTTTTGGGTCCGCCGTGAGAAGCGGGTACAATGTGATCGATCGTTAAATTTTTGTAATCTAGCTTTTCGGCGCAGTACTGGCAGGTGTAATTGTCGCGAATGTAAACGTTCTCGCGACAGAAGCGAACGCCATCGTTTCGGCGCGGGCGGATATAGGTTTTCAGTCTTAACACACTTGGTAATTTGAAGGCGTCACTGACCGACCGGGCAAAGGCTGTGTGGTATTCTAGAACCTCTACTTTGTCTTGAAACCACATCATAAGAGCTTTTTGCCAAGAAATAATACGGAGAGGTTCGTAACTTGCGTTAAGGACTAGAGCCTTGAAGCTTGTTGTGTAGGCGTCTGCGATTGCCAACATATACATATATTGTAATGTATCAGAACTGATCGATTCAATAGCTAATGTTTTATACACAACATAACTATTCGTTATCTCGTTTTTGGCTTGTTCTGATACTTTTTCCAAGATAACACTAGACCTTCGTAGAGTAACAAGATCGAAATCACGAAAGGCAGGCACTACCATGTCTACTACTAACCCAACCCGCGTTATAGCTTTCACATACACTTTAAAAAATGCAACCGGTGAAGTTCTTGATAAGTCAGAACCGAACCAACCAATGCCATTTCTAGAAGGCCGCCAACAAATTATTCCGGCACTTGAAGCCGAACTAGTTAAAATGAATGAAGGCGATAAAAAACAAGTCTCTTTGTCGGCCAAAAATTCTTACGGAGAATTTCGTCAAGATATGATCATGGAAGTTCCGAAAGAAGAGCTATCACACTTAAAATTAGAAATGGGAGCCCATTTACAACTGCAGATGGAATCTCAAACTCGCGTCGTAAAAGTTACGAAAATGACAGAAACTCACGTCACTTTAGATGGTAACCATCCTTTAGCGGGAGTTGATTTAGTTTTTGATATCGAGGTCATGCTTATACGCGAAGCGACGGCTGATGAAGTGATTCACGGACACGCTCACGGCTTGCACGGTCAAGCACATCACCACTGAGGGCTCATAAACCTAACCTAAATTCAGTGCTCTTTAACTCAGTAAAAATTAATTACACTGAGTTAAAGTAATCGGCGTAATGGTTGCTGTTGTATCGGTGAAGTTCGCCTGTCCGCATGAAGCTGTGAATGCGAGCGTCACGCTACCTGTTCGACTACCAGTTAACGTAGAGCTAATCGAGCCTGACGTTGGATAGCAGCAAGACGAAGAGCCCCAAGCAACTGAATTGAAGGTATGAACGGCTTTGTACTGAGCAATGTTATGAAAAAGAGTCGAATTGCCCGTAATCATGCGGGTTCCCGCCGCGCGAGTTCCTGCAACACTAAGCCCTGTTGAAGTGATTGAATGATCAAATAACGTTCGTCCGCGTGGTCCCGTTAAAATTTTACGAATTCCGTTGATGACGACCGTGCGAGTACCTGCAGCCATTGAAGTGGTTACTCCTGAACCGATCGAGGTACCGTCATAAGCTGTATGCGCCGTCGTGTTAGTAACAAGATTTGCTGCCGAGGCGAACGTTAAAGTTTGACCACTTGATGCGCGTGTGACCGACGCGCCGTTAATAAGAATACCCGGCGAAGCGCCATTTGCGCAAAACCCTGAACTCCATGATTCTGACCAACCGCCAGAAAGCGTGGCAAGTCCAACGTTGCAGCCATTCCAGTTAAGCGTTGAAACATTGTTTGTGCACGTTGTGCGAGCCGAACTAAAGCTACAGGCAGCGAAAGGTCGTACATCATCTTGTGGGTCAACAAAATCCATCGATTGAAAATCAGTGGCCATATCATTTACTTCATTTAAATTAAAAGCAGTAGAGCCTTCTGATGCCGTTGTTTGCTGGCCGGCTTCAGCCATGGCAGATTCTGAAATATTTGATGAAGCCTCGTCGCCGTCTGTGACAGTGTCATCAGATTTTTTAGAACAAGACAAAGTGAGAATCGATGCTATCAAAACCACGCTGATAAAATTCTTTTTCATATGCTTTCCTGCTCTGTGTGAATATTTTTACTGATGTTAGAATAGGTAAAATATTTTTTCAAACTTTTAAAAAAGAGCTTGTCACGATAGTTATGAGCCGTAAACTCAAGACTTTTGGCGAGAGTATATATTTTAAATACTGTGCTACGCTTAGTATTTTATAAGGAACTAAAGCGAATGTGCTACGACCAAGCTTGTCTGGCTTACTTATTTTTTGCAGTCATTGTTGGATTTACAATTCTTATTGTACTATGTCTAAGATATCGCAAAAAATTTTTAGCAGAAAATCTTCAGCTATCATCCGAAACAATTTGGAAGATTGTAGCGAAGCGTGCTTCAGAGCTTAATCTTGAGAAAACTGAAATGCTTTTTGGGATTTGGCAAGATCAATCGCTAACGATTCAAAACATAGTTATAAAAAATATTAAAAACGAAATAATCGCGCAGGTTGAAAAGCGCCTCGGAAGCCGAGAAATAAAAATTTTTAAAGACAACGAAGTATATCAGGTTAAATATTTATTTAAAAAATATAAATCTGCTGAAATATCTAAGCTAAATATTGATTCGGTTTTAGCTAACTATTCGCACGTAAATACTTTTGGAAAGCATACTATTAAGATACCCGACCAACCTTTGATTATTTCAAAACGACCCATTTTTAATACATTAGGTATTTTTGACTACTATTCAAATGATAAGTTGGTGGGCACAGTTCAGAATATTTCTGCAAGTCGACAAGTTGGAAGATTATGTATTTTTCCAGCAAATATTCCGATTTACCTCAAGATTTTTATATTGGTAGTGTAGCTGTACTAAAGCACTGTTGCCGATGATCACAAACGGTAGCCATCGTAAAACTAGACTCAACCATTGCCGATTTAAATGCTTTACTGTGTTACAAACATTGGGGAAATCATGAAGCCAAAGAATCGTCGCAGAACTTTTTTCATTTATAAACCAATTCAGATACTTATACTTAAGGTCATACTATCGAGCTGCTTGCTATCGGTTTTTTCAGTTTTATCGGCGACCGCGCTATTTTATTTATTTATTTTAAATCAATACACCGAAACGCAAAACTATCAATTATATCAGTTCATTACGTTATTGCGAGAATTCAAAACAGTTTATTTTATTTATGTTATTTTAGGTCTCATTTTTTCAGCGGGCCTTATAGTTTATTCATGGCTGAAACTAAGTCACAAAATTGCGGGTCCACTTTATCAAATGCGGCAAAATTTAAACCAGTATGTCGAAACAAACCAAGCAGAGTTCATTCCGATTAGTTTGCGAAAAGACGATGAAATGCAAGACTTGGCTTTATCGATGAACGCTGCTATTGCGAAGTCTGGTCAAAAAGGTTTCAGTCTAATTGAAGTTCTTGTTGTGATAGGTCTGTTTGCAATTATTGCGGCAGGAATATCCAGTATGCTGACTTCAGGAATGAAGCAACAAAAGGGTTTACAGGCAAAAGATCAGCAGCGCGAAGTAACGGCTGAAATTAGAAATTTATTAAATAAAAAAGCAGCTTGCGGTTTTTCATTTGGCGGTCGAAACCCTCAACCTTCTGGTTTTGATGTGCCAGCCATCAATGATGCCTTAGGCGTGGCTCAATACAATGTGGGGGCGTTAGATAAAACGGGACAGCTGCGGTTTGAAAAATTTGCTGTAGATAACTGGGTGCCCGATGCAGGCTTTACTACTCAGGGGCGTGCCGATTTAAAAATTGAATTGTCGAAAGTAGGCGATACAGGTTCGGTAAAGAATATAAGGCCTGATGTTATTACGCTAAAAATTAAGCGCGACGCAGCCGGAAATATTTCGGAATGTTTTTCGTTGGGTAGTCAGACCGATAGCGTTTGGCAAATCAGTCCGTTTAATCCGAGTAATATCTATTATGGGGGTGGAAATGTCGGAATTAAAAATGATAACCCTCAAGCACAATTACAAATTGGTTCAACTGCCGACGCTAATGTCAGTTTTTTCGCACTAGGTGATACAACGAATGGCGAAAAAGGGGTTCGTATGCACTACAATAATAATCCGGCGCATCCTTCATACGAGTGGTCTGTCATTGATTCGCGGGCTCGATTTTTTGCACTCAGAGGCGTCAGCCCGACGGTTGGTGGAGACGCTGGTGCATTTACTGAAAAGCTAGTCATCAATTTGGCGAACGGAAACGTTGGTATCGGTACGACAAATCCGCAGGTGCCTCTTGACGTGTCTGGAATGATTCGGCCTATGGCGGCAGCGGTCGGTAATGCTTGTTCTGTGAAGGGCGGTCAAGCCTACGACGGTGCAACGGGCAGCCCGCTTTATTGTAATGGTACAAACTGGTTAGCTTTTGGGTTGTCGACGATCGCCGGAGTGAACCCGACATGCCCAGGTGGCCCCTCGTCAGAATTTCTGAAGTACTGGCCAGCGCAGGCGGTACCTGTCCCGGGTGTGCCTGCAGGGTGTTCGACGCCCGCAGGTTGGAGCGGTACGCCACCCATATGCGAAGGGTGTAATAACTTTGAACAGTGTCACTTCGGTTATGCGACCTCTTGGAATTCGATAATTTGCCGGTAATTTTGCGCGCAGCCCGTGCTCTGACTAAGAATGAGAAGCTGGCTAAACACAAAAAAACCGACCCTCTCCTCAATACCCGAATGCAGTCGCCGAAAGAGCCTTCGCCCGCTTTCAAGAAAAGACTCGGTTCACTTTGTATTACGTAGCGAATGGGCGATCGGTCAAGTTCTTCGGGCTTCTGGCCATTTCGGCCCTTTTTACGCTTAGTGAACTGGGGCCGTGATTTTAAAATCTGCACAAGCTATTTAAAGCAGAACATATTAGAAGCGTTTGGCTTCGTGAAATACAAACCGCGCAAGAACTATTACTCGGCATGGATCAAGCACACAGTGCCTGATGTGAATATCGTTTAAACAGAATAAATATTAATAGCCACCAAATCTCATAATGAACATCCGTGCTGTTATAAAACTAACAGTTGCTGACAATTAGCGTTCATCGCTAAAGGGTTCGCGGTCATAAGTAAGCTAATTGATGTGATAAGATTCTGATTGAAATAATAGGGCTTCAGATTTGAAGAAATACTAGATATGAGAAAATCAATTCTAGGTTTAATAGTATTGTTCTGTATTGCGGCGAATGGCCAAAATAACAATCAACTGCGTTTAACAACGGCTATTCAGCCAAGTTATGGCGAAGCTCAAGAGTTCTTAGTACGCATTGGCTACGAGGATTTCGTCGCGAAAGCACAACAAACGATCCAAGCTAAAACGGCGCAAAGTTCCGTTTCAGCCGCCATGTTAAAAAAAGTATCCGAGTATTATAAGTATTTAAATTCATCCCGAGATTTAGCTGCATTGTCTTACGCATTTTTAAGACAAGCAGATTATCTACCACCTTCGCAAAAGGCCGAAACGCATGCGCTTATTTTAACGATGGCCCTTCAACAAGTGCAGCCATTCCCGTTACTGGCATTAGAGCCTATTTTTAACAAAGAAATTCTTAATTCAAAGGGTTCTGCTGCAGCCAAGAAGCGAGCAACTTATATCGAAGATCGTGCAATGCAAAGATACCTAACAGAGAAAAGCAACATTCTACAGGTGTTGTCTTATTTAGCGACGCAAAGCCATTTGTACAGTTCTTTACCTGAACAGACTGCTTTCGAAATGTGGGCTGATGAAAATCTATCTTACGCACTTGAGCCGCAGTATATGATCGGAACTCGTCAGCAAAATCGACATCTAGGTCGTGCTTTAATTGCCGTTTATGTAAAGCATGCGATTGAAACTAAAAATTATGAAGCACTACAAAATTTAAAAACTCGTTTGGCTGAATTAAAAATCGAATTGTCTGAAATTTTAATGGCGAAGTATAAACTTGTACGCAACGGACAAACTGAATTGTTGCAATTAAGAAGCGGTGATTTAGCACTTGAATATTCATTAGGCGGTCAGGCTTACATGATTAGTATGGGAGTTCAGCCAGCGACTGCTGAAGATCAAAAAATTGCTAAAAAGTTTGATCTAATCAGCAACTATAAAAATATACCGATTGCAACAAGTGCGGTCGCAGATCGAGCCACTCAAAAATTAAAAGAAAATCACTTTTTAACCGAAGATGAAGAGCGCGCACTGCAAGAAGCTCGTGACCCAGAGATCTCGCGCGGCTATTCACATAGTGGTTTAGTCGAAATAAAAACGGATGCAATGACAGGTATTTCATTGGCCTGGATTTGGGATATCTTTCCGCAAAATGATAGCCTTGGTAATGTTAGACTGATGAGCCCCGAAGGGTTTGCCTATCCCGAAAGATTTCTACGAATTGGCTTTGCGCAGTATAACGCTGAAAAAATGCGAAACGCTTACGTGCAGCAAATTGAAGCGCGTGGCTACCTAGAAATCGTATGGGAAAGTTATGAATCAGATATGGTTGCAAATGAGAATGGTCGCCTAAAGCCAAGTGTTGTTCAAAGTAAAAGACATAAATGGCCAGCACGGATTACAAAAAACGAAACAATGTCACTATATGAAAAAGCGAAGCAACAAAGTGCAGACGAATGGTACAACCGCGAATTGCTTCCGCGCGTATTTAATCAAATGCGCCAATACGTGTACGGACCAAACGCATTAGTTTTCGCGAAGGGTTTAGTGAATGCAAGTTCGATGGCTTACTGTTCTCAAATAATTAATTTAGCGTACTTGCAATCTGTCAATTTTGATTTACAAAATCATCCTGATCAATACCGCCCTCTGCCGATATTTCTAGGAAAGACAATTCCGTTTTTAGTACCGTTAGATTTTAAAGATCGCGTGATTGCACCGGCTGGTTTAGTTTGGCAAAGCCATATCATTGAAGATATGCATCAAATGAATTTCAATCGCGAGCGTGAGCTGATTCAAAAAGTCTCTGACTCGCCAGAGACAACTGTTGCCGCTCGTTACACAAATTTATTATCGAATTTCAGCGCAACGAAGGCTGTTAAATTAACAATTTTACCTAAGCCGATTCAGCGAGCACCAATTGACCCCGAAGACGACGAAGATTAGTTAACTGGCCCATCACTGCGCATCGCGCTGAGATAAACGGCACGATCGACAAGACTAAAGTTGAGATTCGTGCACTGATCAAGGCGCGCTTAGGCACCGCCCAAACTCTTGATTTTTGAATCCATTTATGAAAAAACTTGTCTGAAGAGAAGGCTCATTTTAGCCTAATCAAACAAGATCCCGTGTCGTAGTTGGCGTGACTATTTCAGTTCGTTCTGGCTTCCGGGGTTAAGAACAAAAAAGCCTTCGGAGGACGAAATGGCAAAAAAATTATACGTAGGGAATTTAGCATTCTCTGTAACTGACGACGAACTTCAACAAGCATTTACATCATTTGGTAATGTGCTTTCTGCTCGAGTTGTTATGGATCGCATGACGGGCCGTAGCAAGGGTTTCGGATTCGTAGAAATCGAAGACGACTCACAAGCTGACGAAGCCATTTCTAAAATGGATGGTCAAACTATTGGCGGCCGTCCAGTACGTGTTTCTGAAGCTAAACCACAAGAAGATCGTCCACGTGGCGGCGGCGGAGGCGGCGGTTTCCGTGGTGGTCCACGCGGTGGTGGCGGCGGTCGTGAAGGTGGCGGCGGAGGCGGCGGCGGAAATCGCAGCGGTGGTTCTCGTGACGGCGGCGGTTACGGCGGCGGCGGAAACCGTTACTAGTTTTGTTGCTCTAGACTATTTTCAAATTTGCATTGCAGGTCTAAATATCTGCTCTGCAAAATAAAAATTCCTGCTCTGCAGGTTAAAAACAGATTAAGATCTTAAGGTATGCTTAAGATCTTTTTTTTTACCACTCTTCTTATTTCGCAAATCGCCGTAGCTAAGAAAATTGTTTTCTTAGGAGACTCGTTAACCGAAGGTTACGGTGTCGCTCAAGAAACGGCGTTTCCTCAGTTAATCCAAAAAAAAATCAAAGCCGATAAACTTGATTGGGAAGTCGTCAGCGCGGGATCAAGCGGATCGACCAGTGCTTCAACTTTAAGTCGCTTGAAGTGGGTCACCAAAAACAAGCCCGAAATTGTTTTCATTTTAATGGGTAGTAACGACGGCCTGCGTGGGCTAAAAGTGGAAGAGACCGAAAAAAACCTAGCTGAAGCCTTACAATGGGCCAAAGAAAATAACCAGCGCGTGATCTTGGGACAGCTTTACGTTCCGCCTAATTACGGAAAAGAATACGAAAAAAAATTCGCTCAGATTTTTCCGCGCCTTGCAAAAAAATATAAAGTAACACTTGCGCCTTTTTTACTAGAAAAAGTTGCGGGTAAACCAAATCTTAATCAAGCCGATGCCATTCACCCGAATGAAAAAGGTCACGTCGTTGTAGCCGACAGCATCTATGCTTTCTTAAAGAAAGAATTATGAGCTTATCAATAAAAAACTTATCTAAGAGCTACCAAACCGGAACCGAAAAACTTTCGATTCTAAAACATCTAAACCTAGAGGTCGACACTAGTCAGATCGTCGCGGTCGTGGGCGCGTCGGGTAGCGGTAAGTCTACATTCTTAAGTTTAGTCGCTGGTCTTGATAGCTTTAATGAAGGCGAAGTTCTAATCAATAATCAGTCTATCAAAAACTTATCACGAGCCGAAATGACAAAATTTCGCGCGCAGAACATCGGTTTCGTATTTCAGCAGTTTCATTTGATTTCGCATTTAACAGCATACGAAAATTTAAGTTTACCCTTAGAAATTTTAAATCGCCCGTTCACCCAAGCCGATGTTTTGGCGCGTTTAGAGCAAGTGGGCTTGCACCACCGAGCCGAACACAAACCGACCGAGATGAGTGGCGGTGAGTGCCAACGTTTAGCTTTAGCGCGGGGCTTGATCACAAAACCCAGTTTGCTTCTGGCCGATGAACCTTCCGGAAACCTAGACAGCGAAACAGGCGTTAAAGTAATGAACTTATTCTTCGAACAAGTTCGCCAAACGAAAACAACAACTGTATTAGTCACGCACGATATGGAACTGGCTAAACGCTGTGATCGCATTTTCGTGCTTAAAGACGGTCGTTTAAATTGAAATTAACGACGCTATTAAAACTTAGTTTTCTAGAGCTTGTTCGTTTTAGAAAAATTACTGCTTTTTTAATCTTCAATTTTACGTTGGGATTAGTCGGGTTCTTTCTTCTACAGATTTTTCAACAAAGCTTATCATTTCAGACCGCCGAAAAAGCGCAAGTTGTTATGGGCGGAGACATTTCTATTAATGCTCGTCGCGCATTCTCGCCTGAAGAAATAAAAACTTGGGAAAACACTTTTACGCACGCTAAGAAAACGCATTTCTATTCGTTATTTTCGATGCTGCGAACAAAAGACGACGCGCGCTTAACCAGCGTTGGCGTTTTCGATTCGAATTATCCGCTTTACGGAGAATTCAAATTTTCTGATGGAGGTTTAGCTTCAGATAAAGCTCGCGTGTGGGTTGACCCCGAAGTGCAAGAAATTTTACAGCTAAAACTAGGTGACCAAGTCGATATTGGCGAAGCGCAGTTCGAATTTTCGGGAGTCATTCTTGAAGATCCATCTCGATTATTTCGCGGAACAGGCTTCGCACCGCGAGTATTAATTCATCAGAATTATCTAGCGGCATCGCAGTTAATTAAGCCCGGAAGTACCTTCACCGAAAATTGGTTGTACAAAGTGGACGCTAATCAAAGTATAGCGGCAATTAAGGGTCGCATCGAAAAAATCGTTAAAGACCCTGTCGTACAGATTGAATCCGTTGTTGATAGCGAACAAGATTCTAACCGAGTACTTAAGTATTTTACCGACTACTTGGGATTAGTGGCGCTAGTCGCGCTAGGATTATGTTTTCTATGCGGTAGTTACTTACTGCAATGGATATTTCAAACGAAAAAAAAGAGCATAGCCATTTTTAAAACATTAGGCTTAAGCGACCGAAAAATTTTAGCGATCTATATATTACAGAGTTTTATTATCGCTGTGGTATCGTGCTTACTTTGTATTCTTTTCGTCAGTATCGTTTTACCCGGACTGCAAAGTCTAATCACCAACCAATTTCAACTTCCCGTTGCTTTGAGCGTTGATTTACTTTCGTTAGTAATCATATCGCTTGTTGGTATTGTTGGTCCCCTTCTGATGACCGTACCCCAGATCTTACAAATTTTTGAATTACAAGCTTTACAGCTTTTTCAAAATTCCTTTTCTGAAACCAAACGTAATAAGCTGTACTACTTTTGGTTAGTTTTATCTCTTACGCTTTTTTGGGTACTATCAGTTTGGCAAAGTCATTCAGTTAAAATTGCTAGCGGGTTTGTTGGAGCCTTAGTTTTTTTAGTCGTTTTATTTTCTTACTTAAATAGATTTATTTTATTCTTGCTTGAAAAATCAGCCGCAAGATTTTCGTGGCTGACGAGGTACGCGGTTAAAGGGCTTACCCGCCGGGCCGCTTCGACCAGTTTAGTATTTACGACGATGAGTCTAGCGACGTTAGTGCTTAGTTTGCTTCCGCATTTAAAATCGTCAATTTTGTCAGAGATTCGCCCCGAACAAACTTCGCAAATTCCGCAGCTTTTTTTATTCGATATTCAACCCGAGCAAGTAGCGCCGCTGCAGCAGATGTCAGAAAGTGTTCTTGATTCGAAGTTAAAATTTAGCCCGTTGGTTCGGTCACGAATTTTAAAAATCAATGATCTGCCATACGAGCGTATTGTGCAAGATACCGGGTTTCAAACCCGCGAAGCTGAAAACGAAGCCCGCTTCCGAAACCGCGGCGTCAATTTAACCTATAGCGATGCTTTGCAGCCCTCAGAAGAAGTGGTTGCGGGTAAATTTACGGGCATTCATAAGAACATAGACGAACTTCCGCAGATTTCGATAGAAGAGCGCTACGCTGAGCGTGTAGGGGTGAAAGTCGGCGATCAAATGACTTTCGACGTTCAGGGCATTGAAATGAAAGCGCAAGTTAGTTCGATCCGACAAGTGCGCTGGACTAGCTTTCAACCAAATTTCTTTATTCTATTTCCGACGGGTGTTTTAGAAGATGCTCCGCAAATCTTCTTAACTTCGGTTTCGCAAGAAATTGGCGCGCAAACCATTTCGCCCACGACGGCACAGCCAGTAGCAACCGCGCAAGCTAAGCCCCAAAGTTTAATTAAGAAGTTTCAGCAAGAAGTTGTGCAGAAGTTCAAGAACGTATCGGTAATTGATGTTTCAAAAACAATTCAGAATTCACTTAAGTATATTGATCAAATGGCTTTGGGCCTGCAGATGATGGCTTGGCTAGCGGTTTCAGTGGGTTTATTTGTGTTTGTGATTCTGCTAAATACGCAGATTCGTGAGCGTTTACAAGAAATGAACCTAGTGCAAATTCTGGGCGCCACGGAAGGGCAAATCAGAAAAGCAATTTTTATTCAGTTTTTTGTACTCATGAGTATATCCATTGTATCAGGAATTTTGCTTGGATTAGTTGCCGCTAAACTACTACTGACTTTTTTATTCAATATTACGACCGTCTACGACTGGCAGTACTTAGTGTATTTAGCTGTCTTAATAGTGCCGATTTCGTTTTTGGCGATCTATTTTGGCCTAAAGCCGCTGCAAAAGTTAAATCCGATGGATTTAATTAGACAGAGCTAAGCCCTTTATTTAAATTGAAGTCATGCTTAGTACCGCGCAACTACTGTCTATCAAAAAAGCCGCAACTTTACTTCAGCAAGAAGAAGTTGTGGGCTTTCCCACTGAAACCGTTTACGGCTTAGCGGCGCGCATTGATTCAGAAATCGCGATTAAAAAAATATTCTCGAAGAAGCAGCGCCCATTTTTTGACCCCTTGATTGTTCATGTCAGTTCTGTCGAACAGGCCACAACTTGCGTGCAGTCTTGGAACTTGATGGCTGAAACATTAGCTGAACTTTTTTGGCCGGGGCCGCTAACAATCGTTTTGCCAAAGTCGGCTCTGATCTCTGATTTAATAACCGCTGGGCTGCAAACGGTCGGCATTCGCTGGCCTGCGCATCCTGTGGCGCAAGTTTTAATTCAGTCAGTTGGGGTGCCCCTGGCGGCCCCCAGCGCAAATAAATTTGGCCGAACCAGTCCTACTAAAGCGCAGCACGTGCGCGAAGAATTTGGTGATAGCGTTTACGTGATTGATGCCGAACAAAGTGAAGTGGGTATTGAGTCGACCGTGCTGTCTGTAAAAGACCTCGGTGCAAAATACCAACTAGCTATTTTACGTAAAGGTGCACTTCTGCAATCGCAAATCGATCAAGCACTTTCAAAAACCAAACTCGTTTACGAGTGGGTTGATCAAATCGATAGAAAAGAAGCTCCGGGGCATATGAAGCATCACTATATGCCGACGGTTCCGTTCATTATCTGCCGAAACCCCGCGATGAAATTGTCTGAACTTTCAAATATTTTGAACACTCGATTGGTCGAGCTGCCGGATGAGATTGAAGGCGTAAAGATTGTTAAACCTACAAAACAGATTCAAAAAATTGAATTTTTAAAACTTTCGACTGACCCAGCTCAGGCGGCGCGCGAAATGTACTCTCAACTTAGGTCGGTAAGTTTACGCCAACCCGAAGCCCTTTGCTTTATTCAGTTGCCCATTCATAGCGGAGAAATGTGGGAAAGTGTTTTTGATAGACTATACAAAGCGGCCTCTTTAATTATAGACTAGGGTAACAGGAAGTTAACAAATCTATGAGTTTAAAAGATACTAGACCGTCGGCCGTTCAAAAAAAATTCAATCAAGTTCGTGCAGTATTTCGACTTTTATTTTTCATTTCTTTGATTTTGTGTTTCTTTGTAGTGGCTTTAGTTCACACCGCATTAAATCGAAATTTAGTAAAACGTCGTCAAAAACTTTTAAACAACGCCAGCTTTTTTTCAAGATTAATGTTGAAAGCTTTCAACGTCGAATTAATCTGCAAAGAAAATATTCCCGAAAATGAAAATTCATTAGTGATCGGCAATCACATGGGTTTTATCGATATCGTTTGTTTACAAGCGCTACGTGGTAGTGTGTTCATCACCTCGTTAGAAATGAAGAATACGCCGGTGCTGGGCCAAATTACCGATTTAGGCGCATGCGCTTACGTGGATCGTAAGAACCGCATGAACATTCATGAAGAATTAAAAGGCATTGTCAGCGTTTTAAAAGAAGGCTTTCGCGTCGTACTTTACGCCGAGTCAGTGGCTTCAGATGGTGAGAAGGTTTTACCGTTTAAGAAAACTTTAATTATGTCGGCGGGTTTAGCCGAAAGACCCATTCGCCCTTTTGTTTTTAATTTTCGTAGCGTAAACGGCGGGCCAGTCTATTTTTCACAGCGAGATTCTTTATGCTGGTACGGCGATCAAACATTTTTTCCGGCAATCTGGCGATCAATGCAGTTAAATTCAGTCTTGTGCGAGATCGAATTTCTACCATTGGTATTCCCGAAGGTCGAAGACGACAGAACTAAGGTCGCCAATTATCTTCACCAAATGATTTCAGAAAAGTTTGTTCCATTTTACCCATCAATGAATTTAGAACCCGAACCAGCCGACATTCCATCGTTGTCAGTTGTACAAAAAACCGAGCAAGCGTAGCTAAAGTATCAAGTGCCGCTCAAGCTATTCGAAAATCTTCAGCCATTCGGCATATTCAGAATTCGTTAATTCACTCTTCGGAATAAACCTCAGCGACGCTGAATTAATGCAGTAGCGCACGCCTTCAGGCCCTGGGCCGTCGTCAAAGACGTGACCTAAATGCGAATCGCCAAGTTTGCTGCGTACTTCGGTGCGGGTGCTCCACAATTTTTTATCTTCTTTAAAAGTTAATGTGCTTTTGCTGATCGGCGCGCTGAAACAGGGCCAGCCCGTGCCTGAATCGAATTTATCTTTTGAAGTGAATAGCGGTTCGCCGGTTACGATGTCGACGTAGATGCCGTCTTCGTGGTTGTCCCAGTATTTATTGTTGAATGGTGGTTCAGTGTCTTCGTGTTGAGTGACTGAAAACTCTAACGCAGATAATGATTTCTTTAATTCTTCTGAACTGGGCTTTTTGTAATTTGGCATAGTAAAACTCCTCGAGCTGAATTCGCTACGAATGTGGTATAAATATGGGGCTCAGATTCTAATTCAGCAACAGAAATGTCTTTTTCGATGACGGGTTTTAATCCTACGACCGGTAGGTCAATGCATTTTTCAGAAAGTACGTAGCGGCGGTAGACTCCGTTAATGCAGCCCGAATTCAAAGGGGGCGTGAACACTTGATCAAGTTTATGATCGTAGAAAAATAAATTAAAGCGACTGGTTTCAACGACTTTCCCTAGAGTATTCACCGCAATCACGTCATCGGCGTCAGTCAGCCTTGCGGCCATCAGCGTAGCCCAGGCTTCGCGGTTAGCCCACTTATAGCTTTGTGAACCTTGGCCCGCCGGATGCGTGATCGAACTTATCATTTCTAAATGGACGGGGTGCGAAAGCGGAAGCTTTTTAACAATCTGATAGGCGTGTTGACCTTGAACCTGCGCCGAAAAAGTCAGGCGCACTGTTTCCTCTTCTTCGGGACGTAAATATTTTTCGAGTTGGTCATAGATTTTACTTAAATGGTGAAAAAGTCCCGAAGCCTGTGGAAAAATAAGTTGGTAAGCTTCAAAACTTCGCGCCAGATGAAATTCTTTTAAGTAGATCAGCCCGTTTTTAAAAACGAAAGTGTCTAATACATCTCCGTATGTGTGCAGCAGTACATCGCCGCCTGCGTGCGGTGGTAAACTACGCTGTGACATTTAAACTTCCGGTCTTAAGTAGAAACTCGTCCCACTCGCTTTCGGGGCTTGAATCGTACACAATGCCGCAGCCGGCGTGGTAAATTAATTGATCATCGGTCTTTATGAAAGTTCGAATCGTTAAATTCAAACAGAAATCATTTTTCTGCCACCAGCCAAGTGCGCCGGTGTAAGCCTGGCGGCGGTAAGGTTCAAGCTCGTTAATCAACTTCAGGCTTTCTAGCTTGGGGCAGCCCGATATTGAACCGCCCGGCATCGTCTTTTCTAAAACGCGTGATAGGGGCTGATCATTTTCAACTACGATTTCTGAATAAGTGTGTTGTATGTAACCCAGCTGCATTTTTTCGCGGTGGGCGGTGACGACTGAAGCATTATTTTCGTCTAAACTATTTAAATCATTGCGCAGTAAATCGACGATCATCGAAAGTTCAGCTTCTTCTTTTTGATTTTTGTACAGCGATACTGAAAAATCATTTTGCGCTGACGAGCTTCCCTTAATTGGGCGGGTGATTAGACGCGAATTTCTACGCTCTAAAAAAAGCTCGGGCGAAAAGCTGATGATCGAATATTTTTCGAATGGTAAAAAGGCTTTATAATCAGAATTGAATTTTGCTTGGTAATGATTAAAAATCTGTAACCCATCGTTAGAACAATCGGCTACCAGCGGAGCCGTCAAATTAACTTGGTAAATTCGGCCTTGCGAGATTTCGCCGATGATTAGTTTTACTTGATCGGTAAACTGAGTTTGGGAAGTTAAAGGTTTAAAGCGATGTTGGATCGTTTTGTGAATTTCATTCTCAGGCAACGTTTGCAAGCCAGCTACGACCTCGGCTAACGATTGAAACCGATGCGTGCGGATAACAAACGCCGAAGCCTTCGCGCCTTCATACAGCGCTTTTTTCGAGCTAATCGAATCGTATTCGAAATTGCATTGAACAATTTTTAACGAATCATAATATTTTTTTTCAATCGAATTTAAAAAATCTGTAACCGAAGAATCAAAAGGGCAAGAATGTAATTCATAATCTTCGCTCACTATAAATAAATCTTTTTCGTAAAAACAAATAAGTTTTTTCATTTTGAAAGCCATTTTTTTAAATACGCTAAATGTAGGTCTGCCGCTTCGGTTAAAAAAGATTCGGGGTGAAACTGTACTCCGCTCCAATTTTTTGTTTTATGCTGGGCCCACATCGGTAAACCGTCGTCGGCACTAACGGCAAGCACTTCGAACGCGCTTTGCGCGCCAGAAAAATCACAATACAGCGAATGGTACCTGGCGACCTCAAGACCTTGCAGCTCAATCAGCTCATGACTCAAAATTTTTAACTTCGATTTTTTACCGTGTAAGGGCGGAGAATAAGGCTTTACTAAAACTTGCGCTGTGTGCGCCATCATTTGAAGACCTAGGCACACTCCAAATACTGGAGTGTGCTTCGGAACGGATAGGAGCCAATCAAGAGTCTGCGGATAATCGATCGGATTTTTAGGCCCCGGAGAAAGAACAACCAAAGCACCGGCTTCGATCTTTGTGGCCGTTTTAAAAAAGTCGAGATGATTAAAAACTTCGATTTGCGAACACAGGGGTTTAAGCCAGTGACGCAAATTATAGGTAAAAGAATCATCGTGATCTATCAATACGGCTTTCATAATTTCCCTGAAAGCGCTCAAAATAACATACTCGAAACGGGAAGGGCATACCGCAGACTCCCGATATCACAAGCGGCCAACAACAACCACTTATGACAAGGCAATTACATAACTAACAACCAACTGCAAAAACCAGATACCAACATTTAACTTATCGAAATGATTACGTTTTCTAGATACAAATCCTTTTGAACTCATGAACAACTCCATGTAGATCCCCTCATTTATTTACATATTACTTATATATGTAGATAATATGTAAATAAGAGTAAATCAAGCCAATCTCAGAATAAAAAGTGAAAACTAGATGATCGAACAGGGAATAACTTCACGAGAATCGATCTGAGTATAGCGCAACGCAACAATCTGCGGTAAAAGAGGGCATCTTGAACTAACGAGGGGGGCTTCGTGAATCTAAAGAATCTATTATCTATTGGTCTGTTGATGCAGTTGATGGCTTGTAGCCCAAGCTTATTTAACAACAATCAATTTGCACATGACGAAAACGAACTTCTTGAATCGAAGGTCATTGATGGCGAAGTTGTTATCAAGCGCGAAACCAAAGCGGCTCGTTCTGTAGTTGCAGTTCAGCTGCTAAACCAGCACAAGCAAATCCTCGGATACTGTACCGGGGTACTTATTGGTGAAAACACAATTCTTACGGCCGCACACTGTTTAGATAACGAAACAATGCCCGGAGTCGTACATTTTAATGTGGTTTTTGAAACGCGTACAAAGTTTTACGGCGAACCGACGTTACGAAAAGGTTATAAGTTTGTTAACCACCCACAGTACAACACCGCAACTCGTGAGTGGCTTTTAGAAAATGGTAAGTATATCGATCCTAAATTACATCCTGAAATCGATACGCGTAATCGCAGCACTGAAGTTCTTGGGCGGCAGAAAGATCATGACTTAGCCGTGGGCACTTTTTTAGGTAAGTTGCCTAGCGGTTTTGCCCCGGTCGATATCGACACTGACGCCTATGCGAACTATGCGGGTAAGCAAGTTTATTTTTATGGTTACGGGCGCGCGGTTGATTATTTAGATGCAAACGGAAAGTATGATACTTCGAATGGTCAATTACGTAAGGGCACCGCCATTGTTGACCAAGACTATGAACACACCGGCGATCGTTTTTTCACGGCGCGTGAATCAAAAAATTCAATCTGCCAAGGAGACTCGGGTGGCCCGCAATTTTACTCAGAAAAAGGCGTTATTAAGGTGATCGGTATTAACTCAGCGGTTGCTGTTGATGAAGATAGCCGTCCAGTCGATGGAAGTTTCGGCGAGGTGAGTTTGCTGAGCTGTCGTGGACGTTCACAAATTTCAAAAGTTTCTTTTTCTGCAGACTGGATTATCAAAGTCAAAAACAGATTACTAACTGAAATGAAGGCGGGGAAATAATGAAAACAAGAATAATTGCAGCAATCGTGTTGCTATGTTC
This sequence comes from Bdellovibrio sp., assembly GCA_031428275.1. Lineage (GTDB taxonomy): Bacteria > Bdellovibrionota > Bdellovibrionia > Bdellovibrionales > Bdellovibrionaceae > Pseudobdellovibrio. The sequence goes on from JANPPC010000009.1 coordinate 26,112, forward strand.
CACAAACGTAATGGCCGGATATTCTGGTGTGTATGGTTACAGTTATCACATTCCAATTTTAATTAGTGATTACCAAAAAGAATTATTAAATCCTTCGCCGCTAGAAATGGCTGGGAAGAGTGCGAATAATCAAATTTGTACCGGAGTTTTCTCGAAGGCTGTTGCTAAACGCAGTTTAGACATTCGCTACGCTCTGGGTTACTTTGATCATTCTGAAGGTGGCGATGTTATTTGGGATAATAAGAATTGGGGACCTTCCCCAAGCCTAGACGGAGAAATATTTTTTGCAATGCGCGAAGCTTTAATGCGCCCGTGCGAAGGTTCGCGGATGTTCTGCGGGTTTTCAGAATCAGGTGATCCCGAGATGGGTAAGTCTGTGTACAGCAAGACCATTAATCTATTAGGAAGTGCGGTCGACGTTAATTTAACGTTAACTCACGCTTCAGCCTCGTATGACTACAAGCAGAACTTAACGACTTTGAAAGATCGCCAAACTTTTTTAACGGCGCAGGCAGAAGAAAATTTCTTTGGTGGTTTAACAAAGGCCGACGTCGTTTTCTATAATGGACATTCGCGTAATGGTGGCGGGCCTGATTTTAATCCGCCAGTGCTATTAGCGGATGGTCACCCCAACTATGATGGTTATTACAAAGCGAAGCGACCAGGTATTAAGCGCGTGCTTGAAATAATAAAAAAGAATCCGAATCAAGGTTTGTTGTATGGATCGTTCTCTTGCCTTTCGGCCTCGCATTTTCAGGCAGCGCTTGTAAAAGCAAATCCGAACTTACGCATGATTTTGTCTTCAGATATTGTCGATTATTATCAAGTTTTAAAAGTTTCGATCGGCTACTTAGAGGGCCTTATGCAAGGCCGCTGTGGTGAAGACTTAGCCCAATTTGCGAAGCGCGGCGATCTTTATAAAGAATTTAAAGGTATTAATATTAGATAGTTGTTTAATATTAAACATTTTCTTGAAAAGCAGTTTCTTGCAAAGCCTTTATCTTTTTTGGATAAAGGTTTTTTTTATTTTCAGCATCTGTTTGCCGGCTACACCAGCTTTTAGTTTGTTCGATTTGGCTATCTATATGCTGTGACACATTAAATTCTTCGCCCCATTCAAAAAAAATCGTTTTATTTTTTGTTTTAAATAAATTCATCAAACTTAAAAATAAATTATCTTGTTCAACATAGGAGCATTCACGCATTGGCGTATAAATTATCCGAAATGGTTGAATGACCACTTCATTATGCTTAGCAATTTCGAATAAGCCCTTCTTCCACGGCTTCGATTCGGTTAAGCAGGTTGTGCCTGACGGAAATCCGGCGACAAAAATTTCGTTACGCTTCTTTAGCATTTGTGAAATCTCATAGCGGGCCTTGCCGCGTGAATCACGACTTTCTCGACTGACAAACACCGTGCCGATACGCTTGGCGGCCACACCAATGATGGGCCAGCTAGCGATCTCGCGCTTTGCTAAAAAAACGACTTTCGGAAATACCGCTAGTAAAACAATGATGTCTAAATAACTAATGTGATTACCAACTAAAATGGCCTGTTTTTCGTTTGTCGGGCTTTGCGTGACTTTTAATTTCATGTCAAAACGCTTTAGTATATCTAAAGCCCATTGCTGTTTGAGTTCGATGACTGATGCATCTTTACGAAACGACTTTAAGAAATATCGAAACGTGCTTACAAATATAAGAATTGTACTGATAAAATTTCTTATCACGTGATCAGTTTATTCAGGCCACATTGAACGTCACTTTAAGATTACGTTAAGATACGGCTCTTGACGTAATCCTAACTTCTTTAATTATACGGTAGGTGATTCAATTAGTTCTAGGGGGTTCTATGGTTTCGATGATTGATTCTGTTATTCACAAAAGCCAAGTTTATATGACACGCCTTTCAACGTGGAAAAATAAAGTCGACCTGCAACTTGATTTTGGCCCTTACCAATTAAAAATCGCTAGCTCGACCGCCGAGGTCATTGAGTGTTTTAAACTACGCCACGAAATTTTTTGTAAAGAAATGGCCGGTCGTTCAACAAAAACGGGTCTTGATTACGATGAATACGATGCCGTATGCGATCACTTAATCATCGTTCACCAGCCAACCGGAGACATTGTTGGAACTTACCGCATGAATTTTTCTGAGACTTCTTCAAAATTCTACACTCATTCTGAATTCGAAATTTCAACTTGGTTAGAAGATCAATCTGAGCCTTTTATTGAATTAGGTCGTGCGTGCATTCACGCTGAACACCGTCGCGGTGCTGTGATCTCTTTACTTTGGAGAGGCATCGTTGAATACATGAAAGCTTTAGATGCCGATAAACTGATCGGTTGTTCAAGCGTGAAAGTGACTGACTCAAGATCGGCCGCATTGATCTATGCGTATTTTCAAATGAAAGGTCATTTAAATGACGAGGTCTTTTTTCCGCGTGAAAAATACCAAATGAAAGACTACTTGTTTTGGCTGATGGTTTTTTCACGTGGTTTAAGCGAAGCCCAAATAGCTGAAGCTGAAGAAAAAATCCCATCGCTACTGAATTCATACATCAAGGCGGGCGCGAAGGTTTGTAGTTACCCAGCACTAGATATCGATTTTAACTGCATCGATTTTATGACGGTGTTGAAGCGATCAGAGATGGATCAGAAACTAGCGCGCAAGTTCAGCGCTTAGGGTTTTTTAATTTAGCGCTACTGAGCAGCCGTAAGCAAAACGTAGTTAATATAAGAATCTCTACTCGGAAATCTGTTCAATAATCCACTGCGGGTCGTCTAAAGTTAAATCGTGACCCGCGGTTGGATTTATCAGCAATGGCACTTGCCACTGCTCGGCAATTCTACGACTGCAGTGCCAATTGACTAAATGATCTTGTGCGCTTGTTAGGATCAGTACATTTTTATGGGGCTTTTGCGTAAAGTCGACTTTACTTGCTAGTCGAAGCTGCCTGATAAAATTTCTAGTGGCGATCGGGTGTTCTTTTTGAAATTTTACAAGTTCAGCTAACTTGGGTTTCCATTTTAGTGGGCAATTCGATGTTGAACTCATGATAAAACTTTCGCTTTTTTCTAAATTTTTTACGAAGATACTTTTCAAAGTTCCTAGATATTTAACGATGCTGAATCTATGGTAAAACGGGCTTAGGCTCGAACTGGTGTTCACCAATACGAGTCTTTCAACTTCTTCTGGATACATTTGTGCCCAGCGGGTTGCAATCATACCGCCCAGAGATATACCAAATAAGCCAACAGGTTTTTTAATTAAAGAAATTTGTTGCCGTAGATGATCAACGACGGCATCAAGTGAAGATGGTGTTTCTGTATTGTGAAGGTAGCCGTTGCCCGGAATTTCCGGGCAATCGATTGTTTCTAAATTTAAGCTTTGTTTTAATAATGTTTCAAAACCTAACCAGTGAAAGCGGCTGCGGCTTAGTCCACGAATAAGAACCCAGCGTTTACTTTCCATAATATTTCTTTCTGGCATCAATACGAACGTTCTCGCGTACACGCGGATCCATCTGTGACCAGATCGGGCTGGCCGCTAGGCTATGAGTTAAAAAATCGAACAGCGGTCGGTGGCGCCGTAAAGTGCGGTTTACACGGTGTCTTTTTATTGGATTAAACAAGCCAGATTTCGTAAAAATTTGCAGCGGGTTTTTTTTGACCCAAATCCATGAACCCATTTCAAGCGTTAACGGAATATATACTTGGCCTTCTTTTTTATGATGCAAAAAACAGTAATCCCAAATATCGCCGTGGGTTAAATAGTTTTTAGACTGAGGCTCAATTTTATAGATATGATACGGATGAGTTTTTTGTAATAGCTCAAATAGTAAATTAAGTTCGGGAAGTTGCGTGAATTCCTTATAGCTATTTGCAAATGGAAACCATAACTGATCTTTAAAACCAAAGCCGGAATGAATATCTAAAGAAATCAGACAGTTCGTCTTACTTAGAATTTTTTTAACGGTCTCGATCACGAATTCAGTTTCTTTTTCGACAACATCGCCGCGGTACCAAGGAAGCTTTTTACTGTATAATTGCCCACCCAAAAGTGACGGAACTTTATCTTCGGCCTCGATCGGTGCATTTCGCATAATATCAACGCCCGAGCCGTTTGATCGGGTTGTTTCGAAATAACCGACCGGGTTCACAAGCGGAATAAAAACCACGTGAATCGACTCTAACATGTGTTTCAGTATCGGATCCCAAGAAAGTCTTTCGTGAAAACTATCCAGTAACGATAGCGCTAATTGCGCACCGATGCGTTCAAGTCCGTGAACGCCACCGGTAATAAGTAAGGTTGGAGCATTGGGGTTACCGTAGTGAACCGAAACAAGTGGATAACTTGGTTTATTATGTTGAAAAATTTCAGAAACTTCGACAAGTGCATGGTCTTTGTAAACAGAATAGTTTTTAATAAATTCAGATAAGCTGTTCATCATTTTCACGTATTCTTAGCGTTAGCAAAAAAGGATTCAACTACTAATATGTTAAGATTTGATGAGGAATCTTGAACGCCCGAAATTGTTACATTTCTATTTCGGGTTCGTTTGATTTAAGTCCCTTTTTCTTCATCTTTTCTACCAAAGTCGTTCTATTTAATCGCAGAAGTAACGCGGCCTGATTTTTATTCCAACCGGTTTTTTCTAAGGCCTTCAATATCAATGCATTTTCAAATTGATCAACAGCTGTATTAAAATCTAAGCCGGCTTCTGGAATTTCAATTGAACCTGTTTCAGCATAACTTGCTGCATGAGATTTGTACTTCGGCGGAAGATCTATCACTTCAACAATACCGGTGCCTTTTAAAATACTAAGACGCTCAATTAAATTTTCTAATTCGCGAATATTTCCAGGCCAGCCATAACTAACTAAGCAGTTCAAAGCATCTTGTGAAAACCCGGCAAGCGCTTTTCCTTTGGTTCGGTTAAACTGCGTCGTGAAATGGCCAAGTAAAATCGGAATATCGGTTCGGCGTTCACGTAATGCAGGTATCTGAATCGGAATTACATTTAAGCGATAGTAAAGATCTTCGCGGAAGTTTCCTTCTTTAACGGCTTTTTCCATATCAACGTTAGTTGCCGCAATTACGCGAACGTTAACGCTAACTGATTTCGTTGCGCCAACCGGCTCAAATACGCGTTCTTGTAAGGCGCGTAAGATTTTAACTTGCATGCTTGGGTCTAAATCGCCGATTTCATCTAAAAATAAAGTTCCTTCGTCGGCTAATTCAAAGCGTCCGATACGATTTGAAACAGCGCCGGTGAAAGCCCCCTTTACGTGGCCGAATAATTCACTTTCTAATAATTCAGAAGGGATCGCGCCGCAGTTAATGGCAATGAAAGGGCCCTTCGCGCGCGGTGAGTTGTAATGAATCGCACGTGCAATTAATTCTTTACCCGTGCCAGATTCACCCATCACTAAAACGGTTGAATCAGAATTAGCGACCCGCTCCACTAAAGACAAACAAGTCTTTATACCGTCACTTTCGCCGATGATCTGATCGAATTTATACTTTGTGCCTAACTCTGTACGCAGCTGGCGATTTTCTTGTTCAAGATGGCGATGCGAAAGTGCTTTGTCCAATAGGCCCATCAATTCTTCAACATTAAAAGGTTTCGTTAAAAAGTGATACGCACCTTTTTGAGTAGCTTGAATAGCTGAATCGATCGTAGCAAAGCCAGTCAATACCACCACTTGAGTTTGCGGAGACTGTGCTTTAATTTCAGAAATAAAATCCAAACCATTTCCGTCCGGAAGATTCATATCGATGATTGCGATATCAAATGGTTTATCCGGAGACATGAACGAGCGGGCTTCGTCGATGCGCTGAGCGGTCACAACTTGGTAACCTTTACGATCTAGCAAACGGAAAAGTGCTGTTCGTAATGTTGACTCATCATCTAATATCAAAACTCGCGTAGGCTTCATGAACCTTCCTTCCGTGGTGGGTTCTGCAGTAATACAAGAATAGATTAATTCAATTTTTGACGGAGGTGTCAAAAAATCTACGTTCACAGACCTATTTCAGGACTTAAGAAAGTTTTAACCTTTTGTACGGGGAAGGGTTACCTGTAGAAGAATCCAAGATGGTTTCGGTTCGGTAATAATGACCTGAAACCCTTGATCTAGAAGGCTTTTCTCAAGTGTAATCAGGGTCATATCGTTAGTGTTTGCCATGATATCGTACGGGCCTAAGTTGGTCTGAAAGCTTAAATAAGAATTAATTTGGTCCTGGAAAATTTTTACCTCGACTAGCCCAGTAAAGTTTGCCTGATTTAAACGCTTAATTTTTAACTTCTGTAGCAGGTACTGCAATACCAAATGAATCGAATTGCGAAAATGTAAAGCTGAAACCGCATGTTCGGCATCGTTGATTGTCGTAGCATCTACGTCGGCAAAAATGACTTTCAAATTATCTTTTTTTAACTGCATCTGCAGAAGATCTAAATTTTTTTGAACTAGCTTAAGAAGTGATTGCGATTCGATTTGAAAAGAATCTTCTTTGCGTGAGAACACTAAAAGTTCTTCGATAATTTTCTTCATGCGAAGTGCCGTTTGATTCATCATTTCAATATCAGTTTGAAATGGGTGATTATTGGCTAAATCCATCTTCATGATTTGTAAGTAAGATAAAATGCCACCCAATGGGTTATTAAGTTCGTGCGCAATCGAACTAGATACCAGGCCTAGTTCGGCTAATCGGGCGGTTTGCTGAAATTTATGTTCAATCGCTTTCTGTTCAGAAATATTTTCGTAGAGGTGTACCCAGTAATCGGTTTCTTCCTCGGTATCTAAGTTAAAGTGGCTTGATTGCACACGAAAATTTTTCATTTCATTTTGGACTTCAAAATTTTTGCCTAAAGCGCAGCCGACGCACGGGGCTTTCCGACTGAATAAAAGTTCGTAACATTTTGTTTTGTGATTTGTGCCCAGTTCGCTTCGCTCGGCCGCTAGGTTGGCTTGTAAGACTTGGTAATTCTTATCGATAACTAAAATAGGATGCGGTGAAGAGTGAAAAGCCAGATCAAACAAACGCTCGCTTTGTTGCAAAGACTGCAAATTAATCGAGCGGCTTAAGTTGATTTCTAAGGTTTCGCTTAGTTTTTTGAAATAGTCTTGATCGACTTTGCGATAGACTTTTTTATCACCTTTAAAGAAATAAATATAATAAGTTTCACTGTGTAAGTGAAGTTGGTTTTTAAAAAAAGTTGAATCGAACTGTGTTTCAATCTCTTTTTCAAATGTATGCTCGTCGTCACTTTTTACAATCTTAAGCCAAGTTACTTTATTGTAACTCGAAAGTAATTCATTAAGTTGGTGCTCAGCTTCTGTTAAATTTTTTACCTTCGAGGTAATGTATAAAGTACGTCTTAAAAATTCGACACGATTATTAATCTCAAAAATCTGTTTTCGGCTTTCGATCAGATTTTTTGTTTTTTCTTCTAATTTTTTTTCTAGTTCTTGTTTGATGATTTCGTATTCAGAGTTTAGCTCGGCCGACAAATTAAGATAAATTTGATCCTGATTCGACTGGCTGACTTCGTCAAGTAAGTGCATCAGATAATCCGAGGTCAGGCCGCCAATTTCAACGATGCCGTCTGGCTTTACTAAATTATAGTTAACCGTAGAAATCGAAATATTTTCAGTATTAACGAGCACCAAACGCGAGACTTCATTTTTAATTCGCTTGATATGAATAAGCTCGGCAACCTCTTGATCGCTCATGAATCCTAATTCACAGACTAAAACATCGATCGTGTAGTGGTTCGATTTTAGGTCTTCTGTCGTTAAGCGCAGTGGTTCATATTCTTTGAAAAAAGAATTAAAGTCTTCGCTTTTTGTTAGAAAAGCTAATTTAGCTTTAAGAACGGTCACTTGGTTTACAGCTGGCATGCCGCAATTAATTCTGCATGGGTGCGAATATGAAAGTGAGGAGTATATTTGGGATCACTAGCTGAGTAGCCACGGTTTTCGCCGAATTCAAAGTAGCAAGCCTTCGCGCCAATTTGAAGAGCGTCGTAAATTTCTGAAGAAAGTGAATTGCCAATGCACAAAAGTTCTTCGGGTTTTAAATCATTATCTTTAATAATATTTTCGAATACTGATTTTTTTCGCTTTTTATCTAAACTATTTACGACGTAAATTCGTTCGAAATCATCGGCTACCCCAAGTGCCTTGGCCTTGCGGTTTTGTGCGTCTTCGGCCCCGGCGGTAACAAGAAATAGTTTGTATTTTGGCTTCAGATAATCGATGTTTTTGCGCGCGCCGTCTAGTAACGGAAGTTTTTCTGGTAAAGTGGGCTCGTAAAACAGTCTAACTGCTTCGCTAGAGGCTAATTGGGTAGCGGCGGTGCCATAGTCACGCGCTAGATTTTCAAAAACTTCTTTGTGTGAAGTTTCTTTAATCATCTCTAAACGAAAATTCTCACACTCGTCTAAGGTCAGCTTCAATCCGGCTTTTATTAAAACAGCGAAAGCTTCGGCAGATGCTTTCGGGACTAAAAGGCCAGTTGTATCTAGCAGTGTATCGTCGAGGTCAAACGCGATGGCTTTAATCATAAAACAAGTGTGCCGCTAAAGACACAATTTGCCTAGATCTAAAAAAAAAGTGACTGACGAAGAGCATCGCTAATGGTTAAAATAATTGCATGAAATCAACAGCATTAATATTAGCAGGCGGACAGGGTACTCGCATGAAGAGCGCGCTTCCGAAAGTACTTCATCCGGTGGCGGGAAAACCAATGATCGTGCGTATTATCGAAAGCTGCCGCAAGGCCGACGTGAACGATATTCGTATTATTGTAGGGCATGGCCAAAATTTAGTAAAAACAGTTTTAGAACCTTTGGCGATTCACACTTACGTTCAAGAGCAGCAGCTAGGAACGGCCGATGCCGTAAAGTCAGCTGACTTAGATTCTTTAGAAGACACCGTTATTATCATGAATGGTGATCACCCATTAATTTCATCTTTTGAAATTAAAAATTTTATCAGCGACTTCCGTGAACAAAAGCTAGATCTTGCAGTCGTCACAGTTGAATTACCAGATGCGGGTGAATTCGGTCGTATCGTGCGTAATTCGTCTGGGCAGCTGGTTTCAATCGTTGAAGCAAAAGATGCTTCGGCCGACACTTTGAAGATCAAAGAAATCAATACAGGTATCTACGTAGCGAAAGCTGAAGTTTTAAAAAAATATATTCCGCAAATTAAAAATAATAATTCTAAAAAAGAATTCTACCTTACAGATGTAATTGATTTGGCTTTGCAAAATAATTTGCGAGTTCAGGCTATTCTTTCTAAAAACGTAGACGTTGCGCACGGTGTGAATAACCAAATAGAATTAGCGCGCGCTACTAAAAAAGTTTTCACTAACTACGCAAATAAGTTAATGGAAGCTGGTGTTGTCATGATTGATCCAAATACTTGCTACATTGAAGAAAGTGTTATCGTGGGTTCAGGATCGGTCATTTATCCGAACGTTTTCTTACGCGGTAAAACGGCAATCGGTTCTTTCACCGTACTTGAATCAAATTGTATGATTTCAAATTCGGTTATTGGCGACAGTGTTCAAATCAAAGCCGGCAGCTACCTAGATGAAGTTATCGTTCACAACAACGCCGCGATCGGGCCCTACGCGCGCCTACGCCCCGACACTGTAATTGGTGAATCTGCGCATGTTGGTAACTTTGTTGAAATGAAAAAGGTGAAGTTTGGCAAAAAATCAAAGGCAGGCCATTTAACTTATCTTGGTGATGCCGACATTGGCGAAGAAGTTAATATCGGTTGTGGCACGATTACGTGCAATTACGCAGCTGATAAAAAGAAGTATAAAACCGTTATCGGTGACCGAGTATTTGTCGGTAGCGACACTCAATTTGTTGCGCCGGTTATAATTGGCAACGATGTGTTGATTGCATCAGGATCTACTATTACAAAAACGATACCCGACGGCGCTTTGGCGCTGTCTCGTACCCCGCAAGTGAATAAAGAAGGCTACGCTAGTAAACTTATGAAAAAGACGGAGTCTTAATATGTGTGGAATCGTAGGTTACTTAGGTTTTCGAGAGCCTAAAAAAATTATCATCGAAGGTTTAAAAAAATTAGAATACCGTGGCTACGATAGCGCAGGTATCGCCGTCGTTGATGCGGGCCAAACGAAGCGCATTCGCGCGGCGGGTAAATTAAAAAATTTAGAAGATAAATTAGTAAACGAACATTTCAAAGGTCACTTAGGTATTGGCCACACGAGATGGGCTACCCACGGAGCACCTGTCGAAAAGAATGCGCATCCGCATCAAGTCGGGGCGATCAGTTTAGTGCATAACGGCATCATCGAAAACTACTTAGATATCAAAAAAGATTTGATCGCGCGTGGTGCCAACATCACGTCGGATACTGATTCAGAATTAGTGGCTCACTTAATTAACGAAGAAATTCAAGTTAGCAAAAACTTACTTATTGCTGTTCAGCGAACGTTAGGCAAATTAATTGGCGCATTTTCGATCGTCGTCATGTGGGAAAATTCTCCAAACGAAATCATTGCGTTCAAAGATGGTCCGCCATTGATAGTGGGTTTGGGCGAAAAAGAATTTTTTATCGTAAGTGATGTGCAAGCAGCACTTCAGTATACGAAAAACTTCGTGTATCTTGAAGACCGAGAAATCGTGCATATCAATGATAACGAAGTAAAATATTACTCAGCATTGGGTGCTCCGTTAAAAAAACAAATTGTTAAAGTTGACTGGAATACAGAACAAGTTGAAAAAATGGGTTTCAAGCATTTCATGCTTAAAGAAATCTACGAGCAGCCCCGCGCGGTTGCGGCGGCTTTGCGTCCGCACTTAAATACGGAAAGTCACCAGGTTGAAATGCAAACTTTAGGCTTCGACAAATCGAATGCTGAAACTTTCAAATCAATCGAGCGAATTATGTTCGTAGCGTGTGGTACAAGTTATTACGCAGCGATGGTTGGTAAATACTTAATCGAACAGACAGCGGGCGTGCCGGTTGATATCGATGTGGCTAGTGAATTTCGTTACCGTAAACCAATTGTACCTAAAAATACTTTGTTGATTACGATTTCGCAAAGTGGCGAAACAGCCGACACTTTAGCCGCCATTCGTTTAGCAAAAGATAAAGGTGCTTTAACTTTAAGTATTACAAACGTGCAGCGTTCATCAATTGATCGCGAAGCGCATGGCCACTTATATATGAACTCAGGTGTTGAGGTAGGCGTTGCTAGTACAAAGGCCTTCACAAGTACTTTAGCTTTACTAAACGTGCTAGCGTTACAGATTGCAAAAGATCGTGGTGCTTTAAAACCAGATCAAGAAAAAAGCTACGTCACGCAATTGCTTGCGGTGCCAAGTCAGCTTGAGGTTGTTTTAGCCTATGATAAATATTTTTCTGAAGCGGCTAAGAAGTTACAAGAATTCAAAGGCTTTTTATATCTAGGTCGCGGAGTCAGTTACCCAATCGCGCTAGAGGGCGCACTCAAGCTTAAAGAGCTAGCCTATATGCACGCCGAAGGCTATGCCGCTGGTGAAATGAAACATGGCCCGTTAGCTTTAATCGACGTAAATATGGCGATTGTGGTTGTGGCACCAACTGACGATTTAATCGAAAAAACAATCAGTAATTTACAAGAAGCTAAAGCGCGCGGCGGTAAAATTATTTCAATCGGCACCGGCGAAAACGCGGCGTTGCAGTCGATGAGTGAATATTATTTATCGATTCCTGCTTCTTCGTGGATGGCGCATCCGCTTATTTCGGTTGTTCCGCTGCAATTGATGTCTTACCACTTAGCCGATAGCTTGGGTTACGATGTAGATCAGCCTAGAAATCTCGCGAAGTCAGTAACGGTCGAGTAAAAGAATTATTTAATAAATCATAATAACCCAGGACGCTGTCGACGAATTCAACGGTCTCGCGTCCGCGGGCAAAGCCAAAAGTTAACGTAGAGTAGTATTTTTCTTGTTCTAGTTTCGGAATTACTTTTTTAAATTCATACCAGCGAGTCGAACTGTAATTCAGTTCGACTGCAAGTTTTCTGGCATCGCGAAGATGTGCCCAACCCATATTGTAAGCGGCTAGAGCCTGCGTCCAGCGTTCGTAGCTTGAAGTATTTTCCGCGGTTTTGTCGTAAAGATACTTTAAATAAAATGCGGCGCCCTTAATGCTTTGCTGCGGGTCTTCACGGTCTTCAATACCCAGGTGTTGGGCCGTTTTGGTCGTTATTTGCATAAGCCCGCGAACGCCCGTGTAGCTGCGCGCCTCGTGATCCCACTTCGATTCTTGGTAAGCAACCGCCGCAAGTAGTGTCCAAGGTATATCGTATTCTTTGCCATATTTTCTGAATAGTTTTTTAAACTGCGGTAGGCGCGATTCAGTGTGTTCAAAAAATCTTTGATAGGCCAGTGGTGACATCTGAAAAGCGCTGGCTTCGTATTGATCCCAAATGTGACGGGCTTGGTTTTTTCTAATTAGATTATTAAACCAACCTTGAAATAGCGCATTAAAATGAGCTTCTTTTGCAGAGCTAACCCATGAAACGGGCACGGCGTAACTCATCTGCCAAACTTTTTTAATTTTTGGGTAGCTTAGGCTTGATTTATCGGCCACGCGCGAATCAGCTGCAAAGCAAAAACCGGCTTGTTCGACTGCTTTTAATTTTAACTCTAAGTAAGTTTTCTGTGTTTCAATTACTTTATTTTTCGCAAACGCAGATTTAAATTTTTTAAGACCAGTAATAAAAATTAAATTATCAGGAATGTAAATGGGCTGAGCGGCTGCTCCGGAGTTCGAACAGATAATCGAGACTTTTAGCTCGTCATAAGAAAGGCTGGGCTTACCTTTAAATTTCAAAGTTGAAAGGTCAGTACGTACAAAAACTAAATCGGCATCGTTATTAGCAATTAGCCTGTTTGCTTTAGTAACACTGTTTATTTCGATTAATTCAGTTTTTAAATCGTACTGTTTAGCGAACGCTAGAACTAAATCTTTTTCTGGGCTTTTGGTCATTAAATCTTGATGTAAACCGACGCGCAGTTTTTGTTTTTTGAATGCAGATGAAGCTTTGGTTTCACTAAAGAAAGCGCCATGGCAGCCGTTTCCGACAATAATAAATACACTCGTAAAGATTGCTACAAATAGCATCATTTTTGACTTTTTTTGCATCTAAGGTTCACCTGTCTATGCTATACAGACGCGGTGGTCATGCGAAAACGGTGCATAAAATAATCAGATCAATCCTGCACGTTTTCAGAGTCAAAAATTGCGCGCGGCGTGCAGAATTTTCTTAGGGACAAAACACCACACCGTAACAATAATACAGGGTATGTCAGGTTGGATCGAAGTCATCGCAGGCTCTATGTACAGTGGAAAAACCGAAGAATTAATTCGTCGAATTCGTCGTGCGCAGTATGCGAAATTAAAAGTACAAGTTTTTAAACCGATGATTGATCAACGTTATCATCGAACGAATATAACTTCGCATGATCAAACTCAAGTTGAAGCGACTCCTTTAGAAATCATCTCTGAAATATGGACTCACCTTAAAGTCGATACGCAAGTAATCGGCTTTGACGAAGGCCAATTTTTTACGATGGGTCTTGTGCAAGTGTGCCGCGATTTAGCGTCACGCGGAATTCGCGTTATTGTTGCCGGTCTAGATATGGATTGGAAAGCTCAGCCATTTGAGCCCATCCCAACGCTCATGGCGATCGCAGAAGACGTTACGAAACATCGTGCAATATGTATGGCCTGCGGAGAATTAGCAACTTACTCGCAAAAAATTTCAGGCTCTACACAATCACAAATAGAGGTCGGGGCTAAAGATTTTTATGAGGCCCGCTGCAGAAGGCATTTTGCGCCCAATGTTGAAGAAAAAAAGTTAATAAAACTTGATAACTTAGACCAAAGCCCCAGCTAAACTAGAATTCACTTTCAAATCAAATGATCTATCTTAAGATAAAGAAGTCCGTTTACTAAACGACTAAGGGGTTTCTATGACTAAAAAGGTTCTAGTATGTAGCTTGATGGCAACATCATTCATTATTTCATCGTGTGTTTCACCCCAATCGCGTGAGGTAGCCGGTTTATTCGGAACCCAGCCGATATCTAACATTTTTAACTCAAGACCACCCAAAGAATTTTCAAACTCTGAAGTAGCCAGTTTAGCCAGCGTGCCCAACTTAAACTTACAAGATGCGCGTTTGATTCAAGATAACGATGCTTCTTTTCAGTCGAAGTTGGCGATGATTCAAAGTGCACATCGCGAAATCAGAATGGTTTATTTTATCTATGCAGATGACGATAGCTCGTCGGTTATTTCGAATGCACTGATTAAGAAAGCGCAAAGTGGAGTAAAAGTTAAGTTACTGGTCGACTTCATTACAAACTATAACAAATTCGATCATTTTCAAATGATGGAAAATGAAGGTAAAGGAAATTTATCAGTTCACTATTATAACTTTCCAACGCGCGCAATTTTAGAAGATGCAAAGTATATTACGCTTCCGTGCCCTGCTAAAACGTCGAATCCTGGGCCCTATGAATGCGCAGAATTCAAACGTTCATTGATGGCGCAAATTTCTAACGTTGAAGTAACACCATTTTCTAAAATGTTTTTAGCCGGCTTGTACGGTCGTAGTGGAACAGCTTTAAAAATTAGTCTGGGTTACGGTGCGCAAATTAACCCCGAAGATTATAAAAAGTCAGCACCGAGCTCTAAAGAAGACAGACAGCATATTTTTGAGTTTTTGAAACTTTTGAAATCAGCAGCCACGGGCGACTTAGCTTCAAAAATTAAACTTTCGCTGGCGCTATCAGCTCACAGCGAAGCTTTGAACCCGTTGATGAATGAAATTACAGGTCGCCTGCCGTTAAATAACCATAGCGATACTGATAATTCGACTCGCTCTGCTGCGTGGGACCATTTAACCGATTACACGCATCATAAACTTTTAATTGTCGATGGCCGTGAATTTCAATTAGGTGGTCGTAACATCGAAGATTCTTACCATATGAAGTCTCGCGCGAAAGTTTCTGGTCGCGAAGATAAAGGTAAATATATTTTCATGGATACAGATTTCTGGGCACAAGCTCGCCAACCCGGAGACTTACACGGTATCGAGGCAACTTTTGATAAGTTAATTAATTTTAAAGCGTTAGTAGTTACTTCAGATCGCGTGGCCGAAATTTTACCAAATAATTTAATTAAGAATACTTCAAGCGCATCTGAAAAAATTCCGAGCGCTAGCGAAATGGCAACCGGAGCTTGTCTACAAAAAGCAAAAGTAGGCGCAATTCAACCAGACACTTTAGGTAGTTGTATCGATCAAACATTGCCGATGATGAAAGGCTACGAAAGCCCGGCTGTTCGTATGCAGGCCGCTTATAAAGCAATGCTAAAAGGCGAAGAAATCTACAATACGAAGTACCGTGCAGTACTAAAAAATAATTTTAGAAATCAGCCTTGGTCAAATGGAGTCGATCATTTAAGTGCCAGCGATTTAGCGACCGCTCAATTCTCGTACGTAGAAAATATTTCTTACGACCGAAAGAACGAATCTTTACGTAAAACCGGCTCCCGCATTGGTTTTGAAGGAAAATATAACAAAAATATTCATGCCTTGTGGTACCGTGGTTTAGAAAATGCGTGCCAGGTTAGCCGTAACGAGAATCGTGATGTTCGAATTATTTTTCATTCGGCCTATTTATTTATGCCATCGGGTATGATGGTTCGTTTAGCTAAAATGCTGAACGGTGATTACGGCGATTGCATGCGTGTGAAAGTGACTTTTTTGACGAACTCATTCGCAACGACGGATTTAAACGTAATTAATATAGCGGCTCGCTACCAAATGCGCGCCTTAATGCAAAGAGCCGTGCAAGCGAAAGCTTACGCCGAGCAGTTTGAACGCACGAATGGTCGCCGCTACGAACGCCCACCAACCCTAGAATACTTTGAATACAATCCATTCTCAGAGGGATCAGGCTTATCACTTCATACTAAAATTTCTTTGATAGACCAAGATATGACGATCGGTTCTGCAAACGCAGACGTAAGATCTTACTACATGGATACGAATAACGGTATATTCATCCGTGGCGCTAAAGAACTTAATTATAGCTATACCAAGTTTATTGACGGTCTTATCAACGATCGTTCACAGACGACCGAAGGTATGATCACCAATCGTGGCGGTATGAAGTTTGAAAATATGTCTGATGAATTTTTACATGCACAGAATTTGTATATTCTTGATTTAGGCATGAAAAGGTTTGATAAAAAAGGTAAACATATACGGATTACTGGTAACGAAAACGCTAAAGATACAGCGCAGAAACAGAATCGCCAGAACTTAATTATACGTGAAATAGAAGGCATCGGAGCCCGCATTACGCAAGACTCAAATCGTTTACTAAAGTTTCGTGAGGAATTTGGTCAAGGTGATTCTAGCCAAGCCCAAGAGCAGTTAAATAAAGTCGCTAATGATTTCGATGATATGTTTAAATTGCTTTAGTTTGTTACTTTAGACGATACTGAAATTTAAATTAATTTTTAGACCGGCTTTCACGCCGGTCTTTTTTTATATTTGGCCTGACCAAGACGTTAAAGTAGTGCGGGCTTTTTCGATTTGTTTGATCTTCTTTTCTTTTTTGTCTTTAATTGGCTCTGGCCACGGCGGTATAAGCGCGAAGTTGATGTTCGTTGGTTGAAAGTTTTTTTCTTTAAATGGATCAGTGATGGCTTCAAGTAACGAGCCCATTGCTGATTCACGCGGTGGTGGCGAAAAAACTTTATCGTTTAGTTTTTGTTCGATGAAGTTTGCTACCAGTAGACCGATACATACTGATTCGAAGTAGCCTTCGACTCCGGTAATTTGACCGGCAAAGAATAACATCGGGTCACTTTTGCTAGATAAGTCTTTATTCAGACGTTTCGGTGAATTGATAAACATATTACGATGAATGCTGCCTAATTTTAAAAACTCTGCGTTTTCTAAACCGGGGATCATTCGGAAAATTCGCGTTTGTTCCCCGTAGGCCATACGAGTTTGAAAGCCTACGATGTTATAAGCCGTCGCTTCTTTGTTATCTTGTCGCAACTGCACTGCCGCGAACGGATAGCGACCCGTTTTCGGGTTGGTTAAGCCAACGGGCTTCATGGGGCCAAAGCGTAACGTTTGCGGGCCACGATCAACCATGACTTCAATAGGCATGCAGCCTTCAAAGAAATCAGTGGTTTCGAAATGTTTAGGTTCAATTTTGCGAGCGTTCTTAATTTCTTCGATGAATGAGTTGTACTGAACTTTATCCATCGGACAGTTATAATAATCGGGTGTACCTTTATCGTAGCGATCGGCTTTCCAAGCGATTTCGGTGTTGATCGATTCAGCGTCAATGATCGGGGCGATGGCGTCGAAGAAATATAAGAACTCATCTCCGAAATGTTTTTGTAGATCTAGAGCCAAAGCTTCGTCAGTTAACGGGCCTGTCGCGATCACGGCGGGGCGGGGTATTTGATCAAGTGAAGTGACTAGCTCGCGCTTGATTTCAATTCTTGGATGCGCTTCAACTAATGCAGTTACCGCTTGGGCAAAGCGTTCGCGGTCGATACCTAATGCTTGGCCAGCTGGTACGGCGTGATCTTTTGCGGCTTTTAAGACGAAAGAATTTAAATAGTCAGCTTCCCATTTAAGCTGACCTGTCGCTGAAACATCAGACAAACTGCCGAATGAATTCGAGCAAACTAATTCAGCGAAGTCGGTGGTTTTGTGGGCGGGGGTTGGTTTAACTCCGCGCATTTCGTATAATACGACCTCAAAGCCTTTATTAGCCAGTTGAAGAGCACATTCACTGCCGGCTAAGCCAGCGCCAACCACGGTAATTTTACGAGATAATTTCGACATGCCCTGATGTAGACTTTCCTATCGAAAAACGCAAGTTCTTGTGCTAAAAAATGACCATGTCCGATAAAGATTTTCGCTCTAAATTCAATACCAGCGCCGAAGTACTGCAGCAGCTTTTTCAAGATAAAGCGGGCCCGGTTTCAGATCAATACAAACGCTGGAAGCTATGGATGAATTGGAAAGAGGTCGTCGGGGATACCGTCGGCGCCAACACTGAGCCTATCGCATATCGCAATGGTACCTTATGGTTATGGGTTAAGAATTCAGTCTGGATGCACCAGATGACTTTTATGATCGAGCCAATCAAAAATTCAGTAAACGAAAAATATCAAAAAGGTTTTGTTAAAGACGTGCGACTAACCTTAGATCGCCGCATGACTCCAGAAATCTCGAACGAAGATTTCGCGAAGAACGTGAAAAAGTTTTTTAAAGAGTAGTTGGGGTCGCACAATCATAAACTTTCTTTCTAGCGGAAGTTCTTTCGATTGAATTCTACGTTAAACTTTGTCCCTTAAATCAGATCAGGAACAACTTCTTTAATCCAACTAGAATAATAGTTTTTTCGAGGCGTATACTTAACAAACCCGAAGGCCTCCAAAACATTCTGTTTTAAATAGCTAACGCAGGTTCTAAAGTCCCGACCCCAGTTAACAACCCTAGAGAACGGCCGAAATTCCCAGAACCCAGCGTGCTTATTTAGTATTTCAGGCGAAGTTTTGCGCTTCACTTTCGCCGCTTCTGACCCATCGCCCGCGAATGAATTTCCGCGCGCCTTCAAAAAAAGCTTAAAACTTTTTTGGCCCATCACATGGCTTGCGATTTTTCCGGAAACAGCTTTGATGAAAGCCCGGTAAAGTACCCGGTTTGTGATTCGCAATAGTAGGTGGATGTGGTTGCTATTAATAGAGCGCTGGTAAATACGCACGCCGAACTTTTTCGCGAAGCGGCTGATGAGGTATTCGATTTCAGAGTAGTTTCGTTTCGCCAAAAAGCTATCGCGACCCACCGCCCATTCGCTGCGAAGAACAAAGTGTATTGAATCTTTGCGCGAAAGTGGCCGTTGGGATTTGCGACGATTCTGTAGAAGTTTGCCGCCGAAAAACTTAGTTTGGGTTTTAAATTCTTTTGAACCTTGAAAGAGCGAATACTGTTTTGATTTTTTCATTGCCCATTCTGAATTCAAGAATGGGGCGATGGGCTTAAAGCGGCGGAAAGACGGTGGGCTAGTAAGGTAGGCGATAGTCGGATGCCATGTATTAAAGTAGGTATCAATGGGGTCAAGTAAGCCGCGATGTATTGAAGTAGGTATCGATGGGCTAACGTTCGAACGCTAGTGGACAGCGAAGTGCGGCCCTTTTGAATTAGCTATTCGACTGAAGATTTTAGAATCTGCTTTACCTGCTGATTTTTTTGTCCGGCGCCCAAAATATTTTTAAGACGCTCGTGTAGAGAGCGGTCGTTGATTAAAGCACCTAAAGTGCCATCGCCCCGGTCGATCTTATCGATAATTTTTTCTAGCTTTTTTGCTGATCTATCTAGGCTGCCTGATTTTACCGTTGCATTTAAGCCGGCCGACACTTGATTTAAATGGCCACTGGCCTGATCTAGTTTATTAATTAAGCTTGGAATCTTATTTTGTTCTGTTACCGAGCGAATAAGTTTTTGAAAGTCAGAAATCGCGTCGAATAGCTTTTCGCTTTCGTTTCCACGCTTTGAAATGATTGAAAGAAAGTCGTTACCGTAGTCGGCCGCAAGCTCGTCACCATCCGCGACTGCCACAGCGTCTGTTGAACCAGGAGTAATGTATAAATATTTGTCTCCGAGGGCGCCTTGGGTTCGGATTTCAATGCGGCTATCTTTTTTAATTTTAGACTGAAATCCCGGGTCGATATTGCAAATAACTTTGACTAGGTTTTTTGTCTCGTCGAAGTAAATGCGGTCGATATTACCGACTTTTAAGCCCGAAAGTGAAACCACCGCGCCCGTGTTTAAGCCTTGAACTGAATCGAAATAGCTTGAAAGTTCGAAAGATTTTGTGAACATAGATTTATTCGAACCCAGTATAAAAATCGAACCTAATAGTACGGCTATACCGATGAATAAAAATGCTCCAACCTTGATCTGACTTGTCATAAAATATTTCCTTCGATGAACTGATGAATAAGACTATTTGGCTGATTTTTTAATTGTTCAGGCGTACCTTGCTCTTTGATTACTTTGTCTTTTAAAAATGCAAATTTATCGCATACGGCGAACGCCGTTGGCATATCGTGGGTAACTAGAATGGCCGTTACACCCTTCGTTTTTAGCTTTAAAATTAATTCTTGAATTCGTTTGGTATTGTAGGGGTCTAAGCCGGCAGTCGGCTCGTCATATAGTATGACTTCGGGCTCTAGCATCATTGCACGAGCCAAACCCACGCGCTTCTGCATACCACCCGAAATTTCGCTTGGGTAAAGATGTTCGGTGCCGGCTAAGCCAAAATCACTCAACTGTGACAAGATTCGGTCTTGCTTCTGAGCCGAAGAAAAATTCGAATGTTCATCTAGTGGATAAGCTAAATTTTGAAATATGGTCATCGAATCGAATAAAGCACCGCCTTGAAACGCGTACGCTACATTTTTACGTAACGGAATCCAGTCTTGTTCTTTTAAATTTGAAACTTCTTGGCCGTTAATTTGAATTGTTCCGCCATCAGATCTTTCTAAACCAATTAAGCTACGTAGCAAAACTGATTTTCCGGTGCCAGAGCCGCCTACTAAGCCTAAGCATTCACCTTTTTTTACGTAGAATGAAACGTCTTCGTGAACACTTTTACTGCCGAAAGATTTTTTAAAGTTTTTAACTTCGATTACAGCCATTTTTCAAGCACCCAGAAAACTTTTGCTAAGAAAAAGTCACCAATTAGAATAAGTAAAGAAGATGTGACGACTGCTTTGCGCGTTGCTACCCCAACTTCTTGGGTGCCGTTTTTAACATTCAAGCCAAAGTAGCAAGATGGTATGGCGATGAACAGCGCGAAAAAAAATGTTTTACCGAATCCTGACATATAGTCTTTGATGTTAGATGTTTCGATGATGCGGCGGAAGTAAAACTGCGGATCAATGTTTAATTCCATTGCGCCAACAATTAAGCCGCCTATGTTTCCGATGACGTTAGCCATTGCTGCTAAAAGCGGTAAAACGATCAAACAAGCTAACACTCTAGGAATCACGATTTTTTTAATCGGCGAGCTACCCAATGCCCGAATCGCGTCGATTTGCTGGGTTACAACCATCGAACCTATTTCGCTGGCGATACCGGCACCCACGCGAGCGGCAAACATCAAACTGGTAAACATGGGACCAATTTCACGTAAAATAGTTGAAGCTACCAAACGGGGAACGTAAGGCTTACCGCCGAATTTTTCTAAGCCGTAGCCGAATTGCAAAGCCATAACCATTCCGATTGCGCCCGAAGTAACCAGCACTAACGGAAACGATCGATAACCAACTTGATAAATTTGTTCAACCAGTAACTTACCGTTATGTGGGCTTTTGAATCCCTCGCGCAAACAATCGCGCGTAAGATAGACGAGTCCGCCAAAAAAATACAGCTGTTCATCGAGCCATTCTTTAGCTGATAGCGCAAGAGAAGTGTTCATTAAAAACGAAGGCCATCGTTGAATTGCTGAAATATTTTACGATCGCCATCAAGATTGTTTCGTTTGCCTGATAAAGTCGTTAGGTAACCGCATTGTTTACGGCGAAAAGACATCGACTGAATTTCAATCGGCGCCCCATCAAGTTCGCCCTCTGAGTAATGCACGATTGAGGCTTGATTTTGAAAAAGTAATTTTTGCTCTTTAACTAATTTAAATTCTTCGACCGAACTTTCGATTAATTGATGTAGGCCAAGTAGTCCGGGCCCGGTGCTGCTTCCGCAATCTGAAACGATTGAGATTACGTTCCCCGTCGTTGCACTTTTCCAGGCAGGGTAGACTGGTGTACTCATTTTTTCAAATGGTGTGGCGGGTTCTGACCACTTCACGTCTTTCGAGAAAGTCGGTGGGCTTTCTTTCAATAAAGATGACACACACGAAACTAAAAATATGGGAAATGTAATTAAAATTAGCGATGCAACAAGTTGTTTTTTCATGATGTGTCTTTATTATGTTGTCTAATAATCTTTACGTCTAGATTTAATTCGGTTGGATAAATGTCTAGTTATTCTGTCAGTCTTTTGGCAGGACGAGCCAAAAAAGTTGGACAAAATTTCCTAGCCGCGAAAATATTTGATACAGAGCTTTGAAAAACGTGGCACCTGAAATGCTTTTTGATAATTCTGATGAAAAAAATATTTTTTATAATTGTCGCTTTTACTGCCCTGAATTCTAAAGCCGCCGACGTAAAAGGTCTAGTGTCACTGCAAGGTGAAACATTTAATTTCGAGCTGACTGGACAAAAGAATTGGGACTATGACGTGAAGCGCGTTAAAGAAAAGAACCAAACTAAAATTCAGCTTTTTGTTAAATCAGTCGATCAAAATGCAATCGATAAAATTAAGTACATTGAAAACCCTTTCGTTAAGGCTATTCAAGTTATTCCGCAAGTTATTGATGGCAGGTGGTTAGTTGAATTCATTTTAAAAAATGAGCAAGTTGAAACCTTTGACTATTTAACAGACCAACCATCCAAGCTGATCGTCGATTTCTATATTTCAGCGACTCCGCAGGTTGAAAGTTCGACCGAAAAAGATGAAAAACCAGTACTAAAGTCTAAGATCGTAAAAAAAAATCTGCTGCAAAAAGGGACTCAAGGGTCTAGCGCTGCCTCTAATTCTAAAAAGCGAGCTCCGGCCGAAGCCGATTTGTTAACTTTATCTACTGATGCACCCGAAGTTCAAGAGTCTTTGTTTTCGCGCTCGGGCTTGTACGATGGTGGAGATTCTAAGTTTAGCCGTTTTGTAATGCGTGATTCAGACTATAAAGAAGAATCTGTTATTCGTAGCTTAAACAATTACTATTTGAAGTTTCCGATGCTTGAGTCTGAATTTTCATTTTGGAATAAAATTAAAGAAAACCGACCCGTCTACGAATTCAAATCTACGGATACCGATGAAAACAAACAAGCTCGTCTACTAAAAACCCTATTTGATAAAAAGCGTTTTTTAGTTTTTATGCAAACGGCCGAATGGTTTAAAAATAAATTTCCGATTTCTGAATACCAAGAGCTTATCTCGTTTATGAATGCAGATGCTTTGATTGAACTTTGGAAAGAAGAAAAGAACGATACCTTTTACGAACAGGCGCAAAGTGCTTATAAACAGACGTTATTGAAATACCCTGATTCAATTTTAGCCGAGCGAACATCTTTGTTAACCGGCATGTATGCGATTGAAAAGTTCGATTTTATGGGCGCTATCCGCACTTTAAACGCACATGTCGAGAACAAAAAGTACGGAGATAAAATTTCTCGTCAGTACGCTTTGATTGGCCTAGCTCATAGTTACTCGAAAATTAACAAGTTAGACGAAGCCCAAGCCATTCTTTCGCGCTTAGAAGTAGAAAGTAAGAATGCACTTATTCTGGCCGAGGTTGCGGTCCGAAAAGGTGATTTTTATTTCAGCACCAAAAAATATGAAGAAGCGGCGAACGCTTACGATCAGGCGATTAAAAAGCATCCGGTTGTTTCTCAAATTTTTCCGAGCGTTCACTTCAACAAGATGGAAGCTTACTTTTGGCAGAAAAAATATAGAGATTCGCATACGGCTGCTTTAGATTTTGCACGCACGTTTCCAGCCCATTCGTTTGCTCCTTATGCCTTAACTAGGGTTGGTGAATTACTTGATATTATGGGTGCTGATCAATCGCAAGTGGTGGGTTCTTATTTAGAAACCCACTTTCGTTACGGCGATAGCCCTAAAACTATCGTAGCCCGCCTTCACTTACTAAGCGCTCGTATGAAGTCTATGAAGACAGAAGAATTGAACGAGACTTTGAAAAAAATGGACGCGCTCGCGTTAAATAGCGAATTGCAGAATATCGATCAGTTTAAAATTGCGATGGTTTCAGACGGCTTCGGACGCCGCAAAGAATATCTGCGTGCGGTAGAGTCTCTTTCAAAATTTTATCAACAGAACCCAGTTCGCCAAGATTCTCAACAGGTCACCCAGCGAATTGTTAGAAATATTAATGACGAGTTGAAGAACCTAACTGATCAGGGTCAGTACCGCAACGTCTTAAAAACCTATCGCCAGTACTCTGATACTTGGCTAAAGGGTCAAAACCGTATCGATACTGATTATTTACTGGGTTTAGCTTATGACCATGCAGGTGCTTATAACGTATCAATCGATAAATTTAATAAAACTTTAGCGCGGCTGCAAAATATTAAAGGTACTTCGAAAGAAAAGGCTATTTTAGTAAACGAATACTTACCTTCGATCGACGATCTACTTCTTAAAACTTCAAATGCTTATTATGAAAATAAAAATTATCAAGATGCTTATCAATCGTTAGAAAAAATAAAAAATCCGCTTGATATGGCTGAAGAACAGCAACTAGAGCGTGTCATGTTGGCCTCGAAGTTATACGAGAAAAAAGGTGATCTTGAAACTTCGATTCGCTATTTATCAGAGCTTTCTAGAATATGGGAAGGCAAATCAGCTTTACTAATGCCGGCATTACTACGCTTAGCTGAAATGCAAACAAAGAAGAACGATATTTCTGACGCGTTAAATACTCACCAGAAGAATCTTGATATCATGCTAGCTGATGAAACGGCTGACCCAAAAAATATTAGCGAACTTGCTAAAGAGTATCCGGCTCTTTTGATAAAGCAAAATAAGCCAACCGAAGCTATTCCGGTATTATCTCAGCTTATTTCAAAATTTTCTAGTAAGTATCCGATGTCACAAGAGATCTATTCATTAGGTAGTTTGTACTTTAAAAATGGCGAAATTAAAAAAGCCGACCAAACTTGGGCTCAGCTGAAAGGTGATGACTCGCAAATTTGGAAAAAACTATCTGAAGAAAAATTAAAACAAGCTTCGTGGGACGACGATTACAAAAAACATATTAAACGTATTCCAGCGATGTCACAAATAGAGGAGCCAAAGAAATGATTCACGAATTTGGTTCGATCGAAATTCTAAGCCCATCAATGCGTGCAATTTTAGATAATTTAGCGCAGCAGTCTTCTGAACAAACATTTGTTATCACGGGCGACCTAACGACTGGTAAATCTTTAATGGCCGAACATATAAAAAAGACAATTTATAAATCTCATGCTATTGAAGTTTACGAAAATGTCGACGACGTTGTAGCTGTAGCTAAGCCTGCAATTTATACAGTCAACACGCAAAGTTGGATGCAAATTAAAGATAAATTTAACCTAAATGCATGCCACGTCATTACGATGCCAAATTTGCAAGAGCGAAAAGCAGACTTGCCTCAGTTGGCTCAGTTCTTTTTACAAGTTCTTGGTTTAATGAACAATCAGCCCGCGTTCAGACTAACCGAAAAGGCTTTAGAAATGATCTGTCAATATGACTGGTCAGGTAATTTTCGCGAGTTTGAAACTGTGCTAGAGACCGCTGTACAAATTGCGAACGAAGAGGAAGCTAAAGGTTTTATTGAACCCGTACATTTGAATCTTAATTTAAATCCAAAAACTTTAGATTTCACCGTGGGAATGAAGTTAGACGAGATTGAACGTAAGTATATTTTGCAAACATTATACTTCGTTCAGCAAAACCGAACCAAGGCCGCTGACATCTTAGGTATTTCTATTAGAACTTTAAGAAATAAGATTAATCAATACCGAGAGGAAGGCTACTTATGAGTCTTTTTGATAAAACCACGGATGCCCTAGCGACTTCGCTGCAAATGCGGCAAGTTCGTCATAACGTTACTTCGGCTAATATTGCGAATGCAGAAACTCCGAACTACCACGCTAAAAAAGTAGACTTTGAAGATGCACTAGCTCGCGCACTAGACCTAGATGGTAAAGGGGCGCTGTCGACATCGCACGACGGGCATTTTGCCGTGGGTGGAAAACCATCAGTCGAGCCAGGAATTTATGAAAATCCTGACATTGCA
The DNA here is from genome assembly GCA_031428275.1 of Bdellovibrio sp. GTDB lineage: Bacteria > Bdellovibrionota > Bdellovibrionia > Bdellovibrionales > Bdellovibrionaceae > Pseudobdellovibrio. The sequence continues at coordinate 52,119 of JANPPC010000009.1, forward strand.
GTTAGTAACGACGGAAACACGGTCGATCTAGAAAAAGAGATGTCGGCATTGGCAGAGAACTCGATTTTATATAAATCAGCATTACAACTGATCAATAAAAAAATGGCTGCGCTGAAATACGCCATTAGTGAAACGAGATAGTCATGTCAGATTTTTTATCGGGTTTTAGAATTGGTGGAAGTGGAATGGCGGCGCAGCGTGCCCGTATGAATTCTATTTCTTCTAACATTGCAAATATTAACACGATCAAGACACCAGAAGGTGGTCCTTACCGGCGTAAAGACGTCGTGTTTGAAGCCATTCCAGATACTAAATCATTCGGCGACATTATTGGTGCGAATGATCCGAAGGCAGATTTTAATCGCGTCCAGGTAACAGATGTTGTTTATGATAAAAAAGCTCCGCTGCTAAAATATGAGCCGAATCATCCTGACGCAAATGAAGAAGGCTATGTTGCTTATCCGAATGTGAATTTGATGGAAGAAATGACCAACATGATACAGGCCGGTCGTTCGTACGAGGCTAACGTACAGGCTATTCAGGCAACTAAAGATATGGCTTTAAGTGCACTAGAAATTGGTAGATAATTTAAGTAGTTAACTCTAGTTATAGCAGAAATTAAGGGAGTATAGACCATGGATGGTTTTACAATCTCAAATGCGAATAAGTTTCTAAACACGGGCAGTCTTGATAATAAAACTATCAAAGCTGATCCAAGTATCTCGTCGTCAAAAGACGCAGGTCCATCGTTCGCCGATACGCTTAAAGAAGCCGTCGGGAATGTAAATCAACTTCACCTTGATTCAGATAAAAAAATGCAAGAGTTGTCGACTGGTAAAACAGACGATATCGCGGGCGTCATGTTAGCGGCCGAAAAAGCTGACATTGCTTTACGTGCAATGGTTCAAGTTAGAAATAAAATCATTGATGCGTACCAAGAAATAATGAAGATGCAGGTGTAATTTGGAAAAGATATTTGGCGGTTTACTTGGTCAATTCCAAGAGTTTTATAAATCATTAGGCCCCACAAAAAGATTAGCTTTATTAGCATCTTTTTTAATCGGTCTATTAGCGGTTGGTTCTGTGGTGTTTATGACATCCGGAAAAGACTATGCCGTTTTATTGACGAATATTCCGTCAGATCAAATGCCGACGATTATCGAGAAATTAAGTGCCAAGAATGTGCCTTACCAGCTTAAAGAAGATGGTAAAACGGTTACGGTGCCGAAAGAATTTTTGCACGCAACGCAAATGCAGCTTATGGCTGAAGTTGGTTCTGCAAAAATGGGTAACATCGGTTTAGAGATTTTTGATAAACAAGAATTCGGTATCAACTCTTATGCTCAAAAAATTAATTATCAACGCGCGCTGCAAGGCGAGTTGATGCGTGCGATTAATACTTTGTCAGCAGTTAGACAATCGAAAGTTATCTTAGCTTTACCGGCTAAAAAAACAATCATGGAAGAATCTTCACCTCCGTCAGCTTCGATTGTGGTTGAATTACACCCAGGTAAAGAATTATCGGCTGACCAAGTTCGCGGTATTCGCTTTCTAGTCGCAAATGCTGTCGAGGGAATGGACGCCGAGCGAGTTACTGTTTTAGACGAACGCGGTAAAATGATTTCACGCCAGTCCGACGGTGCGACGGGTGCCACGAACGACATCATGGAATTGAAGCAAAAAGTTGAACATGATTTAGAAAACCGCATTGAATCAATACTTTCAAAAGTAGTTGGGCACGGTAAAATTGTTGCCAAAGTTGATGCCACGATAAATCACAAAGTAGTGACCGCCGTTGAAGAAACTGTTGACGCAGACAAAACGGCGATTCGTTCGCAAACCAGCCAAGAAGAATCTTTAGACGGCGCACGTACAAATCCAACTGGTGTACCAGGTTCACGTTCTAATATCCCGGGAGCAGAAGATAACAATGGCCAAGTCGGTTTTAAACAAGACGTAAAAAAAGAACTTAAAACGATTAACTACGAAGTCCCGAAAACCGTAAAAAATATTAAAGAAGCAGCCGGCGGAGTTGAAAAGATTAGTGTAGCGGTCTTAATCGACGGCGTTAATACGACAACTTCTAAACCAGACGGAACTTCTGAAACCAAATGGGCGCCACGTTCGTTAGAAGAAATAGCTAAGTACGAATCTTTAGTTAAAAACGCAATCGGCTATATGTCGGCCCGTGGCGACAATGTTAAAATTGAGTCTATTCAATTTCAGCCAGAAGATTTTACCGAGAGTGAAAAAATCTTAACTACGTTAGAAAAGAAGAAGCTGGTTCAATCTTTATTTAAATGGGGATTGTTAGGATTTGCTCTTTTATTATTCTTCTTCATGGTTATTCGTCCTTTTATGCAATGGATTACAGATTCGTTCACAGATTCTGTGGAAGAAATGTTGCCACGTACAATTGAAGAATTAGAAGAATTGCACTCGGTTGATAATTCATTACCAGGTCTTGCCGGTGTATTGCCAATTTTACAAGAATCGGTTGATCCAGAAAAAGCCGAAAGCGAATTGCTAAAAGATCGTATTATGAGCTTGATGCAAAAAGATGAAGAAAAAGCATCTAGTGCAATCAATATGTGGGTTTCTAGGAAGGAAGGCTAATGCGCGGTTACGGTAAGTTTGAAAATTTAGATTACGACGCCTTGCGCGGCATCGATAAAGCGGCAATCTTGGTAAACTACCTAGGGCGCGAAGCAATTAAAGTTTTATTTAAAAAAATGGATGACGGAGATATCCGTAAATTACTTCATTTAATGTCTAAATTTAAAGTTGTACCGGTTCACATTACCAAGCGTGTACTTGAAGAATACTATGAAATGGTCAGCGAATCTGAAGATTTTATCTTCTCAGAGCAAATGGCCAGCAAAGAAACGATTGTCGATGCGCTGGGCGAAGAACGAGCGCGCGGAATTTTGGGTGGTTTGAATATCAATTCTGGTACTGGACGTACTTTAGAATCTTTGGAAATGGTTGATGCAAAATCTTTATCAACATTCTTAGTGAATGAGCATCCACAAACCGTGGCAGTTATTTTAGCCCATCTTGAACCGGAGAAAAAAGGCGAAGTACTGCGTCGTTTACCAGAGTCATTGCAGGCTGAAGTTGTACTACGTATGGCGAATCTAGATAACGTTGATCCAGAGCTTATCGCTGAAATTGATAAAGTTCTTAAAAATCAATTATCAAGCTCACACACGGTCGAGCAAGCTTCGTTGGGTGGCGTTCAGCCAGTCGCAGAGATGCTGAATGTTATGGATAAAAATACTGAACAATCAATTATGTCTAGATTAGAAGAAAAAGACCCATTACTTGCGGAAGAGATTCGTAAGCTGATGTTTGTATTTGAAGACATTGCAAAAATTGATGATCGCGGTATGCAGGTTCTTCTTAAAGAAGTTCCCAATGATCGTCTATTACTTGCTCTTAAAACAGCGAATGAAGATATTCGTAATAAAGTATTCAAAAATATCTCAGCTCGTGCTGCTGAGATGCTACGCGAAGATCTTTCGAATATGGGCCCGGCTCGCTTATCAGATGTTGAAACGGCTCAGCAAGAAATCGTCAACGTGGCTCGTCGCTTAGAAGTTGAAGGAAAAATTATTATAGCTCGTGGCGGTAACGAAGATGCGATGGTCTAATATTCTAAAAAAAGACCAAACGACTCAGACAACTGAAGACGTTTCGGTTTTAGACTACACACCGAAAGAGTTTAATTTCGGTACGCCCGCTGCCGCAATAGACTATCTTAGACAAAAAGAAAAAGGCTCAGATTTCTTACTAAGTGAAGTACTGCGTACAACGACTGGTGTAGAAGAAATTGAACGGCTTTCTGAAGAACAGAAAATTGAACAAAAAGTTTTAGAAAAACTAGCTTTAGTTCAAGAGGATGCTTATAAAAAAGCGTACGATTTAGGTTTTGATGAAGGCTTAGCTAAGGCGATTTCAGATAAAACCGAAGAGCTAGATCAACAATCTGCCGAAACCGCGAAGTTACTTATTAGTTTCAACCACATCAAAGAAGAGCTTGTGCATCAGAACGAGGCCCATTTAATTCGATTGGTTTACGAAATTGCCAGTAAAATTGCCTTCGATCACATTGAACAAAACGAAGAATCAGTCTTGAAAGTAATTAAAATGGCAATTGAAACGGCGCAGGTCGAAGAAAACGTGAACGTTTTAATTGCCCCGCAGCAGCTTGAATTCTTAGAAAGAATGAAAGCTCAAGGCGGGCGCGAAAATGAATTTCTTAAAAAAATTAAATTTGTCGACTCTGATCAAGTCACTTCAGGAAGCTGTATCGTTGAAACTAACTATGGTGTAATAGATGCCCGTATCGAAGAACGGGTTCAAAAACTTTGGACAGAGCTAAAAGCGGCTTTACCTAAAGTAAAATCACCGATTGGCTCGACGTGAGCATTAACTTCGAAAAATATTCAAACATCTTAAGTTCGGTTCATCTAACCCGCGATAGCGGTAAGGTGACCGAAGTAACGGGCTTACTTATAAAAGGATTTATTCCCGGAGTCAGTATCGGCAGTATTTGTGAAATTCAGACTGCCGTTTCTGAAAAGCCAATCCTTGCTGAGGTGGTCGGCTTCAAAGACCGTCACGTCTTAATGATGAGTTTAGGCAACATGCGTGGAATTTCAATGGGTTCTAAAATTACCTTATCGAAATCAATTGCGACCGTAAAAGTAAGTGATGATTTGCTTGGTCGCGTAGTTGACGGTTTAGGAATGCCTTTAGACGATGGACCGGCCATGGAAGAAACTGAAGAAGTTTCTTTGTATGGTGAAGTGGTAAACCCGCTCAGTAGAAAACCAATCAGAGAGTTTTTAGATGTAGGCGTCCGCGCCATTAATGCAACCTTAACAGCAGGTCGCGGTCAACGTGTAGCGATCATGGCTGGTTCGGGTGTGGGTAAATCTGTGTTGATGGGTATGATGGCCCAACAAACCGACGCCGATATTAATGTAATCGCACTCGTGGGCGAGCGTGGCCGTGAGGTGCGCGAATTTATTGAGAATGAACTTGGTACCGAAGGAATGAAAAAAACTGTCGTCGTATGTGTGACCAGCGATCAAAGCCCACTGCTACGTATGCGCGGTGCCTTTGTGGCCACAGCTATTGCTGAACATTTTGCTCATCAAGGAAAAAATGTTTTACTGGTGATGGATTCAGTTACTCGCTTTGCCATGGCTATGCGTGAAATTGGCCTAAGCATTGGCGAGCCGCCAACAACTAAAGGTTATACTCCATCTGTGTTTTCGACATTACCAAAACTGCTAGAACGCGCAGGTAATTTTGAAAATGGCGGATCGATCACTGGTTTCTATACCACGTTGGTGGATGGCGATGACATGAATGACCCAATCGGGGATGCCGTACGTTCGATCGTCGATGGTCACATCGTTTTAACCCGTGCGCTTGCGCAAAAAGGTCACTTTCCGGCGATTGATGTTCTACAAAGCGCAAGTCGCGTGATGAAGGCGGTTAGTTCGCCCGAGCACGTTCGAATGGCGCAAAAATTACGCGAGACAATTGCTACGTACCGCGACGCTGAAGATTTAATTAATGTGGGCGCCTACAAAGCCGGCGCAAATCCGAAAATTGATCGCGCGATAAAAATGATCGATCAAATTAATGATTTCTTAAAACAGAAAACAGAAGATCATTCAAATATGGCTCAATGCTTACGTGGCCTACAGCAAATCACTCTAGGTAATTAATTATGAAGTTTAAATTTTCGTTAGAGAAAGTTTTAAGACATAGAAATATTCTGGTCGACTTAGCTAAGAAAAGTTTTCTTGAAGCACAAGCGGTACAAGTCGCCGAGCAACAGAAATTAGTCGAAATGTTAGAGCTTAAGAACGCGACCTTAGAAAACCGTACGCAGCAGATTCAGAGCGGTCAGTCCTGGACTAATTCGGTTGAGCAGATCAATACTTTCCTTAATGGGCATGACTTACGAATTAAACACCAAAACTTACGTCTATTAGATTTTGAAAAAGTAGTCGAGTCCAGACGCGAAATTTTGCGGCTGGCGCTAATAGAGGTTAAGATAATGGAGAAGCTTAAAGAGAAGAAGAAAACCGAATTCTTATCTGAAGCGATGAAAAAAGAGCAAGCTGAGTTAGATGAATTGTCAGTTTTAAGATTTTCAAGGATTGAAAATCCAATTAAGGGAAGTCATGAAGACGGGATATGATCAGTTTTTCAAAAAAGCAAAGCAGACTTCTCATTCACCTAAAAAGTCAGTGAATGCCAATAAATCGTCTTATGTAAAACCTTACCGTAAAGAAAAAAAATCTTCTTTTCCTACTGGGGCTTTATTTATTTTTGTATTTATTGCGGGCGGTGGGTTACTTGCTATTGATCACCTAGATGAAATTGAAGCGCAATTTAAAAAAATCGAGTTCAGCATGGGCGTCGCGCAGGCTGAAGACAAAGTTCCGGTGGTAGCAGCACCTACAGCCTTAACACCCGCGGCAGGCGGCACCGATGTTAAAGCGATCAGTATCGAAAAGCCCGTTGATGATTCAGATTATCTTTTTAAGCTAGCTGACCGCAAAAAACAGTTAGATCAGCGTGAAGAAGATTTAAATAAGCTTTCGGCTGAAATTGCTAAGCAAAAAGAAGAAATCGAAGAAAAGCTTAGAAAGCTAGAAGATACACGCCAAAAAATTTCAACAGCTTTAGAAGAAAAAATTAAGACCGATGACGGAAAGGTCGAAACCTTAGTGCAAATGTATTCAAACATGAAGCCGCAACAAGCCGCTAAGGTTTTTGAAGCATTAGATGAAGATTTAGTAATCGAGATTTTAGGCCGCATGAAGAAAAAAAGTGCCGCCGATATTTTAAATTTAATTAAGCCCGAAAAAGCACAAGTTTTCGCTGAACGCTTCGCAGGATACAGAGTCCCGGCAAGTAAGTAGTTTTAGTAAGTAGAAGGTTCGTTAACAATGCACCAAGGAGGAAAGTGCTAGATAAAATGCTCAGTGTCAGCCCCCCGCTAAAAGGGAAGGCTCCTGATGCGAAAGTCGATAAAGATTTTCGTAACACTTCGGTAGATTCAAAGGCAGAGTTTGAAAAGACGCTCAAATCAAAATTAGATTTGAAAGAGAGCGAAAAAAACAAACAGAAGCAAGAAGCCAAAGAGGCCCGAAGCGAAGAAACAGGAACTCGTACCGAGAAAAAAGATAAGAAGTCATCTGGGGGAATTAAAAAGAAGATGACGGACGATGAAGATAGTAAGATGGTTTCAAACGGAATGGTCTCAATCGAGAGTGAAGTTGAAATCCCAGCGTCGAAGACAGGCCTGGCACAGATCGAAATCGGAATCGGAAACCAAGAAGAAGAATCAGCACAAACTCTGGCGACAGAGCAAGGCAGCGTTTTACCTAAAGAAGGTACGAAGCTGTCAGCCGAGCTGTCAGCCGAGCTGTCAGCCGAACAAGCTGTGGCCGATGCTTTTCAAATGGGTGGCGAAATTGATGACCAAGCCATTCAACCCGAAATTGCTAAGATTGCTGAAGTCGCAACGCAAAGACCGCAGGCGCAGCTGCAAGCCGAAAAGCTTCAGGCCGCTCAAGGTTTAGCGGCCCAGGCTCAGCAATCGTCGGCGCAGTTAGAGCAAGAGTTGGGCGAAGAAGTTGGTTTTCTGTCAGACATAAGACAGCAAGCTAGCTCAGAGCTTGTTCAAAAAATGAAAGCCTTCGAGGCCGAAAAAAACTTAGCTCCGGATAAAGCGCAAGCTTTTGAATTAGCGGTTTTAGATCAGTTAAAAAAACAAATGATTGGTACGGGTGAACAGCAAAGTTCGGCTAATTCAGATTCACGGGAAGGTTCGCAAGAATCCTTAAAAGACTTGAAGACTGACTTTGCCAAGACAGATGGTTTACACCTGGCTGGTCAATCGCATACCGACTTTCAAGCAAACTTAGCGACTTCTATTGATAAGTCGTCAGACGCTCAGGCTACCAAACTAGAAGAAAGCTATGACAAAAATATCAAAGAGATCATGAGCCAAGGTAAATACCTAGTTACCAAGGGTGGGGGCGAGATGAAACTTTCGATGTCGCCTGAAGGAATGGGCGAAGTTCAGTTAAAAGTCATGTTACAAGACGGTAAAGTGAACGTAGAGATTCAGACTCAAGACAAAGCGGTCAAAAAAATGATCGAAGATAGCTTATCTGAACTGAAGTCTGGTCTAGCTGCTCACCGCTTGAGTGTAGAACATGTTAGAATTGATACTGTTAGCGCAACGAATACTGACAACAACGCCCAAAACCAAACAAACTGGAACAACGGCGGATCTGAAGGTAAACAAAGAGAATTCTGGAATTCTTTCCAACAAAATTTGGGACAGCAAAATTCAGGAAAATCTTCTTATCAAGGGTCTTCAGTAAACGCGAACGACACAAATGCCGGCTTACCGGTAGGTGCTTCGACAAGTTCAGCCTTAAGAACATACGGCGGAACCAAGGGTGCTACAGTTAATCGGGTCGCGTAATAAAAGAGGGAGTTTAGATGGCAACATCAATGGCAGTTAAGACGGGAACTAAAACTTGGAACGAAGCCTCTGGTAAAGAGTCTGATCTAAAGCAAGTTTCTAGCTTAACAGATGCACAAAAAGAAAAACTCGGCGCCGCAGACATGGGTGCCGTACTAAATAAAGTGACGGACCCGAATTACGTAGATACTGGCAAACGCGTTAAAGGTCACGGTAATGCCAATCTTGATAAAGACGCGTTTTTCAAATTGATGTTAACGCAATTAAAGAATCAAGATCCGATGAATCCGCTTAAGAATCATGAAATGGCCGCGCAGTTAGCGCAGTTTTCTACTCTTGAGCAAATGTCGAATATGAATAAAACGCTAACGAATATTGATGGCAAAGGCTCTGAGCCACAAAATTTTCAAGCATTAAATTTAATCGGCAAAACCGTCGCCGGAGATTCTTCAAAAGTTGTACGTACGCAATTCGATAAAGCCCATGATTTTAATTTTACTTTGCCGCAAGATGCGAGTGAAGCAACCGTAAAATTAATGAATGCTAAAGGCGAAGAGATTCGTGAATACAAAATGAATAATTTAAAAGCGGGCGCAAATAAAATTGCGTGGAACGGTCAGAATGATAAAGGCACGAACGCAGAGCCTGGCGACTATCAATTCAAGATCGACGCGAAAAGCTCTACAGGAGCGAAGATTAACGTGAAGACAGATTTTCAAGGAACAATCTCGGGGATGAGTTTTTCACCTGAAGGGCCAGTCTTGCAAGTCGGAAGTCAGACCATTAAGATGCGCGACGTTCGTCAAATTACAGACGGAAGTGCTAAGCAGAACGACCAGAAAGTGAACGATGTCACTAGCCTTGACTTGAAAAATGCACCCGAGGCAGCGCAAACTAATATCAAGCAAGAAGCAAATACTTCGAACAAAGCGTCGGAATCTCAGCGGGCCGCTGGGATGAGCGATGTTATGACTGATGTAGCAATGTCTCGTGATCTCATGAACAAGCTGCAGAAAGAAACGAAGTAATGGATAAGATGAAGACACTCAATCCTTCGTTACAGAACGGGTTGAACAGAATCGAAAATCTGATTCCGACCAAACCTCTGGATATTAAAAAATCCGGAGAAGATGGTTTAGCTTTTAAAGAAGCTTTGGGCGATGCTTTAAAGACTGATGATGTTGCGGCACAGATTAAAACGGGGACGCCCCAGTCTGCCACACCAAAAGTTGAATCAGGAGCACTCAAATTTTCGAATCACGCGATCGAGAGAATGCAGTCACGCGGAATTAGTTACTCTCCGCAAGACATGACTCGATTAGGCGAAGCGGTGCAGAAGGCCGCAGCAAAAGGATCGAAAGACACATTAGTATTAATGGAGAATTCGGCCCTAATCGTGAGCGTGAAGAACAATACAGTGGTGACGGTCATGGATAAGAACGCATTAAAAGAAAATGTATTCACAAACATCGACAGTACAATTGTAATGTAGCTGATTTTTTTAAATATTTTTTTTAGTTATTCGGGTCGACTACTTGAATAATTAACGCTGCTAACGCGGCAAAATAGGGCTGGTCCTCGCAGAGGGGGCCCTTCAAACAAACTGAATAGACTACGACGGTCTATTCTAACGACATGGAGGTTATCATGGGAATTCTCTCATCACTATGGACAGGCGTAAGCGGTCTACAAGCACAAGGTGAAGGTCTAAGCGTAGTAGCGGACAACATCGCCAATGCAAACACAACGGGTTTCAAAGCATCACGAGCCGAATTTCATGACATTATGTCAAGAAATTTAAAAGGTATCGATGGCGGTAACCAAATGGGTCGCGGTGTGCGCGTGGGTGCAATCAATCCAGTTCTTATTCAAGGTAATATCGATCACACAGATCGCGGCACAGATTTAGCCGTTAGCGGTGATGGATTTTTTCAAGTTAAGGGCACGGAAGGTGTGAGCTATACTCGTGATGGATCTTTCAAGTTTGATAAAGAAGGATTCTTAACTACAAATAGCGGACAAAAAGTTCAAGGTTATCAAGCAGATGAAAAGGGTAAAATTGAAACTCGCATGGGTGATCTTCAATTTCCAAGAGCCTTAGTAAATGCTTCGGGAACTAAAGAAATTAAATTAGATCTTAACTTAGATTCACGAGCTGTTGCAGACGCAAAAAAATTCGATGCAAAAGATCCTTATAAAACCTCAGATTATGCAACTGCGGTTGAAATGTTCGATTCTCAGGGCAATAAACATGTATTAAACATGTTCTTCAACAAGGGCCAAGACCGCACATGGACATACCGCGGTATGGTCGACGGTAAAGAAGTTGAAGGCGCAGCTGAAGGTCAAGATTTAGCGCAAGTGATAGAAGGTAAAGTATCTTTCACTGAAGACGGTAAGTTAAACACACAAGAAGTTACCAACGCAGCATTCAACTTCAAAGGCGGAGCTAAGCAAGGCCAAGAAATTAAAATGAATTTCGGTGAAGATATCGCTAAAGGCGGTAAAGGTGAAGGCACTAAACAATACGGTAAAGAGTCAGATGTGATCAACTGGCATCAAGATGGTTACTCGGCAGGTACGGTAACAGGCCTATCCTTCAATGATGAGGGCGTTTTGACGGCAGCTTACTCAAACGGACAAGTTTTAGATTTAGGACAAGTCGTATTATCAAAGTTTGAAAATCCGGAAGCCCTATTTAAAATGGGTGGCAATTTATTCAAACAATCTCGTGACTCAGGTGAGCCTTCTACTGGAGCACCTCGCTTATCGGGTCGTGGTTCGGTCATGTCAAAGTCATTAGAGCGTTCAACCGTCGATCTAGCGGCCGAATTCGTAACGATGATCACTGATCAACGTGCGTTCCAGGCCAATGCGAAAACAATCACAACTTCAGATGAATTACTTAGCGAAGTCATTCAATTGAAACGATAGTTCTAGCGACTTAGCGCAAGCTAATTAATGTAAAAGTAGATCTAGCAAAGCAAATAACTCCATCTAGTCGAAGAAACCCTGATTACGCAAATGCGTAGTCGGGGTTTTTTATTTGTATCGCTTAATCAAGACATGCTAAGTTTTTTGCAATGCATCCGATTAAACCCGTATTAGATAAAATTTCTGCCAGCTTCTGCGCTGCTAAATGGCTTCAGGTAACTATTCGGTTACAAAACGGATTCACACATTCGTGCCATCACCCTTTTCCGCACAAAATTCCACTAAAAGAGTTAGAAACCAACCCATCAGCACTGCACAACACAGAACAAAAAAAGCAAGCTCGTAAAGAAATGCTTGAAGGTAAGAGACCTAGTGAATGTTCGTATTGCTGGAAGGTTGAAGATTTGCCAGGTGATCGCATCAGTGATCGATTTATAAAATCGAGTGATCCGTGGGCAAAACCATACATAGATGAAGTTTCTAAACTTCCTTGGGATGCAAACGTCAAACCCAGATATTTAGAAGTATCGTTTTCAAATATCTGTAACTTTAAATGCGCTTATTGTTTTCCGGATGTGTCTTCTAAGTGGATGAGCGAAATTGTTGAACACGGTCCGTATCCGACGATAGACCATCTGGGCGATTTAAACCTTATGAAAGAAATGCAGAATCTTCCGCTACCCGAGAAAGACAATCCCTATACGATTGCATTCTGGAAGTGGCTACCAGAAATTATTTCTGATTTGCGCGAGCTTCGAATTACCGGGGGCGAACCCTTACTTTCGAAAGATTGCGCGAAACTTTTTTCTTTTCTAGATTTGAATGCAAGCCCGCAACTAGCATTTAGCATCAACAGCAATTTAGGCGTACCAGAGAAGCTAGTTAAAAACGCTTTTGATCGACTGACTGGTTTGCTGCAATCAAGAAAAATCTGCAGCGCCAGAGTCTATACAAGTCTTGATTCTTGGGGCCCGCAGGCCGAGTACATTCGCTTCGGTCTTAATTTGCCACTCTGGAAAAGTAATCTAGATTTAAGTTTGCAGAATGCGACATATAAAACAATTATCATGGTTACTTTTAATGCATTAAGTATTTTTGACTTTCTAAATTTTTTGAAATTCAGTTTAGAAAAAAAGAAGCAATACGCAAGTCGCCTCATTGTTGATATTTCTATCCTGCACGATCCCCATCTGCAAAGCGTTCAAGTGCTAGATAACGAGTTTCAAGATAAGTTTGAAGAATGTTTAGAATTCATGAAAGTGAATTCAGTGTTTACAACGAAAGATGGTTTTACTAATTACGAGATCGAAAAAATGAAACGTTTGGTAGAATTTTCTAAAGTTCGACTTGAAGAAGAAGATTTAAATTTAAGAAAAATTGATTTTTACTTGTTCTTCAGCGCTTATGATAAACGTAAAAAGCTAAACTTTATTGAAACATTTCCCCAATTAAAAACTCGGTTTCTTTCGTGGAAGAAACTGTATCTTCAAAAATTCTCGTTGCGTGATCGGTTCGATAATGAAATCGAACGACAAAAACTGAAATACCGCGGGCGTAAGGTCATAAGCCCCTAGGCTAGTCATAGGTCGTAGTCAAATCTGCTTGAATACGAAATTAGAAAATGGCTTAATTAAACCAGCTCTTTAAAGAGATCGGAGTTGGTATGGATAAGCAAAAAATTGTCGATTGTCTGAATGAAGTTTTAGAACATGAATTAGCGGGTGTCGTACGTTATACGCACTATGCTTTTATGGTTTTTGGACATAACCGTATTCCGATCTGTGGATGGTTACGTGCGCAAGCTAAAGAGTCTTTAGGTCACGCGGATGAAATCGGCGAATTGATCACTTCTTTCGACGGGCACCCGTCACTTAAAATTGGTAAATTACTAGAATCAGATAATCATCGCGTGAATGAAATATTGACCGAAAGTCTGCACCACGAAAAAATTCAAGTTGAGCTTTATAAAAAATTATTAAAAATAGCGGGTGATTCAGTGCTGGTCGAAGAATTCGCACGTAAAATGATTTACGAAGAAGAACTTCATATCGCTGAAGTCCAAAAAATGATTAAAGACCCTAATAAATAATTGAATATGAAAAGTCTGAGCCTTGCGGTCGTTGCGCTATTATTATTTTCATGTCAAACAGCACCGCATGTAGATCAAAGCGGTGCCGAAATTAATCGTAACCCTCAGACAGCGCCTAAAGCCGTTATCGCGACTGAGCCCATAGTTAAATCGAAGCAAGTCGTTTTAGCCTTCGTCGGCGACGTTATCTTACATGAACGTTTACGAAAGCGAGAAGAAAAACATAATGAAGGTTATCAATCGATCTGGTCAAATATTCAAAGTTACCTAGATCAAGCCGATTTGACCTACGCCAATCTTGAGGGCCCCGTTGCACCTGAATACGGCGGTGTGACTGGTTTTCCGATGTTTAATTATCCTGAAGAAATTATTCCGGCTTTGAAAAACAATGGCTTTGATGTGGTATCGACGGCCAATAACCACTCGTTGGACCGCCAAGCTAAGGGAATTAGAAAAACGATCGAAAATTTAAATAAGTATTATTTAAATTACAGCGGAACCGTAACCGCCGAAGCGAACATTGACCACGGAAGTGAAACTTGGTTTACGTTAACGCCAGTTCCGGGCTCGCAGAAAATGATTGCCTGGTTGGCTTGTACGGAAATGACTAATGGTATCCCTGATAAAGAAAATCAAGTTCTGTATTGTTTTAAGCACCGCGAGGAAATTAAAGATTTAATACAAAAGTTAAAAATAAGAAATGAAATTGCGGCCATAATTCTGAACCCGCATTGGGGTGAAGAAGAAAAATTTGAAATCGAAGCTCACGTGAAGACATGGGCTCGAATGATGTTAGACGAGGGTGCCTCGGCAATTGTAGGTTCGCATCCGCACGTCGTGCGTAAGATCGAAGAGTATACGACCAAAGATCAGCGAAGAACTTTAGTGGCCTACTCGTTAGGAAACTTTGTCAGTAATCAGCCTTGGAATCCGAATAAACTAGGTATGCTGTTGTACTTAAAGTTTCAAGATAATCACGACCAAAAACAATTTATACTAACTGACATAAAATATGTGGGTTTGTGGACTACGCGTACAATTGAAAAAGACACAACCGCTAAATATAGGATCAATGCCGTTTGGGACGAAAAAAAGCTACCCCACGAAGTACAGAACATAATGAAAGAGCAGCTGGGCACGGCTAATCGGCTAACGTCAGACGAAGCCGTTAAAGCCTTTCTTAATTAGAAAATCTGAAAAAATCTGTAAAATTCATTTATAATTCGACATTTTGCTGTCGATAGATTCGACATTGTTTTCGAACCTTTACCTTAGTCGTAAAACTAAAGTCTAGATACTTATGTTAAGTCATGAAAGCTCCGTTAAGAACTGGTCATTAAGAAATGATCACAGGAGTTTTTATGAAATCGTTTAGTATTTTAAAACTTATCGCAGCAACACTAGTTGTAGCCAGCTGCGCTCAACCAGTTAGCAAAATGAACGAGTCGACGGCAAACGGCGACACGCAAACCACTGATGGAACAAGCGATGCCGCAGCTGTTACTAAGGCTTCCCTTGATTACAAACTTCGTTATAAGTTCTTAGATCCTTACAACAAGGTGGTTGATAACCGCGGGAAGGGTTTCGAAGAACTTTATGGTACGCGAAACTTTCGTGTCGTGCTGCACGGAGTTTATTACCGCGGTGGCGCAAATAATTCTTATAATCGTGAAGGCGTCAGAAACAATAGTAATCCGTTGCCGACGACCGGTTTAGAGAACCTGTGTAAAGATGGCTTTTCAACTTCCATTTACTTTTACACTAAAAATTACGGTACAGCTCCGAAAGTGGTTAACTGCCGCGATCGTAAAGAGGCTAATACTACGTTAAACTACAAACAAATCAGTTCACTTACGGCAAGCACGGCTACCAACGAAGCGATACTTTCGTTGGTATATGATCGCATTAAAGGTAAGTTAGATGGCCCAATCTACGGTCATTGTTGGAATGGTTGGCACGCTTCGGGTTACGCAGCCTCGATCATCTTAAAACAGTATTGTAACTACACAGACGACCAAGCTGAAGCCTACTGGAGAAAAAATACCGATGGTAATGACGACGCCTCTTACGCGGGTGTGGTTACCAAAGTTCGCGCGTTCAAGCCATTAGCGAAATTTAAAATCAGTGCGGCTGAAGCAGCGGCGATTTGCCCTGCGAAGTAATTAGTTAAGATAAATAAGCGGCAACAACGCGGGGATCTGACAACAAGTCAGATCCTTTGCCGTTTAAAGTGATTGCACCCGTTTCAAGAACGTAGGCTTTCGCCGAAATTTCTAAAGCTAAATGCGCATTCTGTTCGACGATTAAAATACCTAGGCCTAGTTGCCGAAGATCTTCAAATTTTTGAAAGATCTGTTCGATGATGACCGGGGCTAAGCCTAATGAAGGCTCGTCTAACATTAATATTTTTGGTTCAGACATCAGTGCGCGGGCGATGGCTAACATCTGCTGCTCGCCGCCGGATAAGGTGCCGGCTAATTGAGTTCGTCTTTCCGCTAGTCGGCTGAACATTGTAAATTGTTGTTCGATAAGTTCGGCCACTTTAGTTTTAGATTTTTGTAAATAAGCGCCTAGCTGTAAATTTTCAGTCACGGTTAAGTTCGGAAAAATACCGCGGCCTTCGGGGCACAGCGCGATCTTGTGTTTTAAGCGCTCGGGCGCTTCAAGTGCTGAAATATCTAAGTCATTTAGTAGTACTTGACCCTGATGGGCTAAAAGCCCGCTCAGCGCTTTCAAGGTGGTTGTCTTACCGGCGCCGTTAGAGCCAATCAAGGCCGTTATTTGCCCAGACTGAAATTCAAACGAAATACCTTTGATCGCACGAATCATTCCGTAGGATACATCTAAGTTTTTAACGACCACCGTCATATTTGAATTGATCATACGGGTTTTTTTCCTAAGTAAGCTTCAATCACTTCGGGTAAAGTCTTCACATCTTGAGGCAAGCCATCGGCAATCTTTTTGCCACGGTTTAAAACCACAATGCGGTCGCAAATATTCATAACAAGTTTCATATCGTGTTCGATCAATAAAATTGTTAAGTTAAATTTATCTTTAATAAAACGAATCAATTTATTAAGTTCTTCGGTTTCTTGATGATTCATTCCGGCTGCGGGCTCATCTAGAATTAATAACTTTGGCTTCGTCGCTAAAGCTCGCACAATTTCAAGTTTACGCTGGGCCCCGTATGACAAAGACCCCGCAAGCTGTAAAGAGAATCGGTCTAAATCAAAAATTTTCAGAAGTTCGCGGGCCTCAAGATCAAGATTTTTTTCAATTAGTTGATGGGCCTTTGTATTAAATAAAGAATTAAACCAGTCAGCTGGTGAGCCTTTGTGGCGGCGCTGCTGTAAAGCCATTAGAACATTTTCAATCACTGATAAACTACGAAACAAACGAATGTTCTGAAAAGTACGCGCTAAACCGCGGTGATTCACTTGCGCCGCTGATAATTTATTGATTCGCTCTGAATCAAACAAGATATCGCCGCTATCGGCAGAATAGAACCCAGAGATCATATTGAAAACCGTTGTTTTGCCCGCGCCATTTGGCCCAATCAGGCCCAGTAGTTCGTTTTGATGAATGTCAAAACTGACCTCGTTCACGGCTTTTAAGCCACCGAATTGAATCGATAGATCTTTAATCGCAAGTAGAATGCTCATCGGTGCATACCTAACTTCGCGCGAATTTTTTTCGGTACATATTCAAAAATTTCTTTACGGCCAAATAAACCCTGCGGACGTAAGATCATCATTAAAATAAGTAAGATCGGGTAGATGATCATGCGTAAATCTAGCGAACCCGCTTGCACGCTGCGAAGTAGCTCGGGCAAAAAGGTAAGTATGGCGGCAGCCATAATCGATCCACTTAAAGAACCTAAGCCCCCAAGTACGGCAATAATTAATATCTGTACTGAAATAATAAAACCGAATGAGCCGGGGCTGATGTAACCCAAGTGATGCGAATAAAATCCCCCGCCTATGCCTGCAAAAAAGCTAGAGATCGTAAACGCATAACGTTTTGTCTTGGCGATTTCTAAACCCATGACTTCGGCGGCGATATCGTCTTCGTTAATGGCCCAAAGATTACGGCCAAACCACGAAACTTTAAGCCGGTGCATCGTCATAAAAGTGACAAATAATAAAAAGATCGCAAAACCATAAGCATACCAAAAATCAGGAAATTTTGTAATTGCGTTGTAACCACGTGGTCCGCCGACATGCTTCCAGTTCAATAAAAGTACGCGAACAATCTCGGCTAAACCCAGCGTTACGATCGCGATGTAGTCTCCCTTTAGTCTGAACGACGGAAGAGAAACTAAGTAACCCGCAACAGCCGCTAGTAACCCGCCGGCTAATACGCCCAAAGGTATCAGCATCCATTGATCGCTAAAAAATTCTTTATTTAATACCGCCGAAGTGTAGGCGCCAATGGCCATTAGGCCCGCATGTCCTAAAGAAAACTGATCGGCCAAGCCCGTAATGAAATTTAAACTTAAGGCCATGATCGCATTGACAATAAAGCTGATAAAAATTGCCTGAATATACGAATTCAAAAACGAATTTAAGACGACACCTAGTGATATAACTAAAACTAAAAAAACAAGATACTTTTTCATATCTTCTCTTTTCTAGTTTGGCCAAACAAGCCGGTGGGCTTGTACAATAATACAATAATTAGAATCACAAACGAAAATGCATCTTTGTAGGTCGAAGCACCGTAGCCAATCAGGTAAGTTTCACCTAAACCTAAAAGAAAACCACCGACAACGGCGCCGTGCAAGCTACCGATTCCGCCGAATACAGCGGCCACAAAAGAAGCCATACCTATGCGAACGCCCATCATCGGGTCAATTTTTGGGTACTTAATAGAAACCAGCACGGCGGCGACGCCCGCCAAAGCTGAGCCAATTACGAAAGTCGCCGAAATGATTTTATTATTACTAATACCCATTAAAGGAGTCATATCAGGTCGGGTGCTAACCGCACGCATAGCGCGACCTGTTTGCGTTTTAAAAATAATAAAACTTAATATCCCTAACGACGCGAAGCTAACGAAGTAGATCAATAAATCTGTCAGATGAATGGGGCTGTCGAATAGACTGAATAAATTCTTATCTTCGATTAAAGCCGGAAATGACTTCGGATCAGCACCAAAAATAATTTGTCCGCCGTATTGAAATAAAATACTTACGCCGATGGCCGTAATTAAGACATTCATCTTCGGAGATTTACGTAATGGCTTATAAGCAAATTTCTCGACTAGGAAGCCGACGATGGCGGCAAAAGAAACGGCGCCCAGTAAGCCAATGGCAAAATTTAAAACGGATGGCGTATCTAAATTTAAAAAGCGGGCGGTATAGAAAGCTCCGAAAGCGCCCATCATATAAATCTCAGAATGGGCAAAGTTGATCATGCCCAGAATTCCATAAACCATTGTGTAGCCAAGCGCCAACAGAGCGTAGATGCTTCCGATGCTTAGACCGTTTAATGTATGTTGCAGAAACTCTTGCATCGTTGAAATAAAAAACTACGGGTTCACGCTAGTAATAAATTTGTATTGGTCGCCCTGAACTTGCACAACCACGGCGCTTTTAACTGCGTCACGGTTAGCGTCCATTGACATTTTTCCGGTTACGCCATGGAAGTCTTTAATCTTAGAAAGCTCATCACGAATATTTTCTGAAGTGATTTCTTTCGTTTTAGAGATGGCTTCGGCCATCATGTAAGCGGCGTCATAGGCCAGGGCAGCCATCACGTCGGGTACTTCGTTATACTTAGCTTTGAAAGCTTTAACGAAATCAACCGTCTTAGGGTCAGTTGATTCAGTGGTGTAGTGATTTGAAAAGTAGCTACCGTCGATCGCGGTTTTAGCAATTTCATGCAGTTTAGGTGAAGACCAACCGTCGCCGCCTAATAAAGGCTGAGTCATCCCAAGCTCTTTAGCTTGTTTAGCCACCAAGGCGACTTCGTTATAATAACCCGGAATAAAAATCGCATCCACGTTCTTAGCTTTAATTGAAGTTAACTGTGATTTAAAATCAATGTCGCCTTCTTGGTAAGAAATATCAGTTACGATTTCGCCACCCATGCCTTTTAACTTTTCGGCAAAGATATCAGACAAGCCGACAGAGTAGTCGTTTTTAATATCACGCATAATGGCCGCGCGTTTTAACTTTAAATTCTCGGTCATAAACTTAGCCATGACCATTCCTTGAAAAGGATCAATAAAACAGGCGCGAAAAATATAGTTACCAGTTTTAGTAACATCTGGATTTGTAGCCGATGAAGACAACATCGGAACTTTATTTTGCTGGGCAACTTGTGCACCAATTTTTGAACGGCCCGAAGTGGCCTCACCTAAAATGGCGACCACTTTATCTTGGCTGATCAAACGGTTAACCACGGCTAAAGTTTCATCGCTATTTGATTTGTTGTCGTAATTAATGTGTTTAATTTTTTTACCATTGATGCCGCCCTTAGCGTTGATCTCTTCAATCGCCATTTCGGTACCACGAAGCTGGTAAACTCCGAAAGTTGCAGTTGCGCCCGTATTTGAACTGTATGAACCAATTAAGATTTCGTTGTCGTTCGATTTTTTTGTACATCCAACAACGAATAATACCGCAGCTAAAATTGATAAAATCTGTTTCATTCCGGAAGCTCCTTAAGCTGTAAAATAACTTCCCTGATTGAACTAAACAGACAGCAATCTGGCAAGATTTATCAATGACTTATCCCCGGGTTTCTCTTTTGATGTGACGATGTCAAGTTGGGCTTCAATCAAGCGATCCGCTTGTACGCCAATCATGGTGTTTGTTTTTCCACTAAGTAGTGCTTCAACGGCGGCGGCGCCAAGACGTGAAGCTAAAATGCGATCATGCGCAGTGGGGCTGCCACCACGTTGTTGATGACCTAAAATACAAACTTTCGCATCTAAGCCCGATTTTTTTCGGATTGCATCGGCTAAATCATACGCGCGACCAGGCTTTTGCCCTTCGGCCGTAATAATAATACTGCTGGTTTTTCCGCGTGCGCGCGAGCTCTTCAAGTTATCAACAATTTTATCAACGGGAATTACATTTTCTGGCGTTAAAATTTCTTCGGCTCCGCCCGCTAGGCCAACTTGGCTTGCTATATAGCCCGAATTTCTTCCCATCACCTCAACAATAAAAATACGATCATGGCTGTCGGCGGTATCGCGAATTTTATCGATTGCTTCCATAGCCGTATTGACCGCGGTATCGAAACCGATTGTGTCATCAGTTCCGTAAACGTCGTTATCAATGGTGCCCGCAATTCCTACGACTGGAATTTTATGCTCTTCCCAAAGCGCTTGGGCTCCACGAAATGAACCATCGCCACCTATACAGACTAATCCGTCTATTGCATGAGATTTCAAATTTTTGGCCGCTTGCGCGCGATATTCGGGTTTCATAAATTCATTCGAACGCCCCGTTTTTAAAATCGTTCCGCCGCGCTGAATGATATTGGCCATATCGCGCATTTGCAGGGGGCGCATGTTATTTTCGATCATGCCGGTGTAGCCTTGCATAATTCCGAACACTTCGATGCCTTGTGAGATCGCCGAGCGAACCACTGCGCGAATCGCCGGATTCATTCCTGGAGCATCGCCGCCGCTCGTGTAAACACCAATTTTTTTTATTTGAGATAGGGTAGAAGTCATACAAGATTGTGAACTTTTTAAGACATAAAGGTCAATGCTTACAGAATAAAAAAAGCCTTGGGGTTAACCAAGGCTTTTGAGTGAATCAATTAAACTTTGTTAATAACTGCTCAGCCTAAGGCTGAAATTACTTAACTAAGTGTTTGAATTCAGCGCCAGCGCGGAACTTAGGAGCCCAAGCAGCAGGAATTTTGATCGCTTTTCCAGTTTGTGGATTGCGGCCCATGCGAGCTTTACGTTTAGCTTTAGTGAATGTACCGAAACCAACTAGTTTCACGTCATCACCTTTTTTAACTGTTTTTTTCACGTTAGTGATAAAACAATCAACGATGTTCTCGCATTGTGCTTTTGGCATTTTTGTTTCAGACGCGATCTTTTCGATCAATTGCGCTTTATTCATGTTTCGTTCTCCTTCTTGAGACGATTCGCTTGTTGTTGTAAGCGAGGGTGGTTGTTGTAACTTCGTGTTGCTGGGCTATCATCCGTGATGAACTCAATCAGAAAACAAAAATGCATTTTCGTCAAGGCATGCGATGACGCGAAAGCTCAACTGCAGGCTGAACCTAATTCGAACAACTAAGTGGTTTTTAAGTGATACTTAACACTGGTTACGATCACGTTCTTTCGATAAATCAACGAAAGCTTAATCAGCCAAGCCGTTTGATTATGTAAAAGCTGGTGATACCACTTTGCTGTTAAGAATTCTGGAAAGATCACGGTGATAAATTCAGCCGGGTGTTCTTTAGAAATTTTATCAATGAAATCTAAGATCGGGCCCGATACCGAGCGATACGGAGACTCTAAAATATGCAATTCCATTTCAGGAAATTTTTCTTTCCACTGATCTTGTAAACGTTCGCGAGCTTCTGGGTCGCCGATTTTAACATAACAAACGCGTAAATCATTACCGATGCTTTGACCGTAACGAATTGCATTCATAACGCCTAAATGTAAACCAGAGATCGGAATAATCACCACGTGATTGGTCATTTTTTCGCATTTATCAATCAGGTAATGAGACTGCGAAAGCTCGCGAGCGAACATCACATAGTGAACGTGAATGCGGTGAAATGCATAGACGATACACGGAATAACGACGATCACCATCCAGGCACCGTGTGTGAATTTAAAAATAGACACAACCACTAAAACGACTGCGGTACAAACCATACCAAACGCATTCATCGCCGCCGAAAGTCTCCAGCCTTTTTGTTTTAATTTTAAGTGACGAATAACCATTCCGCATTGCGAGAGAGTAAACGATAAGAACACGCCCACTGAATACAGCGGTATTAAATAATGCGTTCGTCCGCCAAAAAAGACGACTAGTAACATGGCCATTAACGAAAGCCCGATGATACCGTTCGAGAATACAAGCCGATCTCCGATACTAGCTAACTGTCGCGGAGCATAGCGGTCTTTCGCCAGAAACGAAACCAAGCGCGGAAAATCTGCATAAGCCGTCGAAGCCGCTAAAAATAAAATAAGCGCTACACCCGTTTGCACCATGTAAAATAAAATACCGTCACCAAAAATTAATGCGCTCAGCTGCGAAATCAAAGTAACACCCTCTTTATGAGTGATATTGTGCGCGTAAACCAAGTAACTGATTCCGAAGAACAAGCACGCCAAAATTAAAACCATCCACATCAAAGTTTTTTTAGCATTCTTTGCTTGCGGATGTTTAAAAACCGGAATTCCATCAGAGACTGCTTCGATACCTGTTAGGGCAGCGCAACCAGACGAAAAGGCCCTAAGCAGCAAAATGGCGCCGATCTCTGGATAATTTGAATTTAAGACGTCAGTAATTGGGTTCATACCTTCGTGCGGGTTATGCATGATACCGTTAACAATCAACGCCAACATCGAAAAAATAAAAAAGTAAGTTGGAATGGCAAAAATTGTCGAAGATTCACCCAGTCCGCGCAAACTTAAGGTCATCAAGATTAAAATAATCCAGATCGCGGTGAAAACTTGAACGCTAGCTAACTGTGGAAAGGCAGAGATTAAATTTTCGACTCCGGCCGAAACCGAAACGGCAACGGTCAATATGTAATCGATCATCAGGGCGGCGCCGGCAACTAAACCGGCACGCTCTCCTAAGTTTTCTTTAACGACTACATAAGCACCACCGCCATTTGGATAAGCTTGAATTGTTTGCCGGTAAGATAATGAAACGATAAACATCAACATCACGATCGCGCCCGCAATCGGTAATAACCAGTGCGTCGCCATCGGAATCGTCACCGCCGCTAAAGCTAACGGAATCACGATTTCTTCTGTCGCGTAAGCAACAGAAGAAAGTGCATCCGATGAAAGAACCGCAAGGGCTTTCCATTTTGGAATCAATTCATGTTGTGAGTGTGAAGACGCAAGTGGAGATCCAATCAATACGCGGCGAAGTTTTGAGATCAACATGATTAAATTTTCCTCTTAGAAAATTTAATATACTCCTGTGTTTTACAAAAACAAGGGGTTAAGATTGGGCTTCCGATCCCTCTGAGCCGTCATTTTCGTCTTCTAGATCAACATAAAGTTCAGAATCTTTTGATACGGGAATGGCGTAGTTGCCACTGGCCCATTCGCCTAGATCAATCAGGCGGCATCTTTCTGAACAGAAAGGTCTATAGGGATTTTCAGGTGAGTATAATGCAAAACGCCCGCACTGCGGGCATTTAACTTCGCGAACATTTGTCATTAACTTCTATTACAAACCGCAATTGAAAGTTTGGCAACGCCTCATGCTACCGCGCGCCGAAGCTGTTCCATCGATTAAGAAGTTGAAATCAAAACCAGCATCTTCGATTTTACCTTGAGGTACCTGAATCGAAAGCACTGTACCCTGCATTGCGCTGCCGGTCGGGCCAGAGCCTCGGGCTTCAAAACCTGCCGAATTATTAACAACTGAAACCTCTAAGTTTAACTGCAGCGGGTTGCGTTCAACTCCTGTGTAATATTTAGGATCAGGAACCCAAACACCCGTTGCTAAACCCAAAGCGGCGCCTAACATTCCCCAACCTGACGGAACTTGTGCTTGGTAATTAAAATATGAATTTTGTTTGGGGCGGGCGATCACGGTTGCTAAAGCGGTATTGGTGCCGCTCGATGGAAATTGAATAATCATATCTAAACTTCCACTTGTGTAGTAGTCGCACGATGACTGGCCGTAATTGTTTGCGGCGCGATCGCAAACTCCCATTCCGAATTTAAAGAAATCTTTCATCTTTGCAGGATTCGTAATGGTGATACGACTTGTTCCCGAATAATTGTCGGCGTAGAAGCCTGTATTGTAATTGTAAGTGGCGTTTCCGACGATGCCGCTAGATCCGTAACAAAGGCCGTTTGAATAGTATGTTCCCGCCGGGCAAGCCGTGACGGTATTATTGTTATCATCTTTATTTGCGCCGCACCCTACGAATAGAGCACTCGATAACATAATTCCTGTGACCCACATTAGGTTTTTCATATACAAACTCCTTGTTTTCAAACAGTTATATATTCAAGCCTGGTACCAGCCGAACTCGAACCAGTTCAGAATAAGCTGTTAAAGAATTAGACACTTACGTTTTACGCAAAGCGAGCGCCCCACTCTGATACGTCATTCTATATGTAAATCTGCGATCGAAAGTACCTGATTGCCAGTTGAAAGCGGGTTCGCAAAAGATTGATTTATAAAGTAATCCAGAGCACATTGTGCCAGTTATTTGTAAATGCAGTTTCGTAAGAAAAGACCTTCGCCCCAGGAGACCCATGAAATTTTTTACCGGATTAATAGTCAGTTCATTTCTTATTCAATACGTCTTCGCTGTTCAAGAATTTGAAACCGTCGTCACCGAGACAAAATTTAATTCTTCAAGCCGAGTGGTCATCGATAAAGAAGAGATCGATAAATCGCACGCCAGAAACATAACAAGTTTACTAGCAACACAAGCTAATATTTCGATCGTGCAATCGAATTTTTCACCCAGCACGATTTTTATGCGAGGCGGAGACTCAAGTCATATTTTAATTTTGGTCGACGATGCTCCGTTTTACGATTCTTCATCCGTTCAAAGAACCATTAACTTAAACTCAATAGATATTAAATCAGTACAACGAATCGAAGTTATCAAAGGCAGTCAGTCTGTTTTGTATGGCGGACAAGCTTTTACGGGTGTTATTAAAATCGACACGATCCCTAAAGAAATGAAATCAGCCGGGCAAGCTTTGCTTCAGGCCGGTAACTTTCGCCAAACCGGAATTGAAGCCGGGGGTTTAATTGCAATTACAGAAAATTTCGGTGTTCTTGCACACGGCAGTATGAACGATAAGTTAGCTCGGTCGCCCGTGCTAGATTCAGATCAAACATACCCTTCGCAGGTAAACGCTGCCGATTTATCACTTGTTTACCGTAACGATGTCGAAGCTATTTTAAAACTTCAAACCTCTTTCGCTCGAAGTTACATTAGTACGACGGCAAATGATTATAAAGCCGGTGATGCTGAAGGTTTTGTTAGTTCAACTTACCAAGCGACGGTGACGGCAATATTTCGGGCCCCAAAATTATTTCTGAAACCTGTTTTGATCGCATCGCGACAGGCGAATAACCGCCAGTTCGAACAAAGTATTATTAATGGTAGCGGTAATCTAACAAAGCAAGATTTCGTCGGCGATTTAACCGTAGTGCGTTTTATGGTTACACCGATTGATACAGATTATTTTAACCTAAGTGTTGGCGAAAGTGTCAGTGAAGAACGAATAGTTGTTCATTATGATGATGTTTTAATGAGTAATGCCACAGAAAGGTACCAAGGTATTTTTGCAAAAGCTTCAATTAATTTTAATAAGAATTTTCAACTTGAAGGTGGCTATCGTATCGATTACCGATCAGCTAAAGATCCCATTTCTACGAATCAAGTCGGAATGACCTTCTACGAAATCTTGAAATTAGAATATGCAACGGGGTTCAAACGCCCAAGCCTATTTCAACGTTTCGCCCCTAATTATGGAAACCCTAATTTGCAGCCAGAAAATTCGACGACCTATTCGGCAACTTTAGAAGGAAATATCAATCCAGACTTATTTGTTTCGGCTACAATTTTTAAAAGTCGATTTGATAATTTACTAATCACAACTGGTAATCCCCCAGTCTACAGCGCTTACAATGCAGACACTCAAGGTGTGGAGTTTGTCGTAGGGTATCGCTGGCTTGAACAAGGGGTGAATTTAAATATTTCGTTAGGTTATCAAGAGCCAAAAGACATAAATCAAGGTGTTTGGCTGCTGCGTCGTCCGCTACGAACCGCCAGCTTAAAAGTTCGTAAAGAACTTGATAAAGTGGCTTTCGGTATTGAAGTAGTTCACAACGGTGAGCGCCGTGATCGTACCGGCCAAACTTCATACGGAATGTTAAACCCTTACACGCTCGTTCACGCCACGGCCGAATATCAGCTTGAATCTAACCTCGCGATATTTACTCGTGTGCAAAACATTTTCAACCAGCGTTATGAATCAAACTATGGTTATTACGATGAAGGCACGAACGTAATTGCCGGCGCTGAATACACTTTTTAGATCGATTGCAGAGGTTCACGCAATTTAACCCTTATTTGTCTCGGCTTGAGACAAAAAAACGAGTTCAGACCCCTAAAAAGGGTCTTAATGTCTGGCTGAAAATTCCGATAAGTTATGTATGAAGCGTAATACAAAAAATATAAGAAATTATTTGCTGTTGGCCGTTTTATTTACGGGTTTATCTTCATGCGCCAATCCTTTTAACTTAAAAGCTATTAACGAAGTCGTTGCCGATTTGCCAGCGATCTTCGGTAAGACTTCAGCTGAATTGGTCGCCGGTGCGACGCAAACGGCGATTACGGGTCAAGGTTACCGAGTGACGACCTCTGTGGGAAGTTTCGTGAATCAGCCCAGCATTACGACTGCGGGCGGTTATAAAGTTTTCTCAACCGTTCAGACGACAAAATAAAATAGCCCACGCTTAATGATATCAAACTTAAGCAAATAACCTGTGAAATAGATACGTGACCCGCCAGTGGTAAGTTATAGAAGCTTCCGCGAAAATCAGCGCGAAAATATTCTACATAAAATCGTACAGAGCTGTGCAAGAACACCCACGTCATGAATAGCTGGCCTTTAACAGTTTTATTGGGCAGTTTCTCACTGATTGCTACTAGCGCCTTTATGCGTGATCTTCGCTCTATAAAAATCAGATAACTAAAAATCAAAACCTCTCCCAAAATCATGTAAGGCACCGTGGGGTGGCGGCCATCAAGGGCCCACGGTAAGAAACAAGTCGATCCGTAACAACATCCAGCAAACAAGCAACCGATGCGACCAAGGGCGTAAGATAATGAAATGATCGGAGTAAAAAAGTCAGCCCACTCAAAAAAATTTTTCTTTTTTATTCGGCAAAAAATAATGGCGGTGGGCCAGCTTGCAATTAAGCCACCAAAAAATACAAAGCCACCGTTCCAGATCGAAAAAATTTGCACCGGATCTTTTAGATAATAATCCCATTCTTCGTAGAAGACGTGCATCAAGCGACCGCCTAGAAAACCAGAAACCATTAGCAGTATCGCTGTATCAAATGCGAATTTACGATCTTTAGAAAACTGATCAACGCGTTTCGAAAGGTAAACTAATAGAAAACTAAGACTTAGGCTTACGACTAAAAAGAAAGTCGAAATTCGAATACTGCCCAGCACAATCTCGGGCATCATGTTTCGGAAGTTGTCTTTGCTGATTTTTTTTCGGTAAGCATCGCATACATTAAAAATCCGACTCCGAATACGATCGCCATATCAGCGATATTAAATGCCGGCCACGAATATTTACCATAAAAATGAAAGTCAAAAAAGTCGATTACGTAACGAAATTGCAAACGGTCTAAGTAATTACCCATAGCCCCGGCAAAAATCGAAGATAAAGACAAAATTTGAACCGTATCTTTATCATTAACCTCTCGCAGTATGTATAGAATAATTAAACAAGCAAGCGGCGGCATAATTAAAAAGAAAATCTCACGAAAAACGGGCGGAGTTTGCGCCAGAAAGCCAAACGCCGCGCCAAAATTTCGAACGTACGTAATGTGAAAAAAATTTTCGATCACCGCGCGAGATTCGTGCAATTGAAACTGAGTATGTACGTAAAGCTTAGTTACTTGATCTAAGGCAATGAATAAGCAGCTCATAGTAACTAATAGTAAGTACTTTCTTTTTATGAATGAATTCACGTTAAGGCCTCAACACACTTAGGGCAAACGCCTAAAGTCTTTTCGGCTTTAGAAATCTCTTCCGAGTAGACCCAGCAACGCACGCACTTATCCCCGGAAGCTTTGGTGGCCACGATCGAATAAGGCGCTTCAGCCAGCGTAACTTTAGAGACGATAAGCATTTCTCGCAAATCAGCCATTGCTTTTAACGCTTCAAGTGTTTCACCTTGGGCTTTGATATCAACGGCTGCTTCTAGGCTAGAGCCAATTGTTTTTGCCGCACGAAGTTCTTCAAGTTTTTTCTGAACATCACTACGAACCGTTAACATCTCTGAAAACACGGCCGCAAGTTCTGGCTTAAACCAAGACTCGTGCCCAACCGGAAATTTTTCTAAGAAGATAGAATCTTGCTTATTCTCTTTTTTGAAATAAGTGTAAGTCTCTTCAGCTAAAAAAGTTAAAATCGGCGCCATCATTCCAATTAATGATTGGGTCACATGATACAGTGCTGTCTGCGAGCTGCGACGAGGCAAACCATTTGGCTTCCATGTATAAAGACGATCTTTTAAAATATCCATGTAAGTTGCCGACAGAGTGACAGTAAAAAAATTATTCAACAGGTGGTACACTTTGTAGAATTCATACTTATCGTAAGCGTTTGTGATATCCATAATCAGCTGATTCAACTGATGCATCATCCACTGATCGACTTGGGTCATATCTTTCACTGCTATTTGATCAGAATTGAAATTAAAATCAGAAGTTGAGCCCAATAAAAAGCGCATCGTATTTCTAATTTTACGGTAGGTCTCGGTGACGCGAGTTAATTCTTCTTTACCGCATCCGATATCATTACCGTAATCACCGTAAGCCGCCCAAAGACGAATAATTTCAGAACCACTTTTTGATGAAACTTCATTCGGATCAATCACGTTACCTAAAGACTTACTCATTTTACGACCTTGAGAATCGTTTACGAAGCCGTGCGTGATCAGAGCTTTAAATGGCGGCTTTTCATTCGTCGCCATCGAAGAAAGCATTGAAGTATTAAACCAACCTCGATGCTGATCAGAACCTTCTAGGTAAATATCAGCCTGCGAATTTTTATAACCACGAATACCTTTAGAAGCATTTACTTCTTTAGAGTGAACGGCTGCATGGCAAACTCCTGAATCGAACCATACGTCTAAGATATCGCGGCCTAGTTTGAAACCTTGGGTTCCGAAATCAGGTTTAGCTTTTACGCGTTCGCCTAAAATCTTTTTAAATTCAGAGGCATCGATTGCGCTGATTAAGACTTCAGGATTCGTATTCTGATAAGCCTCGATGCCACCTTCTTGAATAATATCTGCGGCACGCATCATGATGGCTTCGTTCGCCAAAGGTTCACCGGTCGCCAGGCAAACTAAGATAGGGATCGGAACACCCCAAATACGTTGCCGCGACAAGCACCAGTCAGGGCGATTTTGCATCATAGCTTGAAAACGTGCGCGACCCCAATCCGGAAAGAATTGAACATCATCTAAAGCTTTTAGCGTTTTGGCGCGAATCTCTGAACCTTCTAAATCGATTCCTAAAAACCACTGCGCGGTGGTTCTAAAGATAAGCGGAGTTTTAGATCTCCAGCAATGCGGATAACTATGAATAAATTCAGAAAATTTTATTAAATGACCCGACTGGCGCAAACGTTCAACGATGACAGGGTTGGCCTTAAAAATATTTGTACCCTTCATTTCGGCAAAGTCGTCGTTATATAAACCGCCGTCATCAACCGGATTTAAAATAGGTAAACCGTATTTCATGCCGACTCTAAAATCGTCGGCACCATGACCCGGTGCCGTGTGCACGACTCCGGTGCCGGCCTCGGCCGTAACGTGATCTGCCAGAACAATGATTGAATCGCGGTCGATAAATGGGTGGCGCGCTTTCATTCTATCAAGCTCGGCGCCTTTGACGATATTTTTTTCAACAAGAACTAAGCCAGTTTCTTTTTCGAAATATTCTTTTAAAGACTTAGCGATGACTAAATTTTCGCTCGCCGGGTCTGAACTCATACCATAAACCGCATAATCAAATTCTTCGTTCAGTGCGATACCTACGTTGGCCGGTAAAGTCCAAGGGGTCGTTGTCCAGATTACAAACGACGTTGGGCCCTTAGGAGAACCTAATTTTTTTAATGTTTCCCCATCCGTTACGTTAAATTTTACGTAGATCGATGGAGATTTGTGATCATGATATTCGACTTCAGCATCCGCCAGGGCCGTTTTCAAAGTCCAATTCCAGTAAACGGGTTTTACTCCTTGATAAACAATGCCGCGCTTGAATGCGCGTGCGAATTCACGAACCTCTTCGGCTTCGTATTGCTTCGACATCGTCATGTACGGATTTTCCCAATCAGCTAATACACCTAAGCGCTTAAACTGTTCGCGTTGGTGATCAATCCACTTCGAAGCTTCGGCTCTGCAAAGAGCTAAGATCTCTTGGTCGGTTTTAACTACTTTTTTCTCGGTCAAATCTTTCATCACTTTGTGTTCAATCGGTAAACCGTGGCAATCCCATCCCGGAATAAACGGTGCGTGAAAACCCTGCATGCCTTTGTACTTGATGATAAAATCTTTTAAAGATTTGTTTAGCGCATGCCCAATATGGATTGAGCCATTTGCATAAGGTGGTCCATCTGGTAAAGTAAAGCCTTTGCCATCTTTATTTTTTTCTAAAATCCGTTCGTAAATATTGTCTAAATTCCATTTCGCAATAATTTTCGGTTCGTTGATTGGCAAATCGCCCTTCATCGGAAAATCGGTCTGAGGCAGGCGGATGGTATTTTTATAATCGGGCACGTTTGTTGGCTCTGACACTTCAATGTCTCCTTCAAAATTTTGACAAATAGAATGACAATTAGTTTAGCAAACACTTAGGAAGATGGGCAGGGCTTTAAGATTGAAAGCAGGCTTTTGTGCTAGGCGAAATAGCTAAAATAAAACAGGTTTAGCCAAACTAAAACTTTTTGAATTGCTTGTATCCCAAAGAAATCAGGGCGCGCAGGGCTTCAACTTCAGAACCTAGGTTTAAGCTAGTTTTAATATCAGCCAAGGCCTGTAAAGAATAAGGGTCTAGTTGCGACATTAAGGAAGCCGAAGGCATATTTGACGTCGCGCTGACAGATATTGGTTGCGGAGCCGTGTACTGCGGCTGCGACCCAATACTATTTGCTTGGGCATGCATCGTATTCTGAACTGTCGGCTGACCATAGTGAGTGGCCGCATGAGATGGGTTCGCCTGAGGCGGCTGCATCATTTGCTGTTTAGTAGGAGTTTGAAGATCACCCATTAAGCCTGCTAAAGATTTCAATTCTTGTTTGAAATTCTGAATGCTAGGTGCTTCAAGTGAAGCATCGCCATTACGTTGCGCTTTTAAGTACAAGCTAATCAACATATCTTGAGTAGAGGCCATATCTTTGATCGAAGGGCTTTGAGTCAGAAGCCAAGCGTAGGCCTTCTGTAAAGTTTCTTTCGTGTAAGCTTGAGGAGGTAACGGATTCATTGCCATGGGATGGTAACGCTAACGATCCCCCATGTTTCAGTCAACAACATCATCAACCTAAAATTTGCGACACGAATTTGTTAAAAAATCGTGCGCAATTTTAAGATTAAATTTTTGGCTCTGCATATTCTTTCGCCACGATTCCGTACTTTTCTATTTTGCGTAGTAAAGTCTTTTTTGGAATATTCGCGTGAATAGCCGTTTGATTAATACGGCCTTTGAAAGTCTTTAAAGCCTTGATAATAAACTGTTTTTCAAACTCTTCTTTTTGCGCGTTAAAATCTAAGGGCCCACTATTCGGCATAGCTATGCTGATATCTTCGTCATCAGAATCTAACGAATCATCTTCTAAAAAGTTTGAGTCAACATTCAAATCTTCTTCTGAACCTAATTCTTCATCGCTGAAATGATGCGCAGACTTTTGAAGAGTTTCGGATTGACTCTGCAGCTGCTCCATCGATTCAACTAAATTAACGCCAACGGCTTCAAGAAGGCTTTCTGGTAAGCTTCCTAGCTTGATCGAATTTGTCGTTTCAAGCACAAACGCGTGCTCAATGACGTTTTCTAATTCACGAATATTTCCTGGCCAGTTGTAGCGTTTCAAAACGGCCAATGCATCTTTAGATACGCTGGTTACTTTCTTATTCTGGGTCTGATTAAATTTACGAATAAAAATATGAACTAAAACTTCAACATCATCTTTACGATCATTTAATTGAGGTAAATAAATCGGTACAACATTCAAACGATAAAATAAGTCTTCGCGAAAGCGACCATCTTTCATCATCTCTTCAAGCGGGCGGTTTGTCGCCGCAATAATTCTTACATTCGTTGCAATCTCTCGATTAGAGCCGACCGGTACAAATAACTTTTCTTGTAAAACACGTAAGATCTTAACCTGCATTAACTGCGGCATATCACCAACTTCATCTAAAAATAAAGTGCCGCCGTCAGCGAACTGAAATTTTCCGATCTTTCTTTCCGAAGCTCCAGTAAACGAACCTTTCTCGTGGCCGAACAGTTCAGACTCAAATAAATTTTCAGGTATCGCCGAACAGTTAATCGCCACGAACTTTTCATCTTTACGAGCTGAATTGAAATGAATGGCTTTCGCCACGAGCTCTTTGCCTGTGCCCGAAGCGCCGCGAATCAATACCGGAGTATCAACCTTGGCAAGTTTGTGGATAACGTTGAAAACCTTCTGCATTTGCGAAGTGTTGCCGATTATCTTACGACCTTCGTCGACAAACACCGGCGATGAAGCCGCTAAAGTCGAAATTAAGGTATGCGCCGTGATCGCTTTGTCGATCAGGCTAATCAAGTCTTCGCTAGATATAGGTTTTGATAGAAAGTTATAGGCTCCTTCGCGAACCGACTGAACAGCTACTTCAACGGTGGCGTGCGCCGTTAACATCAAAACGATAATACCCGGGTCGTGCTCTTTGATCGCCTTCAGTGCGCCGAGACCGTTCAATCTAGGCATGTCGACATCAAGGATTACGATGTCGTAAGCACGAGTGTTTACCGGAGCGTTCTTTACTTTTTCAAGTGCATTGACTCCATCGAAGGCTTCTTCAACGTTAAAACGCTTCGTGCTTTCTAAAGCAGAGCGAACTGAAAGCCTTAGCGCTTGGTCATCATCGACAACTAATACCTTTAACATAGAACCCCCGTGTGAAACAAAAACCTAACTACTGATTTAATGGCAAATTAACCGTAAACTGCGAACCCCCGTCAGTATCACTTATAACCGTAATCTCACCTTTGTGTAGCTGTACGAAGTACTGAGCAAGATACAGGCCTAACCCCGTTCCCTTGATAGTTGAGGTCTTAACGTTGTGACTACGAAAAAATTTCATGAAGATGTTCGGAAGATCGACAAGTGGTATCCCAATGCCCTGGTCAATTATTTCAATATAAACTCGATCATTTTTTTCAAAGGTGCGTACCGTTACCGTTGATTCTTCGGGGCTGTACTTAATAGCGTTCTCAATCAGATTAGAGAAAACTTGTTTCATCAGCTCGGGGTCAATCGAAATCGGAAACAGCGGCTCAAGCTGTTTTACGATCTTAATTCGCTTCACGCGAGCCAAAAAATCATGTTTTTTGATCACATCTTGAATCAGTTGATTTACGTCTTTTGACTGACGATGTAGCTCTACGCCTTGGCTTTCGATGCGGCCATACTGAAGAATCGAATTGATAAATTTAAGTAGATCGTCTGAACTACTTTTGATCGTGTCGACGGCTTCGCGCTGCATACTGCTTAGTGCCACTTCATCTTGTAATATCATCTCGGTCATTCCCTGAATACGCGCTATCGGTGTTTTCAAATCATGTGACATCATTGAGATAAAATTTGTTTTCAACTCTTCAACTTGCTGAAGAAGTTTATTCTTTTGAAAGTACTCCCAGCTCTTACGGTTCTCGATAATCAAACGGTACGGAATAAAAAAGTAATAACAAAGAAAAATAGCCAAGAACGGGTGGGCAAGATCGACCCAAATTCTGAACATCACGAAAAGCATAGTGGTAATGAATGCGATCCCAAGAAGGGTCGCCACAAGTAAAAGAAGCCCGCGTGACGGTTTTAAAGTTAAAACAACATGCACGGTTAAAACTGAAATCAAACAAGTCAGTAAAATGTTAACCCACTGGGGTAAACGAATAGGTGCAGAGTTATCGATCAAAGTTTGAAACATATTGGCGTGCAGTTCGACGGTTGGCATACCAGTAATCTCACGCGAAAAAGGCGTCAATACATACTCTCGCACCGACTTTCCTGTGTCTGTACCAACGATGACCAAGCGGTCTTTGAAAACGCTAGGGTCGACTTTGCCTTGCAGAACATCTTCAAAGTTGTAAGTTGTGAATGAACCTTTACGTTTATAATTAATGTACACTTGATTTGAATCTAAGAACTCAAAGTGTCCACGAATAAGATTTACGTTTGCGATAGTGGGATTGAAACTTGAGGCAACGTAAGTGTGTAACAAAGGTTGATTTTGATAATCGATAAGCATTCGGCGATGCACGCTATCTTTCGCAAATAACAACATATCCGGCGCTTTCGGGCCTGAAAAAACTTTTAAATTTTCTAACGGTGCAAGTAATTTCAATTTTCCGGCTTCAGCTTTTAGTTCAGTTTTGTCGGTCGGAATATAAAATTCTTTTATCTTCGCAGTCGCCTGCACGAATTCGATTTTTTCAGCGGTCGTTCCATCGATATCTTCTAACTTTCCGTCTTTGTTACGGAACTCATATATAACAAACCTTGGGTTGCCACTAGCTAACTTTGTTACAAACTCAGTGTGCAGCTTGTATCCGGGAAAGCTTTGGTATTTTTCAACGGTATCGTTATCAATCTTTATTAGAATGATCGGGCTGTTTGTAGGTTCAGAAAGGCCTGACGCGGCCTTCAAGGTAACACGAACGTCGTACAAATAGCTTTCCAGAAAATCTAGCTTTAAAGACGAAATGACGGCCGCGGCTAGTAAAGCGAAAAATACGCGAACGAAAACTGATTTTAAACTAAATGGTGATTTTTGAGTATCTCGGCCGGTGGTATCAGCAGATGAAATCGTAATTTTCATAGCTACTGTTTAAATGAAATTTAGGAAGAAATCTAGAATATAGCTTTGAAGTAAGAAGGAAATGAGCTGGAAGCCTCTGTGAACTAGCCAGCTGAATCGGGTCCACCCGTAGGTGGGCAAGAAATACCCGTTGAACGCGTTGGAATGCGCTTAACCGGTTTTACTTTCACAATGTGTTTAGTCGATGTTTCCATATGTTTTTAGCCTTTCAATGCGTCTATACGACCGCGGCTCGTGCCTTCTTATAGTACAAGATTGTTAAAAGAATCAAGCCTCGAGTGCGTTCGCAAAACATTTCGTCTTTTTTATGTTTGTCGCCCGTATGCTCGCGGTGAACGTACATGCAGCCACCACCGCAGACGAAGCGTGCCCAGCAATTGTTGCAGTTATTTAATTCTATTAGAGGTTTCTGATACTTACCGAGTTTGTCATAGTCTAGCTGTAAGTTTTCGCCGACGATTTCATCGTTTTCACCGACCAGCCAGGGGCAGGTGTAGACTCTATTTTTCGCATCAATCATCAGATAACTTTTGCCTGCTCCGCAAAAATTTTCAATGCGCTGCTGTGAATCTAATACATCAAAGTAGGCGTTGATAGTTCTGATTTTACGTAGTTCGTTTTCTCCGCCGGTCTGCCATGCGATTTCAGCAATCTCGGCCATTTGTTTCAAATATTCGGCTTGCGTGTTTTGATCACGTTCAGCGTAGGCGTAATTGAATTCACACCAATCAACATTAAGTGATTTAAAAAACAAATAGTTATCTTTGATGTTTGAATTTTCTTTGGTAACAACCGCAGCAATTCCAACTGAAAGTAAATTGTCGCGAATAGAGATTAGCTTTTTTAAACCATCTAACGTGGCCTCGGTCGAACTTTTCCCATTTTTAGCGGGGCGCATTTGATCGTTGATTTCTTTTGTTCCGTCTAAGCTTACGGTCACGTAAATCTTTATCGTCTTAAGCATCTCGATGACTTTGTCGGTGATCAAAGTACCGTTGGTGGTAACCATGAATTTGCACTGAATATTTTTTGGTTTGGCTTCAGCGATGACGTAATCGTAGATCACTTTCATGGCTTCGGGATATAGAAATGGTTCGCCGCCAACGAATGACAAACTAAATGTGCTGCCAGATTTCAAGCTTTCTAAAAAAAACTTTAACTGCGGTAAGGTTTTTTCGATC
Organism: Bdellovibrio sp.; assembly: GCA_031428275.1. GTDB lineage: Bacteria > Bdellovibrionota > Bdellovibrionia > Bdellovibrionales > Bdellovibrionaceae > Pseudobdellovibrio. The sequence continues at coordinate 88,879 of JANPPC010000009.1, forward strand.
GATACTTTGTTGATCGCTTCGCCGTATGTTCCGTCGCCGCCGGCCGCGCAATAGGTGCATTTTAAGTTGCAGATTTGCGTAACGTTTAAGGTAAGGCTTTTGATTCCGAATTTGACTTCACCTGAAAGAACTTCAAGGTTTTGCTCATCATTCCACTGTTTAAGGTGTCGAAATGACTCTGTTTCATCAAAACTTGGACTTAAAGCTAAACGGGGAACGGTTGATGATTTCAGCTCGATCGGAGTCATTTGGCTGAAAATTTCTTCGCTAACTTCGGCCACCTCTAAATTACGGGCATGAAAAGCGGTAATACCGTTCTCAGCCTTGTAAGCGATGATGTCGTCGAAGCGTTTTAAGTTCACAGAAGTAGTCCCCTTTTGCACTGAATGAAAGTCGATATCCTTAAATGAGCAACATGGGGGCCAGCAATGGGCTAGCGAAAGACCCGCGGCAAATATGCGGGCGATGGGTTAAAATGACTGGTTAGGCTATTGAGCTTTTACAGATTCAACAACTTGTTTAACTAACGATTCTTTTTGCGCGTCAGTCATTTTCGACCACGAAATTGAGTCTAAGTTGACCAATTCTACCAGTGCGGCTTCAAGACCGTCTTGGTTTAATAATTTAAGATGGCTGGCGATATCTAGAAACTGATGCATTTCATTCGAGATCATTTGGCGTTCGAAATCACCTTGTGATGCGAACGCGCTGAATGAAACAGTTAGTGCTAATGCCACGGCGAAAATGTTTTTCATAAAACTTCCTTTGCTGATGCAGCTAAAGACTCATTGTTAAAAGCTAATTTCAAAAAGTAAGGTGCAAGAGTTTGGCCCGCGCAGAAGCAATTAAACGTGTCGACACGGCGCAATTCTTCGGTGGGAGCAGTTTTCGGCAGCCAAGCTGTCTAGAATATTATCTAAGCGGGGGCTCATTATGAGATTTGTGGGTTAGGCACATTTATTTCATTTAAGCGGTATCTAGATCAGGCGCTGCTTGCTTGATCCATGCAGAGTAGGCGTTCTTACGCGGGTTTTAAAATCACGGCCGCAATGAACCAAGCCCGAAGAACGTGGCCCTTCGACCATAGCCTGGTACGAGTTCGAGGATGTTTACGATAAACCGATTCAAATTTTAGGCTGCAGCCTAGCCACCCACACCATTCTAGAATAAAATGTAGAAAGGGCCAATAGTTACGGGCTTGTCCGCACGAGGCGGAACCCGAAATCGCTGTAGCGAGAACTGTGGCCGGATAGGTTGCGATAATTTGCACTTAAGCCCCGGGCATCGAAGTTCCAACTACCACCCCGTACGACGCGGTAAGAGCCCGCCGCTGGTCCTTGCGGATTTACACCACCAGTAAGCTGACCGTCATGCCAATCCGAAAGCCAATGCCAAACATTTCCCACGATTCCATAAACTGCTTTACCGTTAATTAAAAGGGGCTTCTCTTGTCCTACTGGCTGACTTTTCTTTCCACTATTTACATTATATACAGCATAGCCATCAAGCCCAGCTTCACTATCTCCATGTAAATACTGACTGTTTGCTAAACCTCGCTGCCTTAAAACATATTCATACTCAGCTTCCGTCGGCAAACGATAAACACTTCCTTTTTTATGTCCTGGAAATAATTCATTTAAATTTTTTTGAATATGAACGTCATCTGACTTAGATACTTCATTTAAAGCCTTCGTCCAAATAACAATATCATTATACGATACTTGCTCTACCGGATTAAATTCACCTTTACAGCGTGACGGATCAGCATTTAGTTTTATTTCTTCTGCTAAATACTTTTGTGATAATTCAACGATTTCTTTCCACTGCTTTTGTGTGGTATGGGTCGACATCAATTGAAAAGCTTTCGGGATTGTAGTTGAGATTTTTTGAAATCCCATTCTAAATTTTCCCGGACCGATATCTACAAAACCCATAATTGGCATTCCCATAGGGTAATCGAGCGTTTTTACATTTGTGCGCTCACGCACTTCGATCTTTGCTGATTTTAATTCCGGGTGTCGATCTTGAATCAAATCGGCCATTTCATTTCTTCCCATCAAACGAAGCTGTTCGATCATATTCAGTCCAAATTCATCTTTTGATGAAAAATCCACATCAGGTTGATTTAATATCCACTCAACTATTGCTTTTTGATTGGCATGCGCGGCAATGATAATAGGTAAAAATCCACTTTCGTTTTTTGTGTTTAAATTAAATAGATTAAGACTTATCAGCGTACCTAATGTTGCTGTATCTGATGCCTGAAGGGTTAGTTCCCATTTTGCCTCTAGTCCATTGTAAAAATTCTTACGACGTTCGTTATTTGATTTTCCCCACTGACGAATCTCAGAAATCATTTGTGTTTTTTCTTGATCATTAAATTTTGAAAAATCTTTATCAGAAATAGATCCATCGCCAACGACCATAATCTCAAATACAGCCTGCTTTTTGACTTGGAATGACACATTTTCGCGGTCAAGGATTTGTTTTAAGTCAGCTTTATATTGTTCTGTTTTATATAATCCAAGCCGCTCTAATTGGCCGACAAAAGCTCCGCTTGAAATATACTTTAAAAGATCTTCTTCTTTTGCTGATGATTTTAAATATAAAAAATCTTTGATTAATCTATTCTTATCTAAATTTGCATCCGCCATTTGCGGAGAATATTTACGACCTGCTGTGATTTCGATATTCTGGGCCTGCATTTTTTGTTCAAAAATGATCGGATCAAAAAACTGCACATCCAATTTATCATAAGCCCGTGAATATTCACTTGGGAAATTGTACTGATGTGTCGTTGGGGTAAAGGTTTGTAGTGGCGCCGTAAGCTTTGGTAAAATCTCTTGCGCCACAAAATGTCTTGTTGCATCTACATTGGATAAGCCGTCATGGTCGCCCACGTCGTCCGGTAAAACTAACTTATAACCTTTTTCGGCTAAACTTTTAGAAACTGCTGTTAAAAACATTTGCATTTTATTATTTGAAATATTTTGTATTTTATCAGCAAAGGCAACTTTTTCTGTTTTACCTGTTCGCGCATTTTTAGCTTGACCTAAGACCACCGTCAAATGACCACTCGAATGATTATCTTTATCAGTCATCGTAAAATAGTTGTAATTAGGATCTAAGGCCTTTGAAAAATAAGTTCTTGATGCACAATCACCCCCTAAGCAAGATCTAAACGGCGATTCTTGAATTGAAAGACTTCTGACCCTGACTGTTTCAGTTTGTCTTGTCGTCATTTTGCCTAGTAAAACTTGCTGCTTTAGGTTTTGAACATTTCTTTGCGGAACTTCATTTTTAGTAAACCCGGTCGGGAAATCTATTTTTAATTTATTTTGTAAATCTAAAGTGCTTGAATAACCCAAATCTTTCGACAAAGAATTAGCCTCATCTAAAATTTTTTCTAAACCTTCAACTTTTTCTAATCCATTTTTACTTTTTAGAAGTGTCTGGGTTGCTTGGTTTCCGTAACCATTTGTATAGACAAGATCAACCATAGCCTGACGAATATTTAAAGTATTGCGGCCTTTTTTATCCAACCATTCTTGCAAGTATTTTAAGGTTTTAAATAAGGCCAGCGTTTTTTGTGTGTACTCTTGGTTGTTATCTTTTAATTTGGCTAAAAGATTGCGATTGGTTTTACTTATTATTCGATTTAAATAGGTCTCAAAATTCTTTTTATTTCTAGATTCAAATTCTGATTTTAATTTACGGTACGCGTCTTTGTCAGATTGCAAAGAGTCTTTTCCCAATTTTTTCTGCATCGCCTGAAGCTCGGCTGGTACTGCAGAATCTTTATAATCTAGAACTTTTTTCCAAAAACCTAAATTGGACTCAATCTGAAATAAATTATTTCTAATATCTGCGGCGGTTTGAATTTGTGATTTTAAATAATTTGCTAGTAGGCCAGGGGTTTCATAGGTTTTCTCAACGGCTGAAATTTCATACTCTGGAAAGTGAAGCTTGATAAGCTCGGGGTGCTTTTGTAATTCATCAAGAACACTTTTTAAATTACGTCCTATATCTATCTCAGCATAACCAAAAAAAAACTTTCGGTAAACATCGAAAATATCCACTTGATTCGGATTTAATAGCATTCCTTCAGTCATCGCCTGCCCCAACGACATCATATCCGTAATTTCTTTTTTTGAATTAAATAAATCGACACACTGATGGTCTGCTGCCGGACGACGATTGTATTCTGCAACGCTGCAGAAACCTGCCTTATTTAGCTCTGTTTCTTCAGGTTGAACAATGGGTTGAACAATGGGTTGAACCGAAGCACAGGCCGATAAAAATAAATACAATACACCCATTAAAAAAATCGACTTTTCCATGGTATTTTATCGGATGAACTAACGATTGTATAAACTTGACCTATGTCAGTCTTATGCATAGTTTCGCTTAGCTAAGAAGCTGTCCCGATTTATCGCCCATTCGCTGCGTAGCACTAAGTGGATGGTTGCTTCAAATCGGTGTTGAATAGGACCATTGTCCAGTCAAGTCGGTGGCAAAGTTAAATGACGAAACGTTTTTGATCAGCGAAAATAGCTGAATAATGAGAGTAAAATTTTGGGGAGTCCGCGGTTCGCTGCCAAGCTCTTTAGACACATTTGGCTGGATCGGGCACATCGAAAAACTAATGAACGAGTTTTTCAGCTCTGGTTTTAAAGAACAAAAAGACATTTCGACATTCATCAGTAAAAAACCACCGGCAGCCGTTGGCGGTTTTGGTTCGGCCACGACCTGCGTAGAAGTGACTGCAGATTCTAAGTCAATCATCTTAGACGGCGGTAGCGGCTTAAAGTTTTTAAGTGATCATCTTGAGATTTCAGGACGCATAGAAACTGAAAATGAGTTTCATATTCTGATGACCCATTTTCACTTCGATCATATTTTGGGTTTACCATTTTTTGCGCCGCATTTTATGAAGGGTAAAAAAATTCATTATTATTCTGTGCAGTCTGAAACCGAAAAAATTGTGCGTGATCTTTTTAAGAAGCCGATTTTCCCGGTCGGGTTTGAACATTTGTCAGCGAATATCGAATTTCACACCATTGCTCCGTACCAGAAAATTTCAATTAATGGCTTTGATGTGACCGCTTATCAAATGGATCATCCTGACCCTTCATTTGGTTTTCGCGTCGAAAAAGGTGGCAAAGTTTACGCGCACGCCGTCGATCACGAAGCTTTACGTTTAACGCGCGATCAGTTAGGTTCAGACGCGGGTTTGTTTGAGAATGCCGATCTACTTTATTTCGATGCACAATACGAAGAAGCAGATATGGCTGTTAAGAAAGGTTGGGGACATGGAACTTGTGATCGAGGCTTTCAAGTTGCTGCCCATTTTCGTGTTAAACAAGTACTTTTTGCTCACCATGATCCTTCTTTTTCTATTGAGGATTCTTGGGTTCACAAGAAAAAAGCCGAAGCCGATTTCACGAACAAGTTCGCCAAATATTTCACGCAAAATAAATTAGTTTGGGATTTCACCTTCGAAGGCCAAGTCATTAATCTTTAAAACGGTTAACCGTTAGTCTCTAAAAATCAACTCAGTCTTTTTATCCGTACCGAATAAATCAACTTCGCGCTTTTCAACTGTCGCCGGCCATTTGAAATCATCATCGGGCCAGACATTTTGGTAAGACTTCATAAGATCAATCCACACGGGCACGGGGCCGCTAGCACCCGTAAGCTTGCTAGATAAACTTTGATCGTAACCAATCCAAGCTAATGTCGTTTGGTGCGGGGTGAAACCAGAAAACCAGGCGTCCTTGTTGTCTGAAGTTGTTCCCGTTTTACCAGCTGATGGCGCCGTCCAACCGTAAGCGGTCGAAGACTTCGCGGTACCTGAGCGAAAAGTTTCTTTCATCATTCCAACTAATACGGCGACGTTCGTTTCATCTAACTTTTTCAACGAAACGGGCGTGAAAGTGTAAAGATTTTTACCTTCGCGATCTTCAAGTTTTTCAATGAACGAAGAAGCTTGGTACAAACCGAAATTTGCTAAAGTTCGATACGCTTCAAGCACTTCGATCGGGTAGTGTTCGGTGGCCCCTAGGCTAGTCGACGGAGTTGTCTCCATTTTTGATGTGAAACCTATTTGATGAACCAGGTCGATTATTTTTTCGATTCCAACCTTTTGCGCGACCTGCGCGGTTGAAGAATTCAGACTTTCTTTCAAACCGAAATACAAAGGTACTTCTCCGTTAAAAGTTTTATCGTAATTCGTCGGCGACCAAGTTTTATTTCGGTCATATTTCCAAACGAATTTTTCGTCCATAATTTTGGTTTGTGGATCAACGTCCTTACCGTCCAATCCGAAAGTTAATGCCGATAAGTAAACGAAGGGTTTGATCAACGAGCCAATTTGACGATGACCATCTAGGGCGCGGTTAAATTGCGTTTGTCGATAGCTTTGGCCGCCCACGAAAACATTCACTAACCCGGTTACGTTTTCAGATGATACAACTAAGCCTTCTAAGCGAAAGCCTTTGTCTTTATTGGTTTGTAAGTTCTTACGTTTTGTTTCTAATTCAGCAATGTGTGCTAACAAGGCTTTCTGCGCCTTAGACTGCGCTTCAAGATCTAAACTGGTTTGAATTTTCGCGCCTTCGATTTCAATTCCTAAGGTCTTCATTTGCTTTCGAACGGCGTCGAAAAAATAAGGCGCAGTTTCTACCGCTTTCAACGTATGAACGAGGGGAAGTTTTGCGGCCGAGGCCTTGTCAAATTCAGCGGCCGTAATTAAATTCAGCTCTTTCATCTTAGCCAACACTGAATTTCTTCGTGCTGTTGCTTTATCAGCTTTTTTCCATGGGTTATTTTGCGCGGGATTATTAATGATCGCCGCTAACAAGGCGCATTCGTGCAAATCTAAGTTTTGCACTTCTTTATCGAAATAAACATTGGCTGCGGCACCGAAACCGCGAACTTGAAATGCTCCCGTTTGCCCCATGTAGATGATATTTAGATAAGTTTCTAGAATTTTATCTTTCGTCCATTCGCTTTCTAACTTCGATGCAAGAAAAAGCTCTTTCACTTTTCGTTTTATGGTTTTTTCTGGAGTTAAAAAATAATTTTTCACAAGCTGTTGGGTGATTGTACTACCGCCCTGGGCGGCCCGCATCTTGACCACATTTTTAACAAAAGCGCGCGCAAGACCTGTGTAACTGACGCCCGAATGGTCTAAAAAATCATTATCTTCAATAGCCATAACTGCGTTCAGGCAATTCACCGGAAAGTCTGAGATCTTTAATTCATTTTGCATAATGGGTTCTTGGCCGCGATATTGTGCAACCAAAATAGGATCAAGCGAAGCTTTCCAATGTTGTTGAAAAGGCTGGCCGGTAAAAGTTGATTCGATTATTTTTTCAGAATTAATAATCACTAAGTAATTTTCTTTCGCGCGGGTTTGCCAAGCCCAGCAGCTATGAGCTGCAGTTAGCTGCCCCAATTGGGTAAATGCTTGGCATTCGGCGATTGTGACTTTTTTAGCGTCTCCGACGAGTAAGCTTTGGTCACCTTCGCGAAGGCGGTAGTTTTGCTGTGCTAAAGACTTCAGAAACTCGGTTTCGTTCCATTTTTGGCCTTGTAAAAACGTAGGGCCACGCGCGTAATAGCGGGTCGACGAAGTTAATTCCCTAGAAGAAAGTTTTTTTTGAGTTTCAGAATCACTGCTGAAGGGCCATTCGAAGGCATTTGCAGTTGCGCTAAAAAATAATACGCTGCTCAATAGAAAACTTGTCACCGGTTTGTAAATGGTCTTTAATTGAGGGCAAATAAAGGGCATACAACATAAAATGATGAAGCTCAACGCAAGTCAAATACAAAGACTATCTCAAAAAATTCTAGATCAGTGGAAATCACAAAATTTAATTACCATGCGAGTGGAAGAAAAAGTGGTTTTGAAAACAATTATCGACGCAATCACTGAAGACTTCCGTAAAGAAGAACAGCTTGATAACGACGTTAAAGCCCTGATGGATCAAATGGAGCGCGAACACGGTAGTGATTTTCAACGTCACAAAATGTTTCCGATGCTTAAAACCAAATTAGCCAAAGAAAGAAAAATTATTTTATGATTCTTTCCGAAGAACGCCAATTTCACTTGGCCCACGTAGCCACTGATAAGGTTTGGGGCGACGATATTGCTGACTTCAGTGATGATGACATCGCTTTAAGAGCCGCACGCCAAGCCATTATGAATTATGTTAAAGAAGACATCGAGATCGATAAAAAAGCTCGCGAAAAAGTAGCCACTCTAAAAAGAGGGGTTATGGAAGGTACCCGCGAGTGGGATGTCATGTATCAAAAATATTACGAAGAAGAGAGAGCTCGATATGGCAAATAAGAAAAAAACGCTGAAAGCAAAACCTAAAGCAAAACCAGTCGCTAAAAAAGTGGTAGCTAAAAAAGTGGTAGCGAAAAAGCCAATGAAGAAAACGGCTCCCGCAAAAAAGACGACCAAGAAGTTAGTTAAGCCTATTAAAAAAACTGCTAGCAAGTCTTTAGTGAAAAAAGCCTCAGCAAAAAAGACAGCTTCTAAGAAAGTTTCAGCAAAGAAACCAACTGCGAAAGTCGCAAAGAAACCAACTGCAGTCGTAAAACTAGCAAAACTAGTTACAAAAACGAACGTTGATTATTCGAAAGCGATTACGCCTTTAGCAGATCGTATCGTCGTTCGCGTTGAAAGCCCAGAGCGCGTCACCGCGGGCGGTTTAATTATTCCGTCATCGGTTTCACAGGCTACCGGTTTTTTAAAAGCGACTGTTTTGGCAGTCGGCACGGGTGCCACAAACAAAAAAGGTATGCTTCGACCACTCGATGTTAAAAATGGCGATACCGTTTTATTTGCAGACCATGCGGGCACAAAAGTAGAATTCAATTCTGAAGAACTTCAGATCATTCACGAATACGATGTTATGGGAATTGTTCAGTAATTTTAGATTTAAAAATATTTTATAGTTAAGCAAAGGAAATATTATGCGTTTATTAAGTTTACTTTTATTTTTCGTCGCTCAAAATGCGATGGCCTTATCAATCGATTGGGCTGGCGGCTACCGTATCGAGTATATCGAAATCGATCGCCCGACATTGGCGACTGAAAAAAATCGTATGGCCTACGGTTTAAATTATCTTCACTTAGACCCAAAGATTGTTGCATCTGATGGCGTGAATATTGTTGGTCGTTTTGATTTATTCACAAACGATGTTAGTTCTTACCAGAATTCTCAATTAGGCTCAGTTATCGGTGGAGGTTTGCGCAGAGCGGGCACTAATAACGGACCGAATGTTACTTCTGAAACTCAAAATTCTTCGATTATGCGGATCAGCCAGTTGTATTTAAACGTTAATCAAGAATACGGCTCTTTGATTGCGGGTCGTGCACCGATTCAATTCGGTCTTGGCATGACTCACAATGCGGGTCAAGGCGCTTTTGATCACTGGTATGATACAAAAGATATGATCGCTTACCGTTTTGTAATCGATAATTTATCGTTGATGCCTTTATGGGCTCGAGTTTCGCAAAAAGATTTTGGTCAAGGTGTTACAATTTCTGATCAAGCTTTAGTTTTAGAATACGATAATAAAGATAACCGCGCGAACGCCGGCGTATTCTATCAATTGCGCAACAGCAGCATCGATTCAAATGATGCCCTGACATCTCCGGGTATCACAACTTTTCCGGCCGGTACAACCACAACGGGTGGCTGGTCAACAAAGCTAGTGAATCTTTATTTTGGCCGTGCTTGGGATAGTTTTCAATTTAAACTAGAAGCCAGCTTCTTAACTGGTGAAACAGGTTTAACAACTACTCTTGGCGAAAACATTAAATTTAATTCTTATGCGATTGCGGCTGAAATGGAATTTCCGGCGCAAGATACAGGTAAATGGGCATATGGTGTAAAGCTTGGTTTAGCGAGCGGTGATAACCCGACAACTGCGGGTGTTAACGAAGGTTACCAAATGGATCGCAACTATGATGTTGCAATGCTGTTATTCAATCAACGTATGGGTCAGCGCGATTTCTTAACAACGGGTATGACTCGCACAGATCCAACTTTAAGTGTTGGTAATGCAGCCGATGACGAAGCGATCGGAAATACGATTTATCTTTCTCCGACGATTAAGTATTTGTGGAATGAAAAGTTAGATATCAAAACAACGTTAACCTATGCTCAACTGATGGTGAATCCGACAAATTCAGTAGACTTCAGCAAAGACTTGGGTACAGAATTAGATATCGAAGTGATTTACAAGCCGCGTGAACGCGTTATTTGGTCGAATCAAGTCGGTGTTTTATTTCCGGGGTCGGCGTGGCAAGATGGTGCTTCGAACCTAGATAATAAGATCAACTTTGGATTAGCAACTAAAGCCGCCATCACCTTTTGATTTCATTGTGATTGCAGCACGTACGACAGCTTAGATTTCATCTAGACGCATTATAAAGCGGTGGTGAGCAGGGCCGGCGGGGGGTAACCCTCGCCGGATTTTTTTTATCTTTTTTCAACTTACTGTCTGATTGGGGCGCCCATTCTTGTTCCGGTAGGGCTTGTTGTTGCCGTTCCCCATGTGACTCCATTATTACTATTTAAGGCGGGCGCTTGGCTATTTACACCGTTGCTATTTGATCTTGAGTCGCGGTTGTTTGTTGTGCCTGGTTGGTTAATCGTAGTACCGCTCGTTGTTGCTGCCGAATCTGCTTTGAAGTTCGTTAAGCTCTGTACATTAGCTAAGATGCGGTTCATATCTGTTAAGTAACTTGTACTGAAGTAGTTCTGTACTTCTGAACTTCCCGAGTCTTTAACGATGTTTGATAGCGCTTCTTTGTATAAGCCCGCGTTGTTGATTAAAGCTTGGTGGCCCACTTGAGCTTGGTTATAAGCTGCGATTGATTCAGCAGATTTTTTTGATTTTGCTAAAGCATCGGCACTTTTGTAGTTTGAGTTGGCGGCTACGGCTGCCGCTACAGATGCGGCTTTTACGATGTCTAAAGTCTTTGTTTTTAAAAATGTATAGTTTTCTGGAATTTTACTTTCTAGAGTGTTAACCAAATCTAGATTTTTTAATTTGTATTCAGTTAATTCTGCGCGCATTTGCACAGTTTCGGCTGTTTGACCCTGGCTGGCCTCGATGGCTACGATTCTTTCTTCGCGGGATTGAATCGTTGCGAAAGCTGTTTTTAAATCTTTTTCGATATTGGCTTTGAAGGCAGCTTCAACAACCTTTCCATCAACTTTATTCTTAGCTTTGAATTTAGAAAGAATACGCGTAAAGCCATCCGTTACACATTTTAATCTTTCTGGCTTGTCTTCACATTTATCCGTCAGTTTTTCGACTTCAGCTGCAAAGCGCTCGTTGCGATCTTCTTGCGCGTCGACTAACGCTTGTTCTTTTTCTGTTTTAATACGCTCTTTTTCGGTTTCTTTTTCTTCACGTTCGCGTTCACGTCGTTCGGCAACTGTTTCTTCTTTCTTAACCTCTGATTTTTCAGCTAGCTTTTCAGCTTTTGGTGCAGCAGGTTTTGCTTCAGACATTTTATTCATGGCCGCAACTAAGCCATCGATGTCTTTTGAATTTCCTGAGTATTTAAATGGTTCGCAGCCTTCTGTACAGGTGATTTGTACGACGCGTGCTTCGGTTTCTGGCTTGGCTTTTTCTGCCGCAGAAGTAATGATGATGACTTTGCCCTTTGTTTCAATGCTAGGCGCGGCCGTCGAAGACATGTCAATTGAACCAACGATGCTTGACGAGATGCTAAAGTAGTATTGACTGCCTAATGCAGCTACTAAAGCGGTAGATAAGATCCACTTGTTTGTTTGTTTCGAGAAAGTTTTCATAAAGCCTCCGTTGGTATACCTATACAAAGCGAAGCGTAGGCCAAGTCTTAGTATGGAACGAATGTTGTAAGTAGTTGAAATTGAAGGCGAATCCAGCGAATCAAAAACGTATCGAACTGAAATCGTTGTGTAACTTCTGGTAATTCAAAATGGGACTGTTTGAATACCGAGCGAAATCAGTTACTTAGTTCGCAAAAAACGCATCTGTTCTATTCTGAGACGGTGACCGAAGTCGCAGCCGTTTACGTCTAATTATGGGGCGCGCTGACTTCCCAATGCTCTGCGATTCTGGCACATATTTTAGAATGAAAATGAAGTTCGAACCCTCGCCCAGACCCGATCATGTCACGCCTGAACAATGGCATGATTGGTCTTGGCAGTTAAGATCGTCGTTAAAATCACACGAAGATTATGCGAAGTTCTTTCAGCTGCACGAAACAGAGATCAATGCGTTTGAAAAGGGTCAGCAGTTATTCAATGTTCGATCGACTCCTTATTACGCAAGTCTAGCCTCGCGTACGAACCATTTAGATCCCATTCGCCGAATTTTAACTCCGCATGAAAAAGAACTTTACGATCCGAAGCAAGCGCAGTTAGACCCTTTAGGAGAGCGTAAAGCTTCGAACAATCCGGTAACGCGAATTATTCATCGGTACTCAGACCGCGTATTATTTTTAATTACCGATATTTGTAGCGTCTATTGCCGCTACTGCACGCGAAAACATTTTACCGGCGCCGATCAAGCTTTTATTAAGCAAAGCGAATACGAACAAGCTTTAGATTATATTCGAAATACGCCGGGTCTGCGTGAGGTGATTTTATCGGGCGGAGACCCTTTGACAATCTCTGACGGGCAATTAGACCGAGTGCTTACAGATTTACGTAAAATCGATCATGTCGAAATTATTAGAATAGGTACGCGCATGCCGGTGGTAGCGCCAATGCGTATCACGCAAAAGTTGGTCGATATTATTCGTAAAGCGAAGCCGGTCTTTTTGATGACTCACTTTAATCACCCACGGGAATTAACCGCCGAAGCGGCCGAAGCCATCGAACGCTTGGTTGATCATGGTATTCCGGTGATGAACCAAATGGTGCTTTTAAACGGCGTGAACAACCATGCGGCAATTGTGCAGGCTCTTTCTCGTCGATTGCTTTATCTGCGCGCAAAACCTTACTATATGTTTCAATGCGATCCCTCGATAGGTACCGATTATTTACGAACCAGCATCGAGAATTCCTTGCAAATACAAAAAGAGCTTTGGGGGCATTTGTCGGGGTTGGCAATTCCACAGTTATCTGTTGATATTCCTAATGGTGGAGGTAAAACCTCTTACGTTCCGAATTTTGAAAAATCGGTCTCGTCTGAAAAGCGAGAGTACGTAGGCTTTGACGGTGTTAGTGCTGAATACATTAACCCCGAAGCAAGCCAGATCGTGCAACCCGCAGATTACGAAACTTATTTAGCCGAATGGAATCAACTCCGTCAGGCAAAAATTAAAAACTAAAGGAAGACCAAATATGAAACAAACGATCGTAACTATGTTAGTCGCTACAATAGCAACTATGACTTTATCTACCGTTGCATTCGCTCAACGTCCAAAAATGACGACGCAATCTGCGCCGGCGCAGTCGTATACGCCGTCGTATGCACCGTCGTACTCGTTACGTGCGGATAACGACTTAACGGCATTGGTTGGCTTAACTGGCGGAGCTATCAATATTGGTGTCGACTACGCACGCATGATGAACAGCACATACGGTGCTGGTGGCTATTTCTTTTTTCAAACTTCGAAAGACAAAAACAATTCTCCTATCGTAACGCAAATTATGTCTTTTGGTGGTCTAATGAAAATAAACTTACTTGAAGCAAACGGAGTAAAAGTTTACGTTGCGCCAGGTGCCGGTATTACTTTAGTTAAAGACGGCTCTGTTAATTCAGCGGGTGCTAAATCTGACGAAACAGTTATTGGCCCCGTTTGGAAAATGGGCGTGCAATTTAAGTTAGCTCAAAATTTTTCACTAGGTTTAGAATCAACCACTTTCGGAAACTTCTTTAATGATAACATTTCGATGAGTACGAGCGCATTTCAGTATTACTCGGTAGCGATGGGTTTTGCGTTTTAATTTTCGAATTACATTTTTTCAAGTCGTGCGTACTTAGCTACAAACTTCTTGATTGTGTTATCTTGAAATAAAACACTAATTTTTAGATTGTCGCCGGCGCCCTCAGTCGCAAAAATTGATCCGGCTCCGAAAGTAGGGTGTCGAACGCGCTGACCTTTTTCGTAGCCGCTTGATTTTGTAACTTGAAACGAAGACTCGTCTTGCGAATAATCATCTGAATAGCTGGTTTGTGCGTAATCATCGAAGCTGTTTTCTTTTTTACCATAGCCTGCCGAACCAAATCGGTTAGCCCCCGCACTAGCAAAGCGGGGAGTGTTACCAGAAAACACGGCTGAAGAAAATTCGGTTAATTCTTTTGGAATTTCTTTTAGAAAACGCGATGGCGGATTCATTTGCTCTTGACCCCATACGCGACGAATCTTCGTATGAGTCATCCAAAGCTTTTGGCGAGCCCGGGTCATACCAACGTAGGCTAAACGGCGCTCTTCTTCAATATCATCAGGGTTTTCTTGATCGCCTCGGCTTGACGGAAATAGGTTTTCTTCGCAGCCGACAATAAAAACGTAAGGGTATTCTAAACCTTTAGAAATATGCATCGTCATCATCGTAATTGAGTTCACTGAACCGTCTACCTGATCTTGGTCTGATGCTAAGGTCATTTCTTCTAAGTAATTTGATAGAGTCGCTTCTTCACCGCGTTCGTGTTCGAACTGTGCCATGGCATTATCGAGCTCTTCTAAGTTTTCAATGCGGGCTTCGGCTTCGGGCGTGTCTTCTTTTTTCAGGTTAGCAACGTATTCAGTTTTCTCTAAGACGATCGAATAAAATTGCGAAATACTGAAAGCTTTTTGCTGCGAGATAAGATCTTCGATTAAATCGCTGAAGCGTCTTAATTTTGAAGTTGTGCCTGCATTGAAAGTTTTTTCGTTGATTGCGATCTGAATCACTTCAAACAATGAAATGCGACGTTCGTTGGCTGTAGCTTCTAAAGTTTCAACGGTTGTTTTACCCAAGCCACGCGCGGGCACATTAATAATACGTTTAAGTGCAATGTCGTCGCGAAAGTTCATTGAAAGACGAAGGTAGGCTAAAACGTCTTTAACCTCAGCGCGTTCGTAGAAACGAATGCCACCAATTAAACGATAAGGTAGGGCCAAAGCACGTAACTGTTCTTCTAAAACGCGTGACTGCGCATTCGTGCGGTAAAAAATAGCGTAATCATTCAGATTACTTTCGCCTGAATCAGTCATACCTTGAATCTGTTTCGCGACAAAACGAGCTTCATCGTATTCGTTGCGTTCTTCGCGCACCTGAATCAGCGCGCCATTTGGGTTGCTCGTAAATAATGTTTTTTCTTTACGTTGGGTATTATTTGCAATGACTTTTGTAGCCGCGGTTACGATATTACTGGTCGAGCGGTAATTCTCTTCAAGTTTGACGATGACTGCTTCGGGAAAGTCTTTTTCGAAGTCTAAGATATTTGTTATATCGGCTCCGCGCCACGAATAAATAGACTGATCTTCATCACCAACCACACATAAATTACGGTGAGCTTTCGCTAGTAGCTGCACCAATAAATACTGAATGTGATTTGTATCTTGATACTCGTCGACCATAATGTAACGAAATTTATTTTGATACTGCTCTAGTAGCGCCGGATACATTCTAAATAGTTCGTATGTCTTAACCAGTAAATCATCGAAGTCGACGGCATTAGCTCGCTTCATCTCTTCTTCGTATCGCGTGTACACTTCTAGTGATTTCGGATCCATTGTGAACATCGCCGATTTGCTGCTAGACTTCAGGGCTTCTGGTAGTAAGCCCTTCATCTTCGCACCGCCAATGCGCGATTGAAAGTTTTTAGCAGGAAACATTTTATCATTAATGTCTAATGCGCCCATCACGCGTTTAATCATCGCCAGCTGGTCGCCTGAATCGTAAATGGTAAATGGTTTTTTATAATCTAAAAGATCAATATGTTTTCTTAAGATGCGTACGCAAAAGGAGTGAAATGTACTAACCCACATATCGCGCGTAACCGGAATATCTAAGTCACTTAACAATTTGTAAATTCGGTGTTCCATTTCTTTTGCGGCTTTATTCGTAAACGTAACGCAAAGAATTTCATCGGTAGAACCCGCACCCGAGGCAACGATGTTAGCCATTCGGTGAGTTAACACACGCGTCTTTCCAGATCCGGCTCCGGCAAGAATTAATACAGGACCGTCTAAAGTTTCGACGGCTTTTTTCTGAGGCGGATTTAATTGGTGTGTAATGGTTTCATGTGAATTCATTGAACCCACATAAATACCCATAAAAATTGAGATTTTCGACGAAATACTCTATGTTTAACGCAGTCCAATATAGCACTCGGGGGAGTCATGCTAGGGGTTTCAAAAGCACAAATTATTTTTGTTATGTTTGCCTTTCTGGCGACATCTTGTGATCGGAAATCGGCCGTGCAACAGGCAACTGGCGACGTACAAGTACAAATAGGTGTTCAAACATCAGCCAATGATTATTCGTTACAAAAAGTGAATTTAACTGGAATTAGCGACCTGAAAGAAGTTGCGGGCCGTTACGCAAAATTTTTCTATTCACCGGGCGCGCAAGATAATCAGCTGATAGGTTCCGCTCCGCGCGCAAACTTTATCCGTGTGGGTTCATTTTTTGTTCCGACCGATTTGATTTCGATGCAGATGGCGACGATTTATTATCACATGCAGAGACTTGCATTGTTTGATGAGTTGGTCGGCGCGCGTGGCCTTCATCAATGGCCGCGTTCAGTTGGGATAGAGACTCAGATAATCGACGAAGACGGGGCTTCACTTAACAATGCTTTTTATAACGGGCAAACCGATTCAATGATGTTCGTACCATTTACCAATCCAGAACTTCCGATCGCGATGAATGCCGGTATTATCGCGCACGAACATTTTCATTCTTTGTTTTACAAGATAGTCATGCGTCCAGCGGTCGAAGCTAAGAAAATTCGTTCAAATCGAACTTCGTTACACGCCGAAGAGCGTGCGCGCGACAAGGCGATCTTGTTCGAAAAGCCAATCAAAATGCAAAATCAAGAAGTGACAGTGGCCGAGCGTGCGCAGTTATTTAACGAGACCTACCTGCGCGGAATGAATGAAGGCTTGGCTGACTTTTGGGGATGGTTATACACAAGCGATGCTGAGTTTATTCGTTGGTCGTTACCGGCCATGACTGAATCACGTAGTTTAAACCTACCCGAAGATTCTTATGGTTATTACGAAACAAATGGTAATCTTACTTCCCGCGTGAGTTCTCACCTGGCTGGTTCGACAAATGTGCGCGTAGGCTTAGCCAAGTACGCCTACACGATAGCGACGCCTTATGCGCGTTTTTTAAAGCAGTTTACGGTTATGCAAGCTGATAATAAAGCTATAAGCATTGACGAGGCTAAAACTAAAATGGCTTCAATCGTTCTTAGCTATATCAAAAGTCTCGGGGCGCAGTTTGTAAGTTTAAAAGCAGAAGAAACTCTACATACGGGTTCACTTTTTAATTTTGTTGCCGAGCAGATGCAAAAAGAAAAAAGCAATCTAAGTCTAGACACGAAAGATTGCGAATTTTTATTGAAATATATAAACAAAGAAGTAACTGAAGATAAAAAAATTAACGTCTGCGATACGCAGACCGAAACTGTCACAATTTTAAATAATCGATGAAAATATTAACGATCGGCCTTATTTTATTTATGACGGTCAGCGGTTTTGCCGCCGAAAAGCCCTTCGACCAAGCGACCGACGCTGCTCGCTTAGATATTATGCTACTGCAGATTCAGTTTCGCTACGAAGACTCGGTCGAACAAAGTCGTCAGTTGCAGAATTACAAAGGTCTTTTAGATATACCTATCCTTGAATTGAACTTAGCTTACCAGATTAATAACTTCCGCTTTAGCTTAGGCCACAGTTACCAGTTTGAAAAAACGGGTAACAAGAGTTTAGAAATTCGTCGTTCAACTGACGAGTTTTTGCTGGGGTCTGGTTACCGAGTGTTACATATTGAATCGCCTGACAAAAATATGGCGCTCGATCTATTTGCTCAGGTTTTTGCGGGCGTCACCCAAACTCAAGTTGAAACAAAGTTAGTGGGTGTAAGTTCTAAATCAAAATCTAACCCAGATTCAGTCTTTGCTGCCGGGATGTCTGCTGTCGGTCGCTATAAGTATGCGGTGGTTGAGGGTGACGTGAAGTATATTAACTCGGCCAACATGAACCCCCAGTACGTACCGGCTTTTACGGTACGAGCGGGCGGTTGTATTTACTTTTAACTACTTCTGAACTTTCTGAACGAATGCTGAAGCTAGCTGAGTTTTCTCTAGGAAGTCTTTTCTGTAATCTTGTGCTTCTTTAACTGAACCAAATAATCCTACATTAACGCGAAACCATGTTTGCCCGTTAACTTGAGCCGGTACTAAAGAAGTTTTAAAACCTTTCGCTAAAAGATCTTTAGTCATTTTCTGCGCTTCAACTTCAGTCGGAAACGAACCGACTTGCACGGTGAAGTGCATAGGTACGATCTCTTTATTAGCTGGAATACTTGCCGGAACACGGTTTTCAATTTCCATTTTTCTTAAATTCTCGGCCGCGTTTGCTATCAATGTTTTTGGAGTCGCTTTTGCTACCGCCGCTTTGTTTACTGTGGCCGCTACAGATTTAATTTCTTTTTCACCATGCTCAGAGACCGTCGAGATCAAAGACTCGTCGGCACTGACTTGCGCGTCTTCAGCGGCGAACTCTTCGGCGATCTTAGCCACTTCAGAATCGGTTAAGGTTGTTTCTTTAGTGGCTGTTGTTGCGGTGCCTAATGCCTTTTCGGCTTCAGTCGTTGATTCGGCCGAGGTCGCAAACTCTTGATGCTCAGATGCGACCGCGCGACTTGCGGGCTCTAGTTGTGCCAGCTTGTGCTGGTTATCAGAAAACATTTTACCGGTGAAGATTCCTATGCAAAACGCAAGAATCGCAACCGTAAAAACTAGAGCTAATTTGATCATCGTGTTCGTCTTTTGACTCATCATGGCCTCGCAAAATAAAATGTGTTACCGACTTCTTCTAGTGTAGCCTATAGACGAAAAAATGGTCAATTCGGAGTAAAAAATTATGAAAAAGTCTAGGTACACGTCCGCATTAGAAGCCGTAAAAATGGGTCGAGCCTGTTTATTGGGATATTTTGGAAAAATTAACCAAATTGAAGTGAAAGAAAAAGCCGGTCTAGTTAGTGAAGCCGATCGCGAATGCGAAATACTAATGAAGAACTACTTGGCAAAATACCACCCCGAAATCGATTTTTTAGGTGAAGAAACGAGCCACCTCAATCACATCGATTCTTTTAAGTCGACTCGTGGCGCGCGTTGGATTTTAGATCCCTTAGACGGTACGACAAACTATATTCACCAATTTCCGATTTTTTGCATCTCGTTAGCCCTCGAAGTTGATGGTGAAATTGAAATTGGGATTATCGATATGCCCGTCTTGAATCAAACTTGGACGGCCGTTAAAGGGGAAGGAACTTTCTGTAACGGAGTAAAGGTTTCAGTTTCTAAGACCGAAAAATTCGCGGACGCCCTTTTATCGACTGGTTTCTTCGCAGAAGAACCGGCTTATTTAGATGAACAACTTGAGATTTTTTCAAAGTTAGTTCGTATCGCGCGTGGCATTCGTCGGCCAGGCGCTGCGGCCTACGATTTAGCTTTAGTAAGTTCGGGCGTTTTTGACCTTTTCTGGGAGAAAAATTTAAAACCTTGGGATACAGCCGCCGGAAAACTATTGGTTCAAGAGGCTGGCGGAATTTGCCGCACCTACGAAGGAGACCCGTATTCACCCTTCAATAAAAGTATCGTGGCGGGAAATCCGGTTTTAGTAGAATGTTTTTTAAATGAAATTCGCGATTTACGTAAAAAATAACCTCAAATTTTACCGCTAATATTCAGGTCTTGCTCTACTTAGAGCTAGTCGTGTTGCCGTCATAAACCTAACAGGACCAGTCAGCTTTATAACCTATTTTTTCCTAGACCAGGTCTAGTTCGGGCCGTGGAAGTTCATTTTTTTGACGATGGTGTCATATCGCTACAGGATCTCGACCGAAGTTCAGTTGGCATTTGTGTTGCTCTCTTTATTCATGGAATCAAAGTCTCGAAATTTTTTGATCCTACAGCAATGAATCAAGGAGGATGAATTGGCTGACGAAAAAGCATCAACAGAAGCAGCACCCGCAGCAGCCGCTCCCGCAGGACAAAAGCCTTATTTACTAATCGCACTCGTCGTCATCAATATGGTCGTCGTCGGTTTCGTCGGTTTTATGGTTTGGAAATCTCGCAAGACCGAGCAAGCTAAACCAGGCATAGAACAAGTCATCGACGGTGAAAATAAGACTCAGCACGAAGAAGAAAATAAAGTTGAAGAAGTGGGTAAAGTCATACCTCTCGAGACCTTTATTGTTAATTTAGCAGGGTCTAAAGGTCGTAAAGTTTTAAAAGTGAATATGGAATTAGAAGTTAAGGGCCAAGAGATCATTCAAGAAATTGATAACCGTAAAGCTCAAATTCGCGATTTTATTATCATTATTCTTTCTAGTAAAAGCTACGAAGAAGTTTCTACCAAAGAAGGTAAAGATTCACTTCGCAATGAAATCAAAGACAACGTTAACTCTTTCTTAAGTAAGGGAAAGATCATGAACGTTTACTTCACTGAACTCATTTACAACTAATTAATTTGTTAACTGATCGACCTCAGGTCGAATAAGGGGTACTTCGAGTGAATCAAATTCTATCGCAAAGTGAAGATGATGCTCTGCTAGCCGCCGTTACCGACGGAGAAGTGAGAACTTCAGAGCTAGGGTCGAATGCTAAAAATCTTACGGAAGATACTCGAAATATTATTTCGTACGACTTAACCAGCCAAGATCGTATTATTCGCGGACGTCTACCGCAGCTTGAAGTTATTTACGAGAAATTCATGCGTTCGTTTCGCGTATCTTTATCGTCGGCTTTACGCAAAATAGCCTCGATCACCTTAACTTCGACTGAATTCTTAAAGTTTGGTGAATTCATCAATACGTTACCTATCCCCACATGTATGAGCGTTCTACGTTTTAATAACTTACGTGGGTCGGCACTTTTTGTAATCGAGGCAAAACTTGCCTACGCCTTAGTAGATTCATTTTTTGGCGGAGCAGATCGCCCCTATGCAAAGTTAGAAAATAAAGAGTTCACGCCCATCGAACTTCAAATCGTCAAAAAAGTTGTCGAATTAGCAATTAACGATCTTGAACAATCTTGGTCGACAATTGAAAAAATCGGTTGTTCGTTTCAAAGAACCGAGATCAATCCACAGTTCGTCGGTATTGTGCCTCCAACCGATGTTGTGATCGCGTCTACTTTTGACGTTGAACTAGAACAAGCTTCGGGCACCATTTCGATCGTTATTCCGTACTCAACAATCGAGCCTATTAAACAAAAGCTATCGACGGGTTTCCAGGTCGAATCGGATCAAACCGATAAAAAACTTTGGACTTCAATTATTAAAGAGCAGCTTTTAGAAACGGATGTAGATATTAAAGTTAATCTAGGTGAAACCGAAATTAAGCTTAAAGATCTAATGACGTTAAAAGTAGGCGATATTATTCCGTTGACGCAAGATTCATCAGGCGAACTTGATGTGCAAGTTGAAAATGTGAAGAAGTTCAAAGGCTATTACGGTGTACATCACGGTACGGTCGCTATGCAAATTACAAAACAAATCGAAAAGTAAGTAACAAGAATTATAAGGGGATCTCATGGCAAACGACGCAGCAGATAATATGGACGACCAAATCGAACAAATCGCAAAAGTATCTGAAGTTAAATCGGGTGGCGGCGGAGTAAAAGATCGTAATTTAGATTTGATCTTAGATATTCCGTTGAAACTAACGGTCGAGCTAGGTCGCACAAAAATGCCAGTCAGCGAGCTGCTGAATTTAACTCAAGGTTCAGTAATCGAATTAGCTAAACTAGCCGGTGAGCCAATGGAAGTTTTAGTGAATGATAAATTAATCGCGCGCGGTGAGGCCGTGGTGGTGAATGAAAAATTTGGTGTTCGCTTAACAGATATTATTTCTCCTTCAGAGCGAATTGAGCATTTGAAATGATGAAAATACTTTTTTGTATTTTATTATTAGTAAATTTTTCGGCCTACGCGGCAGAAGAAACTGCAAATGCTGCGCCCGCCGCTGTTGAGGCAGCTACTGCAGCTACTGAAGCGGTCGCGCCGACTATGACGATGACTAAAGCAGCCGAGGCCAAGTTAGCTGAAGATCAGATTCCCCTTAATATCGCCGCTGATAAAAAAGTTGCTGAGGCAGGTGGTTCGTCGACACGTTTAATCTTTACGGTATTTGTTCTATTTACTTTACTAGCAACCGCTTACTATTTTGTACGCAAGTATAAAGGTTCTAATAAAATCAATAAATCAAATATGCAGATCAAAGTACTTTCGCAGCATTATTTGGGGCCCAAAAAAAGCTTAGCGATTATTCGTGTATCTGGTGAATCCATATTGATTGGTATAACCGATACAAATATTTCGATGATTAAGTCTTTATCTTTGATTGACGATGAAGTTCCGGCGGAAGCCCCGCAGAATTTTTCTGATGCGTTATCAAACGAAGGATCAAAGCAAAGCGACTTGCGCGCAGCATCTACACAAAATAGTCAGAACTCAGCAACGCGCAAGCCAATGGTTGATGAACTAGACGAAGAGTTCTCGTTTTCGGGAGTAAAAGATTCTGTATCAAAAAAAATTAAATCGATGAGGAGCTTTTCGTGAAGTGGCTGAAGCTGGTTCTACCGTTAACGATCTTGTTCTTAGGCTCGTGGGCTTTTGCACAGGTTACGTTACCTACATTCAATATGGGCTTTAAGACCGCGCAAAGCCCGAATGAAGTAGTTAATGCCATTAAAATGGTTTTAGTATTAACCGTTTTAACTTTGGCACCGGCGATCTTGATTATGATGACGGGTTTTACCCGTATTTTAATTGTGCTTTCATTTTTACGGCAGGCAATGGGCGTTCAGCAGATGCCGCCCAATCAGTTGTTAGTGGGCTTGTCTTTATTTTTAACTTTTTTTGTTATGGGTCCGGCATTCACCGAAATCAATCAAAAAGCCGTCCAACCTTATATGAACGGAACGATTAGCCAAGAATTGGCGCTCGAGAATACGCTTGGCCCTTTAAGACGTTTTATGTTCAATCAGACACGCGACCAAGATCTAGCTTTGTTTGTAAAGCTAGCTCAGATCGAGAAGCCAAAAACTCGTGCCGATGTTCCGACTTTAGTTTTGGTTCCGTCATTCATTATTTCAGAATTAAAAACCGCATTTATGATTGGCTTCATTATTTTCTTACCGTTTTTGATCATAGATATTCTAGCGGCCAGTGTTTTAATGGCGATGGGTATGATGATGGTTCCGCCTGTAGTTATCTCTTTGCCGTTTAAGATTATGCTTTTTGTTTTAGTCGACGGCTGGAGTCTGTTAATTGGTTCGATGGTTAAGAGCTTCGGGTAAGGAGACTAGATGAGTGAAGATATCGTCATACAATTAGGCCAAGATGCATTAAAGACCTTGGCTATGCTATCAGCGCCATTGCTTTTAAGTACGCTGGTGATCGGTTTGATCATCAGTATTTTTCAGGCCCTAACGCAAATTAATGAAAATACATTAACCTTCGTACCCAAAATGGCAGTTATCGCCATTGTATTGATTTTAGCTGGGCCTTGGATGCTAGATACCATGAGCAACTATACGGTCAACTTATTCGATAGCATCGCAACAATTGTCAGAGGGCCGTAATGATTAATTTCTCTGAGCTGAATGAAATTCAAATTCTAATGTTTGGGCTCGTTCTTCTTAGAATGATCGCGTTCATCGTTTCGTCTGCAATCTTTAGTTCGGCGTCGATTTCGGTCGCACTTAAAATATTGTTTTCAGTGGTTCTAACGATCACGGTTTTTAAGTCTGTAGCAACAAGCGAGGCTTTGGTTCGATTACACGATTTAGAAAATGACCTTCTTATGTTAGCCGCTCGAGAAGTAGCAATTGGTCTATGTCTTGGTTTCGTCACTAGATTGTTTTTCTTTGGTTTATCGATGGCCGGTGAGCTTGTATCTATTTCTTTAGGATTAGGTCAGGCGCAGATGTTTAACCCGATGATGGGTTCAATGGGTAATGCGATGGAGCAGTTCTACGTGATTATGGGATCATTAATTTATTTATCTTTGAATGGTCATCACTTACTACTGCAAGGAATCGTACAAAGTTTTCAAACGACCCCGGTCGCATTACTGCAGTTTCACTTCGAATCATTTGCCGAGATGAGTTTAAAGGCCCAAAGCTTTTTTGTTGTGGGTATTAAAATCGCAGCACCGATTCTTATTTCGATGATTATTATTCAAGTAGGAATTGCACTGGTTAGCCGTGCTGTTCCGCAAATTAATGTTTTAGTCACCTCAGCTTCGATTACGTCTTTAGTTGGTTTTTTAGTTATATTTGTAAGTTTACCGCTTCTAGTTATGCAGATGACCGGCCTAATGGATTTAACTCACATTGAATTTTTTAAATTTTTAAAGACGCTTTAGGGGACTCATGTCAGAAGATCAGGGCGAAAAAACAGAAGAAGCATCGGACGCAAGGCGGGAAGAATTCCGTAAGCGCGGCCAAGTTGCTATGACACGTGAATTAAGCACGGCGATCTTCTTTTTAGTCGCGGCTGGAATGATGTACGTAGCTGGCCGCTACTTTCTGCAGAATATTTTTGACGTCTTTGATCGTGCTTTCGGCGGCGAGCTGATAGCAAAGGTTCGCGAAGGACATATTAATGAAGTGCTCGGCTACGTCGGTTTAAAGCTGGTTTTACTAACGGGTCCTTTATTTTTTGTATGCTTAGTCATCGGCGTGGCGTCTCAGTTGATGCAAACCGGCTTACTACAAATCGAAGACGCACTAACTCCGAATTTTAATAAACTAAATCCGCTAAATGCGTTAGGACGAATTTTTTCGATGAAAGGTCTTTTTGAGTTATTAAAATCAATTCTAAAAATGACCGCCGTAGGTGTGATCATGTACCTACTTTTAAAATCTGAGATCAGCAAAATTCCTTATTTGTCAGGCCTAAGCATCGAACAAATGATGACTTACCTTGGCGGAATTCTATTTAAGCTATTAACCGGTACAGGTATGTTCATGTTGGTTTTAGCCATTGCCGACTATTTCTTTCAAAGATGGCAACTTGAAAAAGAAATGATGATGACGAAACAAGAAATAAAAGAAGAGCATAAATCGTCACAAGGGGATCCGGTCATTAAGGCCCGAATCCGCAAACAACAACGTGAAATCGCGACTCGTAAGATGATGAGCGAAGTGCCAAAAGCAGACGTGATCATCACAAATCCGACGCACATTGCGGTTTGTATTCGATATTCTGATAAGTTACCAGCCCCGCAGTTGATCGCAAAAGGTGCTGACTTTATGGCCGAAAGAATCAAACAAATGGCGCGCGAGCATAATATTCCGATAATAGAAAACAAGCCGTTAGCTAGAACAATATTTAAGACTATGAAAGTTGGCCAAGTGATTCCGCGTGATTTATTCGTGGCGGTCGCTGAGGTTCTTTCTTACGTTTACCGTTTACGTCGTAAAAAGAAGAAGACGACCAGCTCGAACACCCAAGCTGAAAGAGGTTTATAGTGGAGCAAATTTTTCAGTTCGTTAAAAGATTTGATAAGTATACGAAGAACACAGATCTTCTAATTGCTTTCGCACTGTTAGCCGTTATTGGCGTGATGATTATTCCGCTTCCGGCCATTATGCTAGATTTAGCTTTAACAATTTCGTTATCTTTAAGTATTTTAATTTTATTAACGGCCCTGTACATCACGAAGACTTTAGACTTCACTTCGTTTCCGTCGTTACTTTTAATGACAACGTTATTTCGATTGGCCCTCAACGTTGCAACAACTCGGTTAATTTTAACTCATGGTCACGAAGGTCCGCAGGCGGCCGGTAGCGTAATTCAAGCTTTCGGTAATTTTGTCGTCGGAAATAACTACGTTATTGGTTTCATTGTATTCGCCATTCTAGTCGTCATCAATTTCGTCGTTATCACCAAAGGTTCTGGCCGCGTCGCCGAGGTCGCAGCACGTTTCACTTTAGATGCAATGCCAGGTAAGCAAATGTCGATCGATGCCGAGCTAAACGCCGGAATCATTAACGAACACGAGGCGAAGCGCCGTCGTAAAGAGATTGAACAAGAAGCCGACTTCTACGGGGCAATGGATGGTGCCAGTAAATTCGTTCGCGGAGATGCAATTGCCGGTATCATCATCACAGTTATTAATATTGTCGGGGGACTTTTAGTCGGTGTACTACAAAAAAACCTAGATTTAGCTACGGCCGCCAAATACTACACAATGTTGACGATCGGTGATGGCTTGTTAGCGCAGATCCCTGCACTGATTATTTCGATCGCCGCGGGTATGATCGTTACGCGTAGTAGCTCGGGCGAAAATATGGGTAACGAAGTAACCAACCAGTTATTTATGAATCCGCGTGCAATTTACATTACCGCGGGTGTATTAGCAGCATTAGCTCTGGTTCCCGGCTTACCGACAATTCCATTTTTGGTGATTGCGATAATATTAGGTGCGGTCTCTTGGACAATCACGCAGTACAAAAACGAAACTGTTACAAACGAGAAAAAACGGGTCGATGCCGAACTAGCGGCTCCGAAAAAAGAAAACGTCGAGACCATGTTGCCGCTGGATATGGTTGAACTTGAAGTAGGTTACGGCTTAATTAACGTGGTCGATTCTAGTAAATCGGGTGACTTACTTGAACGTATTGCCTCGATTCGTAAGCAGTTCGCCCTTGATTTAGGTATCGTTGTTCCGAGTGTTCATATTCGAGATAATTTGCAATTAGCGGCGGGTGAATATCGCTTTCTAGTTAAGGGAAATAAAATCGGCGGCGGAGTCTTACGACCTGATTCATTACTTGCAATGGATCCCGGTCAAACGACTGAAAAAATCGACGGTATTCCAACAAAAGAACCGGCATTTGGATTAGACGCAATCTGGATTTCACAAATCAATCGCGAAAAAGCCGAACTAGCCGGCTATACCGTGGTTGATTTACCAACGGTGATGGCAACTCACATTACTGAAATGATTCGCACCCACGCGCACGAATTACTGGGTCGCCAAGAAGCTTCGCAATTGGTCGAAAACTTCAAGAAAACTCACCCCAAAGTGGTTGAAGATCTTATCCCCGATGCACTTTCACTGGGCGGAGTAGTTCGGGTATTGCAAAATTTATTAAAAGAACAGGTTTCAATTCGAGATCTGTTAACCATATTTGAAACTTTAGCCGATGAGGCCGCGCGCACAAAAGATTTAGACTTACTGACTGAATCAGTCCGTAAGCAGTTATCGCGTTCGATCACCGCTAAATACACCGGCGACGACGGCAGTGTGAATGTAATGACCTTCGATTCGCGCCTAGAAGAGGTTGTTTCAAATTCATTACTACAAACTGAACAAGGCGTGCAGCTTGTCATGGATCCACAGTCTGCTTCTAAAATGATTTCAAACATAGCGATGCAAATTGAATCGCACCCCGAAATTGCTGGTCAGCCGATTCTATTAACGAGTCCAACGGTGCGTCGTCATATTTTTAAGTTGGTATCGCGGTTTATTCCG
Organism: Bdellovibrio sp.; assembly: GCA_031428275.1. Classification (GTDB taxonomy): domain Bacteria; phylum Bdellovibrionota; class Bdellovibrionia; order Bdellovibrionales; family Bdellovibrionaceae; genus Pseudobdellovibrio. Next base: position 116,616 of record JANPPC010000009.1, read on the forward strand.
CAACTGATTGTTCTGTCACATAACGAAATAACGTCTGATGCAAGAGTGCAATCAGTCGCAACAGTCGAATTAGCATAGGTAGGGATCGAATATGCAAGTAAAGAAGTTTGAAGCAAGATCAATGAAAGACGCACTCGAAATGATCAAGACCCAGTTGGGCCCTGATGCGATCATTCTTTCGGCGAAAGAAACTACAAAGGGTTTCGGCTTAGGCGGAGAAAAAAGTATCGAAGTAACGGCCGCTTACTCAGAAGCCGTTTTGACAAACAAAAAAATTCTTGAAGCTAAATTTTCGGCTAAAGAAAAAGAGAAGTTTCAAAAAATACCGGCCAAGAATCAAAAAGAAGTGATGCTAAAAATGATCGAAAGCCACGTGGCAAAGATGAATCAGCAAGTCACGAAGCCGACAGGTAATTCGCGGGCTGCGATCGCCACGCGTTCTCAAAATGCGGTATCGGCCACCCCTTATAAAATGACCGAGCGCCGTTATATCGATATTGATAACGAACAGAATGTCAGTGCTTCGGCACCGACCACTGCGGTTATTCCGTCGGTGACTCAAGTTGCGCAAAAAACTTGGAACGATATGGAAGTGACTTCACTTAAACGAGAAATCGAAACACTAAAACAGGTCATGACCCAGTTCAGATCTGTGCCGCAAAGCTTCGTGCAAGCTCATCCCGGGGCTGACTTGGGTGTGCACTATCAAATGAGCCCATCGTACCAACGACTTATTCAGCGAGGTCTTTTACCAGAAATCGCGGCAGATATTGTGGTGCAAGCCCAAAAACAAGTTCCGGCAGACCAGCAGCAAAATAAGAACGTAGTTGATGGTTGGATGGCGAAATACATCATGGATTCAACTCCGGTTGTGCAAATGGCGCACGAGCAGTTTCATTTATTTGTCGGCCCATCTGGTGCAGGTAAGACCAGCTCACTGATTAAGTTAGCCAGTGATTTGATTTTGAATCATCGCAAGCGCGTGGCGATCATTACGACCGATACGTCTAAAGTCGGCGCTTCTGAACAGATGAAGATTTTTTCGCAAATATTAAATGTCCCGTACTTATGTTTACGCTCTCAACAAGATTGGGCTCACGTCATTCCGCATCTCGAGCAGCTTGATCATGTTCTAGTTGATTATGCAGGTTTAAATATGCGTAACCAAGACGAACTAAACTATTTAAAACGAATGTCTCCACCGGTTTATAAGTCATTACGTACGCACTTAGTATTAAGCAGTCTGTCAAAAGATTCTGATCTGATCGAATGTGCAAAACGTTATGATGCTTTTGGTTTTAATGACGTTATCTTTACAAATTTAGATGAAGCCAATGTTCATGGAAATATCTATAACTTTGTACGTAAGATTTCAACCGAGCTTTTTGCATTCGGTATCGGATCAAAAGTGCCAGAAGATTTCGAAAAAGCGACTCCGGAGCGCGTTGTCGATCTTATTTTACAAATTACCCAGGCGGCACAGCCGCAACACAATTATCACCAGCAGGACATATCACTATGAAAATCGTAAGCATCACCTCGGGTAAGGGCGGAGTCGGTAAGACATCAGTCGTATGTAATATGGCACTAGGTCTTTCTCAACTAGGAAAAAAAGTTCTTATCTTCGATGGCGATTTAGGTATGGCAAACGTAGATATTTTCTTTGGTGTTCATCCGCAAAAGAATCTGCAAGACCTAGTCGACGGAGTTCCGATTAAAGAATGTCTTACCTCGGTTGCCCATAACATAGATCTACTGGCCGGCGGTAATGGCCTTTATAATCTTTGCCATTTAAATGCATTTCAACGCCGCGAGGTTGTATCAAGATTATCAGACATGAATTTTTCGTATGATTATTTGTTAATAGATACTTCGCCGGGCTTACATGACCACGTTTTACATTTAAATTCGGTCGCTGATGAATGCTGCGTGATCTTAACGCCAGACCCTTCCAGTTTTACCGATTCTTACGCACTGATAAAAGTACTTCATCAAAAATATAAGACGCAAAATTTTTCAATCATTTGTAATCAAGTTGGGACTGAAAAGCAGGGCGAGCAATTGTTCTTAAGATTCGCCGAAGTAGCGCAGCAGTTTTTACCGATTCGTCTTTCTTATAAGCGAAGTATTCCGTTTGATAGCCAATTGAAGCTGTCAAACCAATTACAGCGTCTCATCTTAAGACAGGACCCTAAGTCTATTTCTTCAGTCGCGGTGAAGGCTTTATGCCTAGATTTAGTCTCTCAGCAGCAACTGAATCTGTCGGCAAGCAAGAGTGTTAACGGTCTAGACAGTTTATTTAGACCAGTCTCTGGTCATGCTTAAGCAGTTTAGGCTTTGTTGAACGTAACGAATCAGATAAAGTTAAAGATATAGGGGTCAATCGATGTCAAAAGCAAATCTTCTGAAAAAATATAAAGAAGAACCCAAGAAAAATATTAAGCGTAATCAAAAAGAAGAACTTATTAAAGAGTACTCTCCTTTAATAAAATTCGTTGCGCAAAAAATTGCGATACGTTTACCCCCAAATATTGAATTAGATGATCTTATTTCAGCCGGCTCTATTGGCTTGATGGATGCGATCGATAAATGGGATCCGACTCGTGATAATAAATTTAAAACCTATGCAGAATTTCGCATTCGTGGAGCCATTCTTGACGAATTGCGCTCGCAGGATTGGGTGCCGCGCTCGGTACGTGATAAGTCGAAGGCGCTCGATCGAACAATCGCAGCTTTAGAAAACGAGCTTGGTCGCTATCCCACGGAAGAAGAAATTTCAAGCCGTCTGAATATGCCTATGGTTGAATTTCATGACTTAGTTAATCAGGTTAGACCGGTCAGTTTGCTTTCAATCGATGATCAGCCAACATTTAGTGACTCAGACAAGAAATCGATCGCAAACTTGTTAGAAGGTGCTAAATCGGGTAATCCGTTTAATCAGCTAAATGTAAAAGTAGTCAAAGATGTCGTCGCTAAAGCCATTGAAGAGCTTCCCGAGCGTCAGCGCTTAGTTCTATCTTTATATTATTTTGAAGATTTAAATTTAAAAGAGATCGGTCAAGTTTTACGTGTAACTGAATCACGCGTTTCACAACTGCATGCTCAGGCCGTTACGCGCTTACGTGCAAAACTAGCGGCAACGATTGCGGCTGGCGAATTAGAAGCTATTTAGTTATTTATTGCAGACCGAATCTGGCAACAGAATCGGTCTGTTAAACTGCTCTTTGCTAATATTTAAACTGCGATTTTTTACCTGCAACTCTACACGCTCTGTTTTATCGAAAACGGGCTTTGTTATTTCGACGTAGGCAATCATTTTCGAATTGTAAAACATCACTTTTCTAACTAAAAATTTTTCTGCTTCACCAAAAAATGAAATGTAGATCATTTTGTTTAGTAAGTTCTCAACCCGTCTTTTGTACGACTCATTCATTTCGGGTTCGCATACAAAACCTAGCTTTAATAAATAGCGCGATGGGGTTGCGTCGGTTTCGATCAAGCCAATGTTGCTGCCTTCGGCGAAATTATTTTTTTGTTGGATCGAGCCATCTAAGGCTTCGTCTTTCGCAGAAATTTGGCAGGCCGATAACACAAGTAAAAAACCTAATATAATAAATACATTAAACGGGTTTACCAAGCATAGCCTCCCGAATTTTTTTCATGAGGCGCGCTTCGCTTTGGCGAACGGCCTCGCGCGAGATACCATACTTGTCGCCAATCTCTTGTAAAGTTAAGGGCTCGTCACTTAATACGCGCTCTTCAAGTAAGATAATTTCTTTCTCGTTAAGTTCAGAGCGAAGCGAATCAATGGCTTCCATTAACAGAGAAAGCTGTTCTTCAAGGGCTAATTGTTCGTCAAGCGGTAAGCCGCCATCTTCTTTACGTAGTAAAGCCGATAGGGGTGTTGCGCTCTCGTCTCCGTTGCTGGCTGGTTTATCTAAGCTGACATCGCGCGAGCTAAGGCGCTTCGCCATTTCGGTTACTTCGTCTTCAGGAATACCTAATTTATGAGATACTAAAGCAATATTTTCTGACGAAGACATTTTTTCAAGCTCTTGTTTTTGTCTTTGCAGCTGATAAAAAAGTTTACGCTGATTAGCTGTCGTACCAATGCGAACCATCGAAAACTGGCGCATTAAATACTCTTGAATATAACCGCGAATCCACCAAACTGCATAAGTGATGAGGCGATTTCCTTTGTAAGGATTGAACTCTTTCACTGCATGCATAAGGCCTACGTTGCCTTCTTGAATAACATCGATCAGTCTATTAGAAAACTTAGCGTACTCGGCTGCAATTTTAACTACAAAGCGTAAATTTGAGCGAACAAGTGTTTGTGCAATAGCGGGGTCTTTTGTTTCATAATACTTCTTCGCGAATTCGAGTTCTTGTTCGCGGCTTAGCACAGGGTATTTGCGAACTTCACTTAAATAGATGGCCAGGGGATCGCGAGTCGTAGCGACCCCGGTTTCGCTTGATTTCTTGGGCGCTAGCTCGACAACGTCGCGGCCATCAAAATCGACTTCCGCTTCTTTTTCATCGAGAGGTTCTAAAATAACAGGTTCATCTTCTGATACAACTTCAGCCTCAACAGTCCGATGTTCAGTTTCATTTTTAATGAATTTTTTTTTCATAGACGCAGGCTTAACTTTAGCCGAGGATTTCGCTAATTTTTTTGCGGTGGGTTTCGCCGCGGTTTGGCCTTTCGAAATGACTTTCTTTTTAACTGCCATTGCCTACGCTAAGATCTTTTTAAGATTTTTTTCTAAAGTTTCACGAATCTTACCTTTAAATAAGCTAAGTGCTAACGGCAGCTCTACCTCAACTGCAATATTGCAGGCGTCGGCGGTTTTGTCTTGGACTTGCAATTCAGCCTTAAATTGGCTGCCGGTCACGCGACAGATTTTTGCGGGCTCGTCAAAAGTACAGGCCACTTTGGGATCAAATTTTTTGAAATCATTTTCTCCGCTTAATAAGCCCTTAATTTTCTTAAAGGCAGTTGCTGAATCTATTGGCGCTGGTAGTTCAAATTTAAATTTTGGCATGGGAATAGGGTAAGACTTTGTCAGGTTTTCGTCTATGAAAACTATGTGTCTAACCTCGTCAAATTTATAGGTCCCATTAGAAGATCAGTTTTGACTGCGCTTTCGTTTCCGTGAGAGAATAAACCCTATGAAATTTGTAAGAGAACTAAAAAGAACCGACTATGCTGGAAATTTAACGACTAAACACATCGGACAAAAAGTGGTTTTGATGGGTTGGGTCAACTCAAGACGAGATCACGGCAGTCTTGTATTTATTGACTTAAGAGACCGTGAAGGTTTGGTGCAAGTAGTCCTTGACCCAAACAAAGCTGATACATCGTCAGCCAAAGACTTCCGCGGCGAGTACGTCGTTGCCTTAGAGGGCATTGTGCGTGCGCGGCCTGACGGAATGAAGAATACCAAACTACAAACGGGCGAAATTGAAGTTGAAGCGATTCGCTGCGAAATTTTAAATACTGCGGCGACTGTGCCCTTCCAAATAGATGATGAAAATGTAAACGAAACTTTACGTTTAAAATACCGTTATCTAGATTTACGTTCGCCTCGTTTACAAAAAAACATTATCATGCGCCACCAAGTTGCGCGTTTGGTGCGTGAATTTTTATCCGAAAATGGTTTTATCGAGGTTGAAACTCCTATTTTGTTTAAATCAACTCCAGAAGGTGCACGTGATTATCTTGTTCCGTCGCGAGTGAACCCGGGAAATTTCTATGCACTGCCGCAATCTCCACAGATTCTAAAACAGCTTTTAATGGTGGGCGGTTACGATCGTTACTTTCAAATTGCCCGGTGTTTTCGCGATGAAGATTTACGCGCAGATCGCCAGCCTGAATTTTCACAAATCGATATGGAAATGTCTTTTATTGATACCGAAGATATAATGGAAATGAACGAGCGTATGCTTCGCCATATATGGAAAAGCATTAAAGGTATCGACGTACCTAAAATTAAACGTATCAGCTACTTCGAAGCAATGGACACGTATGGTTCTGATAAGCCAGACACGCGCTTCGGTTTAGAAATACAAGACTTAGCTTCAGTTTTAGCAAATTCGGGTTTTAAAGTTTTTGATGACGCACTTTCGCGCGGCGGAATTGTGCGCGGTTTGAATATCCCAGGCGGCGGAAGTTTCACTCGTGGGCAGTTCGATAAATTAACCGAATTGGCAAAAAAGAACGGTGCAAAGGGGCTCGTGTGGATGAAGCAAGAAGCTGACGGCACAATTAATTCGCCGATCGCGAAATTCTTTACTCCAGAAAAATTAAAAGAAATTTTTGCAAAAGTCGGTTGTACACAAAAAGACTGCGCGCTTATTGTGGCAGACGATTACGATCAAGCCTGCTCGGCTTTATCTTCATTGCGCGTTCAATTAGGTCGCGAATTAAAATTAATCGATTTTACAAAGTATAACTTTTTATGGGTTGTTGATTTCCCGTTACTTGAATATTCACCAGACGATAAACGTTGGGTGTCACGGCATCATCCGTTCACTTCACCTGCAGATGAATTCTTCGATGATATGATTAACGCGAACGAAAAAGCCTACCCAAGAATGTTAGCTAAAGCTTATGACTTAGTTTGCAATGGCTACGAAATGGGTGGTGGATCGATTCGTATTTACCGAAATGAAATTCAACAGGCCATTTTTAAACTTTTAGGTATGTCGAAAGAAGAAACCGAAATGAAGTTCGGTTTCTTTCTTGATGCGCTTAAGTACGGAACGCCTCCGCATGGCGGTATTGCCTGGGGTATGGATCGTTTAGTCATGTTATTAACGCAAACCGAGGCTATTCGTGACGTTATTGCCTTTCCGAAAACAGCCAAAGCATCGTGTTTGATGAGTGATGCTCCAAGTTCGGTCAGCCGGGACCAATTGGTCGAAGTCGGTATACGCTTAAGTGCGCAAGCCGAAAAAGCGGTTGAAGAAGTTAAACCAAGTTAACGAGCAAAAAATCTAACCCTGATCGATTTGATTCAGGGTTAGACCGTTTTCCTCAAACGAAGAAATCTCGTAAATTCCTTGTAGCTTTCTGATCCCATCTTTTTTTTCGACCACAATAATATTTTGAATGGTCATCGAAATCAGTTTACGAATTGATTGTAAACTCCACTGTGGTGCACCCATCTGAATCAGCATTTCAAGTCTTAGTAGCGCTTCACTGGCCGTGCGGGCGTGCAAAGAACCAAAGCTTCCGTCATGACCAGTGGCCATAGCCATCATCAGTGATTTTGCTTCAGGCCCACGAATTTCACCGATCACCAAGCGGTCCGGGCGAAGGCGCAGCGCACGTTTAAGTAAATCATCCATGTTCACATCGGCGACCGAAGCGCTGGGGTCTTGCCGGGTCAGCAGCGACACGCTGGCCGAAGCGGGCAGTTGTAGCTCTTGTGTGTCTTCAATAATCACGGCGCGGTCTTCAGCACCTAATAACTGCAACAAAGATTGCAGAAAGCTGGTCTTGCCCGATCCCGTTCCGCCAACGACCAGAAAGTTTTTTCGTTGTGCGAAGATGTTTTGAATCAACTCTAGTTGCTGATCGTCACACCAGTTAAGATGGCGAAAAGCTTGTAATGTCCAGGTGCTGATGGGTTGCAGTCGAATTGAAAGTAAGCTGTCACCTCTAGAAAGTTCTCCAAAAATAATTGTAATTCGCATGCGACCAAACTGCGCTTCCACAAAAGGCTTTTCACGGTTAAGATAGCTGCCACACTTCTGCGAAAGCCGGTCTAAAGTTGCAACATAAGAATTTTCTGAGTAGAAGTGATCGGGATGACGGTGTAGTCGACCATTTTTTTCAAAGTAGATTTCTTTATAGTTGTTAACCAAAATTTCTGTAATTTCAGAATCTTGAAGCAAACTATCTATGGGGCCTAGCCCAGATATTTCGCTGATGATTCTTAACTTTATTGAGGCTTCTTCACCGTTAGTTTCTATTTCGACAAGGTTTTGAAAGCGGTCCGATAAAGATAAATCCACTTCCTCAGAGTCCCAATCGACATCAATGCGGCTTTTTTGTTTTGAAAAAATAAGTCCTAATTTTTTATAAACCTCTTGATTCATTAAAAGCCCGCCGTTTCTTGCTTCATCAGCTCGGGGGTTACAAAAATAACCAATTCTGTGCGGCTTTCTCGGTAATCTTTGCTAGAAAATAAAAGTCCCAGTACTGGTATTTGACTTAAAAACGGCAAGCCTTCGCTGCTGTTGCCTGTTTCATTCTTTAATAGGCCCGAAAGCGCAATCGTTTGGCTTTTGATCAAGTCAAAATGGCTAATCACACGATGAGTATGAATTCCGGGTATACCGTCAATTGAATTACTTTTGTCTAAGCTTGAAACTTCTGACTCGATTTGAATACTCATCTGGCCAATCGAATCAATAACGGGTTTGATCTTCATGCCGATGCCGTATTTTTTCCAAACGATGTCATTCACTTTGTAATTCAACACACGAATCGGAAATTCTCCTCCGGCGAAAAACTCGGCCTCTTTGCCGCTACGGCAAATCAGCGTTGGCGACGCTAGTACTTTTATATTTCCTTCTGTTTCATTAGCCAGTAAGGCCACGTCGAATGGCAAGATGCTAGCGGTACCGCCATCTATAACCTGCGCTGAATAAGTACCCGGTAGTTTAATCCCCATCGTACGTCCGAACTCTTTTTTGATTTCGGCAATTTGCACCGCTACGCGAATGTTATCACCGATTTCAATTTTTTGTTTATTCTCGGTCGCTAGAATTCCGACATTTTGTAAGCTATTTTTGTAATCGTTGGCGTAGTCTTTCGCACTGAACTGAATCTTCCAAGGTTCACCAAACATGATCTTTAGCGGCGTTAAACCTTTATCACGCAAGTACCTTTCAATATAAGTTGATACCTGATGTTTTAATTTCTCGTCTAATTGCACAGCCCAGAATAACGATGAACCATTTTTTTTCATTAAGTTCAGTATTTTTTCGAAGTCACTGAACCGATATAATTTACCTTTTAAGCAGACCACTTCTTCACAAAAGTCGACTTGCAAACCCAAAAAATTTTTTGAAAGCTTATTCCAGTCTGTAAATGTTTTAAGTGAACCAATCGGTGTACTGACTACCGTGTACGATTCGTTATCTAGGCGAATTTGTGTTCTGCCAATACCTAAGGTTTTTAAATAAATGCGTCCACCACGAGGCTGAGCGGCTATTAACTTTGGGTTTTCAACCCAAACTTTCGAGGCGTTTTGTTTAATTAAATGATCTTGGCCAAGCTCGATAGTGATCGTATCTTTAGCAAAACTTTCTAGATTAATTATTAAGAATAGGCTGATAAAGACGATTGTATTTTTCATACGATCTTATATTTCAAGATCGAAGCTTATGGCTGGGCAAACAAAGCTGGCATTGAAATTCGGATTCTAGCCTATTTCCGGATCAGCGGAATAGAAGTTCGACCGAAACTCCATCGGTTTGATTCGTTACTTTTAATTCGCCATTCTGAACTTTCATCAAAGTTTGGCAAATCGTTAAACCTAGCCCCATGCCAATCGAATGATTCATTATATTTTCATCAAGCTGAAAAGGTTTCATAATTTTTTCAATATTAACGGCTGAAACTTGCGGGCCTTTGTTGTCAATTGTGATACTTAAGCGGTACGGAGCACTCTGAAAAACCCGCACGCTAATTTCGCTATTAGCAAGGCCAAATTTTGTAGCGTTATGAAGCGCTCTGAAAAAAGCTGTCTTAGTCAGTTGCGGGTCGACTTCGATGGTCTCAAGTTCATTCTTCATTCGTAAAGTCTGATTTTTTGAATTAAGCAGCTGTGATATCTCGGCGGGTAAATCTTTAAGTAAAGATTCAGAATTAATAATATCTTTACGCGATATAATTAAACCAACTTCGCCTTTTACGATTAAAAGCACATCGTCGATAATGCTTTTTAGCTTCTCTGAAGAGCGAATGATACGGTCAGTGAATAGTTTTTGCTCGTCTGATAGAGGCGTTTCTTTCATCAAGCCAGCAAAACTTAGAATCGTTGTGAGCGGAGTTTTTAGCTCATGATTAATCAAAATCATAAACTGATTTTTTGCTTTGTCTAAAGTGCGTAAATCTTCTAAAGCTTTCTCTAGAGCTTTATTTTTTTCTTTTAGTTCGCTTTTCAGGCTGTATTTTTCATAGCCTTGGTCAACAGTGTTCAATAAGTCCACCGGGTCCCAAGGTTTAGTTAAGTAGCGATAAATCTGACCTTTGTTTACAGCACCAATAACAGATTCGATATCGGTATAACCAGTTAATAAAATTCGCACGGTGTCTGGATGTGAGACAATCGACTTTTCTAAAAATTCAACGCCGGTAATTAAAGGCATGCGTTGATCCGAAATGATAACGGCCAGGTCGGGTTGGCTATCTAAAATATTAAATGCTTCTTCAGGGGTCGAGGCCTTCAAAACGTTGTAGCTGCGGCGAAAAATGCGCTCAAGGGCGTCTAGGTTGTCGGTCTCGTCGTCTAAACAAAGTAAGTAAGGTTTTTCCATTCACAATACTGTATCTAGACTTTTTGTCTTAGGTCTAGATTTAAGTGCAATTTCTGACCTAAGGCTATTTTTGATTACAGTCGCAAGGCCAAAGTGTCGAAGAGTGATACGATAATAAAGATTAGGAGCACTGCTATGTCGCTAAAAAATCTAACGAATTCGGTTTTTGCAATCACTGCAATTCTGCCAGGTCTTGTGTTTACAAGCCAAGCCCAAGCGCAGTTTCAAGCATCGGCTCAGGCATCGGCGCAGGGCTATGCCGGCTTAGCAGGTTCAGGCTATTATGGCGGAACACAACAATGTCCATACCCAGTGAAAACGGGCACCGGCGCAGTTGACATGAGCGATAAAGAAAAATCAGAGCGCGCTACTTTAAAGAAATTAAAAGCTGACTACGCAAAAAAAGAATCTGCAGTTGAAAAAGCGCAAGATAAATTAGATGCAATCAAAGAAAAACTGTCTAAGCATTTTTCTTCTGACATCGTTGAATTTCTAACATCAGTTCACATTGAAAACGCAAAAGAATGTACCGAGTATGCAACCCATCCAGTGAACCGAAGCTGCCAATCGGGCGTTCCGTCTGCAGTTGTGCCAGCGGCGACCGCGTCCCCGGCCGATGTAGCAAAGGGGAATGGCGGACAAGCGACGGCCTCTGCTGAAATTACGCAGGCAAAAGGTTCTAACTGCGGTAAATTAATTGATCGTGAAATTCCGAAATCATTGCGTAGTTCGTGGATCACGGCCGACGGCGGTGGCTATTGTATCGGCGACACGGCTGGTAATGCGGGCTCAGTGAATCCATCAATTTGTGATGATAGAGATTTGAAACCTTCTTCGGTTGGTGCAAATAAATACAGAGCCGCTTCATCATCTTCAGAATGTAAAAAAGCGGTCGTAGATTATCGCAAAACACGTATTGAACTTGGTAATGCAGCCGACCGCGTAGCTTATCTAGAAGCAAAGATTGAAGAACAAGAAGAAAAAATCGAAACGACCAGCGAAAAATTTAGAGCCCGAAAAAGTGTTGAAGCTGATTGCGACGATTGCGGTGTTATGGCCGGTCGTAGTGGTGGGACTCCTGAAGTTAAACGTGACTGGTGGGGAATCGGCGCAAATGTAGCCGGCGCTCTTATTTTTGGTAACGTCGGTCGTAAATACGATCAAGCTCGTATGGAATACCAAGCGCAAATGGGATACGTACCTGATCAAGGATACCCAACTGGCATTTCATTAGCTTACCCATTTATTCAAGGTGCGGCCTACGGAGCGCTTTATGGTGGCACCGGCCAAGGCGGTTTCGGCTGCGCAGGTGGCGTTCACGGAACAGGCGGAACTTACGGCGCGAACGGCGGCCTCAACGGTGTTGGTAATAATGCATACGGCCCTTTCGCAAATGGTGCAGGCGGTGTAGGCGGAGCTTTCGGATATCCAAACAGTATGTATGGAAACGTTTTAGGTGGCGGAGCTTACAATCCGGGAATCAATCCTTACGGATACATGAATGGCCCGGGCTCTTTAAACGGTAGCGCCGGTTTAGCTTTATGCTTTACTTGGCCTTGCCCGCAACAGGGCGGAACAAATACAGGTTTATTAGGTACTGGCCCGTTCGGTAACCAGGCTGGTTTGGGTGGACAATTTGGTTTAGGTAATAATGGTTTAGGTAACGGCTTAGGTGGACCATTCGGTGGTCAAGCTGGTCTTAATGGAATGTACGGAAATAACGGTTTAACGGGCGGACCATTTGGAAATCAATATGGTTTAGGAAATAATCAGTTCGGCCTTAATGGTCAACTTGGTCTGAACGGCAATTTAGGTAATTCGCAGTACCAAATGCAGTTGATGCAGCAACAACAACAGATGTTACAGCAACAACAACAGCAGCAGGCGCAGTTAGCACAGTATTACCAAATGCAAGCTCAAGCGCAGCAGCAGCAATTAGTTAGACAACAACAAGTGCAGCAGCAAGCTGTACAAGTTCAGCAAGAAATTTCATCTTTGCAGCAGCGTCTTCAAATGCTATACTCAAGCGCCTATTCTGGTGGCGGAACTTCGTTATACGGAGCAACGGGTTTAGGTAGTGCGTACGGCGGTATTAGTGGTTCATTCAATTTAGGAACGGGCGCCTACAATACGCCTGGTACCGGAACAAATTACTTACCAACGACAATCAATGGCACGACGACTCGCGGCCGTTAGTTTATAGCTAGTATTTAGCAAAACTTCAGCGCAGATAAAAATCTTAAAAAAATCAAAAAAGAGACTAGTTAAAGCTAGTCTCTTTTTTTTAATTCGATTATGTATAAATAGATGATTCAAATAATCAAAAATTGCTACGACAGCCACGTTCATTTATTAGCTATCGGCCAAGTCGCGGCCGGTTTACAACTTAATTCAATACTAAGCGAACACGATATTGAAAGTGTTCAGATTAAACCCGAATATTTGCGTGATAATTGGCTTGTCGGTTTCGGTTGGGACCAAAACAAATGGCGCGAAAAAAAATTTCCAACTAAAGAATCTCTTGATAAAGCATTTCCAGATCGACCGGTTTTTTTTTCGCGCGTTGACGGGCATGCTTCGTGGATCAATTCAAAAGCAATCGAAGTTTTCGAAGAACGAGGCTATTCTTTTGCCTCTGACCCGATCGGCGGTACTATTAAGCGAAACGCAGATGGTTCTCTGGCCGGAATGCTTTTCGACCAAGCGCACATCAACGCATTATTGATGTTACCCGCATTTTCAGACCAGCAAACAGAGCTTCACTTTAAAATTTCCCAGAAGCTTCTGAATCAGGGCGGTTTTACTCACGCTCGTGATCTATCAATGAATTTAACATCTTGGCAGATTCTAACTAAGCTGAGTGAGCAAAGATCTTTAACCGTTTGCATAGACAGCTTCGTCACTGTGGAAAACCTTGGGGATTTACCACGAGTCTTAGACGAAATTAAGATAATGAAAGCGAACCCGAATCGACTGTTAAGAATTCATGGCGTAAAATTATTTGTCGATGGATCGCTAGGTTCGAAGACAGCTTTCTTATCTGAAAAGTATTTAGATAGCGAAACTTTTGGCATGATGAGCTGGTCTTCTTCTGAAATCACAGAAGCGTTGAAAGTCATTTGGCAGAATAAACTAGAGGCTGCCGTGCATACCATTGGCGATCAGGCCATTCACGAAGTAGTTAAGGCCGCCCGCGATGTATCTGGGGCCGGTATTCTAGGCCGCTTGCACCTTGAACACGCCGAGCTTGTACGTAACGAGACAATTCGAATGATGAAGCCCTTGCATATCACCTGCCACATGCAGCCATGCCACTGGCTAAGCGACCACGCTTGGCTACCAAAAGTATTGCCAACGAATATCATGCAGAATCTATTTCCGTGGGAAGCTTTACGTAAAAATAAAATCAATTTCCATTTTGGTAGTGATTCACCAATTGAACCGACTTCTTTACTTAGAAATTATGAAGCCTTGACTAGAAGCGCCGATTTTAAAATTCCGGCTCTTCGTGACGACTGGAAGAAGTATCATGCCCACCCCGATGCGAAGTGGACTAACAGTTGGACTGAATTCGACGAAACTGCAATCCGCCAAGTCTATTTTGACGGTGAAGCTGTTCTTTAAGGCAAATCTAGTTAAAACTCTAGAATTGAAATTGAACCTCATACTGATTCAGTAAAATCGCGGCGCCAATGATAACCGCACCCGTAACCCACCATTTTTTATTTTCAATGAAGCTAGTCGTAACTGACTTAGATGCGACCGAAAGACTTTCAGCCAAAGAACAGCGTTCGCTCGAATACGGCTGCCAACCGACTAATGTAATGGCTGAATTAAGCTGTGCTTTTTCACAAGCGCCGTTTAGCAAAGCCTCTGTTTTTGCAGATTGTTTCTGACGAGTTGAAATATCTACCGGCAGCGATGCGAAATCGAGTCGAACTGCGGAAAATTTTATCATCGTCGACTTTAATTTCTTAAAGTCTTCTTCGCTGACTTTTCGCTTAAATAAAACCACAAACGAGCTAACTTGACCTGGTGGCGCCGATTTCTCTAGAAATTCTTTCATTTGCTTAAGCTCGGTCTCTAATAATGAGATTTGGTTTTTATTAGCGATGAGTTCTTTAATTTGCGAAGTGAGGCGAATAGCCATTTCAAGTTGCTCTTCGCTTAATATTTCTTTTTGCAAAACGAGCGTTAAGTTTTTAGTAAAGCTTTGCAAGTAAACTGATGAAGAAAGATCGATCAAGTTGACCAATTCATCAAATTGCACAGTTTCTTTCGTAGTAATCTGATCGAAGAAATATTTATCAGTACAAACGTAACCTGGTTTTTCGCAAGCTGCCCGGTAGACGCTGAAAGGCACATTTTTTTCAGGAAGTAATATGACATCGGCGCTACTAAAAAATCCTGAAAATAAAAGTCCAAAAAACGTGGCCAGTATAATAAATAAATTCATCTTATTCTCCTTTATAATATTCGATAGCGACAGATTTAGCGACTGGTTCAGCTGCTTGCTCTGAATTTGTTTGTCGATTTTGCACAACAGCCCAAAACGAGCCCGAAACTTTCATGATATTATTCGACAAATGCTCAGGCACCAAAACCGCATATTGCTGCGGGTTCAGAGGTGCCCGTAGAATTTTTATTCGGCTGGCCACTTTACGAGAGCCTCTTTCGGTTGGCGAACCCGCATATAAATCAATGACTCCGAATTGATCGATCAAGGCAGATATAGTTTCAGCATTTGAAAGTTCGATTGGCACAAGTACAAAACCTTTCGGAATGAGAGTGTCGGCATAGACTTTCGCGTGCGGCGTTTTCAGGGGCTCGTTCGGGTTATTACTCAGTAATATAAACGCACCAATAAAAATAATGAAAGCGATCACAAGTGGCCTATTTTTCTGCATTAAACTGAGAAGTTTTTTCTTTATCATAACGTAAGTCCTTTCTAAATTTCGACATTCTGTGTTTCGATGTTTGATGTTTTTGGTGATCGATTAAAATCTGAAATCCAATTAGTAATGAAATGACTAACATGACTAAAAAAACAGACTCGATTAAAATTTGTCCCCTTTGATTTCGACCAACCATTTGTTGCCTTTCTGATTTGGGCCCGCGCCGCACGAGAACGCAAAATCAAAATCTTTATCAATTGTTTGCTGCGCCGTTTGCTTTGTGCGATAGCTGTGATGCCAAGATAAGACCAATTGTTGCGTCGTTTTATAGTCCTTGGTGAGTCCGTAATTAGGAGCGATGTCGTCGAAATCCGGTTCGACAGCTACTTGAGGCAATCTGCGCGGGTAAATGGCGTTTGTGGCCGAAAGGTAAAACGCCCATATTGAACCCATTTCTGAAAAGTGTTGGTAAATGTCGCGCATGATCTTTGCGGAAGAAATCTTAGTTTTGATCTCGGCATATTTTATGATCGATTTTTGTAATTTATCTAAGTTTTTTTGTTGTTCGCGAATCGATTTTATACGTAAGGTCGCGTCGGCAATTATAAGTGGATTTCCCGCAGATGCGACGATCTCGGCAGCAGCTACACCGAGGCCAACGCGAAGAGCCGTCGATAACGGATTCAAAGCGAAGAGCTTTTTTTCGGAACTGATAATGTCTTTTTGAATTTCAATACTTTGATTGATGCAAGTAGCGCGCACGCGGCTTTTTAATTGAATAATATATCCGGTAAATGCGAGCGTGATAAAAATGATAAAAAATAATGGCAAGACTGATAAAAAGAAGACCGCCGCCGAGCCCCTTTCATTTCTAATTAACTTCGAGTTCAAGAGTTAGCTCGCTTTCTTTTTCGAAAGACTTCCCTAGTTCAGTTTCGGCATGCAATTTTATCGAAGAAGTATTTTTAGAAAGATTAAAGACAGTCGAGATATTTTTTAAGTTGAAATCAGTTAGTTTTTGGTTGAATTGCTGTTGGCATCGCGGTTTAGCTTGTAGTTCGCAGAGGTGCGCTGATTCAATCAATTCATCGATAACGAAATTAATTTGTGCCGCTAAACACAAGCGAACAACGGTAATTACGCCGACTATAACCAAGCCACTGATGATGGTCATCTCGATCAGTGCTTGGCCTTTCTGGTTCATTAACGAGCTCCATCCATAAAGTTAGTTAAATCTTTACGGCTCGTATCGTCGTAGTTATCAAGCTTAAGCTTGCCACCCTTAGAGGCGCCCATTGCACGATTGATGTTTTCGTACTGCTTCCCTACATTTTGACCAACCACCTTAACAACACCGATCGTTCCGACGGCAATCAACGCGACCATAATCATATACTCGATCATTCCTTGGCCCCGCTTGTTGCTTACCGGTTTCACCAACGAATTTAGTTTTATTCTGCTAGAAATGATTTTAGACATAAAAAAAGCCTCCTGAGAAGAGGCTTTGCAAAGCGCGTACGCCTTTCGAATCAGATTATCGCGGGTTGATATCCGCGATTCGAATTACTTCTTTTTAAGAGCTACTTTTTTCTTAATAACTGGAATCACACGTGCCGCGGCTTTTTTTGCTGCCGTTAAAGGTTTCGCGGGAGCCGCTTTGACAGGTGGTTTTGCTGGGGTGGCTACCGGAGCCGCTTTTTTAACGGGAACAGCCACATCTTTTTTAGCCACTGGAGTTACAGCTTTAGCCGCTTCTACTTTTTTAGCAGCCGCTTCTAATTTTTTTGCTGGCTGGGCATCTTGTTTTTCTTTTAATTTTTTAGCCTTACGAACTCCTACAATGCGTTCCATGATTTCGTATGCTTCTTTTTGTAAGTCATTTTCGAAAATGAAGCGGTAAAAACCTTCGATTTCAGGGCTTTGTCTGAATTTTTTTACTGAAGTCGGGATGCTTTCAGATTGAACAAAATCAATTGAGTTTCCGTCTTTCGAAAGTTTAACTTTATCTGCCACAAGGACCTCCCGTTAAAGGTAAGAATAAAATGCAATCTAATCTAACGGGCTAGACGGGTCAAGCCTAAGCTGTGTATATAAGTCGTTGATTTTCTTTAAGTTTCAGATCATTTTAAGGTCGGGTGGTGCGTATGATTGAATTGAAGGGTAAGCCCGTCGCGGATTTCATTTACCAACAAATTTCGGCTGACATTGAAAAGTGGAAAACTCATAACTGGGCTAAGCCTCATTTAGCCGTTTTGCTTATAGGAGCCGATCCGGCCAGCCAAGTATACGTTCAGCATAAACAAAAAGCCTGCGACAAATTAGGTTTCCAATCAAGTCTGATTCAAATGCCCGAAGCTACTTCTGAAAAAGAATTAGCCACCAAAATTAAAGAACTAAACGTCGATGCAAGCATTGACGGTATTTTAATGCAATTGCCTTTACCTGCGCATCTAGACGCTAAAAAGATGTCTGATCTCATCGCAGTCTGGAAAGACGCCGATGCCTTGACCAGCGCCTCGTTAGGCGCTTTGGTGAAGGGTCAGCAAGTCGTTGCGTCGTGCACGCCGTCCGGCATTATTGAGATTTTAGACTTTTACAAACTTGATGTCGCTAAGAAAAATGTATTAGTCATTGGCCGAAGTTTAATCGTGGGCCTTCCATTATTTCATTTACTGAATCAAAAGAATGCCACCGTAACTCTTGCGCACTCACAGACTCAAAATTTGAACACGATGTTAAAAGATTTCGATTTCGTATTTGTCGCAATTGGAAAGCCGCACCATTTTCAAGGAAGTGACTTTAAAAAGGGTGCGGTCGTGATCGATGTCGGAATTCATCGTCTAGAAAAAGGTTTAGTTGGAGACGTCGAAGGTACTGGTGCCGCTGGCCATTTGACGGCGCTTACCCCGGTTCCGGGTGGAGTCGGCCCAACGACAATTGCTTTATTGATGCGAAATACTTTTAAGCTAGCCGAGCGTAACAGAAAGCTGCATTCATGAATGAACTTTTAAAAAATCAGTGGTACCTGGCTGCACCGTCGGCAAAATTAGAAAAAAACAAAATGTTATCGCTCGAAATCATGGGCGAGCCCATTTTGTTTTTTAGAAAATCTACAGGTGAAGTCAGCGCCATTCGCGACATCTGCCCGCACCGCGGAATTCCGCTTAAGTTTGGTCGCGTCGTAGAAGACAAAGTTGAATGCCCTTATCACGGCTGGAAGTTTGACGGGGGCGGAGTTTGCCGTGAAATTCCATCGTTAACTAGTGATCAGAAGCTTGATTGTACTAAAATTAAAATTAAATCTTATTCACTTATTGAGCAATATGGCGCTATTTGGATTTTTATGGGAGATAGCGACTTTGACAAAACGCTAGCGCCTCTACCTCCGATTTTTGCCGATCTAGATCCGAATGCTCAGCCAAATCTCACTGATATTGTTCTATTTCCGTGTCACATCGATCACGCGGTGATCGGCTTGATGGACCCCGCCCACGGGCCCTACGTGCACCAAAGCTGGTTCTGGAGAACTTCAAAGTCTGCCTACGAAAAACGTAAAAACTTTGGTCCGGTCGATTACGGCTTTCAGATGAAACGTCATGAGCCTTCAAAAAATTCAAAAGCTTATAAAATTTTAGGCGGCGAGCCCACAACTGAAATCACTTTTCGTATTCCTGGTACTCGTGTCGAACATGTTCGAGTGGGCAAGCGCAGTTTTTATTCGCTGACGGCCCTCATGCCACTTTCAGAAGACAAAACTCAAGTTATACAAATGGTTTTCTGGAATATCCCTTGGTTAAGCTTAGCTAAGCCATTGATTAAACAATTCGGTAAGACATTTCTGGGGCAAGATCTTGATGCGGTTACCAAACAGCAACAGGGCTTAAAATACGATCCATCATTGATGTTAATCAACGATGCCGATACGCAAGCTAAATGGTATTTTGCTTTGAAAAAAGAGTGGGCTGAAAGTTTAGAGCAAAAACGCGCGTTTCAGAATCCCGTAAAAGACGTTACATTGTCTTGGAAGAGCTAGGTCTATGAAAATCTGGAAATTAAAAAAAGGCCACGATGCCCGTTTACGTTCTCGTCACCCTTGGGTATTTTCAAATGAATTACTTGATAGCCCCAAAAGCATCAAACCGGGCGAGCCCGTTGAAATTCAAGATATACAAGGAAACTTCATGGCGCGCGGTTATGGTAACCCGCATTCACTGATTTCATTTCGTGCGATTAGCTTTTCAGCTAAAGACGAAAACCCAACAGCTACTGACTTTTTAACCGAACGTTTAGTGCAAGCTTGGGTTTACCGAAAAAAGTGCGGCTTTAATAAAAGCTTTCGTCTTTGTTATTCGGAAGTTGATCAGATGCCCGGTTTAGTTTTGGATCGTTACATCATAGTTAAAGACGGTGTCGAGCATCAGGTATTTTCATTTCAGTTGTTAACATCGGGAATGGATGTAGCTTTTCAAACTAATCAAAATTGGGAAA
The DNA here is from genome assembly GCA_031428275.1 of Bdellovibrio sp. Lineage (GTDB taxonomy): Bacteria > Bdellovibrionota > Bdellovibrionia > Bdellovibrionales > Bdellovibrionaceae > Pseudobdellovibrio. The sequence goes on from JANPPC010000009.1 coordinate 136,553, forward strand.
CTATTTTCAAAAGCTTGGTATTACAAAGTTTAAAGTTAGAACTTAGTCATATTGATTGGGATCACACACTTGTTTTACAGCGTAATGACGTTAATATCCGTAAACTCGAAGGCATACCAGTTGAATCGCCCAAAATTTTAAAAACTGTAAACAGTGACGACCTAACCGACGTAGAAATTTTAGTACAGAATGTTTTAGATACGCACAAGACGATCTCATTCAGCGTAAACTTAATTGAAGGCCAGAAGACAGGTTTTTTCTTAGACCAAACCTTCAATATGAAACTTCTATTAGAGCATTTATCCCAACAAAAAGATTTTTTACGAACCAAGAAGATTCGTATTTTAGATCTTTGTTGCTATATGGGTCAGTGGTCGGCTCAGATCGTTGCTAACTTAAAATCATGGGATATAGATTGTGAAGTTCACTTGGTTGATGTTTCGGAATTAGCTTTACAGAAAGCGAAGCAGAATGTTGAAAAGTACCAAGTTCACGTCTTAACACATAAGAAAGACGTTTTAAACTTAGCCGATATGACCGAAAGTAATTTTGATATTATTATTTCTGACCCGCCGGCATTTGTTAAAAATAAAAAAGATATTCATCAAGGCCTGCACGCATATTTCAAATTAAATGCCCAGGCATTCAAGATGTGTGCGCCGGGTGCTGTTGTTGTATCGTGCACATGCTCAGGGCTGGTCCAGCTAGAAGATTTTAAAGATTCGTTGCGTAAGTCTATTTTGCGATCTGGTAAAAATGCAAGATGCGTAACTTTTGGTGGGCAGGGTTGGGATCACCCAACCCTGATGAATTTTCCCGAAGGTTTCTATCTTAAGATGGTGATGCACCAATTGGATTAACTCCAAGCGCCTGCGCTTGTTGAGCTAAGATCTGTTTTTGGTAATGAGTCATCTTGTTAATATAATCTTTCAAAGAATAGTTTTCTTGCTTGTATAAATCGACTTGAGTCTTTACTTGAGTCAATTCACCCGTCGCATTTAATAAATCATTTTGCGAGCGATCAAATGATACTTTTAATTCGACAATTTTGTTTTCGGCAACCGACATTAAATGCTGGATCGTTTCGCCCTGTTCGTGGGTCGTTTTATCAAGTTCGCCCATGCCAGCTTCAAGATCGTTGATCTTCTGATTTAACTCTTCGACTTGCGCCTCTTTGGTTTTAAGTTCATTTAGTAATTCTTCGTTTGCAATTAAAAGTTCGTTTTTTTCTTTCGTCATGTGCCGTTTCATTGCTTCAAAATTTTCTTGGTGAATTTTGCGATCTTCTAGTTGAGCTTGAAGTGCTCTAGTTTTAATTTCTTGAATCTCTAGCTGTAATTTTAAAGACAGATCAAGTGATCTGGCTAAATCAGTAGAAAGTTTTGAATTATGATTACGCTCTTGATTCAAGATTTCTGTTAATTCTTGCACGCGCCCATTCAAATCAGAGTTTGATGTCGTCATCTGCTGCAAAGTATGAATTTTTAATTGCATGTCTTCGTGGGTAGCTAATAAATCGTACTGAAAGTTCTTGATTTGATTTTGCATTTTTTCTAACTGAGCTACGCGATCTTTTGAAGATTTAGTTTCTTCAACTTGCGAAAGTTCATTTAGTTTCGTGCAAATTTCGTTAAATATTTTTTCGTGTTCAGGCATTTGTGTTAATTCCATTAGACTTCCCTGTCATTTTGTTTACTTAAGTCTAGTAGGGTTGTCATTGAATGACTAGAGCTTCGACTAGCTGAAATTAAAACTCGCTATTGGTCCAGATTGACGCTGTCGATGCACAAGTCATAATAGAATTCAGAGGTTGATATGTATCAAAAAGCAATTCGCGTTGGTGTAGGCATTCTATTTTTGTTTCAAACACAATTTGTATATGCTGAAGGAAATTACTTTGAGGTTAAAGAGCCTCAGCGGGCAGCTGAATATATTTACCGATCTTCGAATAAAGAAAGTTTAATCGGGGTTCAGCTCATAGGAGCCGTGCAGAAACCGGGGCTTTACTACGTACCGACGAATACCGATATCTTAAAGCTAATTACGCTGGCTGGCGGTACTGAAGACGCCGATTTAAGTAATATTTTAGTTAGAAAGATTGACCCTACACAAACGGGCGTTTTTGAGCTGGATGTTAAAAAATTAATGAAGTCTTCGGTCGATGCAAAACCTTTTCGCTTAGCTCAAGACGATTTTGTTTATGTACCTAAAAAAGAGCCTTGGATTTCAAACGAAGTCTCGCGAACGATCACAATCGTTTCGCTTTTGACAAGTATTGTCTTAACTTCTGTTTTAATCGAAAGATATTCAAATTAATCTGTGATTATATTTTTACTAGCGTTTATTTTTATTTCGAAAGTGTCTTTGGCATTTTTGCCAGGGATGCCGAAAGAATTAGGCGCAGTCATTTTTCAAAGTGGTCTGCACCCTTACGTTAATATCGCTTTAAGTGCACTTGTCGGAGGGTTGTTTTGTATTCGTTGGCTATGGAAAGCAAACCCGCTTTATAGTCAGACCAGGTTTTACCGCTTCTTTATTTTCGTGACCGGTATGTATCTGCTATCGATTACGCTTTTACAGGCTTTATTCGTTAACGATGAAAATTCAATATTACTGCAGCTTGCTTCGGCTGTATTAGCGATATTTACTATTTTTCTTTATGGTCGAGTTCTGCCAACCTCGCTGACTCCGCAGCGTTCTGTCGAACTTATCAAGAAGATTACAGTCGCTTGCTGTTGGGTTAGCTTGGCACTGCTGGTGATATCGCCCGAGACAAGTTACAAAGGTAGTCGATTTATTGGGGTTTTTAAACATATTCCGCACATGGTTAGCTGTGCTACGATCGCGTGCTTTACATTATTCTATGACATCTTCTCTAGAAAGCTTCAGCGTGTGCCGCACCTTATTCAATGCTTGCATTTTTTAGTGGCTTTATTCTTACTTATTCTGACCGGTACGCGCTCGTCTTTGGCGGCGGTATTTTTAGGTCTATTTTTATGTCTGGTCATCTTTAAATCTAAAACAGACGGGGCCAGGCTATTAAAGTTTGCGCTAGCGATTAGTGGATTTTTGACATTTATTTTCTTCGGGGACAGCGTTACAAATTACGCTGTCGGAATTGCACGTGGCGAACAGTCAATCGGCCAAAGGGCTGCGCAAGATGGCGTTGAATCTAGATGGGAAGAGGTCGAAAGGGGCTTTACCATTTTTCAAAGAAATCAGTGGTTGGGGCAAGGTTTACTTTCTAAGTTTTCAAGCGCTAATGATACGGATGTAGCTGGCTATAATGCCAATAAAGATCCACATAATATAATCATTTCGGCAGGCGTAATTGGAGGCTGGGGATTTATATTTATTTGCGTATTCGGATTTGCAGCCATTGCAGTAGCAAGCGTAAAGTCATTGTTATCAAAAAGTGATGCTTTAAAAATTATTTCGATCTATGTTTTAACTCACTTGCCGATCTTGTTTATCTATCATGTTCATTTATCCATAGGCGGCATAGCCGATCGAATTTACTGGATTGCTTTTGGATATATGGCCTTAAAAGAAAGTGACGTTTTAGCCGATGATCAAAAATAATTTAAACAACAAATTACGTCCCATTTTTTACGGATTCGGCGAATTAGGCACTTCTAGCATTGATATATTTCTTAAAGTTTATCTTCTTCTGTATTTTAATAATGTACTGGGCTTATCGGCTTCGTGGACTAGCCTAGCGATTGGCGCGAGTGTTCTTTGGGATGCCGCTATTGATCCCTGGATCGGAATTTACAGTGACGATTACTATCGTAAGCACGGAAATCGAAAAGGTATCTTATACTTTGCAACAGGTTTAATTTGCATATTTTTTGTTTTACTATGGAGAATTAATACCGACCATCAATGGCTGACCTTAACTTTATTGTTTTTTACATCATCGTTTTTAAATTCAGCAATATCTTTATTTTCGGTTCCATTTTACGCAATTGCCAATGATTTAGAGCACGATAATGAAAAGCGTAAAATATGGATCGGCAGCCGACTGATAAATTTCAACTTGGGATCATTTTTGGGCTTATCGGTCCCTGCTCTTTTATTGACGAATGCTGAAAAAACATCGCAGTCCCAGCCTTATTTAGATTCAGTATACGTTTTGACTATTGTTACTTTGCTGGCTTGTGGTTTTTCAACTTACATTATTTATAGACAGAAAGATCGAGAGCCAGTCGAGCCTGAATATGCTTCGAAAACGCAAACGCTAGCATTTTTATTAAAGGACAAAAAGTTCTTACAGATTATATCGGCATTCTTCATTGTTAATTGCGGGCTGGGTCTTAATTCGACATTAGCCTTATACTATTATAAACTTTATTTAGAGTTCACCGAAAGCCAAACACAAACCGTGCTAGTTGCGTTTCTGGTGATTTTTACTTTGTCGATTCCGATCTGGGTTTTACTAACTAAATATTTTAGTAAGCAAAGACTAATTGTAGTTTCTGCGGCGCTATTGGGTTCTTTAACTATTCTTGCATTTCCGCATTTCAAAGGTGTTGATTTCTGGGTTATTGCGGCCATTGCTTCAGGAGTTTGCGGTATTCTAATTGGCGTTGCCGTCGTGTTAGAAATTTTTCTTTCCGACTTTCTAAAAGAGAAAGAAGAGAGTCTTAAGCAGATTGTCTCTGGGCAGTATTTAGGTTTGTGGAAGATGTCTTCAAAGATTTCGCGTGCTGTTGCAATTGCTTTAGCGGGGCCAATTATCGACGCCTCGGTTGGTAACCCACAATTGCTGGCGAACTACTTTGGTGGAGTGGTTGGTTTCTTCTTTCTTTTATCTGCGGCTATCATGATGATTAGAGTCGACTACGAAAATGAAAAAAGTTAATCGCCTTTGTCTTTATCGCTGAAATTGCGGTAAGCAAAGTAAACCAAAGACGTCGTTGATAAGGCGAAGAAAAACCAAACCCAAACTGTACTAACCCGGTCAGGATGTTGGGTTGATTCGAGCCCGAAAAAGTAAACCGCTGTTTTAATGATGATCATTGATTGAAAAAAAGCCCATATATACTTAGACAGTTTCCAAAATATCTTTTGTTCTTCAGTTTGCTTAGGTTTTGGTTTTTTCATAACGGTGGGGTGGCCCCACGAATTATTCTCGGCGAAATCTCGTATGACCGTGGCCCAAACTTTTTCGCGTGGGTACATGGGCAGGTTTAGACTAAGTAGATGCGCAGCCTTTTGCGTTATAGCCATACGTTCTTCGTACTCAAAGTAGCCTTGTAAGTGAGTGGTGAGGTCTTTCCAGTAGCTTTTTGAGACCTCAGCGACGTATTCTGCATCCGTCGCGCTGTGCGCACATTCAGCAATAAAATAGTCAGAAAATTCTTTTTCAGTTTTCACTGCAAACTGTGTATCATAATTTTTAATTTATGCAAACCGCTAACCATAGCCATTCCTATTCGCAAGAAGATCAGACGCCCAAAGAAATTGCTGTCACGCTTATTCTGGGTGTTTTAATTGGTCTTTTAGTTTTTTTGTTTTTTAAGTCATTACAGTGGATCGAGATTCAGCATTTAATACTTAACGAAAGGCTAATCCCTTACCATCTGATTGGTCTTCCTGTTGTTATTGTCTTATTGAGCGAACTTAAGAAGCGTACGCTTTATTTTCCGTCTAAAATTTCAGAGGTTACTAAGCCAAATTTAGAGTTAGTGCATCACTGGAGCCCTGGCATGATGGCGTTTCATTTTATTGGAAATACTGTAAGCCATTTCGTTGGCGCGAGCGTTGGACGAGAAGGAACGGCTGTTATGATGTCGGCCGGGTTGATTCGCTTACTCAAACTTTCTTGGAATTTCTGGGGCCCCGTCGCAATGACGGTTGGCTTCAGTGCTGTGGCTGGCGAAGCATGGGTTTCGATATTTTTTATGAATGAACTTTTCAACACTCACTGGAAGCAAAAGCTCTATGGCTTTATTGGTTCGTTCTCTGCCGTATTACTTTTAAAAACCCTTAACGCACCTCATTTGTTTAGCCCAATCGTAATTGAATCGAACTTTTCATTCTTTCAAAAATTAATTTTTGTTATAGCGCTAGGAGCAACTTCGGGATACCTAATGCGCTGCCATAAATGGTTATATTTCTACCTAACCAACTACTTTTCAAAGTCTGGAATGTGGGTAAAAGTTTTTGTGGCGTGTTTACTAGCGGCGTTTTTGGCGGTTCCGGGACTTCGAAAATTTCAAAGCTTGGGCTTACTTCAAATAGATAACCTAGTTAGCTTGTCTCCTCACTTAAGTGACGTGATCATTAAACTTTTTGTTACTTTGATATCAGTGAGCTTAGGGTTTTGGGGTGGCGAATTTATACCTTTAGTTTTTGCAGGGGTTCATTTCGGGTACGTCGTATCGAATGTATTTCAATTCGACCTTATGCTGGGAATGCTATTAAGTGCTTACTTATTCTTCGCGGGTGCCACTCGAATGAAGTGGACGGCGATCGTACTAACTCTATCAATCGTTGGCTGGGGTTGGTGGTTTTGGGTATTTTTGTTAGTTTCGACCAGTGTCGGATTTTCTGGACCCACCAGTATCTATAAAACAAATCACTAATACCCAGTACGGCTCTGTAAAACTAACCGACTTATTTGATCAGACCTTCAGATTTTAATATTTTTCTGAGCGCATCGATATACTGCTGTGGCTGTTCAGACGGAACAATATGACCAGCGTCCTTAACAGTAATAACTATGTTTTCGGTCTGCGCGGCCTGTTGATAAATTTCGATGGCATCTCTTTGAAAGTCAGCACGTACTTCATCTTCTTTGTCGGCAACAATAAAGTGTCGAATCGGCGAATTAGAAAAGTCCTGTTCACGGTAATCAAACCCATCTGCTGCAATGGAAAGCTGCGAATAAGCTTTGATCATCAAATCACGAAGGTCTTTGTTGGTTTCTTCTTGAAGCATTTCATCGACTCGTACCGACCAGTAACGTGCATAGGCTTGTTTCAAAAAATTATTCGCCCATATTTCACCCATGCCTGGAAATAAGCTAAACCAGTTTTTCCAAAACGCTGCACCTTGTGACCCTTCGGGATCACTTTCATCGAAACGAATCATCGGTGCAACTTCGATAATTAATTTTGTCACGTTCATTTTTGCGAGCTGGCTCGATATTACAGAACTGTAAGATAAGCTGACAAAAACTGGGTTTTTAATCTTTAATTTTTTAACAAGTATCAGGCTTTCGTTAGCCAGATCTGAAATTGATACGTCTGACTTTTCGAAGTAAGCGAATTCATTTTGCGGAATAAGCTTTAAAGATTCTGGGTGTAAGCTTGTATGGTAAGTGACGAAATTAAATTTTTTTTGTCTCATCATTTGTTTAATAACGGCGTCTCGTGAATCGAGTGCTCGATTGATTCCCGGCAACATAATGAGTGTTGGTGCTTCTGGGCCGGCAGCTGAATAACTTTCGAAAGCTAGATACTGCCCATTGGCGATTTTTAAAGACTGAAGTGCATTTGCCGAAATCGCGAATATTAATATAAATAAACTTAAAAAAATCTTGTTCATAATGTGAAGTTTAGCCGATTTTAGTGTTTTACGACCCTGTTATGTTGGTAACGGGAAGTAATTACATAAGCTAAGCTTTGATGATTGGTAATTTCAAAGTAAAAGAACAGGGCAGACTTGGCTTATCCAATTGAAGTTCTCCTTGGTTAGACTTTGCAATTCCTAACGAGATGCTAAGGCCTAACCCGGTGCCTTGCCCGATCGGTTTCGTTGTAAAGAATGGTTGCATGATCTGGGTTTCGATTTCGGCGGCTACGCCGGGCCCGTTATCGATCACCGAAATGAAAGCTTCCGTTTGGCTATGGATCATTTTGATTTGTACCTGCGGGGCCGCATTTTTTGAGCTAGCGTCAAAAGCATTATTCAGCAAATTTGAAACAAGCTGGGTTAGCTGGGCTGGTTGGCCTAAACAATAAATTGGTTCAGTTGGTAGATGTTCAATTAATTTGACTTTGCTGACTTTAAATTTTTGGGCACAAAGTTTGACGGCATCGCGAATAACATCTTGTAGAACAATTTTTTGAAAAACTTCGTTATTATCGCCTTGTGAAAAATCGTGTAAGCCCTGAACAATTCGCGCAATTCGCATGGCAGCCCGCTGCATCTTTTCTAGTGAAGACCTAATCATATTGCTGTTCTGCGGAGACTCCGACATAAAAAAATCTATTTGATCTTTCCCGCCAATAATTATCGCTAGCGGATTATTAATTTCATGCGCAACGCCGGCTGAAATTTCACCCAAGGCAATCATTTTTGAACTCTGAATCAAATTATCAGTCAAGTTGATCACCTGTGCGCGGTATTGAAAATTAGCCCTAACTGTAACCCCGATAACCAGAAATACGACGATGTTGGTCGCATGAAAGTGAATAAGTTCTACATGAGATAAAGGGCTCCAGTAACAAAGAAGAACTGGAACGACGACTGCTAAAACCGCCGTGTATATGTAATCTTGCCAAGTTGAATTAACGGTCGCCATAATGGCAATAACCACAAAGTAAGACCAACGGTGAAAAACCGACCATTGATTCAAATGAAGCAAATACATGTAAGTTATGATGTAGCTAAAGCTAATGATGCTTACCAGGTAACGGCGATAACGAAATGGCAAATTTTTTTTAAATGAAAAAGCAAAACAAACTATCGCCATGACAGCAATTATATTTCGAGCCAGCATCGAATCTATATGCTCAACTGCTAGGGTCTTCATAAAATAATAGAAAATATAAGTACTGGCTAAAGCACAAATTGATAAAATTCGAATCTTTAAATAGCTTTCTTCATTTTGTATCTTCTCGAAAACGCTGGGCATCTGAATATGCTATCTGAAAAGAAAAGCGAAGCAACTTCGATGAAAGTTATCGGCAGTTATTAAATGATTTTTTTGGGGCAGAAAAGACTAATTTGTTTTGCTCGCGAACTTCTTTTGACTAAAAATTGATAACTTAGTCGTTTTCATACAGAATACTTTAAACTAGTCTGTAACTACAGAACACTTCTGTAGAAGGTAACCGCATGAGTTTTGATTGGTCAAAAATCAGTATGTTAATTGTAGATGATGACATCGATTTGCGCGATATACTTTGCGATATTTTTACGCGCTTAGGTGCAAAAACATATGGTGCTTTAAGCGGCGAAGAAGCGCTTGAGCAATTAGAAATCAATAAAGTTAGTTTGATTCTATCCGACCTTCAAATGCCATTTATGGATGGGGCAGAACTTTTATCGGTCATGAACAATCGTAAAATGCATATTCCCTTTGTTTTTATTACTGGCCAAGTGCACTTTACTGAAGCAAAGGCAGCCGAACTAGGTGCTCAAGCCTTAGTTTATAAGCCGTATAATCTAAAAGGCTTAGTGGCTAAGATTGAAAGCGTTTTGGTTTCGTATTCTTCTACAAATCAGAATAAGAATTAAAAAAAAGAATTTTTTAAAATTCGAACTTTTACGTGATAATTCTGTTTCAAATTCTAAATAATTTTAGATTCTAAACGTAATAATGCTTCGTGTTTTAAGGCTGTAAAGTAGGTAAGGCCGCTTGAAAAATCAACTGCTGTTATTGGTCGCGTAACCAGTAAGAGTTCAGTGCCCGCAGAAATATAATCTAAGTCGCCTTTATAAGATTAAAAGACTGCTATTTTGCGATATTCGTAAAGCTTCTATCTTAGAAATCTTGAGTGTCGTCTTTGAAAAATGAAATGCTTTTGGCGAATTTTTTAAAATAGTCATTATACATATGAAAGTATCCACCATCACCGATGGCGGATCCCCAGCTATTTTTAATTTTCCACTTTAAAATTTTTTGAGTAGCCGGATCGTAATCGTAGCCAACGATTTGAACCGCGTGGCTAACAGTCACATTTTGATTCTTCAAGTGGGGCGGCATAAGCCTTTCTTCAAAAGCCGATAATGACATGACTCCGGTTCTGGTATGCACAAAATTTCGGTCATGCACATATGAAAGAAAGACATTTTTACCGCTATCTAGGGCCTCGCGAGCTGCTTTCTGAATATCTGCTATGTCAGAAAAAACACTGGTAGAATTTTCATTTGAGAATTCGAGCTCGCGCCCCAGTTTTTCATCATTTCGTAGGGCTAGTCTAAAAACACGTTTATCTAATTCAGGAAAAAATTCTTTTTGAAATGAAACAGGATCAAACTGTTTTCCGCGAAAGTAGAACTGGGTTGGAATTTGGCCCACATAAGCTTTAAATAAGTTAAGCATTTGAAGTTTAGCGACTGAACCGATGGTGTCAGCTTCTTTGTAACCAGCAGCTGATTTTTTTTTATTATTAGTCTGTTCGACTAACAGGTTAATAAAGCTAAGTAATCGGCTTTGGTCTTTATTAGATTTGAACTCGCTTTTTGCCTGCCAGGCCTCTTTCGGAACTAATCCGAAGTACGAAATCATTTGTCTAGAAACAAAAATATTTGCACCGGTATCAATTGGTATTCCGAATTCAAGATAGTCTAGACTTTTATACAAAAGTATTTGGGCTGCTAAATAGTCGGTAGATAGTTGTAAATTTTCTTTCGTCCGTGCCTTACGTTCACGTTCTAAATTAGAGACCCACGAAAATGCGTGGCAAACCCCAATGCAGTGTTGGTCATTAATGTGCGACTGGTCCGAAACTAGAACCCTATAATCATTATGACCATTGAAGTCTTTTTTATATCGGGGCTCATCGTTCAGCGTATCAAGCTGAGACGTTGATTGTTTAAATAGATCGGTGCAAGTCTGCGCGAATGCAGCGTTGCCTGCCGTGGTAAACAGAGCAAGCGTCATAAAGATTGACAGCGTTCGGGCCGCTAAAGCGAAATGGGCAGACTTAAAAATCATATTCTGTTAAATTGCACACCCGGTGCCAAAGGCAAAAAAAAACCCACTTTTTCAAGTGGGTTTCTAAGCTCATCTTAATTTTTAGATCGTAAAATCTAATAACTATAAATTGATGTTAGCTGCTAAGCCAACAGTCGTTTTATCAGCTGTTAAAGCTGACCAACGCCATTGCATGTTAGGGTACAAGTAGATGTCACGAGTCACTGCGAAGCCGATTCCCATAGATTGAGTTTGGCCTGCTAAGACACCCTTATCACGGTTATTGTTAGCTACGTTCCATACTAACCAACGAGAAACGGTTCTGAAAGAAACGGCATCGCTGATCGCGTATTCAAAAATCGGGTTTAAACCGAAAGAGTAAATAACGTTATCGCCCGTTTGCTCAGAGAAGATATCTTGAGCGAAATAAGAATAAAGACCAATTTCAGCCTTAGAAGTACCCAAAGAAACCATCATGTTGTGAGAAACGCTGACGTTATAATTCAAGAAGTTTTCGTTAACGTCTTGGTCAGCCGTGTATTTAGAAATAGTTGCATCGAATACGTTTTGCACATCACCAGCTTTGAAAACGCGACCGTAAGATAAGTACGGAGTCGAAGCGTTTGCTTTAGCAGAAGTTTTAGCGCCAGTTAATTTGTTATTTGTAAATTCAGGCGTATAGTCAACCCCGAAACCTAAGTTTAAATTGTCGTGATCTGTTAAACGGTACTTAACTGACATCTGACCAGATAACTTAGTTGGATCTAGAGATACTTGACCGTCGTTTAATTGAGGACGCTCAGTGCTTGTCGGATCTGTAATAGAGCCACCAGCGTAAGAGAAAGTAGAACCGAAAGACCATAATTTTTTAGAACCAGTCTCAGCACGTAATTTCGCATTCGTGATTTCTTCGTCGATATTTTTACGATTTGCAGCGTTGTTACCAACCTCAGTCATTTTAACTGTAGAAGTCGTTTCTGTTGTCGTTGTTGTTGTTTGAGCGAAAGCCGCCGCACCCAACATAATAGTAACTGCTGCTACTAATGCTTTTGAATTCATGTTTTTCCCCTTTGCCCGTAGGCTTTATTTAATAAAAAAAGTGGTTACCTTTTGGCGCCGTAAACGACCCGCAGATTAAGTTTGCAACGACGGTGCCACAAATTGTCAGGTCGATCAAACAAATGTGCACCGATAATTATTTTTACATTAAGATTTTCTTAAGGCGTATAGAGGATTTCTTGATTGTTAGGTTTGAATAGGAGCCTTAAAAACTGAAGATGTAAAATTTTCTTAAATAATCTGAAATTTATAGGAACTTTAAAAGCGCTTGGGTGGTGTCAATAGGCCCATTTAAGTCCAATTTAATTGCGTAAGTCTAATACAGTTTGAAATTAATCCATAAGTAGATAGCCTTTAAGGCATGATTGAATTACGAAAAATTAGTAAAACGTATGGCGCGTTTACGGCGCTGAAAGACATTGAACTAACTTTGGCCGAAGCAAAGACGCACGTATTTCTTGGCTCAAGCGGCAGCGGTAAGACGACCTTGTTGAAGCTAATGAGTGGGTTAGTTACCGCTGATCAAGGAACTTTGCTAATAGCGGGCCAGAGTGTAGAAGCAAAAAATGAAATGAATCTGAAAATTGGCTATGTTTTGCAAGAGGGCGGTCTATTTCCGCATTTAACTTGCTTACAAAACGTAGTTCTACCGGCTAAAGCATCTAATTGGATTTCATTGCGGATCAGCCAGCGCGTCGACGAACTACGAAAAATCATGCAACTAGATGAAAAATTTCTGAAACAGTACCCTCAAGAGCTAAGCGGTGGTCAAAGGCAGCGCGTGGCACTAATGCGAGCCTTACTTTTAGACCCACCCATTCTGCTATTGGACGAGCCCTTGGGTGCCTTAGATCCCATTGTACGCGCCGATTTGCAAAAAGAACTAAAGCGAGTTTTCAACCTGCTTCATAAAACTGTGATCATAGTCACTCACGATATCAACGAGGCCGCCTTTTTCGGACATACAATTTCTCTTTTTCATCAGGGTCAGTTGATTCAACACGGTGATTTCAAAAGTTTTTTAAAAAAACCCAGCAATGAATTTGTAACCCGCTTTATGCATGCCCAAATCCCAACTAAAGAATTATTAGAAAATCTATGAAACATTTCTTTTTCGTTATCACGATATTATTACCCTTTGTAAGTTTAAACGCGGCCGAAAAGCCCACGATTGTGGTTGCTTCGAAACCTTTTACCGAAAGTTATATTTTAGCTGAAATTCTGGCGCAAACGATCGAAGAGGCCGGCGAATTGAAAGTACAAAAGCGAATGGGGCTAGGGGCAACCGGCATCGTTTACGAATCGCTTAAGTCGGGCGAAATAGATATTTATCCCGAATACACGGGTACAGTTTCAGAGGCGATTCTGAAAAAATCGAATTTAAAAACGATCACCGAAATTAACGCCGCATTGTCTAGCGAGCAACTGGCCATGACCGAAAGCTTGGGTTTTGGTAACAACTATGCACTGGCCGTACCCAATCAGCTGGCCGCCAAGTTAAATCTAACGAACTTATCGCAGCTGAAAGATCACTCTGATCTGCGCGCGGGTTTCACGCACGAGTTTATGAAAAGGCACGACGGCTACGAGGCTTTTACTCAGTTTTACGATTTAAAGATGTCGAATGTAAATGGCATGGAGCATAGTTTGGCCTATCAGTCTTTGGCTGAAAAAAAACTAGACATCATCGAGGTTTATTCGACGGATGCGAAGATCAAAAAATATGACTTGTTGGTCTTAAAAGACAATAAAAATTTTTTTCCACAGTATTTAGCGATTTTTTTGTATCGCACAAAAATAGCCGATCAATATCCTAAAACCTGGCAGGCTATTCGTCGCTTAGAATCAAAAATAACCGAAGAAAAAATGATCGAGCTCAACGCAAAAGTTGAAGTCGACGGTTGGAACTTCCAAACCACCGCCGCCTATTTTCTGAATGATAAAAAAAGTGCGACAAATTCAAATTGGGATCAATTCTATAAGGCGACAAAAGAACACTTGTTTTTAGTTTTTATTTCGCTGCTGATCGCTATCGTGATCGGTATTCCGTTAGGAGTTTTAGCTGCGCGCTTCTACAAGCTAGGTCAGTTTATTCTGGTTGTGACCAGTATCTTACAAACGATACCGTCGCTAGCGTTGCTGTGCTTTCTGATTCCGTTTTTAGGAGTTGGCTACTACACGGCGGTCGTGGCACTTTTTCTTTACGCTCTTCTGCCTATCGTGCGCGGAACTTATTTAGGAATATCGGAGATCAATCCGCGGCTAAAAGATTCGGCTTTTTTGATTGGGCTTACATCATTTCAAAGACTTTACTTAGTAGAAATTCCGCTGGCGTCACCCGCAATATTATCGGGTATTAAGCTGTCGGCGGTTACTAACGTTGGTACGGCCACGTTAGCCGCATTCATCGGGGCGGGCGGTTACGGAGCTATCATCGTTACGGGGCTGGCGCTGAATAACACGAATATTATTTTACAAGGGGCTGTGCCGTCGGCGGTTTTAGCAATTCTGATTTATTTTATTTTTGAAGGTCTTGACCGTTGGTTGATACCGAAAGGGTTACGGCTTTAACGAGATTGCAAATGATGCTATGACTTCCAAGTAGACGACCTCTAGCTTTCAACTGGACGAAACTATTCCTGTGTTCTATTGGTGTCCGAAAGAGGCGTTAATAATATTTACTTAGATATTATTAAGCAGTACCTCGATAAAATATGACATAATCTCGAGACTTATATTTGCCATCTTCCTGTTTTTCAAAATAACTACCTTTCATACCGACTGCACTGTTTCTGTAAAGCTGCATATAGAAACTTTTATCACAGCTCATCACTAAAATGGCTCCATGATCCTCTGTTAAAAGTCTAATATTTTTGAGAGGACCCAAAGTCGTTTCGTTGCAACTCTTTTCAACTCCGTCGACCTTAAAGCTAAAAGTTCCTTGAACAGGGTCTGGAGTGCGGTGAAGATTTCGTAGGTTGTCTTCCAAAGTTCACGACTTAACCCGATTATTTTTGATACACTTAGCTTCGAACTCTTCTGGCGTCAAATAATTTAATGAGGAGTGTAACCTCTTTTTATTGTAAACTTCTT
>JANPPC010000010.1:0-191091 GCA_031428275.1 Bdellovibrio sp.
TCTCGTTTTATCTTCAACCGTTTTTGCACAAAAAGATTCACCGAATATTTCTTATTCGATGCCAGCATTAGAGCTTGGTTTCAAATGGAATTCGGCTGACTTACAAAATTCAACTTCGAACAAGCAAGATATTGGTTTTCAATTTGGTGGATCGACCGTTTTTAACTTTGCTCCGGCATTTGGTTTGAAAACAGGTTTATTCTACTCGGAGCGCCCATTTAAAGCAGACTTTGCAGCAGTTGAAAGCAAAGGAAAAATTACATATTTTGAAGTACCCGTATTTTTTATGTTCAAATTCGAAGAATACGCAGGTCTTTACGTAGGGCCTTCTTTAGCAATTAAACTAAGCGATGAGTCTAAGCCTGCTTCATTAACTGACGTCAAAAGTATGGTTATTCCGGTTACGTTCGGCGCGCAGTTTAAATTCACTTCGGCTTTAGGCGTAAATATTTTCTTTGAAACAGTTCCGGGCGATCTTGCTAAAGGAGTTTCAAACTCACGGGCAGTTGGCGCCAATTTAATGATCGCATTTGACTAGTTCGTTCGATATTTTTTAAATTTAACAAAGTTTTCAGAGGATTTTACCATGAAGTTAGGAACACTTAAATCGAGCCGTTCATTAGACGGTGAATTAGTCGTTGTATCAAAAGATTTAAAATCTTTCGTGCGCGCAACGACGGTTGCACCTTCGCTTCGTGAAGCAGTCGAGAACTGGTCAACGGCAGAATCTTTACTTAAAAAAATATCTGATGATCTAAATTCGGGTAAAGCGCTTGCTGCCGAGAAAGTATCGAATGAAAATATTTTTCACTCGGTGCTTCCGCGTACATGGTTATTTGCCGACGGTTCCGCGTTTATTCACCATATTAAATTGGTACGAAAAGCGCGCAATGCTGAATTACCAGAAACTTTGTTAACCGTGCCACTGATGTACCAAGCTGAAAGCGGACGTTTTCTTTCACCGACGGATGACATTCCTCAGCGGGATTTCGCACACGGTACAGATTTCGAAGCTGAAGTAGGCGTGATCACCGATCACGTGCCTATGGGCGTATCGGCAGAGCAAGCTTTAAATCATATTAAATTATTAGTATTAATTAATGACGTTTCTTTACGTGGGTTAATTCCGGGCGAGCTAGCGCAAGGATTTGGTTTCTTTCAAAGTAAGCCGAACAAAGCTTTGTCGCCAGTGGCATTAACCATCGATGAATTAGGCGAACACTGGCAGAGCGGCAGAGTGCACTTACCGTTAGACGTTCGCTACAATGGGCAGTTTTTTGGTAAAGCCAACGCGAAAGAAATGCATTTTCACTTTGGTCAGTTGGTGGCTCACGCTGCAAAAACTCGTGATCTGGCCGCAGGCACTTTGATTGGCAGCGGCACAGTTGCAAATGAAGACCCCACTGTTGGATCAAGTTGTTTGGCTGAAAAACGCACCCTAGAGCAAATTAACGATGGCAAGTCGGTGACTCCGTTTATGAAAGTCGGGGATACTATTGAAATCGAAATGAAAAATTCTAAAGGTGATAACTTATTTGGCCGTATCTTTCAGAAAGTTGTTAAGGCTGACTAGTTTAGTCGAATAACCTATGAAAAACTTTTTTGTTCATCCGAATTTTTACGCTGACTCTAAAAAATTACGACAAGAATTCGTCGAAAATTTTAAGAATGCGAAATCGACCGATTCGAAGCGTTTTGTTTGGGACTACTGGTACGATGAAGACCAATATCATTTAATTCGTACGCCGGCATTTTACTACTTTAGTAAAAAATTATATCAAAATTTTCATTCGCACCTTGTTCAATGGGGGCGAGAAAATTTGGGTTGCCACGACATTTCTCCGCCCTGGCTTAGCTACTATGTTGACGGATGCTACCAGAATTTACATTCAGATGTCCCGCACGGTCCGTGGGCATTCGTTTATTCGCTAACGCCTAATCAGAAAGAATTTCGTGGCGGCGAAACTTTAATTTTAAAAGAAAAAACTTTAAACTACTGGCCTGATTTTAATGAACAAAAAGATTACGAGTATAAAAGTTTTGTTGAACTAATCCCTTCAAAAATGAATCAGTTGGTTGTGTTTGACCCCCGCTTCCCCCACGGAGTTACTGAAGTTAAAGGTACCCGTGACCCACTTAAGGGTCGCTTGGTTCTGCACGGTTGGTTTGTAAACCCCCGTCCCTACGTGGTTGGTGGCTTGAAGACTGCGCAGGTGCAAAAATCACTAGATGCTTGTTTTGCTCAGCTGGGCGAAGTGCTTTCTAAGATCGAGCTTTTAAACTGGACAGTGTCATTGAGGCTGCAAGTTTCTGCAGCGGGAAATGTACAACAGTTTAAACTGCTAACCAGTACTTTGAAATCGTTATCGCACGTGCAAAGTGATGAAAAATATCTGCTTAAAGAGCTTAAAAGTATATTTTCGCACGCGGTATTTCCACAAACTGTGCAAAGTTCTTTTATTACCATTCCGCTTCTGTTTAAATAAGGATATATGACGCTGACCCAGTTAAACTATATTGTAGCCGTTGACCGATTGAAAAATTTTGGTCAGGCTGCGCATAGCTGCGAAGTCACTCAGCCCACGCTCAGTATGCAAATTCAAAAACTAGAAGAGCAAATCGGCCTCATTTTATTCGATCGCAGCGAGCAACCAATAAAAACTACAAAGGCTGGCGAAGCACTCATCAAACAGGCGCGAGTGATTTTACGGGAAGCGGCCAAATTTAATGAGCTGGTCGCAGAAGATAAAGACGAAACTCGGGGTGAAATTCGGATCGGAGTTATTCCGACTTTGGCTCCGTATCTAATGCCGTTATTTCTAAAAGATTTCATGAAGCAAAATCCGAACCTGCGAGTTGTGGTTGAAGAATTACAAACGTCGCAGATTTTAGATAAATTGTCAGATTCAGATTTAGACATAGGCTTATTGGTAACGCCGATCGAGCACGAAGGGTTAAAATCTGAGCCTATTTTTTACGAGCCATTCTTGGCTTACGTTTCTGAAAAATCAAATTTAGCGAAATTAGCTAAGGTTGAACAGAAAGATCTAAATTCGAATGAGCTTTGGTTGTTGACCGATGGTCATTGTTTTCGCGAGCAGTCTTTGCTTCTTTGTAAAAACCGAAAGAAAACTTCTGATTTGAACAAGCAGCTTTTATTTGAAAGTGGCAGTTTAGAAACTTTAAAGAAGATGATTGATCAAGAAAGCGGATTCACTCTTTTGCCATTTTTAGCAACGATGGATATGAAGGCATCAAAACGTTTAAAAGAATTTACGAATCCGGTTCCGTCGCGCGAGGTAAGTGTGATCTATAATCAGTATTACCGAAAAGATAAATTAAAAGCGAACTTGATTGAAACAATTCAGAAATACTTACCGAAAGAGGTCAGTAAATCTATCGCGAAGTCCGTTCAAGTTATTGATTTACCTTCTGGACACAAAAGTTGAATATATTCGTTAAATTTGCCGCGAAATATCGAACGCCCCGACAGGTGCAACACTTTATCAGTTCTTTAGAATATAACCAAACAGATTCAATCCAGTCGGCAGAGCGAGGCTTAAAAAGCAAGTGCGTGCACTGTCTAGAAGGTGCATTTATCGCCGCCGCTATTTTAGAAAACCACGGCTATCCACCCTTAGTGATGAGTCTAGAAAGTTTAGATAATTTAGACCATGTTATGTTTGTATTTAAAGAGAGTGGGCGATGGGGTGCTGTAGCACAATCGCACGATCGCGGCTTGCGCGGGCGTGAGCCGGTCTATAGCTCATTACGTGCATTGGCCATGAGCTACTATGACCCATATATCGATGAAACAGGTTGCATAACGGCCTACCAAGTTGCGAATTTGAATAATATCAAAGCCGACTGGCGAACCAGTGATCGAAACGTCAAAAAAGCCGAAGATTATTTAATAAAAATTCGACATATCAAAATACCTTACAACGCCAGAAGGCACGCGAAATTTCGCGAGCGCTGGATACAAAGCCAAGTTTTACCAATTCACAAAAATTGGTGGTAGCGCTAAACGCGCTCGGTACCGGTGCCTAAAGGCTATAGCGAATTTCAAAAGGTACCGCTAAGTCCGGATGTAAAGACTTCTTCACCGGGCAGTTATTTGCGATTTGTTCTAATTTCGCTCGGTAAGCTTCAGGAATATTTTTTGGCAATTCAATAATCGTCTTTAAGCTTACGATTCTGCGCGGATTAGAACCCATTTCTTTTTCGACGGTTATATTTGAATGATCTAAATTGATACCATCTGCTTCGACGTTGATGGCCATGGTCGTCAAGATGCACGTTCCAAGGGCGACTGCCATTAAATCCGTGGGAGAGAACTTTTCGCCGCGCCCTTGGTTATCCTTGGGCGCGTCGGTTTCGATAATAGACGAAGACGGTTCGTGTTTAGCTTTGCAGTGCTTTTGCCCCGTGTAAGTGGCTGTCATTCTGACCATAAATTAAATCCTCAGTCCAGTTAGTTAAGTCAATATTTAGAGCCGCTGAAAGCACTTCGTTAATATGTTCAACGAATGTGAATTCAATTTGTGACTTTACATCCTCTGGCACGTCTTTCAAATCTTTTTCATTTCGACGAGACATGATAATTTTATTTACGCCCGAACGGTGCGCCGCAATTACTTTTTCTTTAATACCCCCGACTGGTAACACCTTACCCCGCAAGCTAATTTCGCCCGTCATAGCAAGACGAGAGCTAACCGGCGTTCTAGTCACCAGTGAAGCTAGCGAAGTCAGTAGCGTAATACCCGCAGAAGGGCCGTCTTTTGGAATGGCGCCCGCCGGTAAATGGATATGAATATCATATCGACTTAAATCAAACGTTGGGTTGAGCGCTTGCAATCTAGCCATTACTAAAGATTTCGCGATCGTAGCAGACTCTTTCATCACATCGCCTAGTTGTCCGGTTAAGATCAAATTTCCCTTACCCGGAACAAGCGCGGTTTCTATGAATAGTATGTCTCCACCAACGGGAGTCCAAGCAAGGCCTGTAACGGTGCCGGGTGTGGTCAACTGGTCGGTTACTTCATAAGTGAATCTTTCTGAACCAAAAATTTCTTCTATATCAATTAAATCAACTTTAATTAGCGTACTTGATTTCAAAACATTTTCAGCACTGGCGCGACAAACTTCGCCTAGTTTTCTTTGTAAATCACGCACCCCAGCTTCTCGAGTGTAGTGAGAAATTAATTGCAACAAAGCAGGTTCGGTAATTTCAATTTGCTCTTTCACTAAACCATGCTCTTTAAGCTGTTTTGGCCATAAGTGATTTTTTGCAATATGCATTTTTTCTGCAACGGTGTACCCACTTAGATCAATAATTTCCATACGATCTAGTAACGGAAGTGGAATTGTATCTAGCGAATTCGCCGTCGCAATAAACATGACTTTCGATAAATCAAACGTGGCTTCTAGGTAATGATCGGCAAACGTTGTGTTTTGTTCTGGATCTAAAACCTCAAGCATTGCGGCAGACGGGTCACCGCCGTAGCTGCGGCTTAGTTTATCAATTTCATCTAGTACAAATACGGCATCGTTCTCGCCAGCTTTCTTTAATGCAGAAAGTATTCGGCCTGGCAGCGCCCCAATGTAAGTACGGCGATGCCCGCGAATTTCGGATTCATCACGAACTCCACCTAAACTAACGCGTTGATATTTCTTTCCGAGAGCTTTGGCAACGCTTTGGCCTAAAGAAGTTTTACCGACGCCGGGAGGGCCGACAAATAAAAGAATTGAGCCTTTTTTCTCGTTTTTAATTTTAAGTACAGCCAAGTGCTGTAAAATTCTTTTTTTGATTTTATCCATGCCATAGTGATCTTCATCTAAAATACGTTTAGCTTTTTCTAAATCAATATCGTGCGCCGGTGAAGAAACATTCCATGGCAAAGCTAACATAAAATCTAGATGCGATCGTATCATTTGATACTCGGGCGATTGCGAATTTATGTTTTCTAATTTTTTTAATTGTTGTTGAGCAAGCTCTAAAGTTTCGCCGGCTAGCCCAACTTCAGTGATTTTTGTACGGTAATTATCGACGATACTGGTGTCATCACCTTCGCCAAGCTCTTCTTTAATCGTCTTCATTTGCTCGCGTAAAATGTGATCGCGTTGTGCGCCGCCAATTTTACTTGTTAATTTCTGGCGAATATCTTGTTGTACTCGAAGATTTTCTTTAAAGTCATTTAGCACAGACAATAAATGCATCACTCGCACGCGAAGCGGAGTCATTTCAAGAATTTTCTGTTTTTCTTCAAGTGCAATTTCTGAATTCGCAGCGGCCATGTGCGATAATAAAGATAGATCTTCGATTGCGTCGACTACGTCTTGCACTGATTCCGTATTGCCCGGAATTAATTGAAGAACATCTTTTGAAATCTGCTTTAAGCTAGCCAGTAAGGCTGCTTGGGTTGTTTTGTCTGCGTCGATGACGTCGTCTAAACGTTCAACGAAAGCTTCAAAAACTTCTGATTCGGGTTTAAATGAAGTGGCTTTCATTCGGTAATAGCCGCGTACGACGATAAAGTAACCCGATTCGTGATTACCTTTAATTGATTCAATTTTAGAAAGGGTTCCGATGTCGTGTAAATCATCGACGTTCTCGACATTTTTTTCGGGATTTTTCTGAGTCAGAGTAAAAATCCAATTATTTTTTTCTTTAGCTAAATCGACCGCGCGTAGACTTTTGTCTCGGCCAACTTTCAACGCCTGCGTCACACCAGGATAAATGACAGTATTCTTTAACGGAAGAACAGGGAATGAGCCGGTTGGTATCATGGGATCTCCTTAAAGGTTTAGAACCTTATTATTTCCTTATTCGAAAGGTGAGTCTTGATTTGTAACTGTCAAGGTGACAATAAATTGAGCGCGTACAAAAAGAATTTCAGTTGCTAGCGCAAAAAGCTACAGTTATGTTCTGGTAATGAACCTGTTTAAATTCAGCTTTTCGGTATTTATATTAACTTGTTTTTTTTCTTGTATTCAAAATAATGAATTGGGCAGTAAAAAAAACCCAATTAAGTTTTATCTTGTTCCTGCGCAAGACATGCAAGGTCTGGCTGACAACGGAAAAATTCTACAAGCGTATCTTGAAAAAGATTTAGGTCTAGCGGTGACGGTTGAGCTGCCGGTTAGTTACGTAGCTGTTATTGAAGCATTCGGATCAAAGAGAGCAGATGCGGCGATTATTAATACCTTTGGATATGTCGTGGCAAATGAAAAGTATGGAGTACAGGCAAAGCTTAAGCTCGTGAATCGCGGCCGTGATGAATACAACGGTCAGATCATTGCGCGCGTCGATGGCCCAAAAAGTATTAAAGAACTTAACGGAAAGAAGTTTGCATTTGTCGATCCAGCGTCAACTTCTGGCTATGTGTTGCCACTTCGTTTGTTCAATCAAGAAGGAATCACCTTGAAAGAACATGTCTTCGCAGCTCGTCACGATGCCGTAGTGACGGCCGTTTACCAGCGGCAGGTTGATGCAGGTGCAACATTTTACACGCCACCCGATGATGATGGCAGCCCTAAAGATGCTCGTATGCTTGTGAAAACACAGTACCCAGATGTTTACGAAAAAATTAAAATTTTGCAACTGACGGGCCCCATTCCTAATGACCCGCTAGCTTTTCGAAAAGATTTAACGGACGAACTAAAAAATAAAATTGCCGATTCACTCCAACGCTATATTAAGACAACTGAAGGTGCGAAAGTTTTATTAGATATGTACCACATCACAGGTTTTAAAGTTGCGGCAGATAAAGACTACGATGTAGTTCGTGGGTACTTAAAAGATATAGGACGTAAAGCACAGGATTTTGTTAAGTAGTTGAAGTTTCGTACGAGTTATTTTTATAAAGCCATTTGCGCAACGAAAGATTCAACCATTGTACGTGACGAACTAAAAAATAAACCCATTCCGAAAATTAACAGCGAGCTACCAATACGGACGTTACGGTTGATCGTATCGCTTGTGTAAGAATAAACTAGCATCTGTAGGCTGAACACTAAGTCATTTACTACGCGAACCATGAATCCTACAGCGCGGCTAAAAAACTTTTTTGTATTTCGCATTGATTTTGACTTTGAGCTAGATACTTTTGGTTTCGCCAAGAATTCTTTTTTAAACTGCTCGCGCCCTTCAACAGATAAAATAATTAAACCAGCCACAATGAAAGCACCGTCAAACGGAAAAGTAATAAGTAAGAATCCAACTACGTAGCGAACTAAAGAATAAAGGCTATAAAAGAAACGACTAACAGCTGATAAAGTTTTGCTAACGATCGAGCCGCTGTAGGTTGAATATATATCGAAGGGCTCGATAAATAATTTTTTGAACCTGACGACTAAACCTGCACGTGCGATCTCGCGCTTGGTACGTTCTGCATCTTCGGTCAAACCACTGCGCGTTTCGTATTTATATTTAAATATACGTGCCTTGGTCAAAGCTCGTTCATCTTTACGAAGGCCGTAAATCTCGTAGGCATTTTTAGCTAGGCGTACATAAAGTTGATTGGTAATATCACGGAACACAATTGGGTCTGTGCCTTTACGTAAAGCAAGCATCGAATACGAGGCTAAAAATTTTTCAATTCTTTTACGGTAGTCATCGCGCTTTTCGCTAAGCCAAACTCCGCGAAGTTTTTGATTGCCCAGTTCGACTAAATCTATTGGGTAATCTTGAAAGTAAGCCCAGATAAAATCCCACCAGAAATCAGTCATTGTGACTAAGCTTTTTTGATCGCTTGTTACGATACGGCCTTGTTCAAGAATAAGAACGCTTAAAACATTATATCCATCTTGTGGAATACCCACTTGAACTTTTTTGATAGATTCAACAGTGTGAAGAAGCCCAATAAATGCCGTTTGAAAATAATTACGCAGAAAAACTTGCGACTTCAATTTAGAATAGTATTTACGATGCAGACGCAGCAGTGAGTTTGTATCGCGAGTTAATTCTTCAAGTGTCAGATAAGGCTCGGGAACATTCGGGCGAAGATGGGCCTGGTATTCAAGATCAAAGTATTCAGCGGCGAAGCCACCATCAAGATTGTAGGGATTAGATACCTTTAAGAAAACTTCATCAAAGTAAGCCATCACCGATTGACCAGACACCACGTATTTATCAAGTTTATTTTCAGCAAAAATTTTCTTAACTTGAGAAAGCCGAAGATTCTGCGCAAATGAGACAGATGAATAAAAGCAAATGAATGAAAGTAAAACCAAAAAACTGCGCATCTTACTATTTTGCAGATTGAAAAAAAGAAGAACAAGTCGAGTAGAAATAGAGTCTAGGAAAGATCTTCCTATTAAGCTTTCAGTGGGGGCAAGATGTCTGTGTCATGCCAGAGCATCTGGCCAGTTGCTATGGCCAGATTGTCGATATTAATACGAACGCATCAATGCTCGAACCAGACCTCGGATTTCGACCTGGCCAACTGAGTACCACATCGAAGTTAGACGTTTATTCGCCGGACGAAGTTCGATCAACTTACCCAGCTCAGGCTTAGCCGGATTTGTTTTGTGATAGTAGCGCTTAACAGTGGCTTCTTGTTCTACACTGGCAACCACAAGATCGCCATCGCGAGCTTCAGTGCGTGATTGAATGACTAAAGTATCGCCGTCAAATATTCCTTCTTCGATCATTGAATCGCCTTCAACTCGCAATGCAAAAAGGTCTTTCGCACTTTTAATTAAATTACGTGGAATATCGATGAATTCATTTTCAGTAATACGCTCGATCGGCTGACCAGCTGCTACGCGGCCTAAAAAAGGTATTGGCAGAACCTTCAAATGATCTTCAAAACCGTGACTTGGGGAAGACTGACCAGCGAAAGAGGCACGAGAAGGTTCTGCCGGCATTTGTAATCGCTCTATAAGATCTTTATGAAAATCACCCGCAGAGTGCAAAATCTGAATTGCACGCTTTTGATTTTGTGGAATCAAAAGATACCCTTTGGTTGATAGCTGCTTTAAATAATTCTGCACCGAATTGAACGACGCAAAGCCAAAGTGGTCGCAGATTTCTTGGTAAGAAGGAGATATGCCTTTAGCCAAAAGTTCTGTCTCAATAAATTGAAGAACTGCTTTTTCTTTTACTGATAATGAGGGTAGGGGCGAATTAGGTTTTTTCATACACATAAATTACACTGTAATTTATGTGTAAGTCAATAGCTTGGTGTAAGTTCTGGTTATTTTTAATTATTTTTCAAAATATCTTTCGCATCGGGCAGAGCTGAGGTCTTTTGCACATTGACCGAAGCAGTTTGTCGATGAGGCGCTACTGAGCAATTTTGAAAGAAAAGTAGCATGATCGGATTCGCGATAAACAGTACCGCTAGAATAAAACTGCTTTTAGTAGCCATGAACGTACCTCCTGACCTTAGGTCTAGTTACTTTTCGGAGAGCTTAAAAAAAACATGAGGACTTTTTTCATCTCTTATGATGAACTTCCCGAAATGTTTCGTTTAATGTGTCTTTTATTATTCTGTATTTCGGCAAAAGCTCACGCTGAGCCGCTCTCTTTGAGACAATCTTGTCTAAACTCTATGCGCGTCTATAAAAGCTATTTTAAAGACGAAGCTTTAGAAGAAATTTGTGGTCAGGTTGAAAAGAAAGAAAGCTGTTCAAGTGTTCAAGGCGAGCCCATATTTCATTTAGACCGAAAAAGTAAATTGGATCAGCCCAAAAAAATTTTAGTGATGAGTTTGATTCATGGTGACGAGACTCCGGCGGGTTCTTTGGGTCGCTATTGGATGGAGCGACTTATGAAAGTTGATGCGCGTAATACTTGGCGCATTATCCCAGTTGTAAACCCTGATGGAGTAAAAAATAAAACGCGCACGAATCAAAAGGGAGTTGATTTAAATCGAAATTTTCCGACTGTCGATTGGACGGCTGATGCAGTTAACCTGTGGGAAAAGAAAGAACAAAAAGCGGTTCGTAAATTTCCGGGTTTTACAGCGGGCGGCGAGCCTGAAGTGAAGTGTATTATTGATCATTTAGAGGACTTCAAGCCTGATTTTGTCGTCTCAATTCATACGCCGTTAAAAGTTTTAGACTTTGACGGACCAAAGTTAAAAAAAGCGCCTTCGTATTCGTACTTACCATGGAAAAGCCTAGGTAATTTTCCGGGAAGTTTGGGCCGCTATCTTTGGGTTGAACGCAGTACTCCCGTACTAACGACCGAGTTAAAAAGTAGCTTGCCTGAAAATGATTTACCATTTGAACAGCTGCAAGATTTGATCGGTACGCTGGTTAAAAAAGATCTTCAATAACGACCTAAAATCGAACGCAATTGTACGCTCTAGTGGATGGGTTTATTTTCTGACGCCTGCTGAATAGCGTTCATTCGCTCTTGCGGATTTTCAATTTCGTTTTGAATTTCAATCAATTGATCTAGCAGCTTCTGCTTTGCAAGGCGAATGGCTTCGTAAATATTATCATCGAAAGCTTCAGCTTCTATCGTAGTATCTTCATCTTTTAAAACCACGGCAATGCGGTACTTTGGCAAGTCAGCTAAATCTTCGCTTTCATCGATTTCGATGGCAAGGTCGGGATTTTGAGTGGTGTATACTCCATTTGGATCGCGAGCGATCACCATCACTAAAGTTTCGGGTGTGACGAACGGATTAAAATCCATAATCTGTTGATAGATATAGGACTTTACCTCGTTATCGTTTTCGATCAGATCAAGTGTGTTTTTCAGAAAGTTTCGCTTATTAGACATGACGTACCTGCCTTTCTGAGGTTCAAATTAGTATTAGAATATCATGCACTTCTTAAGTTCTAAAGACCTACAGACCGAAGTTATCGTAAATATTTTTAGACTCATTTAATCAATAGATGTGTCTCGACTTAAGTCGATGTATTGTTTTGAGATATGTCAGAAATTAATTTGCACAAATCATGGCTAAAGCACCTCCAGAGCGAATTTCAAGCCGATTATATGCTAAAGCTAAAAAAGTTTTTAAAATCAGAATATGATGCGAAGAAGATTATTTACCCGCAAGCCAGCGAATATTTTAATGCCCTTGAGCACACTCACCTAAACGATGTGAAGGTTGTATTACTAGGACAAGATCCCTACCACGGGCCAGGGCAAGCCCATGGGCTATGCTTCTCGGTTCAGGAAGGCGTGCGCTTGCCGCCATCGCTGAAAAATATTTTTAAAGAGTTAAAAACTGATATCGGTGGCGAAATTCCGAAGTCGGGTAATTTGGTAAGATGGGCTGAACAAGGTGTGCTTATGCTAAACAGTGTTCTGACAGTAGAAGACGGAAAGCCCGGATCACATCAGAAAAAAGGCTGGGAGCAATTCACTGATAAAGTCATTTCTATTGTTAACGATGAGTGTGACCATGTGGTTTTTATTTTGTGGGGAGCTTACGCGCAAAAAAAAGCTGCGTTTGTGAACCGAGATAAGCACTTGGTTTTAGAAAGTGTGCATCCTTCGCCGCTGTCATCACATCGCGGTTTTTTTGGCTCGAAACCGTTTTCAAAAACGAATTCGTTTCTTAAAAAACATACTTACAAAGAAATTAAATGGTAAATTCAAACTTATGATTACAGAAGTTACTGTCTAAGAAGAGATAGCTCTTTTTCTTTTGCTTCTAAATTTTCCATACTAACCAGCATTTCTTCTTCGATATCTGAAATCTTCTTAGAAGTTTGCGCCGAATCGATAGCAAGTTTTTGGGCATGTTGCCCCTGCGCCGAGATGAGTAAAGTATTGTGTTCGGCCAAATTTGTATTCAGCTTCAGTAACTGATCTTCGGCCTTAGAAATTTTTTTCTGAAGTTCTTTGATTTCTGAACTAATTTTTTTAGACTGCTCTTTATAATTGAATTTTTTGTCACCATCGGCGATTGGTTGGTTGGCTGACTTTATCTTGAAGTCCATTTCGTCGGCCACTAGATAGCGTTCTTTTAACGCGCCTTTTTCTAAGCTCCATAAATAATCTTCGTAAGAACCCGGGTAAACTTCGACGTGACCATTGCGAATTTCTATAATTTTGTTAGAAACTCGGTTTATAAAACTGCGGTCGTGACTTACCACTACAAGTGTTCCAGCGAAGCTGTGTAAGGCTTCGGCCAGCGCATTAACGGTATCAAAATCTAAGTGATTCGTTGGCTCATCCATTAGCAGTAAGGGTTTTTTCTGTAATAAAATTTGCCCTAATGCCACGCGAGTCTTTTCTCCGCCAGATAAAACTTTAATTTTTTTATGAATATCGTCGCCCGTAAAAAGTAGCGATCCGGCGATGCCTAAAATTTCTTGCTTGGTTGTTTCAGTATAAGCTTTACGCTGTAGCGCCTCGATGACCGTATCGTTATTGACCAAATCTTCAGTTAAATGCTGGGCGAAGTATGAAATTTCAGTTTGATAACCAATTTTTCGATCACCGTTTAACATGGGAATGCGCCCGGCAATTGATTTTAGTAAAGTTGATTTACCAGCGCCATTGAAGCCAACAACCCCTAAGTGGCTGCCGCGCTCTAAAATCAAATTAACGTCTTCAAGGATTGCGCGGCCTTCGTAGCCCAGGGTCGCATTCGTTAAAGTTAGAACTTCTTTGCCCGTCTGAATGGGCACAGGTAAATGAATACGACTACGTACCGGTAACGCTTTGATTTCGATAGTTTCCATTTTATCAAGCTGCTTCATGCGACTTTGTGCTTGTTTGGCTTTTGTGGCTTTTGCGCGGAAGCGGTCGACGAATTCTTGGATGTGCTTTCTTTTAGCGTCGAGATTGGCGGCTTGCTGCGCTTTAATTTTTGCGACTTCTTCTTTTTGCTCAAAGTAATCGTCAATGTGGCCCGGAAATTTTATAATTTCTTGGCCTTCAACCTCTAAGGTGTATTCAGTCGTGCGACGTAAAAATTCGCGATCATGTGAAATCAATAGAAATGCGCCCGCATAGTCTTGTAAGAATTTTTCTAAAGCTAAAATGCTTTCTAGATCTAGAAAGTTCGTAGGCTCATCAAGTAACATCAAATCAGGTTCAAGTCCGATTAAATAAAGTAATTTCATTCGCATGCGGTATCCGCCGCTTAGCTCAGAAAGCTGTTTTTGAAAATGAGCTTCACTTAAGCCGATACCTTTACCGATTTGTTTTAAGTCCCAGATAGGCTTAATGCATTCTTCAGTTAGGTATTCTTCGGCCGTCATATTCAAAGTCCAGTCAGACTCTTGCTCTAGGTAGCCGATTCTTAACTTATTGGCCTTAGTTAATTCGCCTTCATCAAGGTGTTCTTGGCCGACTAATATTTTAAATAAAGTTGTTTTGCCGGCACCATTAGGGCCAATAACGCCGACGTGTTCAGACTGATTAATTGCGAAACGCGCTTTATCAAAAAGAATTTTAGCGCCGTATTGTTTCGTTGCATTGTGAAGTTGTAGTAGGTTCATTCTTGTGCCATGCTACTCGAGAACTCCATCTAAAAAAAGGATTTGATATGAAAAAAATATTATTTTTTTTAGGCCTTTCGGCGCTGGTCATGTCTTCGGCTTCGATTTCTTCTGCTGCTCAAAACTTTATCTTATGCATGGAAGGCAGCCCGGCTTCGTTTAACCCGCAGCTGGTGAGCGACGGTGTGAGCATGAACGCTAGTTCCCAAGCGGTTTTTAATCGTTTAGTTGAATTTAAAAAGGGCACAACCGAGATCGAGTCTGGCTTAGCTGAATCTTGGACGATCTCAAAAGATAAAAAGACTTACACCTTCAAATTGCGCAAAAATGTTTCTTTTCATGCGAATGATTTTTTTAAGCCAACGCGCGGTTTTAAAGCCGATGACGTTATTTATACTTTTAAGAGCCAAATGGATACAAAGCATCCATTAGCGATCCCTGCTGCGAACTACGAATATTTTAAAGCGATGGAGCTTGATCAGCTGATTGCCGGCGTGAAAAAAACTGATGATTACACTGTGGTGTTCGAGCTTAAAAGAGCCGAAGCTCCATTTCTGGCCGATCTAGCTATGGACTTTGCCAGTATTCAGTCTGAAGAATACGCGACTGCGCTAACTAAAAACGGCAAAGGCCTTAAAACTTTAGAAATTCAGCCAATTGGTACCGGACCGTTTGTTTTTAAAAGCTATCAAAAAGATTCAACCATTCGTTATAAAGCCTTCGACCAATATTTTCGCGGTAAACCAAAAATTGAAAATCTGATTTTCGTGATCGTAGCTGATTCGACAGTGCGTTTACAAAAAATGAAAAACGGCGAATGCAATGTGATGACCGAGCCGCAGCCACAAGATCTAGAGCAAATTGCAAAGATGCCGAACCTAAAACTGGTTTCAACTGAAGGTATTAACGTAAGTTACATTGCGTTTAATACTCAAAAAAAGCCTTTCGATAATTTAAAAGTTCGTCAGGCTTTATCTTTGGCAATGAATCAAAAATCGTACATTGATTTGATTTATCGTTCGCAAGGAACGGCTGCGAAGAACCCAATCCCTCCGACGATGTGGTCTTATAATAAAGCTACGGCCGCAAATGTTTTTGATATAGCGAAAGCCAAAGCCCTATTAGCCGAAGCGGGCTTCGCGAATGGCTTTGAAACTGAACTTTGGACATTACCGGTGTCGCGCGCGTATCTGCCGAATGGCAAAAAGCTAGGCGAGCTTATTCAGGCCGACTTAGCTAAAATAGGTGTAAAGATCAAATTAGTTACTTACGACTGGCCGGTATATTTAGAAAAATCAAAACGCGGAGAGCACCAAATGATTCAGTTCGGTTGGACGGGCGACAATGGCGACCCTGATAATTTCATGAACGTTTTGCTAGGTTGTTCGGCGGTTAAAGCGGGCAGCAATTATGCCAGATGGTGTAACGAAGAATTCGATACATTACTGCAAAAAGCCAAAGTCGATTCAACGCCAAAAGCGCGAACGGCGTTTTATGAAAAAGCCCAGGTTATTTTCACACGTGAAAAACCTTGGTACCCGATTGCCCATGCTAAACTAAATAAAGTCATTTCAAATCAAGTTACCGGTTACAAAATAGATCCTTTCGGCCACGAGCAGTTCGAAAGTGTCGATCTTAAATAATACTTTAAAAATCATTTTATCGTTTCTGTTCATCAGCCTTATGAGCTTTTCAATCATTCGGCTGATTCCGGGCGACCCCGTCACCAATATTATTGGCGAGCGGGGTGCATCTGAAGAACGCATCCAAGAAGTTCGTAAAAATTTAGGCTTAGATAAGTCGGTATTCGAACAGTATGCGATTTTCACAAAGAACGCCTTGGTCGGAGATTTCGGCGAATCAATCGTAACGAAACAACCAGTATGGAATGATTTTAAAGTTTTATGGCCCGCAACTTTCGAACTTTCTATTCTAGCTATTTTATGGTCTTCAATAGCGGGGTTAGCACTCGGTGTATTGGCCGCCAGTAAGCGAAATTCTTTTTGGGATTACGGGGCCGTTAGTTTATCGACGATTGGTTTTGCGATGCCCCTTTTTTGGTGGGGTCTTTTGGTCATCTTCTTTTTTGCGGTGACGCTTGGATGGTTTCCGGTATCGGGCAGAATTTCGGTCGAATTCGACGTTCCTTACCGTACCGGGTTGTTTTTGATAGATAGCTTATTGTCGGGCCAATTTGCCGCGTTCTTTTCTGCGTTAAAGCATATGGCGCTGCCGGCTTTTGTACTGGGTACGGTTTCGCTTGCGTTAATTGTTCGAGTCACGCGCTCTTCATTCATTGATATTCAAAAAGAAGATTATATACGTACGGCGCGCGCTAAAGGTTTACAGCCATCACAAATTCTATTTAAGCATATTTTTAAAAATGCGTTACCCCAAATTTTAACTGCGTTGGGCTTAGCGTTCGGCCAACTATTAACGGGGGCCATCATGACCGAAACACTATTTTCGTGGCCTGGTTTAGGGCGTTGGATCGTTAAAAGTATCGAGGCACGCGATTACCCGGCGGTGCAGGCTGGCTTATTTTATTCTATGGTCGTGATCGTTCTTATTAATTTTGTAACTGACGAGATGATTAAAGTGGTGAATCCCAAAATGCGGGACAATGTGAAACTATGATGAAAAATAAAAGTTTCGTTATTGGGCTTTGCCTTTTTCTTTTCTTCTGCGCGATGGCTTTGCTTGCCGCTTTTTGGACGCCCTATAGTTATCAAGAAGTTTTCGAGGGCGCTTCACTATTGAAGCCCTCGGCAAGATTTCTTCTGGGTACAGATGATTTAGGTCGTGATTTACTAAGTCGTCTGATGGTTGGCGCGCAACTTTCACTAGGAATCGGCGTCTTAGTCGGGGGCTTTGCCGTTATTGTCGGTGCAAGCCTTGGGATTATCTCTGCCTATTACGGCAAAAAGTTGGATGAATTTTTAGTTCAGATCATGAACGGTATTCAGGCGCTGCCAAGTTTGCTGTTGGCGTTGTTTGTTGTGGCCATACTTGGCGGTGGAATTTTTAATACAATATTAAGTGTGACGTTAGTATCCATTCCGGTGATGTTTCGTTTGGTACGAAGTTCCGCCATGGTTGAGATGAGCAAAGACTATATCGTTGCGGCTCGCGCCGTTGGCGCATCAGATTACCGAATTATCAAAAGCCATTTGTTTCCTAATTGTATCACGCCGATTTTAGTTCAGTCGGCGGTCTGTTGTAGCGAAGCCATTTTAAATACAGCGGCACTTGGTTTTCTAGGCTTAGGTATTCCGGCGCCCTATCCCGAATGGGGAACGATGCTAAGCGATTCGAAAAATTTTATCGAAACCGCTCCGCAATTGATGACGATCCCGGGTTTATGTTTGTTGTTGCTCATTTTATCTACGCAGTTAATCAGCGATGGCTTACGTGATCAGTTAGACCCCAAGCTACGCGGTCGGTCTTAGATTCGATAACTAAGTCTCTTTTTGATACATGTAAATAAAGTGATTTTTATAGTTTTATAAAGATATTAAAAAATTCAAAAAATTCGTTCATATTTGAGTGGGAAGCCGTCGAATAGTAATAAGTGAAATTCATTCTATGTTTAGCTTTAGTTTTCACAACTGTCTTTGCTTTTGCTGACCGCTACAAGTCGGTCGCATCAGACTATTATCCGGCCTTAGATCTAAATGAGGTTTCTAATAAACTTTATTCATTTGGTTTAATCGAATTTGATTTAAGCCGTAAGGGCCACATGTTGAATGGCTCGTTTGATCAGATCTTTTTTGATGAATTACAAAAAAATGAGACGGCCGTATTACGCTTAGACATCGCACTTGAGTCTGGGCTTGCGAAGCTAAAACTTTCTGAGAATGAATTTGTTTGTCATGCCGAAACTTCGCGGGGCCGCAAGTTTGCGCTATACCTCAAAGGCCGTAATGAACGCGAATTTAATAAAATTTGCAATTCGCTGACTAAGCGGCATTCGATGGGCGCAAAGTTCAGGCTACTGAAGTATCTGGTGCCCGATGCAAAGGCCGCAGACTTTACAAGTTGCGATCAAAAACCAAATTCAGCGCAACATCTAGGTGCGGTAACGGCGACGGTAGCCGATTCTGTATTTGCGCAGCGCTTGGGAACATGCTTTACCCAGTCAATTAACGGAGCAAAAAACTATTTTAACGGGCTAGCTGATACAGCAAAGTTATTTTTAGAGCCTGAAAAGCTTTGGAAAAATATTTCTGAGCAAGCGATTGCATTAAAAAACTTTGTAATAAATATTCGGTCTGAGCTAACAAAGCTTTCCGAACAAATTACTAATTTAGATCCCGAACTTATTTTGCATTATGGCTGTCAGCTGGCCGGTGAATCTTTGGTCACGGCGGGCGCGGGGGCTTTAACCGGCTTCGGTCTAGCCAAATTAGCCACTTTATTTTCTAATTCGCTGGTTAAACTAAATGCTCTTACGCCCGTTTTTGAAAGATTAAACGCTTTGAAAAAAAAGGGCCATGGCAAAATCGCAAAGGAAATTATAAGTTGTGCTAGGTAAAATTTGTTTATACCTAATTATTCTTAACTGCCAAGCCTTTGCGATGGACTGTCATGTCGCCGCAATGTTAACTCACCCCGAAATTGCAGCCAATACTGATTTTTGGGAAAAGTTCGGCGCACTTAAAAAGCATGATAACGCTTCTGTTGAAGCGCTGGTTAAGCAGTACTCGGCGGATGCCACTAAGACGCTGATCGAAGCACGCGCCCCATTAACGGCGGTTCAGACCCAGCAAAAATTTGATATTAGCCGCAAAGCCGAAAAAGGGATCGAAAAGCTATCTAAAGTGAACAAGAAAAATTTAGACGATGCCATAAAAGTGATTAACGAAGAAGGTGTGCAAGGTTTTTATAAACAACCGGGCCGCTGGCATCACGAGATGATGATCAAACAAAAAGGTTATAGCGGAAAAGAACACAATGTTAGATTAGACGGTGAATTTCGGATGGTATTTGAAATCAAGGATGGCGTTGCGCACATCCTTGATGTCGGAAAACATATCGGACACTAAATTATAACATCATCGCTTTTTTTAGGTTTGAATCAATCGCGTCTAAGAAAGCTTCGGTATTTAAATATTGATCGGCTGATACTTTGTCGCCGTAGATACAAACCGCTAAATCTTTTGTCATTTTTCCAGACTCGACTGTTTCAATACAAACTCTTTCTAAATTTTTACAAAACTTATCTAAAGCTGGGTTGCTGTCAAGTTTAGCTCTGTGCTCAAGACCACGCGTCCATGCAAAGATTGATGCGATTGGGTTCGTTGAAGTCGGCTTACCTTGTTGATGCATACGGAAGTGACGAGTCACTGTTCCATGCGCGGCTTCCGATTCGACTGTTTTACCATCTGGAGTTACTAGAACTGAAGTCATTAAACCTAAAGAACCAAAACCTTGTGCAACGGTGTCAGACTGAACATCGCCATCATAGTTTTTACAAGCCCAAACAAAGTTACCATTCCATTTAAGGCAGCTAGCAACCATATCATCAATTAAACGATGTTCGTAAGTGATGCCGGCTTCTGTGTATTTTGCTTTAAACTCTTTTTGGTAAATATCTTCAAAGATATCTTTGAAGCGACCATCGTATTTTTTAAGAATCGTATTTTTAGTCGATAAATATAAAGGCCATTTTTTTTGTAAAGCCATGTTGAAACAAGAACGGGCAAAACCAATG
Organism: Bdellovibrio sp.; assembly: GCA_031428275.1. Lineage (GTDB taxonomy): Bacteria > Bdellovibrionota > Bdellovibrionia > Bdellovibrionales > Bdellovibrionaceae > Pseudobdellovibrio. Next base: position 20,132 of record JANPPC010000010.1, read on the forward strand.
ATTGATTCATCCGTGTTATACATTGCTAAAGCTACGCCATCGCCTTTGAAGTTATAAACTTCGTGGGTGATTGTTTCGCCGCCGCCTTCAGGTTGGAAAGTAACGGTTAATTTACCTTTGCCTTTCGTTACGAAATCGGTTGCACGGTATTGATCACCGAACGCATGGCGACCAATACAGATTGGCGCTGTCCAGTTAGGAACTAAACGTGGAACATTCTTACAAATGATGGGTTCGCGAAAAACCGTACCATCTAAGATATTACGAATTGTTCCGTTTGGTGATTTCCACATTTTTTTTAATTTGAATTCAGTTACACGTTGTTCATCAGGCGTGATTGTCGCGCACTTAATACCAACGTTGTATTTTTTGATGGCTTCGGCCGAATCGATCGTTACTTGATCGTTTGTTGCATCACGATGTTCCATGCCTAAATCGAAATATTTAATGTCGATATCTAAGTAAGGAAGAATTAATTTATCTTTGATGAACTTCCAAATGATACGAGTCATTTCGTCGCCATCAAGCTCTACTACGGGGTTCGCTACTTTAATTTTTTGCATGAATGATCCTTTCAATGAATACAAGCCGCTATTCTAAGTCATTTTGGGTCCATGAAGCACGGCCTAATGCTTGATATCATTCAAGTTTGGGTCTAGTTTAAGGTGTGGAAAAAACTGAAGTTTCATTCTTACAGAAGATGCCTGCCGCTAAGACGTTTCCAAGCGAAAGTGTGCTTTTTTATGATTCAATTTTGAATAAAAACCCCGACTTTAAAAAGTGGGCCCAGGCTTTTCCGTTCAAAATGGCATTAAAGTCGGGCGAGTCTTTAAAAACCATCTCATCGATGCAGCACGTTTTAGAAAAACTAGCGAACTGGGAAGTTCCTCAAACACCGCAGCTTACTTTTGTTGCGGTCGGCGGCGGCAGCGTCGGTGACTTTGTGGGCTTTTTATCAAGCATCTATCTGCGCGGTAGACCTTTTATCAATATACCTTCCACTTGGCTGTCGGCCGTAGATTCCGCTCACGGCGGAAAAAACGGTCTTAATCTGTTAGCGCAGAAGAACCAGCTAGGAACTTTTCACAGCGCGAATAAGGTTTATTTAGTTAAACAATTGCTGATGTCGCAGCCGGCGCCTCGCATGCTAGAAGCTTTAGGCGAAGTCATTAAAATTGCGGTGATAGGCCATCCAGCGCTATTTGCTAATTTAGAAAAAAGTATTTCTAAACTGAACCCGAAACAGATGTACGATCTTTTGCCCGCCGCGATCGACACAAAAAATAAAATCGTCAAGCAAGACCCTTACGAGAAAAAAGGCCTACGTCGCGTTTTGAATTTAGGTCATACGATGGGGCACGTTTTTGAAAGTTACTACGGCTGGCCCCACGGAATTTGCATTTTACTAGGAACGCAATTTTCAGTTCGCTGGAGCTACCATTTGGGTTTATTGAAGACTAACGACTTTATTCGCATTTCTAATTTGATTGAGTCTTCTTATTCGTCGATTAACTTAACGGAAGATCTGATGGGAATAAGCGAAAGCGCCGTGAAGCAAAGACTGCTTAAAGACAAAAAGCGCACGGCTAAATCTGAAATTGATTTTATCTTTATAAGAAAAGTCGGATCCGTCGTTCGTAAAAAAGTGACCGTAGATGAAATCTTAGCCGAAATTAACCGTCAGAAATCGGATTACTAATGTTTAAATTCGCCAAAGACTTACTGGTTTCAAAGTCTTGGATGAATCGTGCATTGGTCATTCAACATTTCAACCCAAGATTAAAGGTGACGGGCGAAACGACTTCAGACGACGTCGTCATCCTTAAAAAAGCCATCGCCGGCATCGGTGCCGAAGATCATTTCTATCTTGGTCAGGGTGGCACATCACTGCGGTTTTTCATTTTTCTAATTTCCCGCAAAGTAGGAACTTTCTATATTAAAGCGCATCCGCGTTTACTTGAGCGGCCGCTAAAAGAAATTAAAGAAATTCTTAAGCAGCTAGGCGTCGAAGTCGAACTAAAGGCAGATGAAATTATCGTGCGGTCATTGGGCTGGAAAGTCGATGGCGCTATAATGTGCGATACGAAAACATCGAGCCAATTTATTTCGGGTTTACTGCTTAGTAGCTGGAATTTAGAACTTGATCTACAAATTCAAATTAATAAGCCCGTTGTGTCGGCCGATTATTTTTGGATGACCCTTGAATTAATGAAAACGGCGGGCTTTGTTTACCACCTTGAAGAAAGTGAAGCCTCGTACCATTTGACGATTCCGAGATTTCAAAAAGCAAATGCCTTAGAATTAAAAGCAGAAGTTGACGTCAGTTCGGCTTTTTCTTTAATCGCTAGTGCGGTCGTTGCGGGTGACGTTAGCATTTATAATTGGAATCCGAAATCAACCCAGCCCGATATGCAATTTCTAAAGATTCTGACTTTAATGGGAATTGCCTACGAAGAATCAGTTGAGCAGCTTCACGTGAAACAGCATAAAAGCTGGAAAGCGTGCACGGTTAATTTAAATAGCTGCCCCGATTTGTTCCCGGTATTAAGCGTGCTTTGCGCCTTAGCTGAAGGAACTTCGCAACTTTACGGCGCCGAGCAATTAAAATACAAAGAGTCTGACCGAATCGCTAAGACCAAAGAATTACTAGATTTAGTCGGATTTAAAACTGAAGAGCTTGTCGACGGTTTAGGGATTTACGGCTTAAGCTCAACGCAAGATAAAGCGAAGTTGGTCGTTTTTAATCCAGATCACGATCACCGCATGGCGATGGCTGCCGGTGTTCTAAAGTTAGCCGGTTACAATATTAAAATCGAAACTCCAGAAGTTGTTCAGAAAAGTTATCCGCAGTTTTGGCAAGATATCGGCCAAGACAATGGTAAGATGCCGTGAAAAGAGTATTGATCGGCCACCGCGGGGTGGGTAAGACCAGTTTGCTACAGCGGCACCAAAGTTATTTTCCCGAAGTAGATCATTTCGATCTTGATCAAGTTATTGAAAGACAGGCTGGGCGTAGCATCGGCGATATTTTTAATACCGACGGAGAACAAAAGTTTCGCCAGCTTGAATTACAGACGTATCAACGACTGCTTAAAGAAAATAATCAATATGTGATTGCTGTCGGGGCGGGTTTTAACCCAGCTTATTTAACGAGTGACGAAGAAGTTATTTTTGTAAGTCGAACGACTGATGCAGATGGGCGTATTTTTTTAAACCGCCCTAGATTGAATCCAGAAACTTCGGCCCTTGGTGAATCGCGTAAACGATACATCGAACGGCAGAGCGCTTTTTTAAAACGCGCCGACCAAATCTACCATATGCCTGAAGGTATCGATTCAGAAAATAACATCGAACGCCAGCTTCTAACCGGTGAATTTAAAATCACAAGCTCTGTTTATACATTGAGCGCTCATGAAGTTTCGCGCGTATCGCAACTAAAGAAAAATTATTCGCAAATCGAACTTCGCACTGATTTGATCGACGTCGGTACAATTGAAAATTTAGTAGGAGCGGATTCAAATTTTAACTGGTTGGTTTCAATCCGTGAAGAAGTCACACCAAGCCTTCCGGCGACGACGCAAATTGATTGCGATGTTAATTTAGCTATTATTAGCCAAGTACCTGTCGCAATTTATTCGTCTCACGATGAAAAAATTCAAATCGGCATCGATAAACTAAACCGCACTACAAAACCTAATACACATTTAAAGCTATGCCCCATCGTCAAGACCTTTACTGAGCTTCGCACTGGTTACGATTGGCAACAGCAAGATCCAGCCAATCGAAGTTTTTTGCCGCGATCAGAAGACGGTCGATGGGTTTGGTACCGTCAGCTAAGCCGCTACTTACAAAAGTTAAATTTCATTCGTAATTTTTCTTGCATAGCCGATCAGCCGTCGGCTTACGAAAATTTAGTATTACCGATCGAAAAACCAACTTCTTGGGCCGCCGTACTTGGCAAGCCGGTGTATTTTTCAAGAACACCGTTAGTGCATGAAAAATTCTTTACCCCAAGAAAAACCTTTGTTACGAAAATAGAAATAACGACCGAAGAGCTATCGACCAATTTAGATTGGCTGATCCAGCTGGGGCTTACTTACGCGGCGGTTACCTCGCCTTTAAAAGAAACTGCTTACCAGTTATCCGAAGACTTATCCCCAGAGGCAAAGTCTTTAAAATCGGTTAACACTCTGTACATCGATCAGAAAAAAGTTTGTGGGCACAATACAGATTTAGCGGGCTTTCGCTTTCTGATAGAAGATTTCATAAGTGTCGCGCCAGAGAAAATCGCGATTTGGGGCGGCGGTGGAACTTTACAAATGATAAAAGAGGTTCTACCCCAGGCCAAATATTTTTCTAGTCAAACGGGCGAACTTCGTGACGCAGCTTTGACGGCTTATTTGTTGCCTGAAATCGAAATCTTAATTTGGGCTGCGCCACGCACGGCGCGAACTTTGTTTCCGAGCAAAGATTTAAAAATCACCCGCGTAATTGATTTAAATTATACAGAAAATTCGATGGGCCTTGAGTTCGCCGCCGAAAGAATTTTAAAATACAAATCAGGTTTAGAAATGTTCAAGCAGCAGGCTTTGAAGCAGCAAGAATACTGGAGTGCAAAATGAGCGCAAATACATTCGGCCAAATTTTAAAAGTAACAACCTTCGGCGAAAGCCACGGGGCCGCCTTAGGCGTCGTCATCGATGGCTGCCCAGCCGGTGTCAATTTCAATACCGAACTATTATTAAAAAACTTACAACGCCGCAAACCAGGTCAAAGTTCGGTGACGACGTCACGTAATGAAAGCGATGTGCCCGAAATATTAAGTGGCGTATACGAAAACAAAACGTTGGGTACCCCGATTTGTATAATCGTGCGCAATGAAGATCAAAAATCGATCGATTACAATCAAATTAAAAATGAAGCACGTGTCGGTCATGCCGACGATACCTGGAAGCAAAAATTTGGGCACGTTGACCACCGTGGCGGCGGCCGCTCATCGGGACGAGAAACTTTATGTCGCGTGATCGCGGGTTCTGTGGCCCAGATGATTTGTCAGCAAATCAGCCCATCGATTCAGTTAAAAGGCTATGCCTCGCAAATTTCTGATTTTATCTTAGCAAATGAAGAAATAGAAAATATCTGGAACGTCGACGTTGACCAGTACAAAACGCGCTTTCCTTCTGAGCGCGAACCGCGAGTGGTGCAGTGGTTAGAAGATGCGAAATCCGAGGGCGAAAGCTACGGCGGAGTCGCCGAAGTTCAAATTAAAAATATTCCGGCAGGTTTGGGGCAGCCGATCTTTCACAAATTTAAATCTGATTTAGCTATGGCGATGTTAAGTCTTGGCGCAACTTCGGCCTTTGAATTTGGCGATGGCTTCGCAAGCGTAAGCCAAAAGGGAACAGACTTTCACAAGGATTTAAATTCGAATGTTTACGGCGGTATCCGTGGCGGTATTAGCACGGGCCAACCGATTTTATTTCGGGTCGGTTTTAAACCGACGTCTTCAATAAAAGACGTGGCCAAAAAAGGGCGCCACGACCCGTGCATTGTTCCCCGCGCAATCCCGGTGATCGAAGCAATGACTTGGCTGTTAATCGCCGATCATTTGCTGTGGACACGTTTAGACAAGATCTAGTTCGTTGACAAAAAATAGGTCTATCAATAAGTTACAGTTATTAAAAAGCTAGGGGTGCCCGTACGTATTTGTATCGGCTGAGATAAGACCCTTTGAACCTGATTGAGGTTATCCTCGCGAAGGAAAGCATATGTTAAAAAGCCGACTGCAGCAGTCAATAGCCATTGGTATTTTACTGTTAACAATAAATCCGCTACGTGCGCAAGAATTCGAAACAGTGATTACCGATTCGCCCGATTTTGAAGTTAATGGCTTTGGGATTATTTCACAAAAAAAAATACCGTTTTCGGTTTCGCAATACTCGGCTGAAACCATGCAAAAAAATCAAGTAAAGCGTTTGTCTGACCTGACAAAACTAGATAGCTCGGTATCAGATAGTTACAACGCCAGCGGTTATTGGGATTTTTTAAGCGTGCGCGGAATAACTTTAAACAACCGTTCTAATTATTTGCGCGAAGGTCTGCCGATCAACGCCGAAACCTCGATCCCGTTAGAAAATAAAAGTTCGATTCAAATTCTGAAAGGCATGTCGGCCGTGCAAGCGGGTTTAGGGGCTCCGAGCGGAGTCGTTAATTACCTTGTTAAGCGCCCCACCCGAAATCAAAACGAATTTACGTTGCAAATGAATGACTCAGGCGGAAGTCTAGCCGCCGTCGACTCACAGACCACTGATTTTCGTATCAACTTAGTCGCCGAGCGATTAAGCCCGCATTTAGATGACGCCCGGGGCGAAAGACACGTAGCCGCTTTCGCCTATGATTTTAATTTGTCCGATCGTTCGAAACTGCAAACTGAAATTGAATGGTCATATAAAAAACAGCGCACGCAAGGTGGTTACAGTTTATTCGGAAATTCAATTCCGAACGTGACGCAATTTAGAAGTAAGAATGTAAATAACCAAGATTGGGTGAAGCCGGCCATTTTTCAGGGCACGACGGCAACGGCAAAGTACAGTTATCAAACCGAAGACGCCTTGAAATTGACCGCAATGGCGGGGGCCCAGTTACTTAAGACCGACGACCGCTTGGGCTATGCCTACGGTTGCACGGCCGAAAATAATTTTGATCGCTACTGCAGTAATGGCACGTTCGATCTATATGACTACCGAAGTGAAGACGAACATCGTAATACGTACGCAGTAAAACTTGATTTACAAAAAACCTTGGCCATTCACTCTTTAGGCTTTGGCATTTTAGTTCATTCGATGAATGAGCGCTATCAACAGCAGGCTTACAATTATGTGGGCGTTGGTAATACGAACGGAAGCGTTCAATTATCTGAAAGCCCCGATGCGACCGGCCAGAATACAAACCGCGATTTACTTCAAAAAGATGTTTACCTAACGGACGTCATAAAAATAAATCAGTGGTCTTTGTGGTTGGCTTTGCATGCGGTCGACATCGACCGCAAAAGTTTTCGCACCAACGATTCGCAAAAAACGAATTACAAACAATCTTTTTTAAATCCGGCCATTGCGCTTAGTTACCAGCGTGATCAAGCGATGTACTACGCCAGTTACTCTGAAGGTTCAGAAACCTACGTCACCCCAAATAAACCCGCTTACGCCAGCCCTGGGCAGTTCGTTCCGGACGTTGTAAGTAAGCAGCGTGAATTCGGAATGAAATTAGCCGGTCCCGTTTCATTTGAATTTGCCGCGTTCAATATCACGCGCCCCGAAATCACGGATCAAAGTCCCAGGTACCAGATCGACGGATATTCTGAGCACACGGGCTTTGAAGTTTCTGCGTCAGTAAGAAAGCCAAGCTTTGATTGGAATATTTCGTATACAGAAGTCGATGCAACCCGGCGCGCCAGCAACCTTAATGCGGTCGTTAATGGCAAAGGCCCCGTGAACGTTCCGGCCCAAATTGCCCGGTCACAGTTTGAATTCAATTTCGGTAAAGCCAGCCAATTAAAACTAAATGCGTCTGTTTCGCACGAATCAAAACGAATGATCTTAGCCGACAACACGCAAGTGTTACCTGGCTGGACAAGCTTCGACGTGGGTGCCAGCGCCGATTACAACGTGCAACTGTATCCGGTGAGTTGGCGTTTAAATGTAACGAATGTTTTTGATTTACAGTACTGGAAAGAAGCACCGACGTATTATCAACACGTCTACTTGTATGCGGCTCCTGAACGTAGTTTCACTTTAACGGGGACGATTATTTTTTAACGACCCCTGTGTAAACATAAGCGATTCCGAAGCTAACGGGTTCGTAAGTAGACGATTCAAAACTTCCGGCCTGATCCATAAGCGCAAGAAAGCCTTCGCGGCAGGGAAACTTGGCCGAAGACTTTTGTAAGTAATCGTAAGCTTCTTTCTGACCTGTAATCATCCCGCCAAGTACAGGAAGAACTTTTTCAGAATAAAAGTTATAAAGATCTTTAATAACGGGCGCACTCATTTGTCCGAACTCAAGCACCATCACGCGACCACCCGGTTTACAAACACGCGCCATTTCGGTTAATGCCTTGATTGGGTCACCCACATTACGAATGCCGAATGAAATACTAACGATATCGAATTCGTTATCTGAATACTGTAATTGAGTTACGTCAGCCTGTGCGAAAGTAACATCTAGATTCTTTTTTTGCGCCTTCGCCGGAGCTGTCGTCATCATTTCCGAACAAAAATCGGTTCCGATTACTTCGCCACTTGGGCCAACGGCTTGCTTGAATTCGATGGCTAAATCGCCTGTACCCGTTGCGCAGTCTAAAACTTTATCGCCCGCTTTGGCGCCAGAAAGTTTAACGACTTTTTTTCTCCAAAGGTGATGAATGCCGACTGACAAAATTGAATTTGCTTTATCGTATTCAGCGGCAACTTTAGAAAACATTGAACGAATAATTTCAGGATTCGGCGATTGTTGGCTCATGAGCGGTTTAGCCCTCGGTCGAATGCGTTCAATACTTTTTCAAGCTGACGCATCATTTGGTCAAAAGATTCAAAAGTTAAGGCTTGTTGACCGTCTGACAGGGCCTCAGAAGGTTTTGGGTGCACTTCAACGATTAAACCATCGGCGCCCGCAGCAGCAGCAGCATAACAAAGCGGAGCAACTAATTCGCTAATGCCGACCCCATGCGAAGGATCAACCATGACGGGTAACGGAGAATGTTTTTTTGCGTAAACGACGGCATTTAAATCAAGCGTGTTACGAGTAGCGGTTTCAAATGTTCGAATGCCGCGTTCACAAAGAATGACCTGCTCGTTACCTTCGTTCGTGATGTAATCGGCGGCTTTAAGCCACTCGTCAATAAAAGCCGAGAAATTTCGCTTCAGCATGACGGGCTTTGGCTGCTTACCTAGTTCACGAAGCAAAGAATAGTTATGCATATTACGCGCACCTACTTGGTAGGCGTCGACCACGTCTGCAAGCTCTTCGATTTGACGTGCGTCAGTGATCTCTGAAATAAGCGGAAGTCCAACTTCAGCTTTAACTTTATTAATAAACTGAAAAGATTCTTCGCCTAGACCTTGAAAAGATTTAAGTGAAGTACGCATTTTCCAGATACCGCCGCGAATAATGTTTGCGCCCGAATTTTTAACTGCAACAGCAGTATTTTTAAATTGAGCTTCGGACTCGATTGAGCAGGGGCCTGCAATCACGGTAAATTTAGGTCCGCCAATTTCAATGTTGCCAATTCGAACGATTTTTTGATCTGCCATAGTGTATGCTTTTCAGGTTAAGCTGACATATTTCAGCTGCCACATATCGATTCAATGTGGTATGAAGCAGGGTACCATGACGCTCACAAAGTTCAAAGAGTTTTTAAGATCCGGAGCCTTCCTTCAACTATCACCGGACACCTTTAGTCTGGTTTTGGGTCCATTCAGTCCTATTGAATCTAGTTTACAGCGTATTTCCCCCTCTGAAACCGTGATTTTTCAGCCACATTTCTGGGATTTTCTTGAGCCACAAACTGTTTCGCAATTTTTGGTTGGCCAGCAAAGCTTTATGCTCATGCGTGAAGAAGTAAGAGCGCTGCTGGATCAGTGTTCGCAAAAAAATTTTACCGGTGAATGGTTATTACCAACGACTGAAAATTTTAAAGCGCAGTTCGATTGGAGTCAGCAAAAGTTTGCTAGTGCAGAATTACTAAAAACAGTTCCGATTATTTCGCAAACTTGTAAGCAAAGTTTTTCGCAAGAAAACCTGGTCAGCACACTTAAAAAATTAATGACTGATAAAAACTACGGCTGGACTTACGGCTTCTGGCAAAACCAGCAAGGTTACTTAGGGCACACACCAGAAAAAATTGGTTTATGGCACGCTTCAGAAAAAAAATTGCTAACAACGGCGCTGGCCGGAACGTTAGTTAAATCTGATACCGCTGCCGCCGATATTTTAAAAGATGCAAAGAATTGTGAAGAACATCAAATTGTTGTCGATGATATTTCGCACAAGCTACAGCAACTTAGTTTCACCGATAATTTGCAGCAAAGCGAAACGAAAACTTTAGAATTGAAATACCTAGTGCATTTAAAAACCGAATTTGCTGTGCAGGTTGAAACCATGCCGCAAGCTCTTGAGGTGATCAACGCATTACACCCGACCGCAGCTTTAGGATTGTATCCGCCCCAAAAAGCCCAGTACGCAGAGCTGCGACAGCTGCAGGCAGGATTGCATCGTAAAAACTTTGCGGCGCCATTCGCAATGTTTAGCCACGAGTTTTTATTTTGCTTGGCCGCGATTCGTAATTTTAACTTCAAACCTGGTCAAGTCGAAATATTTTCAGGTTGCGGAGTGACGACCCAAAGCATATACGAAAATGAATTGACCGAGCTTGCCAATAAGCGAGAATCAGTTAAGAAAATGATGGGATTCGTCAATTGACCAATTATGATTTATCTTTAAAAGTATTCGATTTTTTAAACCAGGCGAAAGTAAAATCGGTCGTCGTTTGCGCTGGCGCGCGAAACGCCCCGCTTGTCATGGCGTTACAAGGTCAAAACTTTAAAGTGTATACTTTTTTTGAAGAGCGTAGCGCTTCATTTTTTGCCCTAGGCCTGATGCGTGCTCATTCATTGCCGGTGGCGGTGATAACCACTTCGGGTACCGCAGTTGCGGAATTGTTGCCTGCAGCCATCGAAGCTACTTACCAGGGTTTGCCATTAATCATCGTTAGCGCCGATCGTCCGAAAAGTTATCGCGGCACCGGGTCTCCGCAAACGATTGAACAAGTGGGTCTATTTTCTAATTACGTTGAATCAACTTACGACATAGATATTTACCAAGAAGAGTTTAAATTTGATTGGAGTTTTAAAAAACCTATTCATTTGAATGTAAGCTTCGATGAACCTTTAATTGATGAGCGGTCGACCGATTACGAAAAATTTCGTGTTCAATTAAATAAAGTTTTAAAATACCAAGACCAAGCAGCATTCTCTAAAGTAAACCGCAAGCCTTTAATCATCGTTGGTGGTTTAGAGGGTGCTGATGTTCCGGAAGTCATAAAGTTTATCGAATCGATGCAGGTGCCTGTATACGCCGAGGCAACCAGTCAGCTAGCGCATGTCGATCGCATCTCTGAATTTATGATTCGTGCGGGCGATATTGTTGTAAAGAAAATATTTCAAGACAAAATTTGTGATTCAGTTATTCGCATTGGCACTGTACCCACTTTAAGATTCTGGCGTGAATTAGAAATTGAATTTATAGAAATTCCGGTGATGCAGTTTTCGAATTTGCATTTTTCGGGTTTGTCTAGGCCGTCGGCTGTTTTACCAATGGCAGACTTAAATGAAATACAAATCGATTGTGATGATAATCATTTACAAGATGTACAAATGGTTGATCAGCAGTTACAAAAGCAAAAATTAAAACTAATTGAAAAGTTTCCACAAAGTGAACCTGCGCTTGTGGCGGCGCTTTCTGAGGTGATCGCCTATCAGCCTTTATATTTGGGTAATTCTTTGCCAATAAGGCATTGGGATCAATTTGCTTCTGCAGCCTCAATGGCGGTTTATGCAAATCGGGGCGCTAACGGAATCGACGGGCAAGTTTCTACCTACCTTGGCTGGTCTGAAGCGTTTACGCAGTCGTTTTGTTTAGTTGGAGATTTAACTGCGATGTATGATTTAGCGTCGTTAGGTTTAGCGTCTCAATTGCGCCCCGGAAAGAAGCGCGTGATTATTATCAATAATTTCGGTGGGCAAATTTTTGGCCGTATTTTTAGAAATGATTTATTTATCAATTCTCATCAGACTCAGTTTAAGCACTGGGCCGCAATGTGGAATTGGGATTATCAGTTGGCAAAAAACAAAGATGATCTGCAAGAAATGAATGGCGATCACTTAGTCTTAGAAATTCAGCCCGATGCTCATCAGACAAAATTATTTTGGGATGAATGGGACCAGTTATGCCGCAGGGCCTAGTTTATGCGGTTCATGGTTTTTTAGGTGAGGCCAGCGACTGGAATACAGTTAAAAGTTTATCTGCAGAGTTTAATTTCAGAACGACCGAATTATTCAAATCGACCAGTCACTTGATTACTAATTTTGAAAATTACGTTGATCAAATTATAAACGAAGTTTCCAGCTTGCCCGGAAGAAAGTATTTCTTGGGTTACTCATTGGGTGGCCGTATTGGTCTGCATATTTTAGAAAAACACCCGAGTCTTTTTGATCATTATCTTTTTTTATCGACCAATCCCGGTATGCCTAACGATGCACAGGTAGCACGTCATAATCGTCTAGCTCACGATCAGAATTGGGCCCAGCAAATCACGAAGCAGAATTGGCTAAACTTCAATCACCAATGGAATGCGCAAAGTGTTTTTGAAGGCTCTTTAAATGAGCCCGAACGTAAAATAGAAAGTTTTGATCTTCTGAAATTACAAAATGCTTTATTGATTTGGTCATTAGCAAATCAAAAAGATTTTTCCGAAGTAATCAAAGCGAATCAAGCCAAGTTAACTTGGGTCGTCGGTGAAAAAGATCTTAAGTATTCGCAAATTGCAGAAGATTTAAAGCAAAAAAAAATCCTCTTAGATTATAAGAGGATTTCTTCAAGTCACCGAATCTGGCTTGATCAGCCAGAAGAGGTTAGCCAATTACTTAAGGATTGCTTCGATATTAGTTTGAATCCAGTCTGAAAATCCAACAGTGCTGCTGTAAATGCTTACAGTTGTGCAAGGCTCTTCACCGCGGCTTGTAACACCAACTAAATAAGTTTTAGGCGCTGCTGCGTCTTTTGTATCTGTGAAGAAAGCGGGTCCGCCAGAGTCACCGTGGCAAGCTCCACCATTGGTTTGGTCGAATGCGATTTCGTGGCCGGTTTCGTCGTGTTCAATAATTTTAACGCCAGAAACTTGACGTAGTAAACCGTCGCCAGCCCCAACAAGTTCGCCAGACTGTTCGTCTTTATCATACTTATTTAAACCGAAACCAGACAAAGTAACGGTCGCATCTTTAACTAATAATTGAGCTAAATCAGCAGGCGGTAAGTTAGCAACTTTGAAGCTTGCTGGTGCATTACCTTTTAAACGGATTAAGCCAATGTCGTTTGTTACGCCCATAGCTTGTTCGCTTGAATTATATTTTTCGTGAATCATCAATTTTTCAGTTTCGCGAACGTTGGCAAAATTACCTTTGTCCATTTCAGCGCTTAAAGTATCCATATCGTGAGTGAAGAAAACCATCGCGCCCATTAATTTCATGTCTTGTGAAGAATCTAAACAATGTGCCGCAGTTAATACCACATTTGGGCGTACTAAAGTTCCGGTGCAAGTGGCTCCGCCTTGGTTGCCTTTAGAATCTTCTAGCATCAGGTAAATTCCGACGATTCCGTTTTCTTTTTGGAAATCTAAAGTTGAATCAACGCCTTTCATAATGCCGGCTTGATCGTCGTTATTTGCGATTGCGCTTGTTGTTTTGCTAGGAGAGCAAGACACGAATAAACCTAAGAATGTAAATGCAAATAGCGAGTTTATAAGATTGCGTGTGTTCATGTGGGCCCCCTTAAAGTTAAACCGCAAGACCCCTCTTGCGTGGGTGCAATAAAACCCATTTTGGGTACAGATTCAAAACATTTGGCACCATACCCTTGATAAGAATTTGTTATGTTGTAATGCGTTAGTACTTTTTAAAGGCCTCAGTAGCTTCGATTAGAGCCGAAGTGATCCCTGGTTCACCTGCAGAATGCCCAGCGTCTGCCACGATGTTAAGCGAGGCTTCTGGAAAAGCGCGATGTAAATCCCAAGCGCTGCGCATGGGGCAGACAACATCATAACGCCCTTGAACAATTGTTGTCGGAATTTGCTTAATTTTTGAAACATTTTCGAGCAAGTAATTATCGGTTTCAAAAAAAGAATTGTTCGTAAAATAATGGCATTCGATGCGGGCGAACTGCAATGCTAGGACGGGCTCGTCGAATTCTTTAATCGATTTTGGGTCGACGTACAGTCTAGAAGTTGCGGCTTCCCACTGACTCCAGATGCGGGCGGCCGCTAATCGTTCGTCAGCATTTTCACTGGTTAAACGTTTGTAGTAAGCGGTTACGAAATCATGACGTTCGTTGGCTGGAATATGATTAAAGTAAGTCTCCCATGCGTCAGGAAATATCTGCGAAGCGCCTTCTTGGTAGAACCATTTAATTTCAGACGGGCGAGTCAGAAAAATTCCGCGTAAGATCAGACCTTTCACTTGATCGGCATGTTTGATCGCGTAGGCCAACGCTAAGGTTGAACCCCAGCTGCCGCCGAAAACGATCCAGTCTTTGATATTTAAATGCGCGCGAATTTTTTCAATGTCGTTTACTAAATCCCACGTGGTGTTTTCACGTAAATCTGCGGCTGGCGTAGATTGACCTGAACCGCGCTGGTCGAATAAAATAATACGGTAAAATTTCGGATCAAAAAATCTTCTGTGGTACGGCGAAACTCCGCCGCCGGGCCCGCCGTGCAAAAATAAAACGGGGCGTCCGCTCGGATTGCCACACTGTTCAACGTGAATATTGTGAATTTCAGAGACTTTTAAAAACTCAGATTTAAAGGGTTCAATCTCTGGGAAATATTCTTTTACCGGGGGCTTCGTTCTTATCTGCTCCATACTCGGCTCTTCTCTGCTTCTGAAATGAAAGAATGTTTGTAAGCGGTTTCATTGCACTTGTAAAAATCAATAAACGAAAGATTTTGATATTGATGGGCGATCATGTAGTCGTCAGATAAGGTTGCCGCAAACATTCCGGGATCATCGGGATTCAATGTGACCGGTACGCCCGCATCGATTAAACGCTTCAGCGGATGCGATTCATAAGTTTTAAAAGCCTGGGTAAGATAATTACTGTAAGGGCAAACTTCTAACGGGATATCTTTTTCGATGAGAACTTTCATCACTTCAGGAAAGTTGATCGCTTGCACACCGTGCCCTATTCGCTCAGCACCTAAGATGTTGATGGCGTCTAAGATCCATTGCCCGGCATTTTTGTTTGGTGCTTCGCCAGTGTGAATGGTCGTTCGTAAACCCGCTTTGCGAGCGGCTTCGAAGTAAGGAGCAAAACGTTTTGGTTCTGAGTCTTCTTCGTTATCAGCTAAATCCATTCCTAAGAAAGTGGCTTTGTTTTCAATGGCGAATTTGGTAACCGCATCTAATTTTTGGTTCGGTAAAATTCTTTGCAAAATACACAGCAAACCCACCGCGATGGGCATTTGTTTTTTGGCGCGTTCGATCCCACGCAGAAAGGCTTGGTGAATTTTTTCGAAACTAAGTTGCGGGTGACCATCGGCGATAAAGGTGGGTGCGTAACGTAATTCTAAAATGCGAACACCGTCGTTGAAAGCATCTTCGCAGACTTCAAAGGCCAGGCGTTCTAAGATCTCTTCGCTGGCCAACACCTTTTGTGCGATCAAAAATTTGTTCAAAACGGCCTCAAGATTCGTCATGGGTTCGGTCACCAAGAAGAAGGCTTGTTGTTTTTGCGGATTTTGTGGGAAATCCAGCTTTAAGGTTGTCGCGATTTCAAGCAAAGTGCTCCAACGCATTGAACAATCTAGATGGCGATGCAAGTCAACTTTTGGAAGTGAGCGCAGTTGTTGAATAGATAGGGTAGTTGTCATAAAAAATAAGTATGACACAAATCAAACCACTTCAAGTTAAAAACCATTTAGCCGGACATCAAAACAAAAAGCCACAGTTTGCAAAAAAGATTAAATTGCAGAATGGCGAAGAAATTTTAGTTGCCGACCCGAAGGCGACTCGCGCACTGGTTGCGTTGATGGACATGAACGCAGTACTTGGCGGAGCCGCTTCACATTACGGCGGCCCAGCAGCGTTAGCCGAATTAATGTCGGCGTTACATGGATTAGTTTTTAACGAAGCCGAAAAAACTAAAAAACAGTGGTTTGATTTCGCGCACATCATTAACGATGCGGGTCACTGCGAAAACGGTTTGTACGCTTTGAAAGCCAACTACGAAATGGCCGGGCTTACGATTGATTCTTTAAAGAAGTTTCGCTCGATTGAATCGGGCTTAACCGGTCACGGCGAAGTTCACTGTTTTCCGGCTGGAGTTTATTTAAGTAACGGCCCGTTAGGATCAGCATTTCCACAGTCGCAAGGTTTAGCTTTGGCTGAAAAGTTAGCGGGCACGAATCGTATAACTTATTGCGTACTTTCAGACGGTGCCGCAATGGAAGGCGAAGCGAAAGAATCTTTGGCGGCCGTGCCGGGTTTAGCAAAGAAAGGCCAGCTTGCGCCCTACGTTTTAATTATCAGCGATAATAACACCAAACTGTCGGGACGCATTGACCAAGATTCATTTTCAATGGAGCCCACTTTTAATTCGTTAGAAATTTTAGGTTGGAAAGTGATTAAAGTTGAAAAAGGGAATGACTTACAAGCCTGCGCCACTGCGCTTGAGGCGGCCACCGAACTTGCGAAGAAAAATCCCGCGCAGCCGGTTGCTGTTTGGGCAAAGACGACTAAAGGCATCGGTACTAAAAAAACGGCTGAATCAGCTTCGGGTGGTCACGGTTTTCCGTGCAAGTCTCCGACTGAATTAACTGAATTTATAAAAGAGATTTACGAAAATGACGATGTGGTCGCTATTGCTGCGCCTTGGATCGAAGAATTAATCGCGCACGAAAAAGATTTGAAAGCGAACGCTAAGCCCGACACCGGAGAAAAAATTCAGGTCGGTATTTCGAAAGCCATGATCAACGCGTTTAAAAAAGGCTTACCGATCTTATCAGTCACTTCGGACTTACCGGGCTCGACAGGCGTGGCGGGTTTTAGAAAAGAATTTCCGCAAGCCAGTCTTGATGTAGGCGTTGCCGAAAGTAATATGATTTCGACGGCCGCTGGTCTATCAAAACAAGGTTTTATTCCGGTCGTTGATACCTTCGCGCAGTTTGGCGTAACGAAGGGTGCGTTGCCGTTAACGATGGCGATGTTGTCAGAAGCGCCCATCATCGGCGTGTTTTCGCACACGGGCTTTCAAGACGCGGCCGATGGGGCATCCCATCAGGCGCTAAGTTATATGTCGATGTTAGCGACCATACCGGGCGTTGATTTATACAATTTATGCTCAAGCGAAGAAGCCGAAATGATCATGACCGAAGTCATCGAAAATTTCGCAAAGGCGCGTGAACAAGATAAACATCCGCATTCGGCGATTTTCTTCTTGGGCCGTGAAAATTTTCCGAAGTCTTTTAAGACCGAAGAAAATAAAATTAGCTACAAAGCTTTTGCTCCGCAAATTTTGAAAAATAATATCATCGCGGATAAAAAGAACGTTGCCTTGATGACGACGGGTTCTTTAGTGGGTGAAGCCCTGAAGGCCAGTGAAGATTTGAAAACAAAGGGTATCGGGTCAGTGGTTGTTAATCAAAGCTGCCTAAATAAAATCGATACGAAGTCATTAAAAGACATTTTAGCAATGACCGAAGGCCGCATCGTAACCGCGGAAGACCACCAAGTATTACTTGGATTCGGAGCTTTCATCGCACACGAGTGTGTTGAAAACAAAATTGCGATCAAACAAAAATCATTGGGCGTGCATGCTGAATTCGGACAAAGCGCATACAACGCGATCGAATTATACCGTAAGCATGGGGTTGATTCGGGCGCGATCGTGAACGCAGCGGCCGGGTTAGCTTAGTCGGCCGGCGCTGAATGGTCTGAACTTGTGTCGGGCGCGTTACCTAAACGTTCGCGCTCGTTTAACCAGAACAAAAAGTCGTTCGCGCTGATTTCATTCGCTAAAAATGCAAGCTTCAATGAAAGTTCAAAAGTTTGGTGAAAAACCATCGAGCGTTGGCGGCGGTCACCCTTTTTAGTGTAGGCTTCGCGTTTTTTAAGAGACGTAATAAATTGCGCCGCTTGAAAGTATGTACCCATTTCAGCTTTGAAAATGCCAAGCTCGTCGCGTGTAAATAATAAAAGTTTTTCGCTTTCGACTAAGTCGTTTACGTTGAAGCCCTTCGGGCTTACGACCCATAAATAAGCGTGCAGAACCGCTGAAAATAATTCGGTTGGGTCGGCGAAATTAAAGCCTACGTAATTGAAGCGACGAACCATTCCTAAAAATTCTTCGCGCTGTTCGAAATTTTCAAACATTTTGTGAAATGTTGGTATGACTGTTTCGAAAACTCCTAGATCATACATTTCCATCAGGGCCATTTCGATATGCGGCAGTCGAAAAAATTTAACCCATTCTTCACGTCGGCGGGGTGGAGCGCTTCGTTTTAACTCTTCACGCTGCGAAAAGATGGCTTCGCGCAAAGAAGGTTCTATAGTGAATTGTAATTTCTGTGAAAGACGGATCGCACGTAACATGCGAATAGGGTCTTCGATCAAGCGTGCTTTAGGTTCACCGATCACGCGCAAAGTGCAGCTTTGAATATCTTCAAGGCCATTACAGTGATCTACGATTTTTTCATCGATCGGATCGTAAAATAATGAATTAATCGTAAAATCACGGCGGAAAGAATCTTCTTCGATATTTCCGAAAAAGTTTTCTTCGGCGAAATTATTTTCGTCTTGTTCGGCTAGCGCCATCTCTTCGGCTAAGGCGGGTCTGCGGAATGTGGCGATCTCGAAAATTTGATCGCCTCGTCGTGCGTGTACCAATTTAAAACGGCGACCGATGATAAAACAGTACGGAACTTTTTTACGAACTTCATTCGGGGCCGCATTGGTAGCGATGTCGAAATCTTTTGGTTTTAAATTAACTAGTAAATCGCGGACTCCTCCGCCAACTAAGTACGCTTGAAAGCCAGACTCTTTTAGGCGTTTCAAGATACCCACGGCTTGTGGATCAATCGCGTATTTTACTTTGCGAAGTATTTCAGTGTAGTGCTTCATTAAAGAAGTGCTTTGTTGCAATGACATTCATCTAACTTTTTAATTGAGCTTCGTTTTCAAGTCGAGTACTTAAAGTGCTGTGTTTCTAGAAAACTTCAATTATTCAATTTTAGGTACAAATACTTCGCAAAGAATTGTGTTTATTCACGGTTTGATGGCATTTTCAGCTAATTGGCGCAAGATTGCCTCGCGCATGGAGAACGACTTTCAGTGTTTGATTTATGATCAGCGCGGTCACGGGCGTTCTTTCAAGCCCGAATCGGGATACTCGCCGGAAGTGTTTGCTGAAGACTTATGCAAAATCACCGAAGCGCTGGGCTGGGACAAATTTCATTTGGTGGGTCACTCGATGGGCGGTCGTAACGCCATGGTTTTTGCGAATTTGTATCCTGAAAAAGTTCGAACTTTGACAATTGAAGACATGGGCCCTGATACAGACCCGGCCGTTACAAATTATTACCAGCGCATGCTTGATTCGGTCCCGACTCCGTTTAGTTCTAAGCCCGCCATTAAACAGTTTTTCGATACCGAGTTTTACGCCAAATTTAAATCAAAAGAGCCTTCACAGGTGCTTTCGCTTTTTTTACAGGCTAATATTGAAGAAAAGCCCCTTGCCGATGGCAAAGTCGAGTTCGACTGGAGATTCTCTAAGCAAGCCATTCTTGAAATCGCGCGCGAAGGGCACCTTAAAGATCGCTGGCACGAGGTCAGTTCGTTCAAGATGCCTACGCTACTTATTCGCGGAGAAAATTCGCACGTTTTAAGCGCAGAAACATACCAAAAAATGTTGTCATCGAACCCAAACATCAAAGGTGTTGAAATAAAAAATGTCGGACACTGGGTGCATTTCGAAAAATACGAAGAGTTCGTCTTAGAATTGCGTAATTTTATTGGTTTGCACAACGCATAAAGACCCCTAAGCCGTGACAGTGTGCGGCCTATCTAATATCAATGATCAATAATGAATTACTCTGAACTAAATCTAGACCCGCGTCTTACATCAGCCATCGAAAAACTTAACTACGTTGAGATGACTCCGATTCAACAACAAACAATTCCGCACATTCTTTCAAATAAAGATGTCGCTGGTTTAGCACAAACGGGTACCGGCAAAACGGCTGCCTTCTTAGTGCCCCTGATCGAGCGTATTTTACGAACTCTAGAAGATCCAAATCACGAACGCGCAATCAAAGATTGGAACGCTCGTAGCTTTGTTTTGATTTTAGTACCGACTCGCGAATTAGCTGATCAAATTAACGAAAACGTTATTAAGATTGCGGCCGGCAGTGGGTTAAAAACTTATCCGCTTTACGGCGGGACAGGTTACGACAAACAGAAAGAAGCTTTAGCTTCTGGATTACAGTTTGTGGTTTCAACTCCGGGACGCTTAATGGATCTTTACAAAGAAAATTTTGTCGATCTTAAGCAGGTTCGCGCCATCGTGTTTGACGAAGCAGATCGTATGTTTGACATGGGTTTTAAAGACGACATGACTTACATTTTAGGCCGTGTTCCGCGTGACCGCCAATTTTTAGTTTTCTCAGCGACGTTAAACTTTGATGTTTTAAATACCGCTTATCAATTTGGCGCAGAACCTTTTGAAGTGAATATCAGCCGCGATCAAGCGAAGGCCGATCACGTTAAAGATTTTATCATGCATTTAGGTGATCAAGATAAACCGCAGTTTTTGCTTTCGATTTTGAAAAAAGAAAATCCGAAGCAGGCGATGATCTTTACAAATTTCAAACACAATGTGGATCGCTTGGCGACGTTCTTAATGAATAATAATATCCCAGCCATGGGTATTTCTAGTTTGATGAGCCAAAGTCAGCGCAATACTGTTATCGAAAAATTTAAAGCTGAAAATGATCAAAATATTTTAGTCGCGACAGATGTGGCTGCGCGCGGTCTAGATATCAACGGAGTAGACGTTGTTGTAAACTATGAGATGCCACAAGATGCTGAATCTTACGTTCACCGCATTGGTCGTACGGGACGTGCAGGTCGTGAAGGTAAAGCGTTCTCTTTGATTAGCGACCGTGACATCGATTCACTTTATCGCGTTGAAGAGTATACAAAGAAAAAAATTAATACGGCTTTTCTTGAAGATGCTGAATTACTAAAAGATTTTAAACGTTTAACCAGTGATTCTGGATTTGGAAATAAATTTGACCGCGGATCGGGCGGTGGTTCTCGTGATGGTCGCGGAGTCAGCGGTCGTGGTGGTCCACGCCGAGATGGCCCTTCACGCGGCGGCGGTTCAGATCGTGGTCCTCGCCGAGACGGTGGCCGTGATAGCAATCGTCCCGAGCGCAAAGGCCCGCCGGCAGCAGCTGTTCACGCGGGGCCTCCACTTAAGTTACCTATTCCTAATGATCTATCAAAACCGCAGGTTCCACGTCCGCAAACTGCGAAGCCTCAAGGCGAAAAGCGTTTTGATAAAAAACTAACGAATGGCGCCGCAGCGGGGCCGGGTAAGAAGTTTGATCGACCGGCTCGTGTGCAAAATACAAACGGCACTAGTTCCACAGCCAAACCAAAAGATTTGAATGCAGTCGTTGCAAATAAACCGGCATCGAAAAGTTTTAGAAATAATGCGGGTTCACGAAGATCTTCGGGTGGTTCAAGTTCACCGAGCAATCCAAATGCTTCGGTCGGGCAAAAAGTTAAATCATTCTTCCGAAAAATATTCGGATAAATAAAAAAGTAGTTTCAGTGGCTTAACGCCACTGAAAGTTACCAAGAATTCGGTTGCAAACCTGAATTGTTTTTTCAAAATGTTCAAAATTATCTAAGCAGGTTGCCAACACTATTTTATTGCCATGCTGGTAAAACACTTGGCGAGACTTTGTTTGCTTATTTTTTTGAGTTAAATCGACGATCACTGATGGCGTTATACTTTTTTTATACGACTGCAAACCGACCACTTCAAAACCATACTGGTTGTAATCACGTAAATACTGACGCACGTATTTTTCAAGATCTGTTTTGGCAGCCACGGTTTCGGTTCTTAAAGTTAAAAGTGATTTTGAAGTTGATTCTGAAGGGCCCATCTCAAGCGAAAGCGATTCAAGGTCTGAGCTATTCTTATAAACCCAATTGGCTGGCATGGCGCCCAATTTAAAACCGAGTAGGCTCATTGCGATACTATTCTGCGGACGGTTAACAATCGACGAACCTGCCAAAGGGTGCGGCGCGGCCGAACTGAACTGAATAATGAATACAAGAAGAGCGGTTAACATTGGTTAATTTTAGTCTATTTTTCAATGAATTTCAAAATTTTAGTCATTAAGCTAGTTGGATTAATTTTTTTAACGTCTGCAATTGTAACCCATTCTCCTAGACCAGAAGTTTTCAGCGCCATATTTTCAATTTTAATAAAAATATCGTACTTAGTTACGCCATGTTTGATATCATAGTCGGCAGGTTTTTTTGCCACCTGCTTGGCCCGGCCCGGTGGAAACAGGACATTTTTTAAAAACGGTGTCGCCGCGTTCTGCTGCATAAAAATCTTTCCGTTTTTAACAACGGGATTCAATGTCCAAAGCCAAATTTCAAATTGCGGTTTGGGTTTAGGTAGCGGAATTTGTTCAACGATACCTTTATCGAAAGCGACACAGCGTTTTTTCCAAGGGCAAAGCAGACACACCGGTTTTTTGGGAGTGCAAATTGTCGCGCCTAATTCCATCAAGCCTTGATTGATATCAGAACTTAATTCTGTAAAAGCTAACTTGTCGGAAAGCTCTTGCAACTTCAGTTTTTCTTTATTTTCCCACCAGTTTAATTTCAGTCCGTGAAATCGTGACAAAACGCGAATCACGTTACCGTCTAAAACTCCGACAGGCTCGCCGAACGCCAAGCTTGAAACCGCGCGTGATGTGTAGGGTCCGAAGCCTGGTAATTCTAAAAGTAGATGGGCTTTATCTAGAAATTTATCTTTGGCTAAAATTTTCGCCGACTTATGTAGATTGCGCGCGCGCGAGTAATAACCAAGCCCGGCCCACATTTCGATAACGTCGCCTGGTTCAGCTTCAGCCAAAGTATGCACATTTGGAAAGCGCGTTAAAAACTTTTCGTAGTAAGGAATGACGGCGGTTACAGTCGTTTGTTGTAACATGACTTCAGAAATCCAAATGCGGTACGGGTCGCGATTTTGACGCCACGGCAAAATACGCTTATTTTCTTGGTACCACGCAATAAGATCGCTTTGATCTAGATTCAACTTAAGGGATTGCTTTTTAGTCGGATTAGTAACGGCCATGACACGTGACTTTAATTGATAAAGCGTTTGTAACCAACTGGAATTTTGCAGATAATGAGGCTATGAACAACGAATACAAACAGCTGAGCGGTCGCGAATTTCCCAGATTTTCGGGTATTAAAACTTTTTTTCGTTTGCCTATAGCACAGATAAAAGACGACTTTGATGTCGCACTGTTTGGTATTCCGTATGACGGTGGAGTATCTTACCGCCCCGGCGCGCGATTTGCGCCTGCTCATGTGCGTGATTATTCAAGCCTAGGTCGCGGCTTTAATATGGCTCGAGGCGGAGTTTCAGTTTTTGAAAAACTAAAAGTAGCCGATATTGGTGACTGCTCGACAGTGCCCATCGATCAAGCCCAAACTTACGAAAAAATTGAAAAATTTATTACCGAAGTTATTGTTACCGGAAAAAAGTTCGTCTCTGTAGGCGGAGATCACTCGACAACTTTACCCGTGTTACGTGCGTTACGAAAACATCACGGGCAGCCACTGAATTTTATTCACTTTGATGCTCACTTAGATACTTATCCGGCAGCATGGGGCTGTGAATATCATCACGGAGCTTTTGCACGCCATGCGGTCGACGAGGGATTAGTTAACCCGAAGCAGATGATGCAAATTGGTATTCGTGGGCCCTTAGCGGCTGGTGCAGATTTAGATTTTGTTAAAAAAAATGGTGTTCACGTTGTAACTGTAGATGATATTCGGGAAGGCTCGTTAGCCGAAGTAATCAAGAAGCTGCCGGTCTTTAAAGGGCCGACTTATATTAGCTTCGATATTGATTGTTTAGACCCCGCATATGCCCCGGGCACGGGAACTCCGGTACCAGGCGGGCTGACGACCTACGAAACACAACGTATTCTTCGTGGCTTGAAAATTGAAAACCTAGTCGGAGCAGACATCGTTGAAGTTTCACCACCTTACGATGCTGCGGGCATTACTGCGATGGCTGCAGTAGATACGATGTTTGAGCTATTATGTTTAATCGGAGAAAATAAATGATACAATATGTACTTGCATGCATGATTTGGGCGAAGCCTGAATTAAAACCAATCAAAGTAAACGTCGACGAATTCGGTATGGCCTACGTCATTGAAACGCGGGGTGATTACACCTTTGAAGTTTCAGTCGTCGAAGAGCGTATGAACTATATGAAAATCACTCACAATCCGGCAAACATTAGTACACAAAGTAACATGCCAAGCTATATCGAAAAATCAATGACGTTAAGATTAAGCGTCGGTAGCGAACAATCGAGTTTAGATTGCGAGATCAAATAATGAAAAAAGAAAAAACAATTTTTGCAGCCGGTTGCTTTTGGGGAGTCGAAGAATTAATTCGCGTACTACCTGGGGTCTTAGAAACCGAGGTTGGCTATTGCGGCGGAAGTGCCGAAACAGCCTTGTACAATAAAGTAAAAATGGGCACAACGGGCCACGCAGAGGCTTTGCAAGTTGTTTTTGACGCCGATAAGATTAGCTTCGAGACTTTGTTAAAACATTTTTTTGCG
Organism: Bdellovibrio sp.; assembly: GCA_031428275.1. Classification (GTDB taxonomy): domain Bacteria; phylum Bdellovibrionota; class Bdellovibrionia; order Bdellovibrionales; family Bdellovibrionaceae; genus Pseudobdellovibrio. Next base: position 44,849 of record JANPPC010000010.1, read on the forward strand.
TTACACGATCCGACGACGCCCAATCAACAAGGCAACGATATCGGTACGCAGTATCGTTCGGTTATTTTTTATTTTGACGAGCTACAAAAAGAAATCGCTGAAAAAGCAAAGGCAGAAGCACAACAGTCGGGTTTATGGAAACGTACGATTGTAACTGAGATCGTTAAGGCACCGCCATTTTATAGCGCCGAAGACTATCACCAAGATTACTTACAAAAAAATCCGAATGGTTACACTTGTCACTACTGGCGCGGTCCCGCACCAGTTTAGTTTTTAACTGGTACTAATCTTTATCAACAAATGCTGAGATCTGATTCCATACCACGGGGTTTAAGATCTCGGTGCCGATCATCAGTACGGGCTCATGCTCTTTTGATTTACCGCGTTTAGCTTCGGTTGGTAGAAAACCTGTACCGCCAATTTTATCAAACCATTCTTTGCGCATGGCTAATGAATTCGTAACTAACACGTGATTAAAATCATCGAATTCTTTTTTAGCCGAACGACCGTATTCGAAACTAGACAGAACCGCATATTTTTTATCAGTTTGAATTCTTTCAAGCACCTGAAAGCCTAATTCTTTTAGATATTTAAATTTCTGTCGACCCGGAGACTTAGAAGTAAAAATAATATCTAAATGCCCCGATAAAAAATGCGCTTCAAGTTCGTTTAGGTCGTATATTTCAATAAAAATTTTTGTTACGCCCACTTCGGTGAAAAAGTGCTTACAAGCATCCATGGCGAAGCTCTGTAAGCCTTCAAGTGTGCCGATGTGTAATTCGCCAATCATTTGGTTTTGGCTAAAGCTCATGAGTTCGCTCTCTAGACGCTTAATCGATTTTTCAAACATGTCTGATAATTCAAATGCAATTGGCGTCCAGCCAGATTTACGTTTCGCGGCCCGATCAAGCAAAACAATCTTTAATTCTTCTTCGATCTTAATTATAATGCGCGATAGTTGCGGTTGGCTAAGACCCACGTGCAAGGCGGCACCCGATAAGTTTTTAAAGTGAACCGCTTTCGCCAATACGCTTAGTTCGTAGTAAATTTGCTGCATAAAGGCCCCTTAAGATTTTTTGATATAGTTAAAAAAAGCAACGATACCAAGCCCGGCAGCTAAAACATAGCCGATGACCGTAAACGCGGGGAACCCGCTGATTAACCAAGCTGAAGGGTGTGGGTAAATCAGCGAACTTGAAATGATTAAAGCCGCCATGATAATGCCTAAGAAAAGTAAATTAAAAGAAATTTCAATACTTCTTCTTAATTCTTCAATCCCTTCGATGTGCACTTTGGTTTTATAGTCAGGTGAATTCACTCTGCGTAACATAAGACCTAGTTGTCTAGGTAGCGCCGAGAAAAAACCGCGTGATTCACGAAAGATCAGAGAGGCTTCATCCATTAATTTAGTCGGCTGCAATTGGCTTTGCGCCACTTCGCCAACCATAATTAAAGTATGCTGAAGAAAATCAAAATCAGGAATAATTCTTTGGCCTAAGCCTTCAATCGAAACAATTGATTTAAAAAACATCATCAGTTCGGTTGGAACCATTAACCCGTGCTGGGCCGCAACGCTTGATGAAGACATTAAAATTTTTCCGACATTCATATGCTTCAGTGTTAAACCGTAATACGGCGAAATCAGCGCCTGCAGTTCTTTAGCGAAGATATCAACGTTCACATCGTCAGAAAATGGGGCAAGGTCGACGTACTCGTAAGCAAGTCGAGTGTAATCTTCTTTAGATAAAGCGATTAACATATTTACGATGGCAGATTGTGTTTTTGTATTTAAACGGCCAACGACTCCGAAGTCGATTAAACCGACGCCATTGTTCGGGTATACAAAAAAGTTACCAGCATGCAAATCACCATGAAAAAATCCATCAATGAAAACCATTTTTAAATAAGCTCGCAAACCAATCTTAATAATTTCTTCTGGGTTAACTCCGGGCTGGGTCAGCGCACCCTCGTTACTAAGGGGCTTGCCATCAAGTTCGTCCATAATAAGGATTCGTTCCGTCGTTAGCTGCATGTAAGCCGTGGGGATTTTGATATTTGGTTCGTTTTTAAAAAGCTCTTTAAATTTACGGATGTTATTTGCTTCGACAACGAAGTTGGTTTCTAGCTCTAAAGTTTTAAAGTATTCATCGACCATTCCGACCGGGTTAAAGGGGCGAATTTCAGGAATATATTTATCAAGAAGTTCGGCAATGAAATAAAGTACATTTAGATCATCGTTGATAACTTGCACAATACCGGGGCGCTGAACTTTAATAACGACTTTTTTACCATCAGCTAAAATTGCGCGGTGTACTTGTGCAATGCTGGCCGCGCCTAACGGAGTTGATTCAAGATGAAGAAAGTGTTTTTTCCAATCGGGGCCAAGATCATCGGATAGAACCTGTTCAATCACGCTGAAATCAAGTGGGTTAACCTGGTCATGTAGTAAAGACATTTCATCTATATAGTCTTGCGGAATTAAATCGGGACGAGTCGCTAATAGCTGACCGAACTTAACAAAAGTCGGTCCTAGCTCTTCGAAGCTTAGTTTAATTCGCGTTGGTAAAGATAAGTGTTCTTTATCAACTTTAAATTTAGACTGAACAAAACTACCTAGATTTATTCTTTCTACGAGATTTGTCAGGCCGTGCTTTGCGAACACTGCTAGAATCGTTCGAAGACGGGCGGCGTTTTTCAGCGTTCGGCCGATTTTCAGCGGACCTAAAAGCGGGCTTTGAGTCTGGGTTCTCTTCATGCGAGCCTTTCTTTTTCTGATCGAGGTAATCAGATAAAGATGCATAACGCGGCTTCGGCTGATAACTTCCGTCTGCGGCTGGTTTTGCGGCCGGAGCTACGATCGGAGTCGATTTTGCAAATGATTTAGATGCAGGTTTACTTGCTGACTGACTGAATCCCGGACGAGAATCTTTCGCAAACGAAGGCTTCGCGGTATTCTTACCAAACTGCGGGCGGCCCGAGTCTTTATTAAAAGCCGCGCGTGCCGAAGGTTTGTCGTCACGGTTGCGTCCACGTTCAGGGGCCGCGGCTTCGTCTTTCGATTTCAACTTGCCGAATTTATTTCCGCCGTGATTTTTTTTCTTACCGAATTTTGAATCTTCTTTGGCGTAAGACTTTCTTTTACCACCGGCATCTCGTTTTTCGGGGCGGCTGGTCGGACGTTTTGCCATTTCGGCCGCATTGGCCGCATCTTTTTCTAACACGAAATTGATTTGACCTTGCTCGACATCAACCATGCTGACCGCTACGTTTAAAGTATCGCCCATCTTATAGGTGAACCCCGAACGAGGAGCAACTAAAGTTAAGTTTTCTTCGTCGAATTCAAATTTTTCTTTTCCAAGATCATCTAAACGAATCAGACCGTCGATATTAAACTGTCTTAATAACACAAAGACGCCGAACTTAGTCACCGAGCTAATAATACCCTCGAAAACATCGCCCACCATCTTTTGCATAAAGCGCGCTTTTTTAATCGCCTGAATTTGACGTTCTGCTTTTGCCGATTTTTGCTCGGTCGCAGATAACCAGGTACCCGCAGTGGCAAGATCTTCTTCGGTCATTAAGCGATAGTTACTATTGGGCATGATTAATTTTTTAATCAAGCGATGCACGATTAAATCGGGGTAACGACGAATCGGTGAAGTAAAGTGAGTGTAAAAATCGAAACCTAGTCCGAAGTGGCCTAGGTTATTATGGGTGTACTTAGCTTGGCTCATTGAGCGTAAAGTCAAAATATGAATGATCTGTGCTTCGGGTTTGCCATCGAATTCTTGCAGCATGCGCGTTAAGCGCTTTTGCAATTTTCCGCCGGTTGTTTTGCTTTCAGATCCCATATTAGCTAAGTAGCGCTGTAGTATTTCGATTTTTTCAGAAGTAGGTTCTTCGTGCACACGATAAATCGCCGGAATTTCTTTTTGCGCGAAAAATTTTGCAACAGCCACGTTGGCCGATAACATCATCTCTTCGATCAATCGGTGCGCGAATAAACGTTCAGACTTGATCACGTCGACTGGTTCACCGGCCGCATCAATGACTAATTCAGTTTCGGGCACTTCTAAATCAAGCGAGCCTTCTTTAAAACGCTTCGCCATTAAAACTTTCGCTAAATCAGAACTGCGAAAGATATTTTCTTTAACGTGGTCTAATTTCTTCGCCACTTCTAAGTTCATAGAAGACTTGCCGGCAGCTCCGTCAAGAAGCTCTTGCGCTTGTCCGTAGGTAACGCGGGCTTTACTTTCGATGACGCCTTCGTAAAATTTAGAAGTTTTTAGTTCACCCGTGAAATCAAATGTCATTTCACAGACTAACGCTAGACGGGGAACGTGCGGGTTCAAAGAACAAAGACCATTACTAATAGCTTCGGGCAACATCGGAATTACGAAATTAGGAAAGTAGACTGAATTTCCGCGTTCGTAAGCTTCTTTGTCCATGGCGGTTCCGACGCCCACATAATGACTGACGTCAGCGATTGCTACATAGAGATGAAAACCTTCTTCGGTCATTTCAGTTAATATCGCATCATCGAAATCTTTAGCCGTTGCACCATCTATAGTAATGATAGGTAAATGGCGCAGATCTGTTCGACCCACGAAATCTTTTTCAGTGGGGTTTGTGTTGAAGTGACTAGCTTCTTCTAAAGTCTCGGAAGAAAAAGTATCTGGAATATTTTGAGTGATAACTACGCGCTTGATATCATTTAACGGATCTTTCGCGTCGCCAATAACTTGTACGACTTCGCCGACAAATGGGCCCTCATCCGGAAATGTATTAATACGAGCTTCGACAAGTTCGCCGTCTTGGGCGTTCATGGCCTTATCTGTATTAATCTTTAGATCTTGGCCCCAACCGCGGCCTTCATCTTTAATAACTCCATATTTTTCGTTTATCTTAAAGAATTTTCCGGCCACGCGTTTTTGCGATCGTTCTGTGATACGTACGATTTCTCCGCGAAATCTTCCGTCGCGTTCTTTTTCGGCAATGATTTCGACGCGATCATTCGTCATAGCCGACATCATCGCTTGTTGAGGTACGTAAACGTCAGGATGCTCTTTATCGTCGGGAATAAAAAAACCAAATCCATCGGGGTGTCGTTTGATAAAGCCACTCAGTGTTTTGTTATTTGCACTCATATTTAAGTTACACGTCCTCATTAGTTAGATTCTTGCTATTCAATATATGAATGATAATTAACATGTAAACAGGCTTTTCGATAGGTTTAGGGTAAGCCAGACCACAATATGTGGGCGGATTGAATAGAAGCTCTACCTATTTCGCTCACTAACTAGTCATAGACTAGACCTTAGTCGGTGCTATAGCTCGGCGCATCTTAAGCAAACGCGTTAGTGAAACACCGTGGCGTGATTCGTCAAACGCTACCCATCATTTAAAAAGTCAAAAACTGAAATTGTGAACAACTTTTCCATCATTGATGGCCTTAAGAATCGCTTCTGTTAAGCATTTCCTAGATATGCATAGTCGAAAAATTTAAGATTTTTTTCTGCACAACAAAAAAATTGTTGCAATGGAAGCTTGAAACTAAATTCAGCAACTGTGGTGTGTTTTGGCAACACAATGCTAATTAATTAGCGCCAACTATAAGTAATTCAAATGTTTCTCAAAACTTTTTCAGTTGCGTTTAAAACGCGCCCTCATTACGCTTTAATCCATAACGTAAACAGAAAACATAATTTGCACTTAACGAAAGGACGCAAACATGAAAAATTTAATCGTATTAGCAGTAGCATTAGCTTCTGTAAATGCATTCGCAACTAAGGCACGTTTCAACGCTTTAGCAACGTCTCCACACTTGATCGACACACAAACAGTATACAGCCAACCAGCTGATATGTTCTTTGTTGGTGGCGATTATGTAAACATGGAGTCAGGCTTAGGAACTGCTACTGGCCGTAACGGTCAAAACAATGCTGAAGGTATGGTTGTTCGCTCTTACGGCGACGCTAAAGCCGGTCTTGCAATTGGTCACATGAGTACTTTAGCAACGCAATTGCGTTCTGCTACAGCGCTTGTTCCTACTCAATTTACATTGAATGGTGGAAATGCTTTATTACAGCAGAATCCAATTGAATTATTCTATGGTATGAAAATGGGCGATCTTGCTTGGGCTGGTACTTTGGTTTACTCAAAATCAGAATCAAAAGTATCTCCTAACGAAAAAGAAGACACAATGGGCCTACGCGGTGGTTTCCGTATGGGTGCTATGGATGGTCGTTTAGCAGTTGGTTTATCTAACAACTACCAAAATGATACTGATGGCAAATTCAAGGGTACTTTAGGTATTCAAGCTGCTTTCGGTTACTGGTTAGATACAACTTACTTATTTGCTGACTTAACTGTAGCAGGTTTCAAAGTTGAAAACGCTGGTGGTGCAGAAACTCAAAAATTCGACACTATGGTTTATGGCGTTAGCGCAACTAACTCTATGAAAAAAGACGGAACTGAATTTTTCTACACTCTAGGATTGAAAAATACTGAGCAAAAAAATAACGCAACTCTTACTTCTGTAGAAACTAAGACAACTACATTGGCTTTCCCGGTAACAATGGGTTTAGAAGTTGATGCAACTTCTTGGATGGCTTTCCGTGGTTCTATCACACAAGCTGTTCCGATTTTAAGTTCAACTAAAACAAGCGCAGCTACAACAACAGCTGAATTGAATCCAGTAACAAACAACACTACTTTTGCAGCAGGCCTTGGCTTGAAGTTTAACAAGTTAGTTATTGATGGAACAATTTTAACTGGTGGAACTCAAGCTTACAACTCTGCAGCTTTATTAGCTCAAGTTGGCGCAACGTACATGTTCTAATTTATCCCTTGGGATAATGATTTAATATTTCTTAACAGAAAAGTTAAACTCAAAAAGCCTTGGCTCATACCCAAGGCTTTTTTTATTTGAAATCAGTTACGAAACAGTTCATTACTAGTTAAATGAACGATTCTAAGCGCGCAACTCAATCATCATCCAAAGCGGTTTTAGTTATCGATAACGAACCCCTCAAGCGCGAAGCCATTAAACAAGCCAATCTTTGGCTGCAAAAAATTAAAATCATCGAAGTGACCACGCAAAAATTTAACGACGTCGATCTGAAGCTTTATTCGGATTGGTATAATTTAAGCGTTCAGCCCTTACTAGCTGACATCGAGAAAGTGAAAGACCAAGTCATTCGCGCCGCTAATCAGTTTAACGAACTGCTGCTGTTAGCGCGCAGAAAAAAGATCTCAATGCCCGAAGCTCTTATTTTTTTAGAAGAAGAGCAGCAGCGCTACGATACCGGTGATGCGACAACTCGCGAAAAGATAGAAAATGCCCGAGCTAAACGAGCCAAAGATTTGCGGCGCGAACTAAATCCTGACGACGACGACGAAGATAACGAGCCATCTACTTTCGATGAAGCGAATGAGCAAGCCGATCAAGATAAAGGTTTTGACGAAAGTCAGAATCAGTTTGAAGACGAACAGGCAGCGCATCTAAAAAAAGAGGCCGACAGCATTCAAAAAGCGCGCGTGAAATTTAAAAAACAAATCGAATATTACGAAAATCTTTCGGATGATAAAATCACACAAGTCATGAAATACTTCGATGACGGAGTTGAATTTGTTGTTACGGCCATTAAAATTTTAACCCAGACTTCGCACCCTGAGCTTTTAAGAAGAATCTGGAAGTTAACTCCGGCGAAGATTCGTAAGTTTTTAAACAAAAGTGCAACCGAAAATACCGGTATGAACCTTGACGATATTATTGAAGATTTAGGTGACCGAAAGAAAGAACGCGAAGAATTTTTCGAAGAAAAGAAAACTAAAAAAACTGAAGCAAAAAGTACTTTGAACGAAAACCATCAGCTGCGTTTAAAGTCGTTATACCGAAAAATCGTTCGGCGAATTCACCCTGATAATTTTAAATCTGATTCGACGCCTGAATTAAAAGCCTGGTTCGATGCAACCTGGCAAAAGGTGATGAAGGCTTATCAAAAAGAAGACGTCACCGGCTTACAGACGCAGCATAACAAAATCATTCTAGTTATGAACGAACATCAAGAACTTAGTATTGCCGAAATATATTCAGCGGCAGATTCTTTAAAAGAAGAATACGAACAACTTGTTGAAGCTTACAACGATTTAAAAGAAAACCCGGCTTGGAATTTTTCAAGTTTGAAAGAATACAGTAAAATTCAAAAGAAAGTTTTCAAGCCCTACCAGCAGCAAAAAAAAATGTTGTTAGATGATCTAAGCGATATCAGAAAACAACAATCTGAAATCGAACGAATTGCGCGACTTCTACAAAACAGTTCGATACGAATCACATCTGCCAAGAGCGATAAGCGCCGCCGTAAAGGCCGCTCGCGCGGTTAGTCTTACTTTTTTTCGGGCGGTTTAACGTCGAAATAGTCGGGTGGTACAAATTCGGGGCTATGTGGGAAGCGATAGCTTTTGTAGGCCTTAACCGATGGTTCGCCTGCCGCTTTGTAGGCTTCATCCCAATAGTAAGCTAAGAAGTAAGCCGCCCGAGACATTTCATCTATGTATAATTTTTCAAATTTTTTAAAACCGACCGACGCGTCTTTTCGAACAGCGGGCGTGCGCAGACTCATGCCTTTTTCAATTTTTAGGCTTGAAGGTGTGGTCACGGGATCGGCTTTCAAGATCGCTTTTACTTCTTCGACTGAGATGTCGCTGAGCACGCGCATATTTTCAATAAATGTTTTTTGTTTTGTATAGCTTGGGTTCTTGATTGAGCGCGCTTTTTTGGTGATGCGCGCCACTAAGTCGGCATCAAAGAATGCAACTCCGCTATCTTCGTAGTAGGCGTGAATTCCACCGTGACCCGCAGCGTATCCATCGTAATCTGAGGTATTGTGAAAAGGTTGGCTGGCGTCTCCGATAAAGTGACCCATCAGACCCAAGTTAACCATCATTTGAAAAAAGTTTTTGTTATACGGAAGATCGTCGTTTTGTTCTTCTTTAGAATTTTTCGGAGCTTCTAAATCTTTCATCGCAACCCCGTCAGCGATCGCGCGGCGATAGAACTGTTCGGCTCTCCACCAGTTTGATCCCAGCTCATCAGGAACTGAAAATATTTTTCCGTTTTCTTTTACTTTACTAGCTTGGCCCGTATAATTGCTGACGATCGAACGGTAATCAACCGGTACATCTTTAATTTTCAACCCAATATTTTCGGCATTGATAAAGTGACCAGGGTCGCCCAGCTTACGCATTTCCGAAGACAGATTCTTCCAGTAAGTGTCGGGAATATTGCAAAGGTGGCCCATGATTTGTGGCTTGTTTTGTAAGTACTCTTTTAGTTGATTATTCTTCACTAAAAACACGGCTGATTCACAAATGGCGGCGTGACCGCGACCACCCCACGAAAACGCGGGCAAGGTTATTGTCGTTAATAAAATGAAGGCACTGATCGCAACAAGTACTTTATTCATGTGAATCCTTAGGTGAAATTAAATTCTGCCGCATTTCGGGGTGAAATCAACTGATTCAGGGGTTGGTTATTGAAACCGACAAACTTATTGGATATAGATCAGCCATGAGCTCGGATCTAACTTTTAATTTTAAACCCATCGGATTCTTAAAGTCGTGTTACCCCGATAAATTTGGTGTACCTCGGCAACCGGGTTTGGTTAAAAAAGCTTATTCTGAATTACAAATCAGAGCTGATTTACAACCCGAATTTTCATTGCAGGGTTTAACGGGTTATTCCCACGTTTGGTTACAGTTTGTATTTCATCTGAATAATTCATCTCGGTTTCACGCGAAAGTTCATCCTCCACGATTAGATGGTGAAACGATGGGTTTGTTTGCGACGCGTTCCCCGCATCGGCCGAACCCGATTGGTCTGTCGTTAGTTGAGCTGGTTGAAATTAAGAATGATGTTTTAATTTTCGCTGGAGCAGACCTTGTTGACGGTACGCCTATTCTAGACATTAAGCCGTATCTTCCTCAGTTTGAAAGTATTCCTAACGCCAAAAGTGGGTGGACGGCATCTGTTCAGCGCGAACCTATTCAGGTCACTTTTAGCGATGCGGCCTTAGAAATTTTGCAAAATTGGAGCGATCGAACGAAAAAAAATGAACTGAAAGAAGTCATCACCGAGACCCTGCAATCGGACCCGCGTCCGGTCATCTATAAGGGTTACGAGGCCGGTGTGTCTCCATATCGCAATAAACACGCTTTCAGACTATACGACGGGGACATTCACTTTGAATTTCAATCGGCCACAGAGGCTTACGTATTTGATATCCGTTTTTAGCATAATAAATTCAATATTGTGCCTGTGACATCACGCTAGAATTGCTGCTTAAATTGTGCTTAATTATGCACACATTGGGGGGCCTATGGAAACAACTCATCAAACGACTTCGACTTTAAGAAAAGTACCTACACTCAGCTTAGGATCTTACTTACACGGATCGCAAGACGATAAAGTTAAATTCATTGAACAACTTTTTCACGGAATGAAAGACTACGGTTTTATCATTTTAAAAGACCACGATGTTTCAAAAGATTTACTTACACAGGCTTACCAAATTTTAGAAAAATTCTACGCACTTCCTGAAAATCAAAAAGTTTCTTATATTTCTGAATTAGGCGGGGGCCAACGTGGCTACACAAAATTCGGTACCGAAAATGCGAAAGGTTCGCCGGTAAAAGATTTGAAAGAATTTTGGCACGTAGGCCGCGAAGTTGAAGATGGTCATGCATTCGCAAAGTATTACCCAAAGAATATTTGGCCAGACGAAGCTGTTCCAGAATTTAGACCTTTATTCGATAAATTATTTTCACAGCTAGAGAACGCCGGAATTCAAATGATGGAGGCCTTAACTTACCCTTTACAGGTTGAAAAAGATTACTTCAAAAAAATGGTCGTCGAAGGAAATTCGATCTTACGTTTACTGCATTATCCGCCGATCCCTGAAGGGGTCGACCCGCGCTGCGAACGTGCGGCCGCGCACGAAGATATTAACTTTATTACGATCTTGCCAGCGGCGACAACTTCAGGCCTTCAGTTAAAAGATCGCGACGGCACTTGGTTAGATATCGAAAGCGATTACGGTACTTTGATCGTTGATGCGGGTGATATGTTAGCACGCATTACGAATGACGTAATCCCGTCGACAACTCATCGTGTGATCAATCCGCAAGATGGCAAAAATACGTCAAGATACTCGATGCCGTTCTTTATGCATCCGCATCCAGAATCGATGCTGTCTTGCTTGCCTTCGTGCCGTGGAACGGGCGCTAAATATGCCGATATTACGGCTCACGAATTTTTGATGCAAAGACTTAGAGAAATTGGTCTAATTAAGTAAACTATGCAAATACGTTATCTAGTAACTATCGCCATAACTCTTGCGGTTATGGTTTTATTTTTTTGGCAAGACCACTCTGATCTGCGCGATAGCGCCGTTGATGCTGATTCGACTAACGAGGTCGCGCGATTAGATACCGAAAAAAAATCTGAAGAAGTTATTAAAAAGCAATTATTAGACTCAGACGCAATTAAAGAAAAAGCGACTGAGTCGCCGAATTCGGCTGAATACGTGGCCGACGTGAATAAGGCGTTTTCAACACACATCAAGCTAATGGGTCAATGTCTGGGCGTAACACCCTCGGTAAATTCGGAAGTCGTCGAGCCCACATTTGATAACCTGGTTGTGTCGCTACAGCCTACTTTAGGCGATGTCGTAGTAAAAATGGATGATTGGGCTCAGCTAGATGTTCGTTCGCCTAACGGTGAATTGAAGCGCATCCGCACCGAGGTTGAGTACCAAGATAATAATAACCCTATCAAGCGCGCGCAGCTTTATAAAATGAATGACCAAGGCATGCCTGAATTGCAAGAACTCAACCCTGAACAGTCGGTTGATCCAAGCGATGAATATCTTGAATCCTTACGCGGAGACTTTTCGACGACCAACGAAGAAAAAGGTGGTCGCGTTTATTATTCGGAAGGTGAAGAACTAGTTCTAGTTGAACGTAACGGCAAGATTCAGTCGTTTTCGTTAAGCAAAGGTGATAAAACCTTTAGCTGCACCGAAACCGATTCTTCGACATCTAATTGCCAGTGTTTGTAAAATTATTTATCAGACTAATTCAATTTTAAAACCGCTCTAATCGGGTCATGGTCAGAAGAATCCATTTCGATGATTTCGGCTGACACGGGTGTAAATCCACGAACATAAATATGATCTAAAATTAAAAGGCGTGGCTCAACAGATGGGACTAGATGAATCAGACCTAGTTTAGCCGCATGCATATTTAGAAAAGCTTTACGTCCTGGTGACCAGGTATTAAAATCTCCGGCCCAGATAATAGGGCCGTTTAACTTAGAAATAAAATCGGCTAATTGTTCGATCTGCTGTTCAAAATCACGACCCGTATTAAAGTTAAGAGCATGAGTATTAATTAAGTGCACTTTTTTATTGTTAATAGTCACAGTTGAATAGCCCGAAACCTTCGGTGTGAATGAACCGGGCTCAGTGCCTGGGCTTGTTAAGGTAAGTGGTTCTTCCAATTGGTAACGTGCAGCAGTCATGACCCCAGTGGCTAGATTGTCAAAATCACAAAAGCTTTTATGAAAACTGAAACTCATCGACATATGCGAAGCGAAGGCAGCTTGCCAGCCGGCTGAGTGCATCGCTTCTTGAATCATAATAATATCAGAGGTCGTCGAAAATTTTTTGACGTCGTAAAAGTACTGCGAGTCTTGAAATTTCTGACCATTCCAAGAAAAAACGGTGACTAAATCTGAAGGGCCGCGCGAAACAATTGAATTAGAAAATGAAATTTGATCAGCCTTTGATTGTTCGTTACAAAGAACAGATTCGCTCATTGCGAAAGCTTGGTTTGCCGTCAGTATCGCAAGCGCCAGAAAAAACGACTTCATAATTAACCCCCATGAGCCAGGGCAGTCTAACCGAAGTGTTGCCTGCTAGCGAATATCAGAATTTTTGATATGAAAAAAATACAAAAGACTTACCGTTAAAGGCCTTGATTCGATTGTGTACGTCATTTGCTTATGTGCTTTGCTGTGACCAAACAAAGGAGCCAGTGTGCAGCCTAGAGAGTTTATGTACGGGTTTTCGGATCTTAAACAACTATTAGTAAAAACGTATGACATTCAGGTAGCCCGTGACTTAGTGAAGCTTCATTTTTCTGAGACGGATAATACTTTAATAATGCATGACTACAATGATCATAAAAAACAGGTTCTTCTTAGTTTTGACTTGTTGAATATGACTGTAGCCGAAAAATTAACAGTGAAATCGAAAAGACTGGTGCGTGAGGCTTTTACGCATAATGATCCAGCTGCTTTTTTAAATTCTGAATTTAGATTATATGGCTTTTTTCGCAGTTGAATGTTGAGCGTTATTTTCTTCGCTTAGAATTTCACTAAATTCTTGAAAAGCTTCGCGAATTTCTTTTTTGGTCATCGGTACATGGTCCTTCAAATTGGCAAAGTCTATCCCTGTTTCTTCAGTATGGGTTTTGTCTTTATAAACAATTGAGATCTTAGATTTACGATCCATTTGGCATTTCCATATATCGACGTGACCATGATTATGATAAACCTGATAAAATTCTTTATTTCCAAGGATTGCTTTTGATACTTTAAACATGGCTTCGCTATTTTTAAAATAGCAAACCTTGGTTATTTTTATTCGATTGTTTGTTAGGCGCTCGAAGTAAAAATGCACGAAAGTTATAAAATACTTTTCTAAATGGTCTTCAACCTCAGCAAGAATTTCTTCATATAAACTAAATTCATTATAAATTTGGCCAGTTAACGTATTAAAGTCCATGCAAGCTTATCGGCAGATATGGACTTGTTTTTTAAAAATATCAGCCAGACCAAAGTCCGTTTACTGAAATCGAGTTAAAGCGTCTTTAAGCGAAACCACTTGTTCTTTGGACTGCTGCAAAAGAACTCGATCATTGGCAATAACCTCTGGGTCAGCGTTCAGAACGAATTTTTCGTTCGAAAGCTTTCCGTTTAGTAAACCAACGTCTTTTTCAAGTTTTTCGATCGTTTTTTGAATACGTTTAATCTCTTCGTTAAAATCAACCAGCCCGTCCAGCGGAATAATAACTTTAATGCGAGATTCGCCAACCGCAACCGGAGCCACAGCACATTTATTCATGTCGCCGTCGGCACCAATTTCCATAGTTTCTAGCCGAGCTATCGTAACAATGGCCGACTTATTATGGCTTAGAATCTTTTGTACATCATCTTGGGTTACACCAAGTCGAATGTTTAGTTTAATAGCCGGGCTAATGCGATTTTCACCGCGAATATTTCTGATAGCCGTAATCACTTCTTTTACGATATCAATCTCAACTTCAGCCTCTTTGCTGGCGAAGGCCAAAAAGTCTTTATCGTTTTGTACGGTTGGGTACTGATCGATAATGCAAGCTTCGCCCTTGATCGGTAAGTTCGCATAAATCTCTTCAGTCACAAACGGGCAGAAAGGGTGCAGCAAGCGAATCATACGGTTTAAAACCTGAGCCATGACTAACTGAGTTGTATGTTTTTCTTGGGCTGATGCCGAGTTCATGATTGGTTTTGTGAATTCAATGTACCAATCGCAAAATTGATTCCAGATAAATTGATAAAGTGCAGTCGCCGCATCAGAAAATCTTTCGGCCGTTAATGCTTCATGAACTTCTTTTTCAACTTCGGCTAGCTTTGCAATAATCCATTGATCAAACACTGAAAGATGCGCGCGCGCTGGTAAAGCTTTTACACCCTCGGCCGGTACTTTGAAGCCTTGTAAGTTCGAAAGTACAAAACGAGAAGCATTCCAAACTTTATTCATAAAGTTACGATAACCTTCAACACGTTGCTCGCTAAATTTAAAGTCTTTACCGCTGAATAAGTGCGCTAAGAAACTAAATCTTAAAGCATCGGCCCCGTGTTTATCGATCATCTCAATGGGATCGATTGAATTACCTAAAGATTTACTCATTTTGCGGCCCTGGGCATCGCGCACCAGTCCGTGAATGTAAACCGTACGAAACGGTACATCTTTTTTAAACTCAAGACCCATCATGATCATGCGGGCTACCCAGAAGAAAATAATATCGTGACCAGTTACTAAGTAATTGGTCGGATAAAAAGTTTTTTGAGTTTCTGCTGAATGTTGTGATTCATTTGGCCAGCCCATTGTTGAAAAGGGCCATAATGCAGAACTAAACCAAGTATCAAGTACGTCTTCATCTTGTTTTAACTTTGTGCTATTGCAATGTTCGCAAACAGTCGGTGTTACTTCAGCAACCGTATATTTTTCGCAATTTTCGCAGTGCCATGCGGGAATTCGGTGACCCCACCATAATTGACGCGAGATACACCAGTCTTCGATATTATTCATCCAGTGTAGATACACTTTAGTCCATGATTCAGGCTCGAAACGAATTGTACCTGATTCAACTACGCGTTTTGCCGGCGTTGCTAAATCTTCCATTTTCATGAACCATTGTTCAGATAAGAAAGGTTCAACGACCGCACCCGAGCGCGAGCAATGACCAATATTCAACATGTGCGGTTCTTCTTTTACAAGTAAGCCTAAGGTCTTTAGATCTTCTAAAACTTTTTTGCGAGCATCGACCACTTTAAGACCTTGGTAGGCGCCGGCATTCTCATTCATTTCGCATTTTCGGGTTAGAATATTGATGAATTCTAACTTATGAGTTTTACCAATTTTATAATCGTTAAAATCGTGAGCAGGCGTAATTTTTACTACGCCTGAACCAAAACTTTTATCGACGTAAGTATCAGCGATAATCTTGACCTTACGATTAATTAACGGAACCGTTACGAGCTTACCAATTAAGTGACTGTAGCGTTCATCATCAGGGTTAACGGCAACGGCCGTATCGCCTAGCATTGTTTCTGGGCGCGTCGTCGCGATCGTTAAAAATTCACCGGTTCCGTCAACGGGGTAGTTGATGTGATACATAAAACCCTTGGTTTGTTGATGCTCAACTTCTAAATCAGAAATTGCGGTCTCTAACGGACCGCTCCAGTTAACTAAGCGCAAACCGCGGTAGATTAAATTTTTTTGATATAAAGAAACGAACACTTTCTTCACTGCATCAGATACACCTTCGTCTAAGGTAAAGGTGGCACGGTCCCAATCACAAGAATCACCCAAACGGCGCATTTGGTTGTAAATGCGATTTCCGTATTCGTTTTTCCATTTCCAAATTTCGTCGACAAATTTTTCGCGGCCCAAATCATGCCGTAAGATCTTTTGTTTTTTTAATTCTTTTTCAACTACAGTTTGCGTCGCGATGCCTGCATGGTCAGTACCCGGCAACCACATCGCATTAAAGCCGCTCATGCGCTTCCAGCGAATCAGTAAATCTTGAATGGTATGATCAAGCGCATGCCCTAAATGTAAAAAGCCAGTTACATTCGGTGGGGGTAAAATAATCGAAAAAGGAGGTTTTTTAGATTGGTCTTCGGCTTTGAAATAGCCGGCTTTTTCCCAGTCTTGATAAACTTTAGATTCTACTTCTTGTGGATTGTAACGATCAGCTAGTGTTTTCATGCTGGTTAGAATATCAGGATTTGGTTCTTTCCGTCACCATTTGCTGGTATCCGCCATCGACAAGATAGACGTTTGTATAAGCTTTTTTTTCTAATTCTGCGTAAAGAGCCGTTGATTTCTTGCCATCATCGCAGACGACCACGATAGCAAAGTCTTTAGGTAATTTTTTTGCCTCTAGATCTGTGACTGCGGCTATTGGATTTGTTAAGATTTCGTAGTTTTCGACGTGCATTTTCGTAACGCTTGAATACCAGCCCGCTAAGCTTGGTCCCATGTTCATTAGCATAAATGGAACACGAGCTTGAATAAGATTGTCTACCTGGAAGAATCCGATTTTATTCGACATCTTTATCTCCACCGGTCGCAACTTTCAACTTTTGCCCTGCGTTCGGAATTGAATTGAAAATTGTGATAACCACAAATAAGCCAATCAATGTCATCAATCCGGCTAAAATAAAGGGCGATTGAATGGTCCAAGCTCCGTAAAGAGCTCCGCCGACCGCGGGGCCAATGATTCGGCCCAGTGAAGACATGCCTTGAGTAGTACCTAAGGCGGCACCTTGCTCTTTGGGGTCGATTAAAAGTGAGATCGATCCCAGCGTAGACGGGTTTGTAAACCCAATTCCGATTGCAAGTAATGTTTGGGTAATAGCTAAAACAAAAATTGACTCGGCAATTGCAATTCCCGAAAGGCCCATCGTCATTAAAATCAAACCGAATCGTAAAACTTGCTTTTCACCGTAGCGCGGAATTAATCTTCGAACTAAAAAACCTTGAGTTAAAATCATCATAATACCGACGTACGCAAAGCCAAAACTAACTTCTTTGATGCCCCAATTAAACTTATCTTTAACTAGCAAAATTAACGTCGCTTCCATCGTCGACATCGCAAGTGAAGCCAAAAAGAAAACAAAAATTAATGGTCCCACTGTCGGCATTTGAAAGTACTTTGCAATTTGTGCGAAACGTTTTTTCTTTTCTTGAGGTTCGGTATTTGGGCTTAAAGTCTCTTTCAGATTAAAGTAAGCAAAAATAAAGGTAACTAGGCAAATTCCTGAAACCCAGTAAGAGCTAAAACTCATCTGAAAGTGGGGATTTTTCGACATTGTTTCAGCCCAAGCAGTCAAGCCGCCGCCGATGGCTGGGCCGAACAGAAAACCTAAACCGAACGCGGCTCCAATTAAAGCCATACCCTTTGATCTTTCTTCAGGCGGCGTAATATCAGATATATATGCCGACGCAGTAGAAATTGAAGCGCCAAAAAAACCCGAAAACATTCGAGCTGCAAAAAGCACCGGTAAGCTGGTTGCTTGGGCGAAAAGTAAGTAGGAAAAAACTTCACCTGCTAAACAAATAAGTAAAATGGGCCGGCGCCCAAACTTATCACTTAATCTTCCCCAAAAAGGCGAGAATAAGAATTGCATCAAAGAATAAACTGAAAGAAGTAGCCCAGTTTCAAAAGCACTTGCACCAAGTTGTTGACCTAAAATCGGAATCACCGGAATAACAATTCCGAAGCCTAGTAGGTAAATAAATACAGTCATGAAAATGACGATTAAAGGCTTTTTATTTTCTGCAATTTTTTTCATAACTCGACCTTTGGGTACTCCCATTTGATTTCAACTCAGCTACACTTAAAAGGCTATGAAAAAATCAAATATGCTATTATTTTTGGGTGCGCTTGCAGTAGCCTTGCAATCGAATGCAGGTGAAGTCTTTAGAACCTTCAACGAGGGTCGCTTTGATTCGAATTTTTCGGTCGACTATTTTAAAACCGAGGCTAACTACTCTTCGAGCGGATCATCAACAAGTTTAGGCGCAAGTAACAGCTACCAAATTTTAGATATCAATATTTTGGGACGTTATGTGCCGAAGAATGATTTTGGTGTATTTGGAGCATTTAATATCGGAAGCGCTGAATCTTCAAATGCAGTTGCAACTCGAAAAAATTCAACTTTGAATAACTTCACAATTGGTTCCGACTATTTGCTATATAAAGCAGACATATTAGAAACATACGTTGAAGCGTCTTACGATCATGATTTAGAAAAAATAAAATCTGATACCGATTCAGTTATGAATAACGACGGAGCCGGGCATTTAAAAATCAGCGTCACCTCTATTTTAGATTACGGTGGTTTTGTTCCTTATGCTCGTGGCGGAATAGACTACCGCACAGAAGGATTGTCGACATTATTCACTTACGGCGGTGGATTAGAAATTCGATTTGAAAACGCAATTGTATTAGGTGCCGGGTTAAACGGTTACCTCACATTAAAAGAAGATTCAAAAACGAATCAAGCATTCGAGCGCGATAATTTAACAGCTCGAGTAAATGCGGGTAGCCAAAAGTTTTATGGAATTAATCCAAATAGTCTAGACACTGACTTTTATTTCAAGTACGAAGCGGATCAAGATCTTTCGTTTAAGTTGGGTGGCGGTTTAACGGTGCTTGGCTCGAATAGCGCTCAAGGTTATCACGTTGGCGCTGCCGTAACTTGGGGTTTCGGCGGAAACCAGTATGGTCGATCATATGATCGGCCTGCGTATCGTGAAACTCCTGCTGCACGGCGTTCACCACCAAAACCTAAGCCGCAAACCAGCCCACGTTTTGAAGAAGATACGCGTGATGGCGTTAATCAAGATTACTTTAAATCAGTTAAGCCAACCAAAGAAGAATACGTAAAGCCAGTTGAAGAAGAGTCTCAAATTATCACGAAACCATTGCCCGGAGCTAAGCAACAGCTTGTTACTCCACCCGCATACGAAAAAGATTATAAAATTAAGTTAAAGAAAAAAAAGAAGAAAAAGAAAAACTAAATTCGAATAGTAATTATCTGACGCCAAAAATAACCGGAGTATGCCTATACGAGAATTGTGAATCGAGTTCGGCAGTGCGATTTCTTTAATTTCAACTCACAAAACATTTTTAACAAGTTATTCTACTTCATATCTATGTCAGGAATGCGCATTTTTGGCATAAATGCGTCGCCTTGTTCTAGTAATGATAAATGAGCCTGGGTCATTGCTTTCAAGTTTGCTTCGAATTGCATGCGCATTCTTTTTAAATCAGCGATTTGCTCGTACGTTTTCTTTAACGAATCTTTCGCATCACGCGTAATCATTTCTGATTTTTGTTGGGCGTCGTTGATAATTAATTTTGCCTCACGCTCGGCATCGCCGCGCATGCGATCGGTCATTTGCGATGCGCTTGTAATAGTCTGCTTTAAAACTTGATCGCGATCTTTATATTCTAATAAAGACATTTCTTTGTCTTTTAAAGCTTCACGTAGTGAATTACGATCTTGAAGTAGGGCTTCCATTTGCGCAGCAATAACTGTTAAGTAATCAGAAACTTGATCGGGGTCATAACCCATCATTTTCTTTTCAAAAGTTTTATGCGCGATTTCGGTTGGGTAGTGCTTCATCGATGTTCCTCCGTGAACAAAAATAAATTAAATACACCTTTAGTATAGGCTAAAATTTCCTAGGCTTCTAGATGCCGAGCAAAGCCTAGACTTACGAACTCGACTTTTAACCAGTTAAGACTGAAGCTTATTTTGTCGTGCGTGATATTTCTTGAGCCCGCATATTCGCTTTCTCGAAACTAAGACGTAAAAGACGCTCTAATTCAAGTTCACGCATTGAATTTAAACCAGCCGCCGTAACACCTTTTTTAGAAGTCACCCGCGACTGAAGTTCTTCAATTTCGATTCCGTCTGATTGCGCAGCTAGCATAGATGCACCTAAAAATGTCTCGATCGTCATTAAACGCGCTTCGTCGTCAGTAAAGCCGCGCTCGGCTATCCAGTCTTGCCAGTACATCATCATTTCAAAAACAAATCCGGTACCGCTAGAACACGATATCATAAGTGCATCTAATTTTTCTTCAGTGTCGACTTCAACTACAACACCCAGACTGGTAAATAAATCTTCCATCATGGTTGAAACATAATCATCAGTTTCTTGGCACATAAATCCCAAAATTCCGCGACTGATCAGCGAAGGAGTATTTGGCATTAGGCGAACTAATCTACCGTCAGAAACTTGCTTTTCTAAAATTGAAAATGGAATTCCGGCGGCCAGCGAAATAACAATTTGGTGTTCATTGAAAGCGCCTGCAATGCTTTCTATCGCCGCAGGAAGGTCTTGTGGTTTCATAGCTAAAATAACAACGTCACATTCTTCTACGACCTGTTCATTTTGTGTTCTGGTTTGCACACCGAAAGACTCTTGCAACTTAATCAATTTGCCGGGGGTGCGATTCGAAACAATAATTTGCTCGGGGCGAACCGCTTTTGATTGCACCATGCCCTTGATTAAAGCTTGGGTCATATGACCGGCTCCGACGAAACCAATTTTCATAGATTTTAATAAAGGGTTTTTAAAAGAGCTTATTTGAGAATTCACGGTGGGCCTCATTTCTTAATTCGATCACCAAATAGTATTGTGCCAACTCGAATCCAAGTAGCCCCTTCTGCAAGGGCTACTTGATAATCTTGGCTTGTTCCCATAGAAAATTCATGCAAATTCAACTGTTCACCTAATTTTTTTAATTCTTTAAAATAAACTCGGTTCTTTTCGGCATCGTTTTCTAGCGGAGGCATAGTCATTAAACCAACAACTTCAATCCCGGCTAAATTTTGAAAAGCGTTCCACTGATTCTTTAAATCTTCTTCAGACATGCCTGCTTTTGAAGATTCGCCTGCAAGATTTGTTTGCAAAAAAACTTTTTGAACGTAGTTAACAGCTTGCGCTTTTTCTGAAATTTTCTGGGCTAGCTCAAGCGAGTCAACCGAATGAATGTATGCAAAATTCTTTTCTAAAAATTTAACTTTATTCTTTTGAAGTGGGCCGATTAAATGCCAAGAAATTTCTAAGTCTTTCAGTATCTGGATTTTTTCAAGAGCTTCTTGAACGTAATTTTCAGCAAAATTGCGTTGGCCTGAGGCGTATAGCGCCCGAATTTTTTCAGCGGGTTGAAGCTTGCTGACCGCTAATAAATTTTGCTTTGGTTTCAGTTGTTTAAGTATTTCATTACGGGCATTAGCTTCTAGAAATTCCATGAATTTAGTTTGAAGAGTTTTTGCAAGGCTTGCAAGGGAAGTCCAACGACGTTATCAAATTCTCCGACAAACTTTTCTACAAACTTTCTTCCTATCCCTTGAATCGCGTAGGCTCCTGCTTTATCGGCAGGTTCGCCCGACGCGATGTAATCCCAAATTTCTTCATCAGATAGTTTTTTAAAATGAACTTCGGTTGTCTCGATATGAAACAAAGTAACACCTGTGGCTAGTTCGATTAAGTAAATTGCAGTTTTAACATCATGTTTTTTATCAGACAATTTTTTAAGATATTCATAGGCGATTTGATCCGTTTCTGGTTTACCTAAAGCCTCAGATCCAAAGCAAACCATCGTGTCGGCTGATAGGATGATGCCTTCTAGACCTTCGGCTAGCGCTTTGTCTTTTGCAGCTTCGGCTTTACGTCTTGCGATGTCGATTATTTGGTCGTCAATATTTAGGTTTTTATCAGGAATTTCCGATACATGAACAGGGAATGAGATAAATTGATAACCTGCGTTTTTTAGAATTTCTGAACGACGTGGAGACTGCGAAGCTAAGATCAGTTGTTTCATGACCCATATGTTTACTTGAAAAGAGGATTCATGGGTAGTGCAGAACTAATGCTTTTTGCGGGATTGATTCTTGCTGGTGCATCCGTGTATCTTTTCGTTTCATCTTTATTGGCAGGAAAGCCAGGAGCAACCCAGCTTTCTTGGGCTAGCGGAACCGAACCAATCAAATCTAAGAACGGTGTTATTAACTTGTGCCGTCCGCTGGTTCATCAGTTTACCTTGCAGCACGCGGGTAAAATTAAGTCTGCGAAGTATCGAAAAAAAATTAGACATCTTATCAAAGTCGGCGGTTTAGCATCTGAGCTTAATGAAGACGAATTCATTGGCTTACAAATTTTTCTTGGGGTCGCATTTCCAATGTTTTTGGCGATCATGAACTTTTCATTAGACCTTGGCTTTCCGCCATTGTTCGTAATTGGTTTAGGCTTATTCGGATTCTTAATGCCAGAAATGCACTGCAAAGGAACTAAAAAAAATCGTGAACTAAGTGTGCGCGCAGATCTACCGTTTTTTATTGATTTGCTAGCCTTATCAGTCGAGGCAGGTCTTGATTTTTTTGGCGCGATTCAAAAGATCGTAGATAAGGTTGCAACGAATGACTCAGTTCTAGCCGAAGAGTTCAAAACAGTTTTAAAAGATATTAAAATTGGATCATCAAAATCTGAGGCGTTAAAAGAAATGGGCGCACGACTCGATATGCAAGAAGTAACAAGTTTTATTGCTATTCTGATCGATGCTGAAGCTTCAGGTGCAAGTATTTCGCAAGTTTTGAAAGATCAATCTGTACAAATGCGTCAAGAGCGCTTTATGCGAGCTGAAAAAGCAGGAGCCCGCGCTTCGCAATTAATTTTACTTCCGTTGATGCTATTTATTCTACCGGCAGTTTTTATTATGGTGTTCGGTCCGGTAGCCGTAGGCATGATGTATGGGGCTCAATAATGGCTAAACTATACCGAACTAATACCGCCGGGGCAGATCTTATTGTAAGTGAGTTAGAATTTGCCGAAAGCTTTTGGCAACGTGGGCGCGGATTACTTGGCCGAAAAAGCCTAAAGGCTGGTCATGCATTATGGATCAAACCTTGTAATAATATTCATACGCTGTTTATGAAGTTTACTATCGACTGCATCTTCGTCGACAAACAAATGCAAATTAAGCAAATCGTTTCTAATGTGCGACCGTTTCGTTTTGTGGGTCCGTATTGGAAGGCATCTTCTGTCATCGAAGCCCCTGCCGGTTTTGCTGAAAAAAATAAGCTCAGTATCGGAGATCATCTTTATGTGGTCAGTTAGAATACTTTCCGGCGCACAGGCCGGTCAAATTTACGATCTTAAGCTGGGCAAAAATGTTTTCGGTCGCGGCGGAAATAGCCAGATGAAGGTTCAATCTTTAGGGATATCTAAAGAGCACTGTGAAATTCACGTATATAAAGATAAAATGATGATCGTTGATTTGAAATCAAGTAACGGCACTTTTGTTAACGGCGTAAAGATTCAAAATTCGCTTATTCGCGTTGGCGACAAGGTGAGCTTATTTGATATTATTCTAGATATTATACCGACTCCCGATATTCGGCCGAAGAATAATTTAGTCGTGGCTCGAACCTCAGAACCCGGTTCAGAGCGTGTGAATAATTACCCGATCATCAACAATATTTCATTGCCAGAAATCCCGGCGCAGAATTCATATCAGGGTAATGCGGCCATGCAGATGAATGCGTATAGCTCGGCGCAGAGTCAGCCGTTCTTACAGGCTACGCCGCCCATTTTGCAAGAAACATTTCAGCAGAAAGCTGAAGACTACATTGAAAATGTGGTTATGCCTGTAATCTACAAGCTAGGTATACTGTTTTCGTTTAAACAGGTTTTATTAGGTTTCGTAATTTGTTTTATTTTTGGTGTTACGTTACTTTCGATGATTCCGTTGTCGACAATCACTAAAGAAGCTAATTTTCAAGAAGCTTCGAAGCGTGCACGATCCGTGGCGCGAGCCTTAGCGAAATTAAACGAACAATCTTTACTTTCAGGACAGTTAGGAAATTTAAACACGCAAGAGGCGCTTAAAGAAGAAGGCGTTAAAGAGGCCTTTATAATTCAGCAATCTGATGGAGCTATCGTTGCACCTTCTGAAAAAGCAGGTCGTGAAGTATCAAGTTCTTTCTTACTTAGAGCCCGTAAAGAATCTCGTGCAACCTTTGAAAAGGTTGATTCAAATACGATTGGAGCCAGTCATCCGCTGGGTGTTTATGACCCAGTTTCGGGTGAACCGACTGTCAAGTACCATGCGGTTGTCATGTATGATGTAAGTTCGTTAAATCTTAATGACGGACGCGTCATCAGCCTGTTTATGCAGACTTTGATTATTTCGTCGTTGCTGGGTCTGTTATTGTATTTCCTATTTTCGCGAATGATCGAATTTCCGATTCGTAGTTTAAATAAACAAATTGATCAAGCTTTACTAGAAAAGTCTGATCGAACCGAAGTTCCTTTCGACTATCCTGTTTTTCAAAAACTAGTTTCAAATGTTAACACTTTGTTAAACCGGGCTTGGAATAATTCAGATAGTGAAAAACCTAATCAGCCGCAGCAGAATCGCGACTTAGAATATACTAATTTGGTTGAGATCATTTCGCATCCGGCTTTAGTTGTTGCTTTAAATAATCGAATCATTGCTTGCAACTCGCAGTTTGAGCTGTTGGCGCAAACAAGTAAAGAAGCAACAGTTAATCAGTTCGTGCAAGTTTTAACTGATACAGCCTTAGTTCAAAATATCGAATCTCTAATCGTGCGCGCGAAGCAATCGCCGTATGAAAAACACACGGATCAGATTCCGTTTTCACAGTTCGAATGTAAGATTTCATGCCAAGCATTCTTAAACCCATTGGGTGAGGCCGAGTATTTCGTGATGACCCTTATTCCAACGGAGCCTAATTAATGTCAGCAGCTACCCAGCAAAAACATCAATTGATGGTTAAATTAAGTGCGGTCAAGGGACCGCATGCTGGGCAGCTATTTCAGTTGGGTAAAGATTTAATTACGATCGGTCGGGGGCCTGAAAACGATATAGTTTTACTTAATGACCCACAAGTCAGTCGTCTGCATGCGCAGCTTATCTTAGTTGATCGCGATTTTGAAATCGTAAACTTAAGTAAGAAGAACGCAGTTTTTGTAAACGGTGAAAACGTTGACCGCTGGAAGCTTGTAAACAATGGAACTTTTGTTGTTGGTGATTCTGAATTTAAAATTGAATTTGATTTAGGTTTAGCCGTTGCGTCGGTACCGGCAAATAAAATAGGTCAAGTTGTTCCCCTTAAGCCGCAAGCACCAGTGGTTCGAGCACCCACTGGGACGTCAGGTTCGGAATTGGTTAGCCGTGCGCCAAGTTCGGTTGCACCAACAGGGCCGCGTTCGGTCGGGCAGATTCGACCACAAATGCAGACGCGCCCGCAAAGGCCAGCCTCGTTCAATGGGTCTAGTGCAGCCACGGGCTTAAAGCCTGCGCAGTCGATTACGCAAAACCCAAAATTTAAGTTTTATGCAGTCGTAGGCGTATTGCTAGCTGCATTTCTATTCTTTATTCTATCGCCCAATAAAACGATTTCTCAAAAAGCTAAGCCAATTCTTAAATACGAAGACGAAATTGCCATTAAACTAAATTCAACTTCGCAAAAAGAAATTCTAGAAAAACGCGAAGAACTAGTTAAGGCGAAGAAATCTCCGCAAAAGCAAAGAGCCGACGAGAATTTTATTAAAGGCATGCGTGACTTCCAGTTGGGTAACTATTCCCGTGCAATCGACTTCTATCAGGTCGTATTGAATCTACAGGCCGACCATGCGTTAGCTAGACGTCATCTTTATTTAGCTAAAGTAAGATTTGATGAGCTTGTCCAGGCTAAATTAATGCTTGGAGAATCATATTATAAGAAGCATAATTTTAGTATGTGCAAATCTTTGTATAGTCAGGTTATGGATATGCTTGGCGACAAAAAAATTAATGATCCTAAATACAAATTGGCTGAAAGCAAATCGAACGAGTGTCGATTGGCCGCTGAAGGTATTCGCTAATGTCTCGATTGAAAGTCTTACTTCGCGGAGCTTTGATTAGCGAAGTTCAGCTAAATCAAGAGGTCGAGTATATTGGTGGTCGCAAAGAAGGATCAGATATACGATTACAAGCCGAGAAGGGCATCTCGCGCGAGCACTTCCGTTTAAAATTTCAAGAGGGTCAGTGGCAAGTCAGTGCCGTTTCAAGATTTGGCGATATTTTTTCAATGGGCCAAAAGGTAGATTCTGCTAACCTAGACCACGGGCAGTCATTTCAAATTCCGCCTTACGAGTTTCAGTTACTAGATGTACCCGAGTCTGATAGTCCGTCCACGCAGCAACAGCCCGTACAAGAAATAGGCGAAAACGAACGCACCGTTATTGGAGCTGTTCCGCAAGTTCCGTACGTCAAAATGGTAAATTCGGCAGGCGAAGTTCGCGAAATGCTGCGCTTAGAGGTTGGTGACTTGTGGGTTGCGGGTCGCGACCCATCTTGCCAAATTATTATTCCTGATCAGCGTGTAAGTCGCCGACAGTTTGAAGTTCACAAAATGAACGGCGTTTACACAATTTTGGACTTAGCCAGTGTCAACGGAACATTTTTAAACGGTTCGCCGGTTTCTTCTACAGATCCGCAGACATTAAAAAGCGGTGATGTAATAAGTGTTCTTGATAATTCGATGTATTTTGAATTGCACGATCCTAACTTCAAATACAAAGTTGACCGCATTCAAGTGGCCCCGATTCATCTAGAACAAGTTGAAGAGCAATATGTCGATGATAACTTAGTCGAAAACAATAATTACCCAGCAGAAGTTCCCGAGATCAGCCAAGATAACAACTATGAACAAATGCAACAGGGTCAGGGGCCCTTCACAGGCATGCCTCCTAACGGAGAAGATCCTAACCAGTTTTATTCATTTCAGCCGGCTGCGCCAGAAGTTGTTCTTACACCCTGGAAAAAATTTGTAAATAATAAGCCCTTGGTGGCAATTGCAGTCTTGTTATTTCTAGCGGCGATGTACGGTTTAAGCGAAATAATTAGTCCTTCGACTCAGGTGGCGGCCACAGCAGAAGTTGATCCCGCCGATCCGCTTGCTAAGTTGACACCGCAACAGCGAAAAGAAGTCGAAGAGAACTACACTCTCGCAGAACAAATGATGACGCAGCAAAAATACGATTTAGCGATGGAGAAAATCTCTAAAATCTATTCTGTGTTACCTGCCGGTTATAAAGATTCTGAAAAAATTCGCGATGAAGCTGATCAAAGTCTAAGAATTATTGCACAAGCTTTGGCTGACAACGAACGTAAAGAACAAGAGTCCGCTAACGCCGAGAAAATAGAAACTGTAACCGCTCAGTGTAAGAAATTATTAACTCCAGATATTACGACTGAAAAAATGACCGAATGTCTGGGGCCGATATTAACTATCGATGCCACGCACCCGAAAGTTGTACAGTTGAGCGCCGAAGCCGAAAGAATATCGAACGACCGCCGAGCCAAAGAAATCGAAGAGCAAAGTTATAAGACCCGAGTCGTCGAATTGAAAACCTTATATGACAAAGCTGAAAAGACTCAAGCCGCGGGTTATGCTTTTAAAGCTATGAAGCTTTATAAAGAAGTTGAAAACTCAAAATTACCTGATCCAAATAAAGTAAAGCCAAAAGCTAAGCAGCGAATCGCATTTATCGAGAAAAAAGTAAGTGATAAATCGCAAAAGGGTATCGTTGACGCAGAAACCTTATTTCAAGAAGGCAGACTTAAACAAGCGATTACCATTTTACGTGAATCATTGATTTACGATCCTGAAAATCAAAAAATTAAAGATCGAATCGAAGCAAATACTTTAGAGCTTCGCCAACGTATGCAGATTATTTACCAAGAGGCCATTATAGACGAAAGTTACGGAATGGTCGATAGCACCGAGGCTCGCCAAGGCGCTAAAGATAAATGGAAAAAAATCGTCGAGCTTGATTCGGATGATGGTGAGTATTATAAAAAAGCTGTCATTAAATTACGCCGATACGGAGCCATGTAATGAAAATAGTTACCCGGTCTCAGCAAATGAAAAGTAAGCTTCCTACGACTCAAGTTTATCATTTGCTTGATAACCAGTTGACAGTCTTCATTCGGCCTTGGGGATCACAAGACTATAATCAAAAGATTTTAGATGAGATCACTCACTATTTATCATCTGCGCAGGCAGATATTGATGTGACTTCACCATTCGATTATCACGAAAATTTAACCTCACTAGCAAATAAAACCCGTATTGCTTTGCTGCTGGCACACGATCTATTTTACAAAACTGAAAATGCGAACGAATTTAACGTAGGATTCGAATTAATTCTTTTTTTTCAAGTAAAACATGAATTAGCTTGGTCAAGTGTAGGTCGATTTGGTTTGAAAAAAATAAGTCATAATATTATAAATACAATTTTTGAAAGCGGTGCCGATTTAGATTCAGAAGCACTGCTGCCGGTGCAGCTTATCGGAATCGAAAAAGAAATTGAGATTCAGTCAGGTTCGTTAGTATTCGAAAAGGATTTACGGCTTTTACTTTATTCAACTTACTTGGGCGAAATTACTTTCGCTGATCCGTTACAAAGTGATCTCAAGATTGAAAGTCGCAACGCCGATTCAACTTACTGGTATTCTTTGATAAAATCAGACTGAAGCCACTGCCTATCGGGCGTCCAAATACCCCAAGTATTTTCTAGCGATAAGTTCAAGGATTGTCGACGAGCTTCGTTGTACAAAGCTTCTTTTTCTCCCAGTTGCAATTTTAATTTTTTATCTATCGACTTATCTTTACTAGACAAGGTTTGCACGGCAATAACCGATAGCGGATTGATGGCTTTGTCTTTTGCCATATTTTTTAGTTCACTTTCAAGTACATTAATGCGCCCGTTCGGTTTAGACCAATATTCGCGATTTGCTAAAACGTCTTCGTACTGAGCCGTTCTGAAATCAAACCACTTCGATAGATTTTTTTGCCCGCGAATTAAGAAAAGCTCTTGTTGATTATTCGTAACAAAATCTTTTTGTGACGACGCTAAATTAATGGTTTCAAGTCCGTCAGTTAGAATGTTATAAACCTCATCAGTTTCATCTTCTAGGTAAATTAAATTTCGGTGCAAAACTGCAAAACGAGTTTCAATCTGGTCTTTCCAAGTATTAGCCGATTCAAGAAGAATATGTCTTGGATTATTCAAACTATATTCACCTGCGTTGGGTTGGTTATTTTTATTAAGCCAAAGATGTGAAAAATCCCAGATTGGAAATTGCAGGTCGATCGGGTTTTGAAAATCCCTAGATATTGTTTTCATTAGACTGTAACCAAGGTCTGCTAAGCTTATCGCGCTATCAATCTTCCAGTTAATACCCTCATCGCCCTTTTGGCGTGGGGGTTTAACAAAAAGCAAAACATTTGTATTTTCAGAGTGCAAATTTGAGAATGGAGTTTCTCGTAAACGGTTATAGATGGATTGCCCTTGCAGCCCAGTCACGATTATGTAATTTTTTTCCCATAAATTATTTTTTTTTAACTGCTCAAAAAATTGCGCTAATATTTCGTCCATTTTTTCGAAGCTTGAAATTTCAGCTTCACCTTCATTCATGCTTTCTAATTCTGAATTATAAATGGTCGCAAAGTACGGAAGTTTACTTTCTTGACTCCAAGCAGTGAAAACATCGACTTGATTTTTTAACGATGAGAAATAATTTTTTCGATCTAAAAAACTTGAATCATCAAAAACTTCAAAATCTTTTGATAACCCAGTTTTCTTTAATATCGCCGGGCCACCTGACCAGAATGCGGTTCGATAACCATTCCGTAGTGCCAAGCTTTGAGCTTGCGTTACTTTAAAATCAATTCGATCAAAACTTCGGTGCAGTTTATGTTCGTAAGGGTTCAGCCCAGTTAGGATTGAGCCAACTGCCGCAGCGGGTTGGGTTGATGTTGTATAAGCATGGGTAAAGCGTAAAGCTTCACGACATAATACACTTAAACCAGAGTTCGTTACCGATTTATCGTCGCTGCACGCATATGAGTTAAACGAAAGGCGATCTATAGCAATGATGAGAACCGAGGGCTTCTTATCTGCCTGACACGCGCTTAGAGACAAAAGTCCTGCTAGGTAGCAGCAAAAATAAAATAACTTCATTTTCCAGACCTTATCGAAAGACAGTTTTGACGGTTTCATTAACAAAATTCATAATGTTAGAAACTTCGTCGAAAGTAAAGGGGACCTTAGAATGTTTGCTGAAAAAATATTTGCGATTGCTCACTATGCGGATCAAGTCGTTTTAATCGTATTGGCTGTAATGAGTATCTTATCAATCGGAATGATCTTTGAACGGTTCATGACCCTTAAAAAAATTTCGTCTGAAAGTATGCGAATTAGACTTCGTATAAAAATGGCATTGCAAACGAACAGTCTGCAAGACTTTGAAGACATTGCCAAAGACCCTTCGTCTTTAGAAGGTCGCGCGGCCGCGCAAGCGATGAAACATATGAAAGAAACTGGCCTCAGTGGCTTTGAAGAAGTTTATAACACATTCGTTTTAACTGAACGCCCTGATCTAGAAAAATACTTAGCCGTGTTAGCAACGATTGCTTCGAATGCTCCATTCATTGGTCTTTTAGGTACCGTATTAGGTATTATGAAAGCATTTAACGATTTGGCGATGGCCGGTGATGCCGGTCAACAAACGGTTATGGCTGGTATTTCTGTTGCCTTAGTTGCGACTGCGGCTGGTTTGTTCGTGGCTATCCCCGCGGGAATTTTTTATAACTATTTTACTCGTAAGGTTAAAGGCATCTTATCTAGTTTAGACAGCGTAAAAGAACTAGGTATCGCGTACGCAAAAAAGAAAGGTCTTAATTAATGGCTTTCAAGGCAGATCAAGGCGACGAAGTATTAGCCGAAATTAACGTCGTACCATTGGTCGACGTTATCTTGGTGGTTTTAATTATATTCATGGTGACTGCGCCGATGATTATGAAGCCGTCAATTAATGTCAATTTACCGAAAGCCGCTTCGGGTGAAGCGACGACGCCAAGCAAATTGAACATCACAATCGGCAGCGACGGAAAACTAAATTTAGACGGCAAAGTCGTTGAAGATTCTGAAATCCAAAGCGCTGCGCTAGAAGAAGTTAAGAAGAATCCTGATATTCAAGCCATCATCGCTGCCGACAAAGATGTTCCACACGGGCGTGTCGTATCCGTACTAGATATCGTTAAAGGAGCGGGCGTAAAGAAGTTCGCAATTAGTATCGATAAAAAATAAATTAACTATTTTCGCGACGATTTAATAGTCGTTAGCGGAAATAGCGAAGTCGTCAATTGATAGACTTCATCTGTGGCCCCGGCGCCATCCCGTAAAGATTCAATTAACTGCTTTTGAAATTCAATAATTATTTGGGTAGCTTCGGCAATTTTACTTTTCGGAACCGAAAATGTACTTCCAATTTGTGAGCAAATACTTGAATCAGTATTTTTCAAAGCTTCTTGTGCTTTTTCTAGAATTTTAAGTTGGCAGTGCTGGGTGGCTAATTGCGTATCGAAAGATTTTAGATTTGAAATTTCTTTTGAAATATCTTCCCAAGTCCCGTCGTCATTTATTCTTAACATTTTTAAATCAATCAAACGGTGAATAGCACTTTGAGCTACTTCAATTTCAATATTTAATCGTTCTGCAACGTATTTAGTATCTGGAGTGAAGCCTTTTACGTAAAGTAGCTCTAAAATTGCCGAATGATGCCATTCAGAAATGACCTTAAAACCCTCTTTGTTTGCGTCGGAAAGTAGGGTGTACTGGGCCTGCTTATTTAAAAAAGAAATCTGTCTGCGCCCCTTAACGCTGCGGGCTTGAATAATTGCACGCTTCGTTAGTTCTGCGGACCATTTTAGAATACCAGAAATTTTTGCTATTTTTTCTTCTGATAAAGTCGATTTACCCGACAGCACTTTAGAAAGTTGCGCCGGAGAAACTTCAAGGTCGGCAGCGAATTTTCGTAATGAGTAGCCGGGCGCTGCATGCGCGCGTAAGGCTAATTCTTCAGACAAAGCGTCACGTAGATTCAAAGCTGCCATTTAATTCTCCTGGTGTTTTTATTTCTTATCTGTCGAATTGTTATTTATCAAAGTTTAAGCCAGACCTAACCCTGCTATTTTTCAGTTGAAACAACGAAGGCTGTCGAATCGTGCACGCATGTCGAATCAATCGACACTGGCTGTATCAAGTTGAAACATCTCGTATTAAAACAGTCCAAATTGTTTCTTTCGTTAAGAATGGCCTCTATATTGGCTTTGCAAAAGCCGAATATACCTATGTGTATAAATTTTTATCTGAAACTAAATACTTGCTTATGTTCTTGTTGGCCTTAACAACGGCGACCGCATTTAGTATTGCTGATACCGAAGTTGACTCTCATGTCACGTACAGCCCGGCTGAATTAATTAGGGCCGAGTCCGTTGCGACTGCTTCAAAAGTTGAAAGTAAGCGTAGGCCTTCTTCTTTGTCTGAAGTAAAGAACGAATTAGTTTCGGTTACTTTGCCGTGTACGGACGATGCTAAAAAAATTCAAAAAAATTCGCGCGATCAGTTAATTATGCTTAATTTAAATTTGTGCGAAACAGACAAAGCGGCTCAGTCGGTTTCAATGACCAATAAAACAAATGGTTTTAAAGCGCAGATTTTCAAGATGAGCGCAAAAAACTTTCGAACCGATTTCATTCAGCTAAATAAAGGCCTTAATATTCTTGAAATTGAGTCAATCCTAAAAGATGGGCAGAAACACGTTCAAACGCTTGAAATGTTGTCAGGATCTTAACTCAAGGCAGTAATTCTATTTAAATTCGGTAGACACACCCAGGCGCATTACCTAAGTTCACCGGCTGTAATGACAGAAACCAATTTAACGCATAGCGGATTCAAAAACAGATCAGACCTTCATGTCGTCCGAAAAATTTGGCACATGGCGGGCGTGTTCGCCATTTTTTCTGGCTGGGTTTTTTTACCGTATTGGATGTCGTTAACTTTGTTGGGAATTCTTTGGACGATCTTTGTTCCGGCAGACATCATTCGCCAAAACAATAAGCTTATGAATAAAAATTTAACTCAGATGTTTCGCCCTATCATGCGTAGTAACGAGCTTAATCGTTTAGCGGGCACCACTTATTTACTGACGGGTGTTATTCTCATTGCGTTGATTTTTAACCGAGGGATTGTTTCTATAAGTTTACTATTTTTAGCCTTCGCGGATCCGCTAGCAAGCTACATCGGAATTAAATACGGTAAAGATAAAATTTTTGGGCATAAATCAGTGCAGGGTTTCATGGCTGCATTTGTTGTTTGTGCGACCGTTTGCTACTTGTACCTTTTTTACAGCCAGATCACGCAGCATTTAATCATCGCAAGTTTATTGGCGGGCCTAGTGGGGGCAGTAGCTGAGCTAATACCGATAGCAAAATTAGATGATAACTTCACAATGCCAGTGCTAAGCAGCATCGGCCTTTCAATTCTTTTTTATTTCTTTGGTTTTTATACTTTTTTTCCGTCATTATAGGTTCAACAAAGAGGTCGCATGGCTGATTCGCACGAACCCGCAGAAGGTTATTCTAAATCGGGTAAAAAATTAGGAATGTATATTTACGTTTTGCCGAACTTAATGACAACGGCAAATTTATTTTGCGGTTTTTACTCGTTAATATTTTCAATTCAAGGTGAATTTAAATCGGCTTCAATCGCAATCGTAATTGCCGCCATTTTTGATTTACTTGATGGGCGCTTAGCGCGGCTTACCCACGCGACAAGTAAGTTTGGCGCCGAGTATGACTCACTTTGTGACTTAGTAAGCTTCGGAGTAGCTCCGGCAATGTTGATGTACTTATGGGTGTTACAACCTTTCGGTCGAGTAGGTATGATGGCTGCTTTTTTATTTGCCGCGTGCGGAGCCTTACGTTTGGCCCGCTTCAACGTGCAAGTCGGAGTCGTCGAGAAAAACTTTTTTCAAGGTTTACCGATTCCGATGGCGGCGGGTATTGTAGCTTCTTCTTATATGGCGTTTGATGATTTGGGATGGGATCCGACCGAGTGGCGTGGGCTTTTGCTTCTAGCGATGGTGATCTTGCTTGCAGTGGTTATGGTTTCAAATTTTCGGTATCGTTCATTTAAAGATTTAGACTTAAAAGAACGTCTGCCATTTAAGTATTTACTTCTAGGCATCGTAATATTGGTCATTGTGGCGCTTCACCCTGAAGTTATGTTGTTCGTTTTATTTTTAACTTACGCCACTTTAGGTGCGGTATTTGGCGTATTACGTATCGGTAAAAAACAAAGACAAATTAAAGCCAGCGTTTACGCGCCCGAGCCCACCGCTGAACATGATCTACAAGAAGAGCAGGACGAGAATTAATGAAAACTTGGAAGAAGCCACTTAAAGTCGGATTAGTTGGCGCGACAGGCGTTGTTGGCGAAACTTTTATTAATATTTTAGAAGAATACGCGCAGCCAATCGCAGAGCTTCGTCCGTTTGCAAGTCAAAACTCGCTTGGCATCAAAATCGAATTAGCCGGAAAAGAATGGCCGGTTCAAATTTTAAAACCAGGCTGCTTTGACGGTCTTGATATGGTTTTCTTTTCGTCGGGTGATGAGATTTCAAAAGAGTGGGCTCCGCAAGCCGTAAAGGCCGGCGCTTTCGCAATCGACAACTCAAACGCGTTCCGCATGGAAAAAGACGTTTTATTAATGGTACCTGAAGTAAATGGGCATTTGTTAAACGCTGATTCAAAGCCGCAATTGATTGCAAACCCCAATTGCTCAACGATTCAGTTAGTTGTAGCACTGAAGCCCTTGTTAGATCATTTCGGAATCGACGACGTCACCGTATCGACCTACCAAGCGGTTAGTGGTGCAGGTTTACCCGGTTACGAAGAGCTTTTGCACCAAACACAAAATTTTCAAGAAATGGATCACACTCCAAAAACATTTCCGAAACAAATTTTATTTAACTGCATTCCGCAAATTGGTGGCTTCGGTGAAGATGGTTTTTGCAGCGAAGAAACTAAAATCATGAACGAAAGTGTTAAAATTTTAGGTGCTCCAGACCTAAAGGTATCTGCTTTCACGGTCAGAATTCCGGCGCTTAATTCTCATTCGGAAGCTGTGTGGGTCACTTTAAAAAAAGAAGTTACTAAACAAGAATTCACAAATGCGATGGGTAGCTTTGAAGGTTTAGCGATCTTCACCGAAGATTACCCAACGCCATTAGAGATTTCGGGCGAAGAGCCTGTCTTTGTCGGACGGATTCACCAAGATCTTCATAATAAAAAACGTTGGTTGATGTGGGTTGTATCCGACAATCTTAAAAAAGGTGCAGCCTTAAATGGTTTACAAATTGCTGAAACAATTTTTTGTTAATTCAGCAATGCAAGCTATCTAAAGTCTAGACACGCATGCATCCCCATGATGCAATAATAAGGTGCTTAAACTAAAATCAAGACTGACGTTATTTCTATGTACTATTTTGTTCGCGGCATCTGCCCAGGCGAAGCAGATTGTGAAAGCCGATTCAATTACAATATCGGGAGCATCTTCTATAGCCCGTGACGTGACGACCAATACGATCTCTACGGTGTACGGCGGAATCGCTGGAGCGGGTTGTACGGGAGATGGCAATACAACTTGTGATAGTTGTGCACAAAGTCCAACGCCGCAGCCCTGTAACCAAACCAGCGTCTACGGTAATTTAAAAATAACGGTCTCATTTCAAATTTCAGAAGCAATTTCCCAAACGGGCACCTTTAAAACGGCGCTTTATGTTTTAGATGACGGTGTCGGCGTACTTAGCGGTACACCGGTTACAGGCAGTATAGCGAACCCGACGGCGAATTCGACAATTATGACTTTACAGACAACTTGGGATGAAGTTTGTGGCAGCGGCAGCAGCTGCCAAGCGGCCATCAGCGGAGATCAAACTTTTTCTAGAAAATTAGCCTTCGGCGTCGATTCAGATGGCTCGGGTGATATTGTTTTTGATGAATTAAAAACGATTCCGATCCGTTTGCATGTCATCGCTTCGGGATCGGCAAATGAAACGCAAAACTTCTGTACAAGCGCGCAAGTGGGCGCTTGTAATATTACTTTAGCGGCGGGCGATCAGAAGGCAATCGTGAAAACTTTAGCTTTTGCACCCGTGGCTGATTCAACCGGTTTACCGTGGGACGGAGTCGCATTTTTTCCGGTTCCGGTTCCTAGTGATAGCAGCGGTGATGCTTTAGCATTTCAAAATTTTAGTCGTGCGGGTATCGCGCCGATCGTTAAGGCTTATAATGTATCGACAAGTGAAATAACCGATAAGTTTATTACGGGCGGCGGAATTGAAAACTACCAGCGTTACTGCTTCGTGTACGCAACCCGAAATATCGCAGGAAATATATATCGTTTTGTCAGCGGGGCGGGCGCAGTCGGCGCGGCACCCGGCGCTTGTGTAACACCTTCTGAAGTCGTGGGTGTACTTCAAGATAAACATTGTTTTATATCCACGGCTGCGTTTGGTTCAGACATGGCTCCAGAGGTTCAGGCTTTTCGAGATTTTCGCAATCAGTATTTATTAACGAATTCATTAGGGCGCAAATTCATTAAATTTTATTATGAAGCAGGGCCGCCGGCAGCTGAGTTTATTTCGCAAAATGAATTCTTACGAAGCGCTGTACGTGCTGGGCTTTACCCCGTTTTAGGTTTCGTTTACTTAACTTTAAATTACGGAATTTTTGTCGCGATACTTTCATTTATGGTGCTGATGATATTATTCAGTCAGCTTAGACTATTTCTTTTTGGACATAGAAAAGTCATGATGATCGTTTTTATTTTAATTTTAACTCCTCACCTTAAAGCGGCCCCGGCGGCTTCGATTGTTGAACCAGCTCCGGTTGGCACGGTCGCAGCCCCCAAAATTCTAACGAAGCGGTCGCCTGCAAGTGTAGAAAAACCTGCAACGAAATCGGTTTACCACGCGGGTGCGGCTGAAGGCTTAATTCGCATTAAAAAAGATGGAACTTACATTTACGATTTGAAGCGAAGCTTAAGAAATAAATCAAGTCACTTATGGATTGGTCAGGGGCAAAACCCAGATATTTCTATCGATATTGAACAAAAAGATGCTTCGGGTAATATCACTGGAAATCAAAATTTCAAGTTCGATGATTTCTACCCAGATTCGTCGAACCTAGTGATCGGCTATGATTACGAATGGTTTCCGTTTATCGAACACGGTAAACTTGGTTTACAGGGGGGCTTTTCGGCGATGTTTTCTTCGGGGTACGGGCGACTCGTTGCTTCACCAAGTCCGCAATCCGAAGAAACGTTCACCTTCGTCACGATTCCATTAACTTTAGGAGTCGTTTATCGCCTTGAATGGAAAGACAAACAAATTCTGGCACCTTACGTAGCAGGCGGCGGAACTTATTTAGTATTAGCCGAAAAACGCGAAGATAAATCTACGCCAAAATTTGCGGGTTCTCCGGGTTTCTATGCCTCGGCTGGTATGATGCTGAATTTAGCTTTTCTGGATGCTGATGCAGGTAGTATGCTCGATAGCGAATACGGAATTAGCAACATGTGGTTAACGGTCGAGTTTAAAACCGTGCAAGTTCAGGCGTCGTCTTTTACTTTTTCAAATCAGTATGTGAACGCTGGTCTTTCTTTCGATTTTTAGTTAGATTCCCCTATCGCTTGGGGGCTTATGCCACGAATTAAATTTACAGTTTCATATGACGGCACCGATTTTTGCGGATGGCAAAGACAGAACCACGGAGACAAACCAAGCCTCAGCGGCACCATCACCAAAGGTCTAGAAAAAATATTTGATCAAGAAATTTCACTGTTCGCCTCGGGCCGAACAGACGCTGGGGTTCATGCACTAAACCAAGTTTGCCACTTCGATACCGTGCGCCCCGTAGAACGCTTGAAGGGCTTCAATTTAAGTCGTGCGATGAAAACCCAACTTCCGTCTTCAATCGTCGTTAAAAAGGCGTGGCTTGCGCCCGACGACTTTCATTCGACCATCTCTCCAGACAAAAAAACCTATCGCTACCTCATTTTAAACGCGCCGCAGCCAAGCGTGTTTTTAACCCGTTATGCCGACTGGGTTTACCACCCATTGAACCTTGATTTTTTGAATGAATGTTCAAAATATGTAGTGGGAAATCAAGACTTTAAAAGCTTTCAGTCGGTCGGAACTGAAGTGCCCCATACGGTTCGCGAGGTCTTCGATGCGAAATGGGAATGGCGCCGCCCGAACATTGCACAGTTTACAATCACCGGATCTGGCTTTTTGAAGCAAATGGTTCGTAATATCGTCGGTACCCAGCTTCTATTAGAGCGAAAGCATTTACCTGCTTCTATAATGCAAGAAATACTGGATGCGAAAGACCGAAAAGCCGCCGGTCCACCGGCCGTTCCGCAGGGTTTATATTTAATGCGAGTTTACTATCCTCTGGACCTTGACAACAGGTGCCTAGAACTTTAAAACACTCATTCATCTCTATCGGAGTAATTATGAAGACTTGGAACGCAAAAACTGAAGAAACTGATCGTAAATGGTTCGTCGTAGACGCATCTGGTTTAAGATTAGGTCGCTTAGCTACGCATGTAGCAAACATCTTACGTGGTAAAAATTTACCAACTTTCACTCCGCACGCTGATGCGGGTGGATTTGTTGTAATTATTAATTCAGACAAAATCGAAATGACAGGCGACAAGTGGACTTCAAAAAAGTACTACCGCCATTCTCGTTACTTCGGTTCATTGAAAGAAAAAACGGCTGAGCAAATCAAAGAAAACGATTCAGAATTTTTAATTTCTGAAGCGGTTCGCGGTATGCTACCGGTTAATAAACTTTCAAAGACATTAATCACTAAACTTAAAGTGTACAAAGGCCCTGAGCACCCACACGCTGCTCAACGTCCTGAAGCTCACGTAATCACTAGCAAAGGGTACTAGAAATGGCTGCAGCTGAAAAAATGTATTATGCAACTGGAAGAAGAAAAACGAGTTCTGCTCGTGTTTACATGAAGCCAGGTAAAGGTGAAGTTTCTATTAATGGTAAAACGGCTGAAGGATATTTGACTCGCCTTCAATCTCGTATGGTGATCATGCAGCCAATCGAATTACTAGCTCAAGCTGATAAATTTGATTTTCGCATTGTTGTTACTGGCGGCGGAGAGTCAGGCCAGGCCGGAGCAATCCGTCACGGTGTTACTCGCGCTTTAATTCTTTTCAATCCTGAATTTAAAGGTGAGTTGAAAAAAGCTGGATTCGTTACTCGTGACCCTCGTATGGTTGAACGTAAAAAGTACGGAAAACATGGAGCACGTCGCTCTGGTCAGTATTCGAAACGATAGTATTCGAATCGATAAGTTTCCAAGCGCTCATTTTCAGTGTTTACAAGTTATTGTTTACAAGGGGGATTGCAAAATCCCTCTTTTTTTTCTCAAAATCAAACAGTTGGCCTTCGCGGTCGGGCGAAGCAGTCAAAATTCTGTTAAAAAACTTTCAAAATTTCTTGATCTGTTATATTCTTGTTTAGTAAACAAAGTTTCAAAAGTTTACAATAAGGATGTTACCTATGAAAAATGACAACAAGCTAGCTTCGTTCCTTAAAGAAAAACGTTCTCAATCAGGCTTGTCACAAAAAGACGTGGCGACCAAGCTCGGCTATAGCACTTCTCAATTTATTTCGAATTGGGAAAGAGGCATTTCTCAACCACCGATACATACATTAAGAACTTTGGCTCAAATGTACAGTGTCGGGGCTGAACAAATGTTTCAGGTATTACTCGAGAATACGATGATTCAAGTTCAAGAGGAATTGAAGAAAAAATTCTACTCTGAGAGCGAAGCCGTTTAGGCTTTGGTTTCACATTGATCGCGAAGTTTAAGGCAGTTTGCGAAAGTAAACTGCCTTTTTCTTTTTAAAATCTCAGTTTGGTACATTCTGATGTGAATACTTTCGTGTAAGTACTTTAGTTTGGTTCTTAACAAGTCGAAAAGAAGTTATGCAATTGGCTTCACTTGGAGATTTATGTCGAACGTAA
The DNA here is from genome assembly GCA_031428275.1 of Bdellovibrio sp. GTDB lineage: Bacteria > Bdellovibrionota > Bdellovibrionia > Bdellovibrionales > Bdellovibrionaceae > Pseudobdellovibrio. The sequence goes on from JANPPC010000010.1 coordinate 85,230, forward strand.
AAATTTTGAAAAAAGGCGAGTATCTTTTTAAAGAGGGCGACAAGATCCAAACGGTATTTATTATACAAACTGGTCAGCTCAGTATTTGCCTGCAAAAAGGAAAAAAGAATATCGATATCATGAATGTAGGCACGGGTTACGTGTTTGCAGATCTAATTGTATTGGGTTCAAACCAATATAATTATTCTGGTTTAGCTATCCAAGAAACGAAAGTCGTGGAAATTCCGATCGACGGGTTTAAGCAGCAGTATGAAGCTTTACATCAAATTTATAAAAGTTTTATTAAGACGATGGCCGAAAAACTTAAATGGGCTACGAATGAAGTTAAAGCTTCGCGCTTAGAAAAAAATCCGTCGCCGTGCGCGGACGACGCGATACCTAAAGTTTTTGGAACTATTTTTCATGTTTGTAATCACAAGGGCTTAAAAGATGGCAACAGTGCAAAAGTTGACTGGTTAACCCTTCGCCAGTATTCACAACGTATTTTCGGAGAGTCGTTTCGACGCTTAGAACAAGCTACGCAAGTTCTTGTGAAGCTAAAAATGGCCGAATACATTTATGGTAAGAGCGTCGATGACCCAGAATCTAAAGACGAAATTCAGGGTTTTGTCGTTAAAGATTTAGTAGCGTTAGAATCATTTTTTGAATTTTATCAGTACTATTATTATAAGGGTGGTAAAAGCGAGTTGATTAAGTTCGACGAGCAAAATTACAATACTTTGCGTGTGCTTTTACTGGCGTATGAAGGTGTCGAGTCTGATAAATACGGAATTACCTCTAAAGACTTCAATGATGTGGTCACGTTCTTTAAAGAATACGGTATTAGTTTAGGAGCGGGTCACTTTACTTCGTTAGAAGCTAAAGGTTTGTTTTGTAAACGTAAAAACACGTCAGATGGAAAAGTTCATTTACAATTTGAAATAAAAGAATTTAGAACCCAAATAGATATTTGGAAAGTTCTTAAAGAAATCGATAAATGGAACGAAAAAGGCTTCGTTGATATGTCAGAAATTGATGAAGGGCCCAAAAAGAAAGTCGCCATCGATGGGATTGAGTGCACGCAATGTAAGTTTGTGATGGTCGTGCAAAGCAAATTTTGCAGCGAATGCGGAGCTAAGCTAGCCTCGATTTCGATTCCGTCGGCTCGCTTAGCAGATCGGAAGGCTGCGTGAAGAAGGCGCCGTCTAAGAAATTATTTGCCGGAATCTTTTCAGCTTTTCTAATCGTTTTTTCATTTCAAAATTGCTCACAAGCGCCACGCGCTGATGAAGTGACTTATTCTGCTGAATTAACATCTATGAAAGTTGATTTACAAAGCGAAAGGATGAAGCAGGTTGATTTTCTTATTCAAGAAAATGAAAGCGTCACACGCGCGGGTCGTACTTATTCAATTGCCGTTAATAAAACGCTACAAGTAGATTTAATAACCGGAATTTTTAAAATTGCATCAGATTTAGGTTTAGATCCCAATGACTATTGTTTAACTGATAGTTTGAAGCAAGAATTGCTTACTATTCTAAAAGGTTCTCAGATTTGCAAAAATCCGGATATTGCTTCAGATAAAGTCTGCACGATGGTTCTTAAGCCGTCGTACGCGCAAATTTTAACTGATGTCGATCATTATGATTTAGGCTCAGCCAACAATGGATGCGGGGCGGGTAGCGTCGATTTATGTGGTTCACAGCCAGATATGTTAAAAGGCTTTATTGCAGCACTGAAAAATCAGTACAAGTCACTCAGCTGTCACTAGCTCTAATAAAGCTTCTTAAGTAGAAGCTTTATTGCAGAACTTTCAAAGAAATAACATCGAATGCTTCTTTTAATTTAGTGCGGTCAGGTACGGCGCCCTGGGCGAAGTCAGGTCGACCTCCACCTTTGCCGCCAAGTACTTGCGCGAAATCTTTTAAAAGATCGCCGGCTTTAAATTGCGTGTTCATTTCTTTACTAACCGAAATAATAACCGGATGCGAGCTTTCGCCTTTACCGATGACCACGACAATGCCGCGTGAAACTTTTCCACGAATTTGATCCGAGATTTGTGAAAGAACATCGCGATCATCTAAAGCTAGGTCGGCAAAAATTAATTTCGCTGGGCCCGATTGAGATTGAAATTCTTTTGAAGCTTTAATGATTTCATCAACGTTTACTTGGCCCGATTGAGCTTTCTTAATTTGCTTTTGCAGATCTTTTATTTCTTCTTTTTTCTCGTCGATCCAAGCCGTGATTGGTTTTTCTGGAGTAATACCGGTGCTCAGTCGCGCGGTTAGTAACTCATCGCTATTTTTCAATAAGTAAGTAATTGCGGCCGTTCCCGTGATGGCTTCGATGCGGCGAACCCCGGCGCTAACGCCAGACTCTGATAAAATTTTAAATGCGCGAATCTCTGACGTATTTTTTACGTGTGTTCCGCCGCAAAGCTCAGAAGAGAAGCTTCCCATGGTTAATACGCGAACTTGGTCTCCGTATTTTTCACCGAATAAAGCCATGGCGCCTTTTTCGATCGCTTTTGCATGCGGCATCACTTCGGCTTGAACCGGGTTTGCTTCCGCGATTTCGTTATTAACTAAGGCTTCAACTTTTTTGATTTCTTCAGCCGTCATCGGTTTGTTATGCGTAAAATCGAAACGGGTTTTTGAACTATCAACTAATGAACCCGCTTGCGATACATGCGTACCTAAAACTTTACGCAAAGCCGAATGCATCAAATGAGTCGCCGAATGATTTGTCGTGGTTTGACGGCGCTCAGGAATTTCTACTTGAGTTTCTATGACATCATTCACTTTCAATTCGCCCGAAATCATTTCGATGTGGTGAATGAAAAGATCATTCATTTTTGTACAGTTTAAGACGCGCGCTTCGCCTGATTTACTGTTTTCAGATGTAGCAACTAGCGTACCCTGGTCGCCAACTTGCCCGCCGCCTTCGGCGTAAAACGAAGTTTCTTTCAGCAATACAAAACCGGTTTCGCCTGCTTTAAGTGAAGTGGCTTCAGCACTTCCATTTGAAAGAGCAACGATATTGGTGGCCGTCACCATTGAATCGTAACCGTTAAATTTGGTGGCGTGGCTTGCGTATTTTTGTGAAATCTCGATGAGGTGTTTTTCGTCGGATTGCAAACCTTTTGCTTTCCATGATGATTTCGCTTTTTCTTTTGAAGCCTGCATCACTTTTTCAAAACTAGCTTCATCAATTTGTAAGCCCTGTTCTGCGGCGATAACCGCCGTCAAATCTGTGGGAAATCCGTAAGTGTCGTAAAGCTTAAATAAAGTTTCGCCCGAAACCATTTTTTGGTTTTTCTTTTTCATTGAAGCAAGCTCTTCGTTTAAAATCGCGCTGCCGTTATCTAAAGTTTGTAAGAAACGAGTTTCTTCTTCGTGAATGGTTGTTAGGATATGCTGTTTACGATTTTTAAGCTCGGGGTAAGCTTTGCCCATGACTTCGATTAAAGCTTCGCTCATCGCTGGTAAAATTGAATGCTGAGTTGAAATCTTTTGTCCGTAACGAATCGCTCGGCGCATGATACGGCGTAAGACGTAACCACGGCCTTCGTTAGAAGGCAATGCTCCGTCTGCTAGTAAAAATGAAGTTGATCGGCAGTGATCGGCTAAAACACGAATGGCCGTTAGCTCGTCGAATTTTTGTTTTTGTTCAGCCGATAAATTTTTGTGATCTGTATCTGCGTTGAATTCACGAATATTACTGCGCTCCCAGGTAATCATGCTTGGGTAGTCGATATTTGAACCGGCTTTACTTAAACCAGTCGTAATAATTTTTTGAAACAAATCTGTATTGTAGTTATTCCAGCAATTTTGTACGGCCGCCGTTAGACGCTCAAAACCCGCACCTGTATCAACCGAAGGTTTCGGCAGCGGGCTCATTTGACCCGGAGCTTCTTCGTAGAATTGCATAAATACTAAATTCCAGATTTCGACGTAACGGTCTTCGCCGGCTTTGATTGATTCGAAAGGGTCACTAATTTTTCCAAAATCAGGGCCGTGGTCATAAAAAATTTCGCTGCACGGGCCGCAAGGGCCAACGTCGCCCATTCTCCAGAAATTATCTTTTTCACCTAAGCGAAAAATACGATTCGCCGGCACGCCTTCTTGTTTATGCCAAATATCAGCGGCTTCATCGTCTGTTTCAAAAACTGTGACGTATAATTTATCTTTCGGAATTTTAAGTTCGTTCGTTAAAAAATCCCAAGCGTAATGAATGGCGTCTTTTTTAAAATAGTCACCGAATGAAAAGTTACCCAACATTTCAAAAAATGTATGGTGACGGGCGGTGAAACCCACATTGTCTAAATCATTATGCTTTCCGCCGGCGCGCACGCACTTTTGTGAACTGACCGCGCGGGTGTATTCGCGCTTTTCTAAACCTGTGAAAGTATTTTTAAATTGATTCATACCCGCATTCGCGAAAAGTAAGGTTGGGTCGTTTTCTGGTATTAAGCTCGAACTCGCCACATAGATGTGGCCATTTTTCTTAAAATAATTTACGAAGCTATTTCTAATTTCAGCACTGGTCATCATATACGTAGGCTCCTACTTTAAATTCATATGCTATGCTAGCTAATCGGCACCTAAATGACAATCTAATGAGGGTGCGGTAGATAAAATTCTGGCACATTAAAAGCTTTAGCTTGGAAGGCTTCCGCAAGCTTAGGCATGACTCGGTACGAGAAGAAATTAGGCAAACAAAGGTGTACATTCAATTCTATGAGCACGACAAACGAAAATCTAAATCAGTATGGTCCGTATTCGCCGCAAGAGTTAGATCGGGCTAGTAAGTGGCTGCAGGCGCAGGGTATTCCGTTCGAAATCATTCGTAATGACCAAGAGGCGCGTGAATCGCTGATGAATGACGGCCAAAACTTAGTAAATTTGGCCGATCTTCGTACGGGTATTTATCTGGCGCAAATCTTTTACTTGGCTTTTCCGAAGGCTACCGATTTGCAGCGTAAGTCTTTCGAAGATAGATTTAATCTGAAATCCGAAAGTTTTCCACACCAAAAACAGGTCGATCTTGCAGATGATGAAGCCGCCTTACATAATAGCAGCTTAAAGAATAAATTTAAAAAACGAGGTTGGGCATCGTTACTTGTCGCCTTGATCGTGATTCAAATTTTAATTGTTTTATTTAACATTGTTTCAAAGGAGTCTTAAATGACAGAGTCTTTCGTAATTATTTCTATCGCTATTTTAGTGGCCTTTTTTTCGGTCGTGGGTGGCGCATTCGTCACCGTTCAGCAAGGAACAGTGGCCGTATTAACAATGTTTGGTAAATACCGTCGCGTACTTTACCCGGGGCTTAATTTTAAAATTCCGTTTTTGGAAGTCGTGTTTCGTAAAATTTCAATTCAGAATCAGTCGATCGAATTGCAGTTTCAGGCGATCACGCAAGATCAGGCGAATGTAAATTTCAAAGCGATGCTTTTGTATTCAGTCATTAATCAAACTGAAGAAACAATCAAAGACGTCGCATTTAAGTTTATCGATTTTGGTAGCCTGATGCAGACGCTGAATAGAACTGTCGAAGGTAGCGTGCGTGGTTTTGTCGCCACGAAGCGCCAGAATGAAATTCTTGGCTTACGACGCGATATCGTTAGTGCTGTAAAAGACCAGTTAGATGAAGATTTGAAAAGCTGGGGTTACCATTTAATCGATATTCAATTAAACGATATCAGTTTCGATGAAACGATTATTCAATCGATGGCGCAAGTTGTGGCGTCTAGCAATTTGAAGGCGGCCGCTGAAAACGAAGCGCAGGCGATGATGATACGTAAAACGCGTTCTGCTGAGGCCGATGGTTTGGCTATAAAAATCTCAGCCGAAGCCGAAAAGCAAGCCTCGCAATTGCGCGGTCAGGGTATTTCTCTTTTTCGCCAAGAAGTGGCGAAGGGTATGCATTTAGCAGCTGAAGAAATGCGTTTAGCCGGTTTAGATAGTTCATTTATTTTATTTTCGATGTGGACAGATGCCATCAAGCATTTTGCTGAACAAGGAAAAGGAAACGTTATTTTCTTAGATGGTTCAAACGAAGGTTTAGATCGTACGATGAAACAGATGATGGCTCTAAGTAAAACTGAAACGATTCGTACTCAGAAGTAATTTTAGAATTACGAATTTCAAGCATTGGGTCGGTCTACTCGCACTGATCCAATGTCACTGAACTTGTATTTCCGTCGATACTGGTAAATTGTGCGACCCCGCAACTTTGTGCCGTTTGAAAAATAATAGTTGAGTTAACTAAAAATTTTACCAAATTCGTTCTTACCTCGCGTCATTCATTTTGCCTAATTTGAGTAAAAGAATAATTTAATACTAAATTGTTGTGCGGTGTTAGGTACAAATCTAAGGTAGTCTATCTTTTGGAGGCTACCAGTATGAATAAAGTACTTCTGTTGATCGCAACATTTTTTAACGTGGGTAAGTTTTCGAAAGCTCCAGGAACGATGGGAACCTTGGCGACGATTCCGCTATGGTGGGCGTTGGCGCAGTTGGGGCCTCTGCCGTACATGCTGATAACGATTTTGCTTATACCTGTTGGCGTGATGGCGGCAACCGCGTACGTCACCTATTCAAATACTCAAGACAACCAAGAAATCGTCATCGATGAAGTCGTTGGATATTTAATTACGATGGTGTGGTTACCGATCACTTGGCAAAGTGCCCTACTTGGTTTTGTCGTTTTTAGAATTCTTGATATTACAAAACCACCACCGATTCGAAACCTAGATCGCAGCTTAAAAGGTGGTTTTGGGGTGATGGCGGATGATATCGCCGCCGGAATTATAGGCAGCATTATTATGCAGTTAGTCTATACCCAGACCAACTGGCTAGGTTCCCAAATTATCACTTTACACTAGGTGAATTTACACACATTATACATATGTAAGTTATATGAAAGTCGGGTGAAACTCGCAAGAAAGTAGAGCAGAAATGAATCACCTGACACTAACGACAATCATCGTAAAAGCCACGACAGTACTTCGTGACAAGAAACTTACGGTGGGTTTTGCTGAGAGCTGCACGGGTGGACTTTTGTCTAGTCTTTTTACCGAACAAGCGGGCGTCTCGGATGTCTTTTTAGGGTCGGTCATTAGCTACGATAATAAAGTTAAACAGAAGTTCTTAGGTGTCTCGCAAGAGTCCTTAAGAACAGATGGTGCAGTTAGCGCAGGGGTTGCAAAGCAAATGGCCGAAGGAGCTTTAAAAGCTTTAGACGTTTCGGTGGCGGCATCAATCACGGGTATCGCGGGTCCGAACGGTGGAACACCAAAGAAGCCGGTTGGTACTGTGTTCATCGCGGTGGCTGGCTTACAAGGTGAAACAAAAGTTTTCGAACATCACTTTAGTGGTGAGCGAAAACAAATTCAGCTGCAGGCTTGTGCCGAAGCTGTGAAACATTTAACAAGTTTTATAATGTGAAACATTAAAAATTTTAAACGAGAAATAAACGTAGAAAAAAACAGGAGATAACATGGCAGCAAATCAATCACAAGCAGACGCAAAAGTTCAAGGCGAAAGAATGAAAGCTCTCGATCTAGCTTTAAGCACGATCGAAAAGCAATTCGGCAAAGGTTCAATCATGCGATTGAATGCTGGTGAACAAATGCACGGAGATATCGAAGTTATTTCTTCAGGATCTTTATCTTTAGATATCGCTTTAGGCATTGGTGGTTTTCCTAAAGGTCGTATCATTGAAATCTTTGGCCCAGAATCTTCTGGTAAAACAACTTTAGCCCTTTCTGCAATTGCGCAAGCACAGAAAAAAGGTGGTGTTGTGGCATTCATCGATGCAGAACATGCACTTGATGTAAACTACGCTCGTAAATTAGGTGTTAACACTGAAGATCTTTTAATTTCTCAGCCAGACAATGGTGAGCAAGCTTTAGAAATCACTGAAACACTTGTTCGTTCGGGCGCAATTGACGTATTGGTCGTCGATTCGGTAGCGGCGTTAACTCCGCGTGCAGAGATCGAAGGCGAAATGGGAGACTCACACATGGGCTTACAAGCTCGTTTGATGTCGCAAGCATTACGTAAATTAACGGGTTCGATCAATCGTTCTAAAACTTTAGTTATCTTCATCAATCAGATTCGTATGAAGATCGGTGTAATGTTCGGTAACCCTGAAACAACTACGGGTGGTAACGCGCTTAAGTTTTATTCTTCAGTTCGTTTAGATGTACGTCGTATCGGCGCAATCAAAAACGGTGAAGATGTAACTGGTAATAGAACTTCAGTTAAAGTTGTAAAAAATAAAATGGCGGCTCCGTTCACTAAAGTTGAATTCGACCTCATGTACGGTGAAGGTATTTCGGCTGAAGGCGATATCTTAGACTTAGCGACTACCGCGAACATGGTTGAAAAATCAGGTTCTTGGTATTCATACAAAGGTGAGCGCTTAGGGCAAGGTCGCGATCAAGCAAAAGAATACTTCAAAGCTAATCCACAAATTATGGAAGAATTGCGTACTGCGATTCTTGCTAAAAACGGGATTGGTAAGTTGTTAATGACGGATGCGGTTTCTGAATCTGTTGCTGGCGATGCTTCGATCGAGCTTGATACTCCTAAGAAGGGTAAAAAAGCAGCGGCGTTAAAAGAGCCTAAATCGGCCGGTAAGGAAGAGCTAAACTAAGCTTTTAGTACTGATTAGTTTTGTGAACACGGGTTGCGTGAGCGGCTCGGTTTTTTTTGGGTTTTGGTGAGAATGAGTGGAGTACCTTTGATTTTAGGCTTTGGGATCGTAGCGTTTTCATGGCACAGGCGTCTTGCCTGACGAAAGCTGCGCTCTCGTGCTCTCGCTTCTGATGGGCATCGTGCCCATCAGATATGGGTTTTGGGGAATAAAAAAGTGAGACTTTTTAGGGTCTCGTTTTTTGTTACTTTGGATTTCGTGAAGGTTATTTTTAGTTTTCTTCGGTTGTTGTTAAAGCACCTAATCGTAAATTCTTTTGTTGTAATTCACAGTTGTAGTGGTCTTTTACTGAATTTGTGATTCCGTCTGGTAGATAGTTTGACACGACTGTTAATGGTAATTCACCGTCTGTATCTTTTTCGAATAAACCCTTGATTTGGTAACCTACGGCCATGTCGGCTTTGAAGGTGGCTACGTTGTTTTTGTCTTTTAGGTTTTGGGCGCTAATTTGAATTTTACCTAATTGCATCGCGAGGTCTTTTTTGATTTCGCCATTTGCCGCAATTGAAGTCTTCCAGATTTTTTGTGGAGATGTGGTTTTGAAAACCAAGGCTTCTGGTTTTGAGATGTGCATGCACACGTAATTATAGTCTTTAATATCTGATCGAGATGTTGAAGCCGCATTTGCAAATTGCACAACTGCGAAAGAAACAACGGCCGATAAAATATATAAGTTAACTGTTTTCATAAACACCTCTTGTAATAGAAGAGATGTTCAAGAAGCGAACCATGTCGTAATTTGAAGCAAACCACGTATCATATTGAGATTCTTAAGTTCTTTTGCCGCTGTTAGGCCAGCCAACGATATTTTTTGATACGTAATAAGTGAAAAAACTTTTTACACCAAAGGGCTGCTGCGCGCGGTTTTTGTTACGTTTAAGTTTAAAAATTCTAATTGGCTAATCAGCAATAATAAGCTAATAATAAGCTAATGAATTCATTTGATAGACGGTTTTTAAAAAGTATTACGCTGCCGATGGGAACTTCTTGGCTGCTGAGCTATTGCATGGAAGCTAAAGGGCAGCAGGAACTTTGGAGTAAGAAAAAGCCTGAGGTCTTACGCGCTCTTAAAGATTTAGCAATGATTCAGAGTGCTGAATCATCTAATCGAATCGAGGGTGTAGAAGTAGAAGCTCGCAGGTTGCGGCCCTTGATTCTCGGAAAAACAAAACCCATGAATCGTTCAGAAGAAGAAATTATGGGTTACCGGTATGCCCTTGAGCTGATTCATAAAAACCACAAAGATTTAGAAATGAACCCTAAGACAATTAGGCTCATTCATAAACTTGCCCAGGAAGGCGCTGGAGATGCTGGTCTTTGGAAAAGAAAAAATAATGAAATTATAGAATTTGATAATAGTGGAAACCGAACTGTTCGGTTTATTCCAACTGAAGCTGCGCATACTGCGCAGGCCATTGAAAAACTTTGCAATTCTTATGAGAATGAAATGCAAAACGCTTATCTACCTCAGTTAGTTACAGCAAGTCTTTTCGTTTTAGATTTTTTATGCATACACCCGTTTCGTGACGGCAATGGCAGAGTCTCAAGGTTGCTTAGTCTTTATTCTTTATACCAGATTAGTTTCGATATCGGAAAGTACGTGAGTCTTGAACGAATCATCGAGGAGAACAAAGAAACTTATTATGAAGCTCTTAAGCAGTCGTCTCAAGGTTGGCATGAAGGAAAACATAACCCAATTCCTTGGATTAATTTCTTTTTGTCAAATTTAAGACAAGCTTGTAAAGAAATGGCAGCTAATATGGAAATCGTCCAAACTGCGATTTCAGGCAAGGGTGAATTAATCGAAAAAATAATTTTGAACCAGATCGGTGCTTTTACTTTACGAGAAATTCAAGCTCAATGTCCAAATGTAAGCTCCCAAATGATCAAAAAAACTTTAAATGATTTAAAAAAAAACAAAATAGTCATTTTAGTCGGACGGGGGGCTGGGGCGCGCTGGAAGCTCAGCTAAGCTTTTAAAGCGGCCTCGATGTCTTTTACGATATCTTTTGGTTCAGTTGTGGGTGCATAACGTTTTAACACCTGACCATCGCGGCCGACCAAAAATTTGGTGAAATTCCATTTAATCATCTCGGTTCCTAGTAAACCCGGAGCACTTTCTTTTAAGTATTTATAAACGGGGTCAGCCCCTGCGCCGTTTACCTCTACCTTGCCTAAGACGGGAAAGCTTACGCCGTAGTTCAATGAACAGAAGCTTTGTACCTCTTCGTTCGAGCCTGGTTCTTGGGCGCCGAACTGATTGCACGGAAAACCCAAGATCGTGAACTGTTTTTCTTTTTTCATGTTATAGACGTCTTCTAAGCCCGCGTATTGCGGTGTGAAGCCACATTTACTAGCTACGTTAACCACTAACACCACTTTATCTTTGTGCTGGGCCAATTCGTATGATTTACCGTTCGTTGCTTTAACCGTATAATCGAAGAATGATTTTTTTGATTTTGCCATAGGCGTGATAGTAGAGTGCTTCTGATTTTGTGTAAACGGGTACGGCGTCATAATTTTTTGTTTTGTGTCTCACGACGATACATTCTAACTCAAGTCTTGTACTGAGATGACCGATAGGTATTTATGAGGTGTCTATGGGAATGAAGACTTCAAACTTAGCTATTCTATTTGCTGCTATCTGCTTTAGTTTTTCTAACGCTTGGGCCGGAGCAACAGGCTCTTTTGCAGATGAAGTTCCAGCCAATAGAGTTACCGAAAGCTACGGTAAAATACAGAAAAATACTCCGAGCAAATCAGCATCAGCATCAAATTATGTCGTTAGTTGTCCTGTTAGCACTTTAAGCTATTGTCTTAAAGATAATATTCGCGCCCAAAAATGCGTAACCGCAACAAGTGATTCACAGGCTGCATCACGCTGTGGAACTCGGTCTTACTGGTATGTGGGTAGTGGTAACAAGTATGGAGTTACCTCTTCGTTTGCGAATGTTTACATGTGTTCTAATGATGGTTCTAAAAAAGAAATTTGCCTTTCGAACGCGAGCACATCCAAATTAAGCTGGGAATCAGTCTCTAACTCAGACGGTAACTGTTATCAAACTGATAATAACGAAAAGAAGATCTGTGATTTTACCGCGATGGCTCATACCGTGGCCTCTGACGTTGCGGCAACTAAAGTAAACTGTGTCGACGGAAAAATCAATAATCCCAACACGAATGATAAAACCAACCAGTGTATTTGTGATTCACAAAATGGGTACATCGATGGACCAAATAACACCTGTAAGCCAACAAACGCTGCGGCTGTGGCCTCTTCTTCTGCATTGGTGAAATGCGTTGATGATCGCATGGCGGCTGCTCAGCAGTGTGTTACCCAAGCCAACGAAACCAAAAAGATTTGCGAAAAACATAAGGGTGAGAATAGCACCGTCGATGGAATTTCAACGGCCGCTCAAACAATTTTCGGCGGCTTGCAAGCGAAGGGCGCAGCAGATGCTAGGTCGGGTGCAGCTAGTTCTTCACAGCTTTGTGCGATCGCAAGCTTAGCTTCTAGCGGTACGGCCTCTTTACTGAGTGGGTTCAGAGAAGATTGTTCTAGTGACCAACAAAAGTGTGCCAAAGTTTGTAGTGAGTATACTTCTAAAAAATTAGAAGAAATTTGCGGATCAATGGCGAAAACTTTAATTAATAATTATGAGATGTCAGATTCAGATAAACGCTATCTTGCAAATAATCAGACCGAACTGAACAAGGCTTTAGAGCCCGCAGATACTTATTGTTCTGTGACTGCAAAAGAAGAAAATGACTTATTAACTTCGGCTTTAGGCAATGCATTAAAGTCGCAAGCGGCCGCGCAAAATTGCGTGTGCCAGACAACAACTTCTGCGGGCGATTGTATGCCATCGAGTGAAGCTTGTTTGGCTAATCCGTCATTAAATGGTTGTTCGACAAACCCTTACGCAATTAACTGCTCAATGGGGGCTAGTGATTACAGCACTCCGAACTGTGTGTGTTTGCGTGACCCTAGTTCGCCGAGCTGTAAGGCGGCGTTAACTGCGAATGTGAATGCGATGGGTTCGGGTATTAAATCAAATGGCTCTGATGCTTCTAACTTTGCCGGAGGCGGTACGTTAGGCGATACGGGAGGTTTCGACGGAGCAATTGATTTAAGTTCACCACGTGGCGCTTTCTCTGGAGATCTTTCAGGTAAAAGTTCAAGCCTGAACCCAATGGGCGAACCACTCAGCGGTGGTGGCGGTTCACTGGGTGGTGGTGGCGGTGGCGGAGGCGGTTCATCTGAAAAGCCAGCGGCTGGTCCCGAAGAAGAACAGTCTGCACTGGGCGGGGCTTTTAGTAGTCTTAAATCAATGATGGGATCCGTTTTTGGCGGTGGTAAAAATGCCGGCAACGGAAGTACTAAATCGAGCACCGGTTCTACATTTGACCCAAGCAAGTTTAGTAACCCCAGAGGTTTACGCGGCATCGCGAGCGGAACAGGTATGGGATCTAAAAATATGGATATCTTTAAGATGATTAAAACTCGTCACGTCGATCGTGATAAGGCAGGTACTTTTTTTGATCCTTCGTATAAGTAGATTTTATTTTTTAAAATAAGGTGTTGGTTAGCTTAGCTAATCAAAGAATGAAGCGTTTGAACCGCTTCATTCTTTTTATCAGATGAGATAAAAAAATGCGCGCTATTCATCAGCGAAAAATTTTTTATGATTTCGATATTATGTTTAGCAAGAACCGCTTCGGCGGTTCGTAAATCGTTGTCAGTCGCCGCTTCAGAATAAGTCACAGAAACAGATGAAATTCTTTTGTTCATAATCTGGTAAGAACTTTGTTTGGTTTCAAAATTTTCAATCGCGTTCAAAACTTCTTGCGGTGCTGTAATTAAATGACGTTTGTCTTCCGAAAATAAAAATTGTGGGCGGCCGATCTGATTTTTATTTAACAATTCAAGTAGCATCTTTGGTGCTGTATTTAAATCGGCGTGGATATCTATGTGGAAAACCTGGCTGAACGAATTCACCGCGATTGCCTGGTGCTGCTTAAAATTAAAGTCACTGGTGACGACGGTTCCGTCTGAAATTGAATTTGATGCCGGACCAACATACAAGGCTACATTCTTTTGCTGAGCCATTTCGACCGAACGATGGTGCAGAACTTTAGCTCCCCACGAAGTCATTTCGATCAGTTGGTGATAATTTAAATTTTTAATTGGGCGTGCGTTCATGACTAACTTAGGATCGGCGGTGTAAATGCCATCGACATCTTTAAGAATTTCGCAGCGATCTGCCTTTAGATAACCAGCCATTGCAACGGCCGATGTATCAGATCCACCGCGGCCCAGCGTTGTAATTTCTTTGGTCACTGGAGATACACCTTGAAATCCGGCTAAGATTACAACTTTGTTTTCTTGCAAGGCTTCTTCGACGCGAAAAGCTTTGACGTCGATGATATTGGCATTTACATGTGATTCGTCAGTTAAAATACCGGCTTGGCTTCCGGTAAAGCTAATCGCCGGGCAACCCAAGTCATTCAGCGCCATGCTGACCAACGACATGCTAATGCGCTCACCGACAGTTAATAACATATCTAATTCACGTAGTTGCGGTCTGATAGAAACTTGGCGGGCCAGGTCAATTAATTGGTTCGTCGTTTGCCCCATCGCGCTAACCACTACGACCACTTGAATACCTGATTGATGTAATTCAAAAATTCTTTTGGCCGCGTGCTTGATTTTTTCTGGATCTGCCAGCGTCGCGCCACCGTATTTTTGTACAATCAGTTTTCGTTGAGTACTCATAAGACTAGTCTAACGCGAATTTTTTGTTTTGATCACGAAAAAACTGACGAGCTAGATTTAAAGAACCAAGCGGTATACGTATATGATGGCCCGCAACTTCTTTCGGAATATAGCCTAGTAAAATCTCGGCGTTCATTTCTTTCATGGCTTTACGGGTAATACTTAAATGATCGGCTAACATATCTAAGTCAGTGCCGGACGGCGCCCAAGTAACTTCGTACTGAAGCGGATATTGTGCTTCAACATCACGAAATCCGTAAAGATTAGGCGCTTTTGCAATCATTAACGCCGCAAGAATTTTAGGAACATAATCTTGAGTCTCTTGCGGAAGCGCGCCTGCTTTAATCAACTGCCAATAATCATTTGTGCCGTGCTTTTTGATTTGTCGACGTAGTCCGTTCTCACCCATGTTATAGCTAGCGGCAACTAAGTACCACGAACCAAATTCGTCGCGTAAATCTTTAAGATATTTAATGGCTGCTAAAGTACTTTTTTTGATATCGCGACGTTCATCAATCCACCAAAGCTTTTTCAAACCGTAGCTTTTACCAGTGCTTTCGATAAACTGCCAAGGTCCGACGGCTGAAGCCGTACTAACTGCCTGGGCAGAGAAACCGCTTTCAATCATAACCATATAAGCTAAATCAGTGGGTAAACCGGCTTTTTTAAGTTCGCTTTGTAATAGCGGCATATACTTTGTTGATTTTTCTAACCAGCCACGAAAGAAAGTCTTTCCGCGAGTTTGAAAAAAACCAATCCATTGACCCACTTTTTTATTGTACGTGACCGGTAGGTCGAAAATAAAATGGTCGGTTTGGTTTGTTTGTTTGGCCTCGAGAAGTTTAAGCTTATCTTTTAAAGTTAAAGATCCGGTGGCCGCTTGGTTCTGAGGTAAAGCCGCATGGCTTAAACGACCTAAGCAAACGACGGCAAAACATAATAAGAAATTTTTAAAAGCATTTTTCATCAAGTTTGAATAGTATCGCAAAAAAAGTATCGCTTGGTCGAGAGGACATTTTTGACAGTCGAGTTTTAACTTGATGACAATTTGCTGACAGGACCTGGTAGAACGTCCAGTTAGAAAAGCGGCTTTTCGGTTGTCAAACTCAATCCAAGTAGTCGAGATTTCTTAAACTAAACATTTGTCTAGTCTTGGCCTTGATGGCACCTGCGTTGCTGAATTGTAGTAAGCAGGAGAACAGCGCAAATGAGTACAAAAGGAATTTACACCGCTTTAAGTGGTTCGCTTGCTCAGACTTTGAAGATCGATACGATCGCCAATAATATCGCGAACGTAAATACGACCGGCTTCAAGCGTGATCAGCAGACTTTTGGCGAGTACTTAACTGCGATGGAAAAAGAACCGCAAGTTATACAAGTGCCGCGTGTTCCAGCTTCGGTAGAAAGTTTTTATGACTTAAACGGCGGCGACCAAAGCTTCGTCGATGCAGTCGGCACATTTACAAACTTCGAACAAGGCAGTTTGAAACCAACCGGTGGAAAGCTAGATGTCGCGATCGATGGTAAAGGCTTCTTCGAAGTGTCGACTCCTTCCGGAGTGCAGCTGACCCGCGCTGGTAATTTTTCAATCGATGGTAACGGTCAGTTGGTTACAAAAGATGGAAGCCCCGTTTTATTAGAAGGCTCAAATGAAATGTCGGCCGATCAGCGCACTGCAAGATTCTCGGGAACTTCACAAGCTTATATATCGGATGGTGGCGAAGTTTTTGATGGTGAAAGAAATTTAGGTAGAATCTCTTTGGTGCAAGTTAATAACGTAGATGCACTACAAAAAACTGGCAGTAATAACTATAAATTCAAATCGAACATGACCCCAGATGTAACCGCAATTGCAACACCAAGTCTGAAGCAAGGTTTCATCGAGACCAGTAACGTAAATATCGTCGGTGAAATGACTGAGATGATCATGGCGCAGCGGGTATTCGAGGGAACTCAAAAAGCCATTCACGCCTACGACGCGATGGCTGATAAAATGATTAATGTAGTCGGAAGCACTAAGGCATAGGGGTAAAGAATGATTAAAAGTTTAAATACAGCGGCCACTGGTATGTTAGCGCAGCAAACTAATATGGACACGATTGCGAATAATATCGCGAACGTGAATACATATGGTTTCAAAAAAGGCCGCGCTGAATTTGAAGACCTTGTTTACCACAATTTAAAAGAGCCCGGACAGGCTTCTGGATTAAATTCAGTTAGTCCGAACGGAGTACAGACGGGCTTAGGCGTGCGGACCGCCGCAATTCAAAAAGATTTTACGATGGGTCAAGCTATTATAACCAAGAACCCGCTAGATATCAGCATCGAAGGTTCAGGTTTCTTTCAAGTTAGAACGCCAGACGGCGATGTTGCTTACACACGAGACGGCTCGTTCAAAAAAGATGGCAACGGCCGAATTGTTGATAAAAATGGTAATTCGCTTATTCCAGAAATTATTGTTCCACAAACGGCTATTCAAGTTGAAGTTTCTGCAAACGGCGAAGTTCGTTGCATTAACGACAACGATCAGGCCGCACAAGTATTGGGTCAGCTTGATTTAGTTAATTTTATTAATCCGGCTGGTTTAAAGAATGTCGGTAAGAACTTGTTCTTATCAACGGCCGCAAGCGGCCAGGCAAACCAGGCTCGCCCAGGTACAAGCGGAATGGGCTTTTTACAACAAGGTGAAATTGAAACAAGTAACGTAAATATTGTTGATGAAATGGTAAATATGATTACTGCCCAACGAGCTTACGAAACAAATTCTAAAGTTATTCAGACATCTGACCAAATGTTGCAAACTGCGGTGAACGTAAAATGATAAAGTTTTTAATGATTATACCTGCTTTGATTAGTTTCTCGTTGGTTAGCTTTGCCAAAGAGCAATCTGAATTAACATTTTCGTCAGCAATCGAAGTTTCTCCCCGTACCGAAATTTCAGCCTACGATGTGGTTGAGGCAAAAAATTTAAACGATGACGTTATCCACGAGCTTAAGAACATTCAGATAGCTGACTCTAAAACAATACGCATCGAAAAAGTTGAGTTAGCTAAGTTGTTAAGGCCTATACGTGCGCACTTTATTCTACCGACTGAAGTAAAAATTTTACGCAGCAAAAATGCTGTTTCCCGCATGGAAGTAGAGCGTAAAATTAAGAATCACATCCGCATGACCTGCGGTGAGTGTGAAGTGCAAATTCAAGTTTCTTCTGTGCCGGCAAATCTTTCTAGTGACTGGAGTTTAGATTTAAACGTCGATATGACCAAAAGTTCAGTGATGATTCCGATCTTCTCTAGTAAACAATCTGATAAAAAAGGTTGGATCGTAGCCGAAATCAAAAGATACCAGAAAGTTCCTATTTTAAATCGTTCGGCGAAAGTCGGCGACGTATTAACTGAAGAAATGTTGGTACTTGAAAAGCGCCAAGTTACGAATCTGCGCGAAACGGCGCAAAGTATTGATTCGGTAATCGGTATGCAGGCCATTCGTTTTCTAAGCGCGGGTCAAATGATTTCATTTAACGATGTTAAAAAAGAACAAGTTATGAAAAAAGGTCAGATGGTTAAAGCCATTGTAGGCAACAATGCGTTTGAAGTATCAATGTCGGCTTTAGTTGAAGAAGCTGGGTCAATCGGCGATGTCATTAGAATTAAGAATTTAGATTCGCAAAAGATATTTGCAGCTAAAGTAGTTGAACGCGGACTTGTGAGGATTGAATAATGCGAAAATTAGTTTCTATTATTTGTACAATGATTTTTCTACAAAGCTGCGCAAGCTGGTTAAGAAAGGCCGAACTTCCCCCAATAGAAGAGCCGACCGAGATCGTAAAGGCTGAAGTTAAGTCTGAATCTGTAGTGGCCGAAGCAGATGGCGAGCCTATGACAAAGTATTCAGAACTAAATAATATGGCTCCGCCGTCTGATCGCCAATACAAGCGTATGACTCGGCAAAAGATGGAAGAAGAATCAGAGCTTTACGGATCAGCGGGTTCTTTATGGAAAATGGAAGGGCAATCAAGCTTTCTATTTGCTGAAAATAAACATCGCCGAGAGGGTGATCCGACTTCAATCAAGATGGAAGGTTCAGCTTTAAAAATGGTCGAAAGTAAGGTTTCAGTCATTCAAGATTTAATGAAGACTCTAGAAGAACAAAGAATCGCAGCCGAAGAAGAAACTAAAAAAGCCGATGCAGAGAAGCTTCGTTTATCACAAATTGAAGAAGAGAAGAAGCTACGCGAAGAGCGTCTGGCGCGTGGCGAAGTTGTGCCAGAGCTAAATGCCGACATGTATGCACCAGAACCAGAATCTGCGCAGCGTACACCTGCCGAAGCAACGCCAACAGCAAGCACCAAAGAAGAGAAAATCGATTTAAAAGATGTTGAGCTAATCCCATCGCGCATCGTTGAAAAACGTGAAGACGGTTTGTACCGCATTCGCGGACAACAGTTTCTATCGATCAAGAAAAAGCCTTATAAAGTCATTGCGACTGCTTTAGTTCGCCAAGAAGACTTTAACGATGCGGGTGTTAGCTCAAATAAATTATTAGACGCTGAGTACGATGTGATCCACGTGAAAAGGACTGCTGAATGATGACGAAGTTTTTAATATCAGCGATTATATTTTGTTCATTTGCTTCGCAAGCGGCACGTTTGAAAGATATCGCCAGCATTCGTGGCGTACGCGAAAATCAGCTGATCGGGTACGGATTAGTCGTTGGCTTAAAAGGTACGGGCGATAGCCAGGCAGAATTCACTAGCAAATCATTCGCACGCCTAATTGAGAAAATGGGCGTAAAATTAGAAAAAGCAGATTTACAAAGCAAGAACGTCGCGGCGGTTATTATTACCGCGACATTGCCGGCTTTCGCAAAAGCGGGTAATCCGCTTGATATTACGGTCAGCAGCGTAGGTGACGCTTCATCTTTGGTGGGTGGTACTTTATTGCAGGCTCCGTTGCGCGCGGCAAATGATGAAGTTTTCGCGGTGGCACAGGGTGCTGTTTCTGTTACGGGTGACGGTAAAGACGTTCATACAACAGCGGGGCGTATCCCGAATGGCGCAATGATCGAACGCGATATTCAGGCTGATTTTTCATCTAGAAAAATGTATCGAATGACATTACACAACCCTGACTTTACGACGGCTGCGCGAACGATTCTAACAATCAATCGCGAACTTGGCGGCCAGTATGCCACTGCAAAAGACGCTGGAACAATTGATATTATTACGCCGGCATCCTACGAAAACAAAGGCGTCGAGCTCATGGCAACAATTGAATCAATCGAAATTAATCCTGATCAAAAAGCTCGCGTCGTAATCAACGAAAAAACGGGTACTATCGTCATTGGCGAAAGAGTTAAAATTTCTAAAGTAGGATTAAGTCACGGAAGCCTAACGCTGAAGGTTTCAGATGACAAAAACAAGAAATCAAAAGAATCAGCCGACGACAAAGTAACGGTACTTGATGCGGGCGCAAATGTTGGTGATCTCGTTCAGGCACTTAACAAGTTGGGCGTATCACCAAAAGATCTAATCTCGATTTTGCAATCTGTGAAAGCAGCAGGAGCGCTGCACGGAGAGCTCGAGACCATGTAGTTTTATTTAACTCACTTATTCGCAGGATGCGAGTTTGTGAATCGGGGAGGGTCCTCAAGTTTCATACCAAGGAAGGTCTGGGTGCTGCAAAAAATGTTAGAATATCCCTCGCAGGAAAATTTTCACATCAGCTTAAACAATCGTAAATCACGGATGATTGCTATTGTTGTCGCTTGCACTCTGAAAAAATCGCACGGATGCGATAGCGTATTAAAAAGCGCAAATGAAATGACAGGAATCTCCCCACTTTTTTCTTTTCTAACCAATAGCTATGATGTCTATAGCTTAAGAGTGAAATATGAGTGAAATAAGTAGTCGATCAGCCCGCCCCAGCAACATGAACCCGTTAAACACGGGGCCCATGGCCGAAAAAAAGGGTCAAGTTACCGAAGAAAAATTTCGTGAAGTATCTGACATGTACGAAAAGCATTTCATTCGTGAAATGATGAAGCAGATGCGTACGACAGTGCCCGAAAGTGGATTCATAAAGAAGAACAATGCTGAAAAAATATTTCAAGATCAATTAGACGACCAATACGCTTCTGAATGGAGTAAGTCCGGCGGCATCGGTTTATCAGATATTATTCATGATCAACTGATGCAGAAGTATGGTACACAACTAGGTCTTAAACCCAAGATAGATAAGCCCGTGGGGCCAATCGAGCTAAATACCAAGGCTCATTTTTCTGGACCGATTTCTCAGAATAATTCTGACAAAATTAGTTCGACAACTTTTAAGTTTGAAACTGAGCCAGACCAACGTGCTGCGCTTAAGAATCCTTGGGTAGGAACTTTGCTAGATAAAAAGTACTTAGAGATGGATCAGATGCAGTATCAGATTAAACACGACAATGGGCTAGAAAGTCTCATTTTGACACGGGGAACAGGCATGGGACCAAGCCAGCAATTGTCACCCGGAGACAAAGTTGAGGCGGGTCAACAGCTAGGCTGGGTCAGTTCAGCAAGCCCTTTGTTTTGGACTGTTAAGCCAAATGTCTTAGAATGATTTGGTACAAGCGTCTCTGTATGATACACTATAAATACGTTGGAGGTTTACAATGAAGATTACGCACAATAAGGTCGGACAAAATATTAATCTGACTGATTCTTCGAAAGCAGAAAAAGCAGCCGAAAAAACAAAAGCTGGTTCTCTACAAGATTCAAAATCTGCTGCCGCTGTGCAACCTTCAGGTTTCAA
The DNA here is from genome assembly GCA_031428275.1 of Bdellovibrio sp. Lineage (GTDB taxonomy): Bacteria > Bdellovibrionota > Bdellovibrionia > Bdellovibrionales > Bdellovibrionaceae > Pseudobdellovibrio. The sequence goes on from JANPPC010000010.1 coordinate 106,500, forward strand.
TGCGACGAAAGTTGATTTATCAACTCGTGCACAAGATCTAAAACAAATTAAAGAATTAGCGAACTCGGTTCCAGATGTTGATCAAGCTAAGGTTGATAAATTTCAAAAATTAATCGACGCCGGAAATTATAAAGTTGATTCAAAAGCGGTCGCTGATCGTTTAGTTGACGAACATATTTTCACAATGGGCAAATCTTCAAACGAATAATTCAGCTGAATAGTTAACTGCACTTAATAAGTTCAAGGATAGGACTTAAATGAAACAAATTATTTTCTCGAAGTTAGTTGGAAATCTAGAAGAGTTAACGAAGCAATATCGTTTGTTATTAGACTGCGTTCGTAAAGAAAAAGAATTTTTAATTCAAACTCAAATTGAAAAGCTAAATGAGAATAATGCTTTAAAAGAGACGATTCTTTTTAAAGTCCGTGGACTTGACGGCTTACGTATTAACTATGCAGTAGAGCTAGCTCAATTGGTCGGAGCTGATACGGCAATGCCACGTTTGCTTGAGATTGCGCAAAAAATCGGTGGCCCCGAGGCTGACCGTCTACGATCTATACATTCAACTTTAGAAATTTTAACAAAAAGACTTGTTGATATAAACAAAGATAATTCGACTTACGCTGAATCTGCACTATCAAATGTACATTCCGCTATGGAGAATATTAAAGAAACTTTGATGGGCAGCCAGAAAACTTATCAGAAAAAGGGCGCATACCAACCAAGTTTTGACAAAGCCGGGCATTTAGTAAGCAAGGAAGCTTAGTAGCTGTAGTTTTTCGTTTTTTTTGTAGCCTGAATAAGGCGTAGAAAGGCTAGGATGGCCAAAATACATGGTTTGTTAGATATAGGTCGTCGTGGAATGCAAGTGAGCCAATCGGCTTTGCAGACAACGTCGCATAATATCGCGAACAAGTCGGTGGATGGTTTTTCTAGACAGCGCGTTGACGTCTTGTCGAATCCGGCGGTTAACGAAGGCCGTTACCGTATGGGCACGGGTTCTCAGATGGGCGCTATCAGCCGCACAAATAATCCCTGGATGGAAAAACAAATCGAGCGCGAAGGTTCTAACTTAGCTTTTCTTGACGGGCGTTCGGGCGCACTGGGTCGTTTAGAATCTGCATTTAACGAACAAACCGTTAAGGGCCTTAACAATTCGATGACAGATTTCTTTAACGGATTTCGCGAATTAGCAAATAATCCTGAAAGTTTAACTGCGCGTACAGTTGTGAAAGACAACGCGAATGCAATGGTTAAAAACTTTCAAGATATGGATCGTCAAATAGATGCAGTTAAATCTGATTTAAATAATACAATTCAATCCGGTATCGGCGAAGTCAATGGCTTCACTAAAGAAATCGCAAATTTAAATGAGAAAATTCAAGCTGTCGAAATGACGGGTGCATTCGCCAACGATGAGCGTGATCGCCGTGATCTATTAGTAAAAAAATTATCAGAAAAACTAGATATTACATACGCCGAGGATTCAGTATCGGGAATGTTAAATATAACCGCCGGTAAAACCGGTATTTTAGTGGCGGGTACGTCTTCAACTAATTTAAAAACAACAACCAACGAAGCAAACCAAACACAGATTCTTTATGAATTAAGTAAAGATGGTACGCGTGTAGATATTACTGACCAGTTTAAGCGTGGCGCGCTTGGTGGATCGATTGATTTACGTGACGGCATGGTGACTGAATTAAAAACTCAACTAGAAGAATTGTCGTACAATATTGCCAACGAAGTTAATAAAGCACATGCCGAAGGTTTTGATCGTTACAATAAAGAGGGCGTTCAATTTTTCAATATTCCGGCTGATGGCCAATTTTCGATTGCTGATTTATCTTTAAGTAAGGCAATAGCTGACGATGTCGGCAAAATCGCTGCCGGTTCTAAGCCGAACGCGCCGGGTGATAATACGACCGCTAATGTGATTCATTCTTTGCAATTCAAGCCGGTGATGGGCGAAGGGCAATTTACCTTTGATTCTTTCTATAACGCCAAAGTAGGCGAAATTGGTATTATGGCTCAAAGGGCGAATAGTGGTTTAGAATCGCAAAAAAATATTGTCGACCAGCTAAAAAATATGCGTGAAGCCACCAGTGGAGTTAGCTTAGATGAAGAAGCGGCCAAAATGATCGAGTTTCAAAAATCATTTGAAGCCTCGGCCCGCGTGATTCGTATGGCGGATGAAATGTTCGATACGGTTCTTAACTTGAAAAGATTATAATAGAAAGGTTCAATCGTGCGCGTAACAGATAAGATGAACCAGAGCCAAGTTATTTCAAACATTCAGAAGAATCGCTCAGAGCTTTCTAATCTGCAAACGCAAGCCTCAACGATGAAGCGCGTAACGAAACCCTCGGATGATCCTGTGGCTTCGGCAAAAATTTTAATCAACCGTACGGAAAATAAAAATCTAGAACAGTTCGAAAAAAATATTTTCTTTGCGAAAAACTTTTTAGAAACGACTGAATCGACTCTTTCGCAATTAGGTGAGGCTGTCGTACGCGCTAAAGAATTAGCGGTGCAGGCAGCCAGTGATACAAATGGTGGCTTGCCGCGTGAAATGCTATCAACCGAAATCGGTGAAATTTATAATTCAGTAATGGAGATATCAAATCGACGTTTGGGTGAAAGATATTTGTTCGGCGGGCAGAAAACTTTAACTCAGCCTTTTAATCGCGAAGGTGAATACCAGGGCGATGATAACGAAATTCGTATTGAAAACCAGAAGGGTAACTTTGTTGCTCTTAATTTGACGGGTGACCGTATTTTTTTAGGTAATGGTATTGGTACGGACGGAAAGATAAAACCAGATCGTGAAACGCCGACGACGGTCGAGCAGTTGCAGCAGCAAAAACTGGCTGAGGCAGATCGCCAGTTTCAAAATGAACAATTAGAAGAAAACAAATTAGAAACTCGCGGCCCCGCCTCGGTTGGTCGTGTACAGCGTTTAGGTGACAAAGATCCGGTCACGGGCGGCATGGGTGTTAATATATTTAATTTGATCAGCGGTTTAGAAACAGCCATGAAAACGAACGACAAGTATGGCATTCAAGACGCATTAGAGCCTCTAGACCAGGCACTTAATCAAATCAACGTCGCACGCGCCGAAATTGGCGGTCGAGTTAATCAGCTAAATGCTTCGTCAGACGGAATTACAAAGTCGATTATCGATAATAAGACCGTAAATTCGCAACTTGAAGATGCAGATTTATTTCAGGTTATGACAGATTTGAACCGTTCAGACGCAGCTCTGAAGGGGTCTTTACAGACTTCTAACAAAGTTCTTAGCATGAGCCTTCTTGACTTTCTGAAGTAGAAGAAATAACTAAACTTCTTTTTGGTAATTGCCGATATATCAATTAGCTTTGTGCGAATTGATAAAGGCAAAGTAGAAATGACAAGGAGTTAGTCATGCTAGTGCTTACAAGGAAGTTGGGAGAAAGCATCGCGATTGATGATCACATCAAAATTCGCGTCGTGCAGATCAAGGGCAAGCAAGTGCGCCTTGGTATCGAAGCCCCTAAAGATACAAAAATTCATCGTGAAGAGGTCTACATGGCCATACAAGACCAAAATCACCAGTCGGTTCAAGTCAGTTCTGATAAAGTAAAGAATATCTCTAAACTTTTAAAGCCCGAGTAGTTTTCGCACGGTCTTTTCAGTATGATTCCTTTGGCGCAAATCCGTTAGCGGCCGCATTATTTTCATTTAAATTTGCAACAACCTCGATTTAGGTCCAGAATTTTATTAACCTTTCTTTAATTAAGGTTTGTCTTATTTATCAGCAGGAGGTCAGTGTGGTTATAAAAACATCTCGATTTGGCTTAGTTGAGCTAAAATCAGAAGACGTTTTGACCTTTAGTGAAGGCTTACTTGGCTTTCAAGATTTAAGACAATTCGTTTTACTGGATGATCCACACGACGATATTTTTGCATGGCTGCAAAGTTGCGAATTGCCGTCAGTCGCATTTCCGGTTTTAGAGCCTGAATTATTTGGTCACACTTATAATATATCTTTAAATCGTACTGATCTTGAATCTTTAAAACTTAATGCGACAGAAACCCCTGCGTTTCTAAACATCATCACAATCCCTGATGATCCAACGCAAATGACTGCGAATATCAAAGCTCCTATCATTATTAATATTGCGCAAAAGCTGGCAAGACAGTGTGTTTTACAAGATAATCATTTAGCTATAAAAGAGCCAATTTTTACAAAGCTGCAAAGTCGCGTGGTGCAAAACCCAACGACTCCAATCAAAAGCCAAGGGCGCCGATTTGACATGACTGTTAAAATTGGTGATTCAACTAAAGGTTCGATTGACCAAGACATTTAGTTATTTAATTCTGCCCTGATGTCACTTCTTCAAAAGATATTTTTCTATAAAGCCCAGGCGCTTATTACGCTTGGGAGAACGCGCGTTTTACAAGCCAGTGACCGATTTGAGCTACCCCCTGATTTAAATCCCGAGGCCATACCTTGGGATGAATCAGCCGTTGATTGGTCAAATCGAAAAAATTTCTTACGCTCACTTGCTAGAGTTTCGAAAAAGAATACTCGCCGTGCGATTGGGTTTCAAATTGTAGCCAGCGCATTTTCTTTTGCGACTCCATTCTTGTTGCACGCATTTATTACGCGGCTACAGAGTGGAAATTTTTCTTCAAAGGACTTAGCCGAGCTATGTATGATAGCGATTGGTTTTGGACTATGTGGCGCCGGTAACGGTTTAACTATTCAACATTATTTTTACCAGACATTGCAGTTCAACCAGATCGCTACAAGCTTAGTAAATAAAAAAATTTTTTCGCATGCGCTGAAGCTTTCGAATGGTGCGAAACACAAATACCAAGTTGGCGACATTGTTAACTACATGAGTTCTGATTCTGATGCGATTGCCGACTCAAGTATCACCGTCATTGATTTATCGAATGCAGTTTTGTTATTAGTTGGCTGTACGGTTACGTTATTTATATATCTGGGTTGGTCTGCGATTGTTGCGCTGGTGGTAATGGGTTTACTGATTCCGATGACCCATCATCTTTCGAAAAGCTTTATGCATCTAGAAGATAAAATGATGGGCTTTCGTGATAAGCGTATGACTTTGATGACCCAGGTACTAAATGCCATTCGCGTTGTTAAGTTCTTCGTCTGGGAGCGAAGTATTTTGGCCGAAGTAGACGAAGTCCGTAAGCAAGAAATTAAAGCGCGCCGCCAACTAGCACAGGCTGAGATTTTTTGGGGTTTGATTTATACTTCGATTTCATCAGTCGTTCTGTTTTCGGCTCTATTAACTCATGTTCTGCGCGGGTACACGGTAGACCTAGCACTGATTTTTACATGCATCGCTATTTTCGGAATTATGGAAGACCATTTTGGCGGTCTTTCTAAATTTATAAGTCGACTAATCAATATTTTTGTCAGTACTGACCGCATTACCAATTTTCTACAATCTGACACCGTTGTTAGTTTTGAAGCTAAAATAAATCAAGTCGATTTTTTAAAGCTAGAGCAACTTTCATTTGCCTTCAATTCGGCGCAGCCACTTATTCAAAGATTAAACCTTGAACTTAAGCCGGGTAAGTCGCTCGCTATTGTTGGGCCGGTGGGCAGTGGTAAATCGACCTTACTTCATCTATTGCTTTCAGAATTAAAACCAATTGAAGGAAGTATATTATTTTCGACGGCCTTAAAATCAAAGGCCTACGTGCCACAAGATGCGTACATCGTTAACTCAACACTTAAAGAAAATATCATTTTTGGTAAAGCGAATGTAACTGATTTACAAATTGAAGAGGCGCTTCGTTTGTCAGCCTTAAAGTATGATTTGGTCTCTTGGCCCGCCGGCTTAAGCACCGAAATCGGAGAAAAAGGTGTTAATTTATCTGGAGGACAAAAGCAGCGGGTTAGTTTAGCGCGCGCAATTTTAGCCGATGCCGATCTTATTTTACTAGATGATCCTTTGTCGGCGGTTGATCCCAGTACTGAAAAATGGCTTTGTGACCAATTGATATTCGGCGCGTGGAAAGAAAAAACTCGCGTCGTGGTTACCCACCGTCTTGCTTCGCTACCAAGTTTTGACCAGATTCTTTTTGTCGAAAATGGACAGCATTTCATCGGTACGTATAAAGAACTTTTAATAAATTCGAGCACTTTTCAAAAGTTTTTAAAAACCCACGACGAGAACACCGTTAAAGAGTTAAATTCGACTCATCAAATGTCGCAGGCCGTGGCTGTGGCAAGTGAAGGTGGTGATACCACCCGTATTACCGAAGACGAAGATCGTGCGATCGGTGCCGTAGAAAAAACAGTTTATTTTGACTATATCAATGCTTTGGGCGGTCCGAAGAATCGACGTAAGTGGATCTTATTTTTACTTTTTGCTTTCGCGATTATCGCGGTAGCCACGCCGTTGTTACAGAAGCTTTGGTTATCTCAATCAAACAAGATGACGACTTTAACTTCACTACAAGTTATTTGCATTTACGGCGTTCTTGGCGCGGTAACGATGCTAGCCAGTTATCTAAATAGGATGATCTGGACCCGCCGCGGAATTGAAGCTGGAAACACATTTCACGATCAGATGATTCGCTCGGTACTAGCTGCTCCTATTCGCTTTTTTGACAGCACGCCGGTTGGCCGCATCCTACAACGATTTTCACGAGATATGGAATCGGTCGACGTGCATTTACAGTGGAGCTTCGTCAGTACGATTCATTCGCTGTTTCATGTGCTGATATCTTTCTTGTTAATAATTTTAGTTTTACCGCTAGTTGCCTTTTTTATGATTCCGATTTTGTGGATGTACTACCGCATTCAGAATGATTACCGACGTGTTGCACGCGAAATAAAGCGCCTTGATTCTTTGGCGCGCTCGCCCCGCTACGCGCACTTTAAAGAAACCTTGCAGGGTCTGCACGTCATCCGTGCGTTTAATCAAACGCACTGGGCGATGGATCAGTTTTACGCGAAGATTAAATATGCAACCGAGATCTTTCACACGCATTACGTACTGAACCGCTGGTTTTCTGCACGCTTACCTTTGATCGGCGCCGCAATTTCAGCCACCACCGGATTAATGATCGTACTTTCTAGTTACCGCGGTTGGATCGGTGCCGGTATCGCGGGGCTTGTTACGATTTACGCGATTGATTTTTGGCGTCACTTGAACTGGGGTGTTCGAATTTTTTCAGATTTAGAATCGCGCATGACGTCGGTTGAACGTTTACATTATTACGCCAATATCCAGCCCGAAAAAAATGTGACCGGTCAGCTAGCGTTAATCGCCGAAGATTGGCCACAGTCGGGCGAGTTAGAATTTAGAAATGTTTCCTTAAGATATGCGCCTCATCTACCGCAAGTTTTAAAAAACGTTAGTTTTAAAATTCCGTCCGGAGCTAGATCAGGCTTAGTGGGTCGCACGGGTTCGGGTAAATCGACAATTTTTCAAAGCGTGTACCGATTTGTTGATATTGAAAAAGGGCAAATTCTTTTAGATGGCGTACCCGTACACCAAGTTCCGCTTGAAAGATTAAGAAAAAATTTAGCGGTAATCCCGCAAGACCCGACTTTGTTCATGGGAAGTTTACGTAGCAATATTGATCGTTACAATGAAGCAACCGACGAAGCTATCATGGGCGTGCTAAAAAAAGTGTCGCTAGAGATCTTCGTACGAAGCTTACCCGATCAGCTTGAATTCAAGGTGGCTGAAAACGGGGCTAACTTATCTCAGGGGCAGCGCCAGTTGATTTGCTTAGCGCGTGCCTTATTGATGAAAGTAAAAATTATTTTCTTAGATGAGGCCACGGCCAGCGTGGACGTTGAAACCGACGCAATCGTGCAAAAAGTCATTCGAGAATCCTTAGACGGAATGACCTTGGTAACGATCGCCCATCGCTTATCAACATTAGATAATTACGACATGATTATTGAATTACGAAACGGGCAAGTCGTTAGCTAGATAACCGCGAAAGTCGTAAAGCTCAAAGATTTTACTGAGCTATTCGATCATCGAAGTTGGTGGTAAAGACTTTTCGGCTTTTGCCCCTAGCTCTTTTAGTTTTTCAACTTGCGAAATAAGATTTCCGCGACCTTGCGACATTTTGCCCATGATATCTGAATGTGCGGATTGGGCAGAGCCCATTTTCTTACCTAGGTCTTCTAAGTCTTTTACGATACCCGCAAATTTGTCGTAAAGATCGCCGCCGCGCTTCGCAATATCTAAAGCATTCTGCTGTTGGCGCTCTTGTTTCCAAAGTGACGAAACCGTACGTAAAGTTGAAAGTAAAGTTGTCGGGCTAACGATTGCGATGTTTTTATCCCAGGCTTGTTCAAATAAGTCTGGTTTTAAGCGAAATGCCAATGCGAACGCGGGTTCAAGGGGCATAAAAAGCATAACAAAGTCAGGAGATATAATTTTTTCAGCTAAATGATACTTTTTGCTAGATAAGTCATTTACGTGACGCTTTAAAGATTCAACGTGCGCCAGCGCAAATTTTTCGCGTTCGCCTTCGGGCGCATTCACCGATGCTTCGTAGGCCGTTAGTGTCATTTTCGAATCAACGATTAAGTGTTTCCCGTCCGGAAGCTTTACGATGACATCTGGGCGTAACATTTCGCCGCCCATTCCGCGCAAAGTTTCTTGCGTGAAAAACTCTTCACCTTTTCGTAAGCCCGAACGTTCTAAAATATTCTCTAAAATCATCTCGCCCCAATTGCCTTGTGTTTTATTTTCACCTTTAAGCGCTAACGCCAAATTCGAAGCCTCTTTTGACATGGTTTGATTCAGCTCGATTAGTTTTGAAATCTCGCCCTTTAAATGGCTTCGTTCAGAGCGTTCATTTGAATAAGTCTCTTCCACTTTTTTCTCGAAATCTTTGATACGCTCTTTTAGCGGATCTAAAATTCCTGTAAGCTGACGAAAATTCTGGTCAGTCATTTTGGTTGATTTATCGTCGAATATTTTTTGCGCTAGGTTTTCAAATTGCAGAGTTAATTGCTTTTGCATGTCGCCTGACTGAGACTTTTGAAGTTCAGCCGTGGCTTCGGTTAATTCAAACTTAGTTTTCCAGGTGTTGGTTTCGATGCGTAGACGCGAATAAACGATAAAGCCCACGACCAGGGCTCCGGCTAAAAATCCTAAAACGGCAGCTACGATTAACATATAAACTCCTTAGAAAAGACGTACTCAGGTTACCAAAATTTTGCTAGGATGTCCCCATGACAAAGACAAATGCATGGTTTTCAGCAGCGCGTCCCAAAACTCTATCAGCCTCGCTGGTGCCAATCATCGCAGCTACGGGTCTAGCGCAGGGATTAGGTTACAATATACAATGGTGGATTGTCGTTTGCGCGCTTATGGCTAGTTTTTGTATTCAAATCGGAACTAATTTTGTTAACGACGCGATGGACTTTAAAAAAGGTGCTGATACTGAAAGCCGAATTGGGCCCATGCGAGTGACTCAGCAGGGGCATTTTAGTTTTAAGGAAGTGATGACGTTTGCGACTTTATTTTTTATCGCAGCGGCGGTGTTCGGAATTCCGTTAGTTTTATTAGGCGGAGTTCCCATTTTAATGATCGGACTTATTTCTATTGCAATGGGTTACGCTTACACTTCGGGGCCTGTTCCGTTAGCGTATAATGGTTTGGGTGATTTGTTTGTTATAATATTTTTTGGCTTAGTCGCCGTGGGCGGACTTTTCTTTTTGTTAACGGGTACCTACCAGCTTTCAACTTTTATTGTTGGTTTGCAGATCGGCTTTTTAAGCACGGTATTGATCGCCATCAATAATTTGCGCGATATGAACCAAGATAAACTAGTAAATAAGAAAACTTTAGCTGTGCGTTTGGGTCTAAAGGGCGGCCGCCTGTGGATTGCATTTTTGTTGATCGCGCCTTATTTAGCAGGTTACTATTGGCTTTATAACCAAAGAATGTGGGTTTATTTAGTGCCGATGTTTGCGTTTCCACTGGGACTATCGATTGGCAAAAAAGTTTTTCGAACCGAGCCGAGCCCCGAGTACAACCGCTTTTTAGCCATGTCTGCGGCGTATAGTTTATTATTTAGTATTTTATTGGCGATTGGGTTTCATATCTAAATGAAAACATATCATTCACCTTATTCTTTGCAGAAAAAAATGAAGTTGAATGTCAAAGACAAATCGTTAACTCGTGAAGGAGTTTTAATCAAAGTCGTTGATGGCCAAAATTTTGGCGTTGCTGATCTTGCTCCTTGGCCTGAACTTGGTGATCTTACGTGGCAACAAGAATTAAAGAGCAAGGGTAGTCTTTTTCAGCGGACTTTTCAGTTGGCCCTCGAAGATCTAGATGCTCGTAAAAAAAATACTTCTTTACTAAAAGATCAAACGGTTACGAATAATATTTTAATTACTGATTTTTCGTTGCAAGATCCCAAAGATAATATGTTGATTGGGCAGACCCTCAAGATAAAAGGTTCGACCGAAATACAAGGCTTAGCGCGATTTATTCATGCCTTGCCAAAAGAAGTAAAGATTAGAATCGATTTCAATGGCTGTTTGACGTCCGAATTATTTGAAAGTTTTTTGGGTAAGATCTTTTTGGTAGTCGACAGGATCGAATACATCGAAGACCCAACAATCTACGACATCGAAACTTGGTCTGGCTGGAATCAAATGATTCCGCTGGCTTGGGATTTTCAATCTGAATCGCCGGCGGCATTTAGTTACAGTTATCGAATTGTTAAGCCAACGCGAATGGCGGTTCCTGAAAAGATTGATTATACGCTTACTTCGGATATGGGGCACCCCGTAGGCTTGGCCCATAGCCTTCGAATCGCGCAAAATTTTGCATTGAATGCGTCTGGTTTATTAACTTTAGATTTATTTGAACCGACTGCTTTTCATCAGTACTTTCTACAAAGCGACAATAAGTTAAATTTCTCAAAGCAAGCCCTCAGCGATTCAGGCATCGGAATGACTGACGAACTTAACAAGCTTGAATGGTTAATACTGTGATTTTCGACTTCAACGAAGGCGCTGACAATCAGCTACTGATTAATCCTCGTTTACCTGAAGATGAGAAAACAATCTTTGCCGAGCTACTGGCCGTGTTTCAAAAAAAATTCGGTACAAAAAATTATTTTTTGGTTCCTAGTTCAGGTTCGTCCAAAAAAGCCAGCGAAAGTGTAAAGCTGATCGCATTGCACAGAGAAGCCGTACTAAATTCGGCCCAACGTTATAATAATTATTTTCACGCCACTTCGGCGCACCACTGGGGATTGGTACTTCCCCATTTTCACGTGGCTGGTCTAGGCGCCTACGCCCGGGCCCACTTAGCTGGCTCGAGAGTAATCGAAAATTCATATTCTGATCCCGAAATAAAATTTCTATCTTTGGTGCCTGCGCAGTTATTCGATTTCGTTACTCAACAAATAATCGCGCCTAAGAATTTACAAATGGTTCTGGTTGGGGCCGGGGTGCTTAATGCCGAGGTGAAGGCAAAGGCGATCGTTTTAGGTTGGCCTTTAGTTGAAACTTATGGAATGAGCGAAACCGCATCGTTAATTTGTGTAAAAGAAAAAAGTAAACTTCATGCATTGCCCGGCGTAGAAATAAAAACCGAAGGTGGAAAAGTAAAGATAAAATGTAATTCTTTACTGACGTGCTATTTGCAAAAGAAAAATACAGAAATTTTTATAACCGAGCCTGTGCTAGACGGTTGGTTTCAGACCGAAGATCAAGCTCAGATTGTTAAACATACAAACGGTGATCAGATTAATCTATTAGGCCGATCGTCAGAGTATATTAAAATATTAGGCGAAGGCGTTTCTTTGGCCGAATTGAAAGATAGACTGGACTCTATTTCGTTTAGGCGGCAGATTCCGCATGCAGCGATCGCTCTGGTCGATTTGCAAGATGATAGGTCGGGTCACCAGCTTATATTAGCAGTAGAAAATACCGTAAAATCAGAGATAATAGTACAGTTGCTAGCTGAATTTAATCAGAGCGTTCGTCCTTACGAGAAGATAAAAAAAGTCGTTAACGTGGACAAAATTCCAGTAACAGCACTTGGCAAGATAAGAACTCAAGAATTAAAAGAAATTATGCTTAAAGTATTAAAGGCGGAATGAACATGAAAAAATACGATGTACCTTGGGAAGTCGGTTCAGTATTTATTTGCACTAAGTGCGGAGCAAAATACGATGAAGGCGATTTAGCCGAAGACGCTAAAAAACAGATTCGTAAAGTACTTAAAGAAAAAGATGCTAACAAAAAAATTCGGGTCATGACATCTGGCTGTTTAAGTGTTTGCTATCCCGAAGAGCAGACCTTCGCCTTTATGCCAAACGATGGTCCCACTGAAGTCTATACGACAAAATTAGATTTAAAGACGGCCATTGAAGACATCAGTAAACTGGTAAATAAGAAAATTTAAATTAACGAGCTTATGTACCCATTCTTTTTTCGCTAGCCGATTCTTCGTTCATAATCTTTTCGATCTCATCGGCTGACCATAACTTACCTTTGCCCACCCCGGGGCAAAAGCTGGCAACGTCTGACTTCCAAGCTTTAGCGTTCATCACATCAGGCCAGAACGGCCAAGTGCGGCACTGCGAAGGGCGGCCTTCATAGACCGTGCAGCGTTTATTTTCTAAAAACATACAGTCGGGTCGCTTAGGGTCTTCTTTTAAGTGCCAGACCGTTCCGGTTTGAGCACAATATTTTTTAGTAAATTCTCCTACGCGCATATTCATCACTTTGGCAAAACGCTGTCGATCTTCTAAAGTTAGAAAAACATAACCGTATTCGCCGTGTGACGTGCAGCACTTTCCCGAACCTTGGCATTCGAAACGTAAACCGTTCTGGTAGAATTTTTTGGTCTGGATCGTCGTTTCTGCGGCCGCTTTTTTTTCGTTAGGCATTAGCTTGTCTCGTTATAAAAAGGTTTAAGTTTTAATTTCAGAATCTCGGGCAGGGTCGATTTTTGAAAAGTTTTTGGATCAATGCAAGTATGAACCAACTGAACGACGGCGTGTTTATTAGGGCCTTGAAGAAATTCGTAGCCCAGTTTGAAAGAAGATGATGAAAAATCGATCACGCGAACATGAATTTCGTATGTTTCGCCGGCTTTGAAGGGGCGTAAATAATCGGCTTCGCTGTGACGAATCGGAAGCAGGTATTTTTGATCTATAAACCATTCTTTCCAGGTAAAGCCGCAGGCCTGAACAAAGCCTTCGTAAGCATCGTGGGCCAGTATCATGATATGAGCGAAAAACATGATGCCTGCTGGATCAGCTTGGTGAAACTTAATAGTCACTTGAGTTTTGTAGACTTCAGCCATAGATCGAGTGTATGCCTTAGCTTGCCTTGACTCAAGGCAAAGAATTAACAAAACTATAATGGCGTCATGGACTACAAAATATATTCTCCACAAGATTTTCCGGCCTACTTACCAAAGCTTAATCTGCTTTACGATGATCTATTTTCGGGTGGTAAGGGTTTTCGCGCTCAATTAATCGGACTGGTCAGCGAACCTTTAAGTTTGCCGGTTTCAACGCAAAATCTTTTAGGCCAGACGATCGAATTTATTCACAACGCCTCTTTACTGCACGATGATTTAGTCGATCGATCGCAACTTCGCCGAGGCAAAAAAGCGGCCTGGACTAAATACACGCCCGAGTACGCGGTGCTTGCGGGTGATTACCTGTTAGCAAGGGTCATGGTCAACTTATCGAGCCATGGCAATATTAAGCTTGTTCAATATACCAGCGGAATTATCTCAGATTTACTTGAAGGTGAATGGTTGCAAGATTCAATCGTCGGTGACTTTTTCGTCACGGTAGAGCAATTGGATCGGGTGCATTTTTTAAAAACTGCATCGCTATTTAAATGGTGTTTACGAGCACCGTTTATCGCTAAAGAGAACTACGACGTAAACTTGCACCAAATCTTAAATGAAATGGGTTCAATATTGGGCCAGCTGTTTCAGCGTAGCGATGACTTACTTGATTTTGATATCCGAAATCATGAAGGTAAAGCCGTACTCGGAGATTTAAAATCGGGCTATCTTAACTCGTTCGGCGCATTTATTTCGAACAAAATGAGCCGTGCACAGATTGACCAGATGATTAAGGCGCATGATCTGGCGCAGATGAAGTTAATATTTTCGAATGATCCGGCTGTGGCAGAGCAGATTTTTTTGAAAAAGGTGTCAGAGTTCGACCAAGTAAACACAAAACTGATCGACTTGTACGCGCACCATCTAGCAACTTTAGAAAAAATGCTTACAGGTCAAGAAAAAGAGCTTATTAAAAATTTAGCTCCGCTAACTGAATTACTCTACTGGCGCAGAAAGCCGAAAGCGTGACGGCGCACCGGTTTATCAGTGTAAAGAAAGCAGATCCGCTTTTTAAAAAATACTTACTTGGTAAGGCCGATTCCGGTCTGCGCCCTATTCCGATAGAAACATTTAATTTAGGTTCACCCGAAGAGACCGTTACTTTCGAACTATTAGACGAGGCTAACTTAAAACGGCCGTCGAAGTTTGAGTTTATTTCGCGTTTAATTAAGTTACCGACTTTTTTGTTAATTTTAATGCCATTGTTTTACGTGCTAACAAAAAATTATGTTGATGAGCGGTTTTATGATCCGTTTTCTGTTACGTTGGCGGCGATTTCAATGCTATTTTTGTTTGCCGGTTTAAATATTCGTAATGATGTAGTCGATCACTTGTCGGGTTTTGACCGCGTTAATATTTCGTATACTCCGAAGCCGATCATGAGCGGGTGGATTGCAACCTGGCGCGCTTCGCAGATTTCATGGATCTTGATCGGGGTTTCGTTTATTATTTCTTTACCCATCTTCATTTTGCAGGCTGAGCTTTTTAAACTTTTGGCTGTCGTAACTACCCTTTTAGTTATTTCACAGTTTTTTGAAAAGAATTCTTACAAGCAAAATTGGTTGGGCGAATGGGCCTTATTTCTTTTGTTGGGGCCAGCCCTAGTTTCGGGTTATCAGGTTTCTTTGGGCGGCGGAATTGATACCGAAGTTTTATCATTTGGTGTTATGTGGGGATCGGCATGTTTATTCTTGATTCACGTTAATAATTTTAGCCACTTATTAACTTCATCGCAGGCGCGTATTCAAAATACGATGACTAAAATGGGTTTTGATAAGGCAAAAAGATTTTTAATTGCCTGGTGGACGGTTTATTTTATTTTCTGGTTTTTATTTCACTGGTTTTTCGGTGGTCTGTTCTGGACATTATTCGGCACCGCCGCTTTAGTGTTCTGGTCCCTGCCCTTATTTTTAAAGATCGGTCAGATCCACAGTCCTATAGGCTCAAGGTTGAAAGAAATTCGCCGCGAATCACTTAAGACATTTTTAATGATGGTCGCGATCTTGGTGGCTGAAAACTTATGGTACATAGGGGTAAAACTGGATTGGACGATTTAACCAAGTTCAATTTTGTTTCAGGCACGAAGTCAGAAGAAATCTTTCTTAGTTGGTCTGAGTTTCTAAAGCAGAATCGTTTCGACTTAGCCGGTATTGAAAAAATAGACTTTACCACCGCAAGCCCAACTATATACGATGTCGGCGGAAATAAATTTTCAATCGATTTCAACGAAAATAAATTAAACTACCAAAAGAAGAAAGGTTCGATAAAGACCGAGCTGCTAAGCCGCGCGATGGGAGCAGGTCGAGCCGGCAATCGCATTCTTGATTGCAGCGCGGGTTTAGCCATCGATGCGATTTTTTTGGTGCAGTTGGGGTATAAAGTGACCGCCCTAGAGCGCAACCCTCTTGTTTTCTTAGCGCTTCAACACGCGGCCGACGGCTTAGCTGAATGTAGCGATCTAAAGTTTATCTTTGCTTCGGCGATTGATTATTTGAAAACCTCAATCGAACCTTTTGATGTTATCTATTTTGATCCGATGTTTCCTGATAAAGTAAAATCAGCACTACCGCGCCAAGAAATGGTTTTATTTAAGCAATTGGTTGGTGGCGATATCGATGCCAGCGAAGTTTTAAGTAAAGCCGTTTGTTACAAAAATATTCAGCGTATTGTCGTGAAGAGGCCCTTGAAGGCGCCGATTTTAGGCTTAAAACCGCATTCGCAAGTTTTAGGTAAACTCGTTCGATTTGATTTGTATGGAGCAAAGCTATGAAAATGATTTTAGCGGCTGTAAAAGAAGTATGGCTTAGTTTTTTCCCCAACCGTGCGATGCAAGAAGCTTTGCTTAAATACGATTTTAGAATCGATGATCCAAGGCAGAATATTATGCAGCTTTGCTTTTCGGCACTGGCTTCGTGGCCGCTCATGCTGTTGATCGGGGTAATCTACATAGATCCAAAAAAATATGCTTTCACTTTGCAACGCTTATTTGGTGATGATAGCTCAATTACTTTTTTTCTTTTAAGTGGACAGACTTCAGCAATGTGGAGCGTGGCTGTCGTATTTTTTCTAATTGAATGGGTTTTTCGACGCGAATACTTCTTCATCGCGATCATTTTTTATTTTTTAGCGAAAGGCGACTTACATATACACCTTGCGACTGCCGCAATTCTAGCGACTTTTGTTTCGCGGTCTTTTTACATGTGGTGGCTTCATATTAATCTAGAAAGTCGCTCGCGAAAAATTTGGAAGATTGCGACAAGCTTGCAAATAGGCGGCGTTATCTTCGTCAGTTTTGCGGCTCTTTTCGCGCTCGACTATCTACAACGTAATCGGTATTTCTCGGGATCGATCTTGGCTAATCGTTTTGAATTTTTATCTTTGATTTTGATTTCTTACTACGTAACGACAACTATATTATTGTCACTTTGGGGTCATTTCTACGCCAGGATGCGAGTTGAACCTAGTTTTTTACCAGTTTATTATTCGACTCAGGCTTGGATTTTCGCGATCAAAATGCGGCCTTATATTAAGACAAAACTTTTAGAAAAAGTTAAAATTGTATTGCCCGAACATCAAAAGGCAGCGGCGAAGTTCGAAGAAATAAAAGATCAAAGTCTAGGTTTAAGCATGAACCACTTAGTAAAAACTTTGAACGGCGAGATTTCGCATCTGCAGGCAGCGTCTTCGCGGTTGACCATCTAATAAGCTAGATTCAGAATACGAGTATGGCGCAAGACGACTCGGTAAAAGAGCTCTTACTTAAAGAAGCAGCTCAGCTAAAGAAAAGAATTTCTGAATTAGAAGAATCTCTTCAGGTGAAAAATATTGAAGTGATGACGTATCGTCAAGAGCTAGGGAAATTTTCACAAAAGTTAGATAGTTTGATGTCACAAATTGCCGGTGATATGAAAATGTTAGCCAAAGTTCAAAAGGCGCTGGTTCCTACAGAACTACCAACAATTCCCGGATTCGAAATCAGTCGCAAATTTGTTTACGGAACTGAATCTGGCGGCGATTATTTTGATATTTTTGAACACGAGGATAAATTTCGCTTCGGTCTCTTGGTGGCGTCATCGTCTGGATACGCAATGTCGGCTTCATTTTTATCACTGATTTTAAAAGTATCGCACGTTCTTGAGGCCAAAAAAGGTAATGCGCCTGACCGTATCTTGCAGGGGATCGCCGAAGATCTGAAAGCTTTAGCCGGACCAAAAGATTTAACGCATGCATTTTATGCTGTGATCGATCGTCGTGATTATTCATTTAAATTTTGCAGCGCAGGAAGTATTGGCGCCTATTACATGTCGGCAGGAAATCCTCTGCAAACAATGAAGTCTTCACTAAGCCCTTTTGGCCAGCAATTCACAGGTCAATTATCGTGTGCCTCGCTTGAACTTGAGCCTCGCTCACGCGTTTGCATTGTTACGAACGGTTTAACTGATGTTCTAGGTAGTGATACTATTGCAAAAATCATGAACGACACGGCTAAGGCGGGCGTTCACGACTTACGTAACGAACTTCTTTTTCAAGCTAAACAGAAGACTGGTCTAGCCGAGCCGCTACGCGATCAGACTGTCGTCGTGATTGAGGTCAAAGACCGAGTGATAAAGCTAGCCAAATAATCGTAATATTGTTAAATTTTAGCGTTCTATTTCAAACTAAATAAAGGAATTTTTATGGCAGAAGTTAATATTTACGAAGGCGCGATTGATAAGGGTTTAGAAGGCGTTGTGGCTTGCACAACGTCGGTTTCATTTATCGTTGGTAACACTCTTATTTATCGTGGTTATACAATTGAAGACTTAGCAGCCCACTCAACATTCGAAGAAGTAACTTACTTACTTTGGAATGGCCGTCTGCCGAATAAAGCAGAGTTAGAAAGCTTTACCGCTGAATTAAATAAAAATATGACGCTTGATCCGGCTTACATTAATGTACTTAAAACATTACCAACTAATGTTCACCCAATGGCGTGGTTACGGTCTGCCGTTTCTTTAATGTCTCACTGGGATTCTGACGCCAATGATAACTCACATGAAGCTAATATGCGTAAAGCCGTTCGTTTAACGGCAAAAATGGGTTCGATCGTTACAGCTTTTGAAGCGATCCGTAACAAACGTGAAGTGTTGACTCCGAAGCCGGGCAAATCAATTGCGTGGAACTTCATGTATATGTTGAAGGGCTCAGAGCCTGAAGCAGATGTAGTAAAACTTTTTGATACTTGCTTAATCTTACACGCAGATCACGAATTAAATTGCTCAGCTTTCGCAACGCGGGTGACGACTTCTTCACTATCTGATTTGCATTCAGCTGTTGTGTCTGCGATTGGCGCATTAAAAGGCCCATTGCACGGTGGGGCCAACGAACAAGTTATGGTGATGTTAGCTAAGATCGGTACGATCGAAAAAGCTCAGCAATTCGTAAAAGATGCACTTGATGCTAAAGAAAAAGTAATGGGTATCGGTCATCGCGTTTACAAAGATGGAGATCCGCGCGCCGCGATCTTAAGAAAATTTTCTGAACAGTTAACTAAAAAAATGGGTAAACCTGAACTTTACCAGATGTCGGCTTTAATTGACGATACGATGCAAAAAGAAAAGGGTTTGATGCCTAACGTAGATTTCTACTCGGCGACAGTCTATCATGCGATGGGAATTCCGACTGATATTTTTACCCCGATTTTTGCGGTATCGCGTATCGCGGGTTGGATTGCTCACGCCAATGAACAGTACGAAAAAAATCGCATCTATCGCCCTCGCGGCAAGTGGCAAGGAAAAGAAAACCTGACTTGGAAGCACACCGAGCAGCGCTAGTTAATGTTCAAGCAAATTATTTTAACTATAATAGCGGCCTCGGCTCTTTCGTGTTCGACTCTTACAAGTTATACGGCATTGAAAGATCCCGAGGTTGAAGTATCTGCGGTCGACGTCACCAGCGTGTCGACCAAAGACATTGGTCTTGATTTAAAATTAAGTATCAGTAATCCCAATGGTGTTGCAATTAACTTAGATAAAGTCACTTACGCTTTGAAGTTTTCTGGCAAAGATGTGACTTCGGGTATGATTGATCAGGGCATTAAAATAGCTGCGAATGGCCAAGGTGACGTCGTTGTGCCGCTTAAGTTTCAATACAACATGATAGATAGCTTGATCACAGGTTTCATGAAAAAAACCTTAGCAAAAGATTACGAGCTAAGCGGAACTGCGCAGCTGGGAATTTTAAGTATTCCGTTTTCAAAAAAAGGTGAAGTTAATATTACCCAGTAGTAGGAGCAAATCATGGCCTCAATTTTTACAAAAATTATCGATGGCGAACTACCCAGCTATAAAATTTTTGAAGATGATTTAACAATTGCAATTTTAGCTCTAGACCAAGTGAATCCAGGCCATGTGCTAGTCGTTCCTAAACAAGAAACTAATCATTGGTTTGATGTGCCAGCTGAAACTTATTCAAGAGTTGGCTTGAACGCTCAAAAAATCGCAAAAGCGATTCAAAAAGTGACGGGTTGTCCACGCGTCGGCACACTGGTGGCGGGCTTTGAAGTGCCACATTATCATTTGCATCTTATTCCGGCGTGGAGCATACCAGATCTTGATTTTAAGCGCGCCAAGCGCCTTCCCGAAACCGAGATGGTCGCACTAAAAGAAAATATTATTAAAGCATTAGAATAATACATTTTGGCACACCGCTTTTTTAAAAAAATAATACGCCGTCTCATAATGTAATCTTATAGAAGACACAAAAATTTTAATTTTGTTGTGAAACGCATCATCAGTTATTCTTTTACCAAGCCGTTCTAACGGTTGGAAAGGAGGTGGTGTTATGAGTTTATATGACATAACAATGGCGGAGGTGTCGGCTTCTTAGCCGCACTAGCTAGACGCGGTATGAGGCCAATTAAACCTCCGCCGTAGCGTCATAGGGGCGATCGACAACACCAGAGACTTGCGTAAGCAGTTGAAGGATCCATCGATCGCCCTTTCTTTTTATAACGTTCATTCAAATCAAAGAAGTCTATTTAGCTTGTAATATAATCGGATTCTCTTAAATTTAAGAAATGCAAATTTGTAGCTTCATCAATAATACTTCGACCTCTTTAGAAACCCAGTTTACAAAAAAAAATCCATTTACTTCTGAAGTTCTGCACACTGTTGATTCAGCTGGTATGCTCGAGGTTGTGATGTCGGTACAAGCGGCGCAAAAAGCATTCGCCGAGTGGAAAGTCAGCACAATTGAAAATCGTTTGCAGCTGCTACAAAGCTTTCATAATCACTTAGCAATGAGCAAAGATACTTTCGCTCGATTAGAGGCCGTTGACCAGGGCTTACCGTTTGAATTTGTACGTGATTACGGATTATCTTCTGCGATTCAATCTTTAGATGAAGTCATGCGCGAATTAGTATTATTTAAACCAGACGATTCACTTACATATTCGCCGGTCGGTGTGATTTCGCTAATCTGTACTTGGAATCTGTCATTACGTACAATTTGTGAAAGACTTTTTCCGGCCATTGCGGCCGGCAACGCGGTTATTATTAAAGTATCATCGCAGTCACCGGTGACTGCGATGATCATCAGTGAGCTGATTCAGTTGTCGCAGGCGCCTAAGGGCCTTATTCAAGTCATCACTTCGGAACAAGAAGAGGTAAAAAAATTACTAGTTACGCATCCTGGTATTAAGGCGGTTTCTTTTGTAGGCCAGCTAACTCATGCAGCTCAAGTTTTAAATGCAACGACTTCGGCTAGTTTGCAGCAATTTAAAAAAATTCAAATTTCAACCGGAGCTAAAAATTCAGCCGTCGCTTTGTATGAACCTACCGATGAAAATTTCAATAAGGTCATCGAATCATTTGCGACTGGCCAGGGTCAATTGGGTTGGAACTCAAGCCGACTTTTTATTCTTGAAAAACATGAATCTTTTTGGAAAGAAAAAATTACCGATTTTTTTCAAAACGTAAAGCCCAGCGAATCTATCGATGATAAGTCGTTATGGGGACCGTGTCTGAAGTCAGAATCTTTTAAAACTTTTGCAGAAATCTCTGCAATTGCCATTTCCGACCAAGCAAAGCTCATTCAGACGCAGTTTAAGTTATCGGATTCACAAAAAAAATCTTATTTACCAATGACATTCACGCAAGACATGTCGAACTGTTCAACCCTGCAACAAGATCAGGTGATGGCGCCTTTATTTATTTTATCGACGGTAAAGTATGCATTTGATGTCGCGAAATACTCGAATGTTTCGTACTACGGCTTTGCTGCGCACTTATACGGTGAGCCTGATAAGTTAGGCAAAGTGGCAGAGGCGCTTGACGTTGGTCTTATTTGCCAGAACCAGTGGTCAGCCCAAGTGCCTGGTTTGTGTAAGGCGACAAAACAATCTGGTTTTGGGCTGCAAGATCGACGTGCTTTTGGCGATTTTTTTTCGAATGTCAAAAAACTGACTTAAAACTAATGAATGATATGAATTTTGGCGCGCGTACGAATTTCACACTGCGGGCAATGGGCTTCTTCTTTTAATTCTTCTTGGCTAATATTTTCGAAGCGAAGTTCTAAAGCGGTATTACATAAAACACAATTGCACTGAATCTTAATGTAAGCCTTTTGCGTCGTAGAATCGGCTTTTTCGTAATACTGAATGTCTTTCATCAATGCTCCCTCAAATTTATTCGAACCAGGTAGATCAATACACTGCAAGACGGATGCACACGACCAACGTCCGGGCTAAATCCGCCCTTTGAATGGTTTAGCGATCTAAAGCAAAGTTCGGCGCGCCACTAAATCTGCAAACGCTATTCGGTAATAGGAGAAAACATGAAACATAAGATTTATTTATTGGGTGTTCTTATCGCATTATCATCATGCATGAAATTAAAAAAGAAATCAGCAGACGCGGACGCAAGCCCGTCTGCATCGGTTGAAGCCAGCGAATTGCAGTCTTCAAAAAACCTTACGGTAAACGAATTTGGTTACGAATATGTTTTCGATAAGTACCGTAGCTTTCAAGAAGTTAAATTTAATTTCCCCAGCAGCTGGCCAGACGAAATCATCATGATCGAAACTGAGCTTGATGAGCAAAAAATCGAAAAAAAATCGGTTCTTCGTGATAACGAAACGCGCGTAAAAATCGTGCCTTTGATGTCAAAATACAAAGTCAGTTACAAATTTTATAAATCAGTCGCAGAAAATTTAGAACTACTTGATGAGGCCGAAGTGCTGCCGGTTTTAGATCTTGAATTAGCAACTGATTTAAATATAGCTCAGCAATTCAATTTAAATGCGAAAACTAAAACTATTTTTATTGCGAATTTACGTATCGATGAAAATGCTCATTTATTTTTAGAAAATTATTCGGGGCGTATACAGATCGCAAATTTAGAATCTAAATTTGGTTTCATTCAAACTTTCGACAGTAATCAGCGCGCACCCTTAGGATTAGACGGGCGATCAGGCGGATCTGTAACTATTGAAATTGCAAATGCCCAAGGCGAATTAAACTTAGTTATGATTGGCGAAAAAGGCGGCGACGGTGATAATGCAGCCGAACCCTCAGAAAGTAAGCGCGGAATGAAAGGCATCGACGGTGAAAAATCGAAATACAACTTAAAAGATATTTCAAGTTTTTTACCTGGTGGTTTTGTTTGCGTGAAGGCTGGCACAAAAGGCCTAAACGGCGGTAAGGGAATTCGGGGCGATGATGGTGGTGACGGAAAAAACGGAGGCCACTCAGGTAAGGCAATCGTAAAGTTAGCCGCCGGTGCTTTGTTAATTAATTCGCAAAATAAGGGTGGAGTAAAAGGTTTGGGCAGTTTAGCTGGCTTAGGTGGCCCAGGCGGCATTGGTGGAAAAACCGGAACAGAGTCTGACCCAGATCAAGTCTGTGGATCAGTTCCGGCAGGTAGTGAAGGGCCACAAGGAGACTCTGGCAAAGACGGTCACGATGGTGAAGACGGGGTGGCTAGCAAGAATCAGCTTTTCATTAATGGACTAAAAGCTGATTTTGAGAGCGAGAACTAAATAGTTTAGAAAGTCATTTTGATTTGGTTATCGAGCTGGTGTTTTTCGAATGCTAAATTCACCAGTTCGGTAATTAAATCAGAGTATTTTAAGCCCGAGGCTTCCCACATTTTTGGATACATCGAAATTTGTGTAAAGCCGGGTAGTGTATTGATCTCGTTTACAAAAATTTTACCGTCTTTACGAATAAAAAAATCAACGCGAGTTAAACCGTCGCAGTTCAAAGATTTAAAGGTTTTAATCGCTAGTTCCTGTAAAGACTTTGTTTCGCTATCAGCCAATTTTGCCGGAATGACGATCTCGGCTCCGTTAGCATCTAGATACTTTGCTTCGTAAGAATAAAACTCATGTTTCACAATTAATTCACCCGGAAGCGAAGCCTTCGGGTTCTGATTTAAGCCCATCACCGAACATTCAACTTCTTTGCCATCAATAAACTCTTCGGCGATGACTTTGTGATCGTATTGAAAGGCGTCTTTTAGCTTAGGGCCAAAATCTTCTGCGCTTTTGACTTTATGAACACCCACCGATGAACCGGCATTTGCAGGTTTAATAAAAAATGGCGTACCAATCTTTTGAACAATTCGTTCGTAATCGTTGGTCTCAGATTTTTTTAAAACCACATAGGCTGAATTATTAATGCCTGACTCGGTCATTAAGCGCTTCATATATTCTTTGTCCATACCCACCGACGCACTTAAAACTCCGCAGCCGACGAATGGTAAATTGATGATACGAAATAGCCCCTGTAAAGTGCCATCTTCACCCATCGTTCCGTGAATAATCGGGAACGCGCAGTCGATGGCACGTCTTTCGTGAGTTTTAAAAGAATAAATAAATGGTTTTCCGTGATGCGAGATCAACGTAATTGAATCAACTTCGTGCAGTTCGCTATCGTTCAAGGCTTTGAAATTTGTGAAGACTTCAGCGTTAGGAAACTGGTACCAACTGCCTTGTTTGGAAACGCCGATGTATAAAATATCGAATTTATTTTTATCAAGTGCATTGCAGATATTACGTGCCGAGTTGATCGATACTTCATGCTCTGCTGACTTGCCACCAAATACGATCGCGATTTTCTTTTTCATGAATAAATTATGCCAATAGATTATGGTTCAGACAAGCTGAACCAGATACCAAGCTAGACAGAAAACTTGTGGTTATTTCCCGAAAGCGTAGTTATTTACCGTGTAGCAAGTATCGGCCAATACTTTCTGCTGAGAATTTGTAATTTCATAAAGACGTTTATAACATAACTGCATCATTTTAGATAAAAACGGAACATCTTTACTAACAATCATCGTGTAGTGAATACGCAGTGGTTTTCCGTCTTTATCTAAAACTTTTTCGCTAACTGTATCGAATTCGATTCTACGTGCATCGATATAGCATTGGTTTACGTTTTCGCAGTTGTGTTGCGGAGCAATGGCTGGCGAAACACGCAATTTGATATCATTGGTTTGAAGCTTGTAGCAGTTCTCGGCATCTTCACCTTCGCTCATGCACGAGCCGAATGCCATACGCTCTAACAATCTAAACAAATAGAATGGTCCGGTCTCGTCTGCATTTGGTTTTATCGCTGCAGACGCAAGCTCGGGGCTATTTTTTGCTAGATTGAATGTTTGGCTCCATTCGCGGCTTGATTGTGAATTTTGCGAGTCCGAAAAGACGGTTTTAGTTACGTAACTATCAATTTGCAGCGTGGCGTTTGTGCGCACCACATCTTTGATAGTCATATCTTGCTGTTCAAGATTGTAGGGAGTACCCGCTTGAACACTTTGACTGATGACAAAGCTAGATGCTTCATCTTTTTTTATATCGTAACTATACGCTCCAACCCCATCGCTTATGGCGCTAACAAGAGCTTCTTGTGTAATTGGGTCTCCTAGATCATCATCATCCAGATTTTGCTTTTTCATACACGAAGTATTACAAGATAATACGACGGCAATTAATAAAACTATGCTTAATTTATTCATATAGAATCCCAACCCCAAATCCATAATGGCATGGGTAAAATACGGGCCAGTTTTTCTTTGGTACCGGCGCTCATAAAATCAAGTGCTGTTATATCCATAGGTCCGAATAGAATTTGAATAAGATCTGACTCTTTATCTAAAGTATAAAGATCGGGTCCGTAGCCGAATACAATTTTACCATTCTGTTCTTCAAATACAATTTGATCAAAACCTTCGGCGCGAAACGCTTTTTTAATTTTATTTAATAATTGAGTTTTATTAATTAACTTAAGCATTCCTAAAAAACCTTGATGGGTCATCGAAGAACATTTCGCTAGTTCTTTGTGTAAGTTTTTAGAATGTGCCGGAGTCATTACCGTTACGGTTTGTTTTTTTTGCTGATGAACATAGTTAAATAAATCAACTAGCGCCGTGGTTTGCCCGGCCCACTCGTGAACGTAGTTAATAAGATCTAAGCCCTTGCCTTCGACGGCGTAAGCTACGATCTGATTATTTTTATCCCAGGCCGTATACAAATTTGAATTCGGAATTTTCATATACTGTTTAAAGTCTTCGTTGCTGCGAAGCGCGTGCACGGTATGCTGCGAATACAGTTTTTGTAATGCAGCTGGGTCAACGTTATTGCCAGATACAAAGCGAAGATCTTTATTTTTAATCGCATGCTCTTTATCGATGACGTAGCTATAATCAAAGCCGGCTAATTCAAAGCCCATCTTTCGATAGAAATCGAACTGATCAGTCCACAGGACTACAAGATCACATTCTTGCTCTTGTGCAAGGGCGATGCATTTTTCGATATTTTTTGTGCTATGACCAAGGTGTCGGTGCGCGGGGTCGGTAACGACCGAACCAATTGCGCCCACTTTAAATATAGCTATCGGGCTTTTGATAATTAAAGTTTTAAGTACCGCATGCGCAATAATTTTTTCGTCTTCAACAATGATGCTCATATTATGAATATTGTTTGGCGCGAATGCCGTCGGATATTCACTGGTGATTGGCCATTTGTTGTCTTGGCGCAGATTGGTATTTAGAAAATCAACAACTTGTTTGAGCTCATGCGACTCAGGTGAACGAGGTCCTTGCATTTATTCCTCCTAAAAGCTCTATTTTACATGGGTTTAGAGCCATCTTGATACGTCCTGCGAGGATGAAATTGACTTAGGCCCAGAAGTTTTTTACAGTCGTCTCATTCGGAGGTACCTTTGGCTAATCTATCACAAAAATGGAAAGAAAATAAAGCAGGTAAGGTATTCGTAGACCAGTCGTGCATTGCGTGTGATGCCTGCGTTCTGACGGCCCCGAAAAACTTCGCAATGCATGAAGACGATGGTCATGCCTACGTTTCAAAACAGCCTGAAACTCCTGAAGAGATCAGCGCCTGCCAAGAAGCGATGGAAGGTTGTCCCGTAGAAGCCATCGGCGACTTTGGCGACAAAGAGTAAGCCTAAAGTCCTGACGCCGTCAGGTAAGGTAGTCCCAAAATTATCAGGCAAGGCGATTAAAACCTTGTCGGCCCCAAGAATTAGTAAACAAAAGCGCCAACCCCTTGATTTCAATTACGCTCTAAAATCTTTAAAAAAAGAATATCCTGATGCCCATTGTGCTTTAAACTTTGATAATCCGTTTCAATTACTGATTGCGACCATTCTGTCCGCGCAGTGCACGGACTTGCGAGTTAACATTGTCACAAAAGAACTCTTCAAAAAATTTCCGAACGCGAAATTGATGAGCGAGGCAGATGTTTTAGAAATTGAAGAGCTTATTCGTTCTGCAGGTTTTTATAAAAATAAAGCAAAAAACATTAAAGAGTGTTGTTCGCTACTGATGCAAAAGTATAGCGGCGAAGTTCCAAGAACAATGGATCAACTTTACGAGTTGGCCGGAGTGGGGCGAAAAACCGCAAATGTGGTTTTGGGTAATGCTTACGGAATTCCTTCCGGCGTCGTGGTTGATACGCACGTGACTCGATTGTCGAATCGTTTTGGCTGGGTTAAAACCTTAGACGCCGTAGGCATTGAAAAAATATTGAACGAAATCGTACCCAAAAAAGAGTGGGTGATGCTTCCGCATTACCTAATTAGTCATGGTCGAGCTATTTGCAAGGCAAGAAGTCCCGACTGTTCAATTTGTTTATTGAACAGCGCTTGTCCGAAGCTAGGAGTTTAGGTACGCTTAATCTATGTTTCAAGCATACTTCGAAAGCATCAAATACGTTGGTCACTTATTACCCATATCATTTCTAAGAATATTCTTAGGATATTTCTATATCGATTTAGCCGTTAAAGATTGGAAGTTCTACAGCCTGGGTAGCGGCGGCTTAGCTGATCTTTTTTTAGAGGCTTTGAATAAGCCGGCGCTTCCGTCTTGGTACCGATTACTATTAAGTGAACAAATTATTCCGCACTGGCAGACTTACGCATTTATTCTAATTGGTTTGCAGTTCGCGATCGGAATTTCGTACATCATTGGTTATGTCGTGCGCCCGGTTTCTTTAATTGCTGTGTTCGTTTGTTTGAACTATTTATCAATTTCAAACATAGACCGTGAAATATTCTTCAAATTATTAATTGCGTGCCACGTCTTATTAGCTTGGGTGGGCGCAGGCCGTTGCCTAGGTTTAGATTATTACTTTTTTAAACGTCGCCGCGGACTGTGGTGGTAGATGAAACATTTTATTATTTTTATGGCCCTGATCTTTTCAGGCCTTTCGTTTTTTTACTATAATAAAGAAGAGAAAGTTCAGGTTAGCGAAGACCGTACAGTTCGCGTCTATGCATCTTCTTCTTTCATTGCCAAATGGGGTCCCGCAGGCACGTTGAAAGAGCTCTTTGAAAAACAAAATATTTTTAAAGTTGAATTCATCGAATCACCAGATATCGCGATGACTTTGCAAAAGATTAATTTTGAAGGTAAAGCGGCTACGGCTGACCTTGTATTGGGGCTAGACCAATTTGATATTTCTAGATCAGGCAACAAAATCGAATGGTTACCTATTTCACAATCGATTTCGGCTGATTTTGTTTCAGAAATTGAAAGAACCCGTAAAACTTTAACTAACTTTGTTGCTTACGACTGGTCCCCAATGACATTCGTGGGTCGTCAAGACATGACGACCCAGGTAAATCAGTTAGACGATTTACTAAAGCCAGAATTCAAAGGCAAGATTGCCTTGGTAGACCCACGAACCAGTTCGCCCGGTTTGCAGTTATTAATTTGGATTTTTGAATCAAAGCCAACTGAACAAGCAATCATTTATTTAAAAGCATTGATGAAGCAGGCGCATAGTTTTTCTTCGGGCTGGTCGGGCGCCTATGGTTTGTTTAAAAATAAACAAGCAGATCTTGTTTTTTCATATGTAACTTCGCCAGTTTATCATGTGGTTGAAGAGAAAGATTCTAGCTTTGTCAGCCTAGAAATGAAAGAGGCTTTACCGGTGCAGGTTGAATTCGCCGGAATACCTGCTAACTGCAAAAACTGTCAAGGTGCCGAACAGTTTTTACGATTTATGTTAACTCGTGAAGCGCAAAAAGTGATTATGGCAAAAAATTATATGATGCCGGTCATCGAGCGAGTTAAAGACTCTACTGAGTTTGATGCTATCAAAGTTTATCGTACAATGCCGGTCAAATTTTACGATCAAGAGCGTATTGAAAAGTGGATCAATCAATGGACAGAAATTCGTAAGAATGAAGGTCTTTAACAGTTTCCCCAAAATCGTTCGTTACGGGTTGCTGCTTTATTTTTTATTACCGTACCTTGCATTTCTAAAGTACTTCAATTTAGATTTTCATTTCGATTACCAGGAACTTGCTTGGGCGGTGAAGAACTCGCTAGTGCAGTCAGGTATAACTGCGGTCATTATTACATTTTTAAGTATTCCGTTAAGCCTTGGGCTGTTTGCGACCAAAGAAAATTTCGCCGGTGTACTGGCTAAACTTCTTTTAGTGCCGCAGATCTTGCCGACTTTATTTTCTATTTTAATCGCATTTTCGATTTTAAATCCGTTTCCGCTGGGCACTTCAGGAATTATCTTCATTTTTATTTTGATTCACTTAGGTTTTGCGACGGTTCTAACTTACTCGGGCGCCCAAGAAAAACTTGGATCGTACAGCATACAAAGCGAAATATACGGCATTGGTCGGTTTACTTTTTTTCGAAAAATTTACTTTCCGCTAATGAAAGCTGAACTTTTAACAACTTTCATCATGATTTTTATATTTTGTTTCTCAAGTTTTTCAGTGCCCTTAGTCGCGGGCGGTGGGCGTGGAACGAATTTAGAAGTACTTATCTATGAAAAAATCTTTATTAGCCAAAATTGGTCTGTCGCCTGGACGCTTAATATTTTTCAAAGCTTATTTGTCTTCTTACTTAGCTTCTTCATCTTAAAAAATCGTGCATTCGAGCAAACAGAATTTATCGCCGGTCGTTACCTGCGTTCAAAAATCGGATTAGCGGGTGTCGCGGTTTACTTGCTCGTGTACTTGGGCGGTTATGTACACGGTTTAGGAAAGTCGGGCACCGCCTTTAACCAACTACAACCATTCATCGAAGATATCCTGATTGCAACGTGGCAATCGTTTAGTTTTCTAATTGTTTATTTAGCTGCGTGTTTTACGCTTCTGTATCTATGGATTTATGATTATGTGAAAAATGGTGCTCATAATATTTCACGCCATTTAATTTCGACTTCGACTATTTTAGTTAGTTTTTCGTTATATTTATTATTTCCGTCAACTCTAGCGGGGGATTACTTTAAAATAACTTTGGCGATGTCGATTTTATTTTTTCCGACCTTGTTTAAAAGTTTCTTAGAAAAGCCACTTGATAGAATAAAAATGCAAATTTTAACGGCGCAAATTTATGGCCTATCGACCGGTAAAATCATTTCATTGATTGTGCTACGTCAAATTAAGCGGCCTTTATTTTTATGGCTTTCATTTTTAGTGATTTGGTTTTTAAGCGATTTTGCCATTTTAAAATCGTTAGGCATTCAGCGTTCTACCTTGGGTTTGATGGCCGAAAGCTTTCTTAGTAGTTACCGTCTAGAATTAGCATACTTACTTAGTTTCTATATTTTGTTCTTATGGTTTGTGACGATGGCGGCTATTTTTCTTTCTTCAGGGGTGATTGATGTCATTAATAAAAAATTTAAAACTTAATTTTGAGAATTTTAGTTTAGATATCAGTGAACTAAAGATAGCCGATCAAGGGGTTACCGCGTTTTGGGGCCCTTCTGGATCGGGTAAAACTTCGTTTTTTAAAACTTTGATTGGCTTGCACCAGCCGAAATCATGGAGTTGGCAATTTAATGAAACAAAAATGCACGAGCTTGATTTAGCTCAGCGCAGGTTAGGCGTGGTTTTTCAAAGCTACGAATTATTTCCGCACCTAACGGCTGCCGAGAATATTCAGATTGTTGCGGATGCGCGCGGTCACGTTTCAAGTGACGAGATTGAAAATTACAAACAGAAATTAAACCTAGCTGCTTGCTGGAATACTCCGGCACAAAAACTTTCGGGTGGCGAAAAGCAGCGTGTTTCAATAATGCGCGCCCTCGTTAGCCAACCCAGAATTTTGTTGTTAGACGAACCTTTTTCAGCGCTAGATCCGCACTTACGAAATGAAGCTCGCCTATTGGTTAAAACATTGGTTTCTGAGTTGAAAATACCGGTTTATTTAATCACTCACGATCAAGCTGACGTTGATGCATTGGCTGATTACGTGGTTCAGCTTCAGCACGGCCGCGTTGTCAGTGTCAAAAAGCTTCACAACTAGGTTCATTTTACAAAAAGCCTAAAATACTTCGACTCGCGCAAGCCGACAAAATAAATTGTTCGATGATGAGATGTATTCTTAAGTTGGCTATTTTATTAACCTTGATAAGTGGTTGCGGTCGTTCAAAAGATGATTTGAACGACGACAACGGCGGTGGCTATGTTCCTCTTAGTGAAGAGCTCGCGCAGAAATTGATTACTCCTACTATTTATTATATTCCGACTAACAGCGATACGGCTAATTTGAATTGCGCGCAAACTGACGTTTTACCAATGAAAGATAAAACCGGTAAGTCGTTAGCTAACGTATGCCGCAGTTTTATGAAGTTTTGTTTGCTGAATGGCACTTGTAAAGTTCAAATCGAAGGTTCGGACGGCTTGCTAAATTATGTCTTACTTCATTATAGCGAAGTGGTTAACGACGATTATATTTTCACTCGCGTCGACGAAAAAGTTTGTCGTTATGGATACGGTACAAAGCGAACTTGCGTCGATCCATTTTATTCTGTGGCGGCTGATTTATCTATCTACAAAGCCGGCACGGTTATATTTATTCCGTCTTTATCGGGTATTCTTTTACCTGATGGAACTTTGCACTCGGGTCATTTCATCGTTCGTGACTCGGGTAGCGCGATACGGGGCTATGGGCGGTTTGATTTTTTTACGGGTTTCATCACACTTGATAAAACATTAAACCCGCTCACCAAAGCGGGGCTTGCATGGAAGGGCACGAACCTTCCATACTTTGTACTTTCAGACGAACATGCCCAGCCGATTCTCAAATCTAGAAACTATCCGCTGCTGCCTGAATAGAAGTTATTCAAAGAATATCTAATAAAATTAATTACTTACCTAATGTTTAACTTTTTAATAGTTGAAGAGCTTAAGTTATTACGCAACGCGTCGATAAGTGTTCTGACTGCTGGACGAAGGTCCTGCTTGGCTGAGGTGAAGGACTGCCTCTCGTGACTGAAGGCTTTCAAACACCTCTTTAAACATAAACAGAGAGGTTGTACGTATGTCGATGAGAATTAACTCCAACGTTGCATCGTTGGCGTTGCAGAATGCTATGAGTAGAAATGAAAAAGCTGTCGAAAGAACTTCAAAGAATTTAGCCTCGGGTTCAAGGTTAGCCGACCCCAGTGCCGACGTAGCCGGGTCCGCCATCGCGGAAAACATGAAGTCTGAACTTCGTAGTATGGGCGCGGCGAAGATGAACGCCGAAGCCGGGCAAAGTTTCGTAGCCGTAGCCGAAGCTTCAATGAGCGAGCAATCAAATATTTTAACTCGTTTAAGAGAATTGTCGATTCAGTCTGCCAGTGATAATTATTCTAAAAATGAAAGATCACTGATGCAAAGGGAAGCGTCTGAACTAAGTTCAGAGTTTGATCGAATTGCAAAAACCACTCGGTTTGGTTCGCAAAACTTGCTAGATGGCTCATTCAGTAAGTTTGATTTTCAGGTGGGTACGAAGGGCGATTCGAACTCGCGTATTAGCTACAACTCAGATGCAAATACCACCGCTGGCGCTTTAGAAGTTGATTCAATTTCTGTTGAAGATAAAAACAGTGCGCTCGATTCAATCGAAAAAATAGATAAAGCTGCTTCAGCGATTGCGCTGAATCGCGCTAAGTTTGGTGCGACCCAGTCGCGACTTGAATCTGCGCAGAGCACTTTAAGTTCTAGTATTGAAAAATTAACCGAGGCTCGTTCGCGTATTGCCGATGCCGATGTAGCGAAAGAATCTTCTGATCTTCGTAGAGGTCAAATTCTGCAGCAGTATCAGACCGCAATGCTTGCGCAGACAAATGAACAATCGGGTCTCGCTCTTAAATTAATTGGGTAGTTTTAAAGCTTGTCCACAGCCAAGTGGTCAGTCAAAGTCTGCAAAGTCAGTTAGGGAGGATCCAAAAGATCCTCCCTTTTTTATTTTGAATTTCGAACCCCTAAAATGGGTTAGCTAGACCTTTTACTAGACCTTAGTCTAAATATTTTTTTATTCTTCTAATTCAATAATTACATACACTTGATGTGTTGCGTTATATAAAAACCTAGACCAAGGGCTAAAGTCTACTAGACCTTGGCCCGATAACTTTGCTGTACACGTTGAAAGCAACCTCTCAAGAGAGTGGGACCTTCGATCCAGCAGTCAGCAGATCGACCACCCATTCCTCCTAAAAGGGCCAAGCTCGCAAAGTTTTGAACAGTCACTTCAAAGCTTCGCGGGCGAGCCTTCAACTTTTTTTTCAATTTAGTTTTTAAAATTTTAGTAAGTACGTGTTTAACAAAAAAGGATTGGTTTTTACCAAGGGGGACGTTTATGGGTTTAAGAATAGCAACGAACATGGCATCGATCGCTTCACAAAGAGCAATGGCAATGCAAACGAAACGACAAGATCACGCTTCGCAGGCGTTAGCATCTGGTTCCAGAATTGTTCACGCATCAGACGATGCGGCCGGTCTAGCAATTTCAGAGGGCATGAAGGCAGAGATTCGCGGTACCGCCGCAGCTCGTTCGAATGCCTTCAATGCGATTTCAGCCATTCAAGTGGGTGAGGGCGGACTATCGGAAGTATCGAACTTGTTAATTCGTCTTAGAGAATTAGGAGTTCAATCGGCTTCAGACACCATCGGTAATAAAGAGCGGGCGTACTTACAGCAAGAGTCTGGCAGTATCGTGGACGAGATCGATCGTATTTCTAAAACAACTAAATTTGGCGATAAAAATTTACTCGATGGATCGAACTCGACGTTAGAGTTTCAAGTGGGAACAACGGCGGGTAAAGAAAATATTGTAACCTATAGATCAGATGGTAACGCAACAATCGCAGAACTAGGTATTGAAGGAGCTAATATATCTGAAAAAGATGGAGCTCGTGATTTACTAAGTGCCGTCGACGGAGCCTTAGAAAAAGTTTCGAAGATGCGCGCGGGTTACGGTGCGATGCAATCACGATTAGAATCAACGGTTAATGGATTAGATGTCAGATCAGAAAACCTAAGCGCAGCCCGTTCGCGTATTGCGGATGCCGATGTTGCTAAAGAGTCTTCTGAGTTAGCTTCAGCAACCATGTTACAGCAAGCATCACTGTCGGTTTTAGCGCAAGCGAATCAACAGCCAATGGTTGCCATGAAGTTAATCGGTTAATTGTAAGTCGTTAAAACTAATATAAAAAAAAGAATTAAGATTTTGAAGTATCTCCCTTAAATGATGCTTCTTAAACCCAGCCCTAGCAGCTATTCTCTGCTAGGGCATTTTGTGTTTATATCGTTGTTTAGAGGGCGTTTAGAATTATCTAAATCATATTCAGCACCTACGCTGGGCTACTTTGTACCAACATTTTTCTTGGTCGTATAAATTCTACTAACACTAAGTGCTAAATTCGGCGCCATTCTGTGGTTCTGCTGGTCTTCATAAAAACTCTTTGCTAATTATAAGCTGTCTTTAAAAAACCAAGGAGAGTTTATGAAAGCTTTAGCATTAGCCTTATTATTCGTTTCATCTTTATCTTTTGCCGCTGATCACATAGTCGAAGCCGGTACTTACAAAGCAGTTGATGTTGAATCAGGAATGCTAGAGGCATCATTAGTTGTACGAGCTGACAAAACAGCAAGTTTTGGCTTAAGTACTCCAGACGGAATTAATTTAGCATGCGAAGGTACTTACACCGTCATGGGCGAAATTTTTATCGCGGATATGAAGTGCCCGATGGAAGGTTTAGAGCAGATCCAAGTTAAAATCGACATCACAACTGTAACTCCCGAATCAATCCGGAGCGAAAAGGGTGCGATAGTTGGTGTAACTTTAGAAGTAGTTGGCCCAGACGCTTTTCAGTTTTATTTAAAGTTAGTTGAATAGTTTTTTAGTCATAAAATTTTGTCTTTAATGAAAAGAGTTTCGTTCATAGCGAAGCTTTTTTTTTACCTTCACTCGTATATATAAAATTGCTGGATACTACTATTTCAATATCCTTGGAATCAGCTACCAGAGCCATTCTTAAAGCCCTTGCTAAACAGCCACACCAAGACTCGACGGCCTCTTTGTCGAGGAAGACTAGAGTCTGATGTATATTGGTCCTACACAGACGTGATCAGACCAAAGCACATTCAATACTTTGGTCCTGAAAAAACCTAGATTATCGTATGGAATCCCATACCTTGGTCGAGGTTTTGGTAGACCATAGTCTAGTTTTGCAGGACGCGACTAAAGCTGGTTACAGACTCGCCGAAAGGTATATCAACAAAACGGTGAAGACTCGACGAGACTTACTCAAGAGATTCAAAAGAATGTGACTGTTCTTAGAATTTCGTTTGTAGAGGAAGTATTAGAAAAAGTTGGAAACCACAACGTGTACAAAACGGAAACCTTAAAATAGGTAGGTTTCTTAAAACGAAAGAGGTCGCAAATGGGAATGAGAATTACAACGAACGTAGCATCTTTGAATTCGCAACGTAACATGGTTACAAATACTCGCGAGACGCAAAAGTCTATGGCGCAGTTATCAACAGGTTCAAGAATCACTAAAGCGGGCGATGACGCTGCTGGTTTAGCGATTTCCGAGAACTTAAAAGCTCAAATCCGTTCATTCGGTCAAGCATCACGTAATGCGAATGATGGTATTTCAATGATTCAGACGGCTGAACAAGGTATGGGCGAAGTATCTAATATCGTAACAAGACTGCGCGAGCTTGGTATCCAAGCTGGTTCAGATACAATCGGTGAGACAGAGCGCGGATTCATCCAAAAAGAAGTTGATGCAATGAAATCTGAGATTCAACGTGTAGCTGAATCAACAACTTTCGGATCGCGTAAATTATTAGACGGTACTGGTGGTATCTATGATATCCATATCGGTTCTGGCGCTAACGAAAAAACAGATTGGATCGCATATGATGCTTCAATCTCTAATACAACAACTGACAACTTAGGAATCGCTGATCTAGATTTCTCTACTAAAGAAGGCGCTCGTGCAGGTTTAGCTTCTTTAGATACAGCTCAGTCTAACGTGAATGGTTCACGTGCGACACTGGGTGCTTTACAAAATCGTTTAACTTCTACGATCGACGTATTAGGTACAATGAATGAGAACATGAGCGCAGCTAACTCTCGTATCCGTGATACAGACGTAGCCGCATCTAGCTCTGAGTTAGCTCGTAACAACATTTTGAGTCAATCAACTGTTGCAACTTTAGCTCAAGCGAATCAAATGCCGCAAATGGCTCTTAAATTAATCGGTTAACTTCGGTTGCAGGTCGTTCGGTAAAGTGAACCACCTGCAGATATTTGAATGTAATTGATCTAGTTATTTGACTTAGTAATCAATTTTTTTGGGTGGGGCGAGGACCTCCGCCCTATCCAGAAAAGAACCTTAACGTAGGTCTAGGAAACTAGACTTACGTTTTTTGCGTTTGGGGATATGACAATAGCAAACCAAACGTCATTTAAGTGAATCGCAGGATAAGCCGATAAGTTCTGTATGAACATCAAGAATTTAAGTGGCCCGATCCCTATCGCAACTGCTGCCGAACCAGTCGGAAAAGTTGAACGCCAAATAAAATCAGAGTCTTCTCAAGATCGCGATGCGGCTGGGCACTACTTTCAACAGAAGAAACAACATAAAGAAAAAATGACCGAAGAGCAGTTTGAAAAAGCGCTCGCAATTTTAAAAGAAAAATCTTTCGTCAAAGATATGAGCTGGCAAGTTTCAAAATTTGAAGAAAACGGGTTTCGTTACGCATGGGTAACAGACCTTGCGGGGGCCAGTATTCGTAAAATTTCTGAACGCGATCTATGGGCAGTTTTTGAAGAGCCTAGTCTAGAAACCAATAAGGGACAGCTTCTTAAAAAAACAGCTTAATAGATTACATCTTTTGCTAGTCTAGCGATCTTTTTGCCTACCGGCACTTTGTCTAAGTCAATCAACTGACTCACGCAATTATGTATTTATCTGAAATACTTATTGTATGGCAGGTATTCGTGTTTCAGGTTTAGCTAGTGGTCTTCCACCAAACTTAGTCGATCAAGTGATCGAAGCTGAGCGCATGCCCGTTAAAGTCATGCAAGATAAGAAAACAGTTATCGAAGACAAAGTTAAACTGGTGACTGATCTTGAAACTAAAGTAAGCGACATCAATAAAAATTTAGCTGCAGTTGTCGGGGTAAAGGGTTTCGTTGATAAGAAATTTAATTCAGGCTTTCCGGATATCGTCGCCGGAACAATTGATCCTGAAATAGCTGAAAGCGGAGAATGGAATTTAGAAGTTATGCAGCTTGCGGGGAAACCTTCAGTTGTGACTAACGGATTTCCCGATAAAGATAAAACCACGATGGGTGTCGGCTACATCAAGTTCGACACTGCTGATGGCGAAAAAGAAGTTTATATAAAAGAAGAAAATTCGACCTTAGAAAAACTGGCGGCTTCGATTAACGAAGCGAACGTTGGTGTGCGCGCTACGGTCGTTAATGATCGCAGTGATAAAGAAGATAGCTACAAACTTGAAATCGCAGGATTAAAAACGGGCGATGACAACGAAGTAAAATTTCCGACAGTTTACTTATTAGATGGTAATCGTGACTTTCAATTCGTAAATCAGAATGCTTCGAAGAATGCAAAATTTAAATTAGATGGGCATGAATTTGAAACGGCCGAAAACACCGTAAGTGATTTAATTCCGGGCGTAACCCTTGATTTAAAACAGGCTAAAACAGGGCAGCCCGTTCGATTGAATATCACTGAAAACTACGAAGTCATCTCAGGAAAATTAAAATCTTTCGTTGATTCTTACAATGCGGCATTAGGTTTTATTCAGGGGCAAAGTAAATTAACGCCGGGTAAAGATGGGAAAGAGCGTTTAGGCCCCTTAGGCGGCGACAGCATGCTGCGCATGACTGAAAGTCGTTTACGCGCGATCATTCAAGACGTGCAACAAACCGATAGTAAATTTAAACGCGTGATTGAATTAGGCGTTGAATTTAATAAGAACGGTACACTGAATTTCAATCAAGAAAAATTTACGAAAATTGTTACGACTGATCCGACGAATGTAGTTAAGTTTTTAAAAGGCGATGGCTTTAGAACCGGTTTTATTACCAATATGAAAACCAAGCTGGGTCAAATTGTTGATCCGCAAAACGGTGTGGTAACTGGACGTAAAAAGTCGTATCAAACTAATATTTCGCAGATCGATAAGCGAATTGAACAAAAGGAACGAAGTTTAACAAAAAGAGAAGAGCAGTTACGAAACCAGTTTTCAAAAATGGAAGAGGCTATGTCGAAGATGCAGCAGCAAAGCGCTTCAGCAGGCTTAGGAGGTAAATAGAAATGGCAAACCCGTATCAACAGTACAAAAAAACATCTGTTTTAAGTGCTAGCAAAGAACAGATTTTATTGATGCTTTATGAGGGCGCAATTAAATTCACGAAGCTGGCGATTCAAGCGACTGAGCAAAAGAAAGTAGCCGAGCGTGGCCAAAATATATTGCGGGCATTCGATATTGTTATGGAGCTAAACGCTACGCTGGACCACAAAGTTGGAGGCGAATTATCAAAGCAGCTCGAACAGCTGTATACGTTCATGATGGAGCAATATACCAAGGCAAACATCAAAGCAGATGCAGAGCCACTTAAGGCAAACGTAAAAATATTAGAAAATCTTTACGAAGGTTGGAAGCAAGCAATTGATAACTTAAAAAAAGAGAATGAACAAAAAAACGGAGGGGCCGCATGATTCGCTTAATACAATTCCTAAATGAGAAAAATCACTTTCTTGAGAAATTTTATTCACTAAATGAAAGACAAGTCGCGCGCCTAGAAGGCGGAATGTTTGACGATATCGAGAAATTTTATAATCAACGTGAAGATTTGCTGAAAATATTAAAATATGTTGATGCCGAAATTCATACGGCTCACATGTCCCATAAAGACATGGACGGCAAATTCGATGCTGGTCAAAAAGAATTAATTCGTGAAGCTCTACGTACTAAAGAGTCATACGTAAAAAGAATCTTAGACCAAGATTTAATTATTTTAAGTTTGATTGATGAAGCCAAATCACAAATTATTAAAGAATTACAGGATATTAGAAAATCTAAAACAGCTTTAGCTGGCTATAAGTCGCCAGCAGCTTAAGAAATCAAAATATCTTCTTAATTTAAAACCTCACGGACCAAAGTAATTTAGTCCGTGAGTCAAAACTCTGACTAGCCATTCAGAAAAAATGGCGATCAGAGTTTTTTTTTGTGTTCGAAATCGGTATATTGCTTCTAACATTGATCCGAATGGCATTTGCTTTGCTTTACTATATTTCACCAACTTTCATGATGATTATTGGTGGTAATGGAGGGCATGATGCCGCAAACAAGTTTGGTCTTTGGTCAAGTTGAGTCAGATCTAAAAAATAAAAAGTACTCTTCTGCGATGATGAAGCTAGGTTCGATTTCGGTTCAGTACAGTAAAGACATCGTTTTTCTAAACTATTTAGCAAAAACTCAAAAAGCTTTATCAGATGTTTCAGGCCTGATCCGCACTTTAAAAGAAATTAATAAAATTGATTCGACCCCGGGCTGTCAGCTTGAGCTAATGAAAGTGCTGTATGCCGAAGGTTCAATTAATGAGGCATTAGATATTGGTTTGGCTTTACATGATGCCGTGCTTTCAGAGCGTGAAATCAAAATTTTGTCTCATACTATGTTGCGAATATTTATCGAAGAAAATGATTTCGACGGAGTGCAAGAGACAATCGCGAAATTTGATCTAGCGGGTGAGCCGTTAGGCGAGCAAGATGACTTTATGCAATGGGCAATGGGTTTAGTAAGCGTATACCGTAACGATAAAAATGCTGCGTTAAACTACTTTCGTAAATCAGTTGAACTTAACAATAACAATGACCAAGCCTGGGTCAGTTTGGCAATGTTGCATGACGAAATGGGTGATCGTGAACTGGCATTAGCTAATTTAGAAATGGCCTTAGATCATAATCCGCTTAATCACGCGGCCGTTAAGCTTTATTCGGCTTGGGCTCCTAAAATTAAAGAAAAAATACCTGCAGCATTAAGCCGTATTCAGTTTTACCTTTCAGAAAATGAATTTGATGAAGAAATAAGCTTATGCCATATTCAGGTTTTAACCCAAGTTCGGTCTTGGAAAAGTGTAGATTTCGAGATTAACAAACTGATTTTGACTCAGCCGCAAAATACGAGCTACCGCGACTTAAAGAAAAAGTTAAATTATAGCTTAGATATTAATTAATTTTTTGAATAAATCTGTGCTACTTTACAAGGGTGCAGATTTTAATTCAAAAAGACTACGAAGGTCTTTTAGCTAAAGTAGGTCAGGGCTTCCAGCATCAAACCGATCTGGCGAGCCTGCCATCAGCAAAAGTCGTAATTGGCGATGAAAATTTTATTCAGCAAATACCTGTCTTGGCAATTCAGCCGTACTTTATTTTGTTAGCAAATCAGTCGGATCTTAATTTTCGGTATTTAGCTAAATTTGATAATCGAGTTCCTTTTCAGATTTCGGTAAATTCCGACGCGGTTGCTTTAAAAAAGTGTTTAGACGAAATCTTTAGCGAGTATAACCGTAAAAAACAAATTCAGTTGATTAAGTCCGAAATTCAAAAAAAGCGTAAAGAGCTAGAAATGCTTAATGAAAAACTGAATCTTGAAAGTGAACAGCAAATACTTTCGCTTGAACAATCGCATTTTGAAGAAACGCAAAAAAATTTAAAAGAGAAAAGTCTATTACATTTTCTAGATTTTATTCAGTCTGAATCCGTTCACGAAGACTTCCTAGGTCACCTGTTAAAATTTATCTGGAAAGACTTAAAGAAACAGGGGCGATTTTACCAGATAGGTTTTAGCCTAAAAACAACTTCTGAAAAATCGAATGTTTTTATTTACGATGGTCAAACTGAGCACCGGTCACTTTTAGCGGCCGATTTTAAATCTCCGTCAGTTTCAGCGCAGCTGGCTTCGGCTTGGGGGCGGCCGGTCGGCAAAATCATGATGTGGGTACTGCCGGGTTTTTCGCGCGATGCTTCGGTTTTTGTGGAAGTGATTGATCAACAACTTTCGGTATCGGCTGTAGATTCTTACTTCAAAGACCGACTGGCCGTTCTTAGCCTTTATTTAGATCGCTGGATGATTGAGAAAGAATACGAAGTAATCGTTGAACGCTGGAATCGTACATTCAAATCATTTTCAGGATACATGCATGTAGTCGATGAGAACTTTAACGTTTTTCAATCCAACTACGCGGCAAAAACCAGTCTAGCATGTTATCGAGAGCTGGCTGGTCGTGATTCGGCTTGCCCAGATTGCCCGATTTTGCAAAACAGAAATACTGAATTTTTTTTAAAAGAAGGCCAAAAAGTAAAAACGTATTATTCTGAATTCAAGTATAATTTAAAAAAATATTACTTTGTCATTTACGAAGACATCACGCAAGTGCATCTACTGCAAGGGCAAATGATTCACTCCGAAAAAATGTCAGCATTGGGTCGTTTAGGGAATCACCTAGCGCACGAACTAAATAATCCTTTAGCTGGGATTAAATCATACGTGCAGGCGCTGCTTGAAAACCCTTCGGAAGCAAATTTAGGAGCAACACTGCAATCAGATTTAAATGAAATTTTGAAGGCGACGGTTCGTTGCCAGCGAATAATTAAAAATTTTATCGAGTTCAGTCATCAGTCG
The DNA here is from genome assembly GCA_031428275.1 of Bdellovibrio sp. Lineage (GTDB taxonomy): Bacteria > Bdellovibrionota > Bdellovibrionia > Bdellovibrionales > Bdellovibrionaceae > Pseudobdellovibrio. Next base: position 148,357 of record JANPPC010000010.1, read on the forward strand.
GAAGCTAAATTAGAAAAAACAAATTTTTCAGTGGTGCTGCAAAATACGTTAACTTTGTTGAAAACCGTCTTACGCTCGCATCGTTTGTTTATAGATGTGAAAGATACGGTGGTACTTGCTAATTCACATGATTTACAACAAGTACTATTTAATCTCATTAAGAATTCTTGTCAGGCGATGGAGCAGCCAGGCGCAGTTACAATATATGAAGAAGAACGAAACGCTAAAGTTTATTTTCACATCAAAGACTCGGGCCCAGGCTTTAGCGAGACTATCTTAAAGAATATGTATCAACCCTTTATGACAACTAAAAAGCAAGGTGAGGGTACTGGGCTTGGTCTTTATCTTTCTAAAAAAATGATGAACAATATGCAGGCGGATTTAGAAGTGACTAATACCGGCCAGGGAGCAAAAATCTCTTTGATTTTTGATAAGCTATGAAAATTTTAATTGCCGATGACGAGCTTCTCATTCGAAAGTCTTTGGTGCGAGCATTTACTTCGAGGGGGCACGACTGTGATGAAGCGCAGAACGGCGTTGAAGCCTTGAAAAAAATAAATGAAAATAATTATAGTGCTATTCTACTAGATGTTATTATGCCTGAAAAAAATGGCTATGAAGTATTACTAGAAATGAAAAAGACAACTCCAGTATTTATTATTTCGGCGTTCACAGGCGACGATACGAATATTGGGTACATTCAGAATGATCCTCGTGTGAAAGATTATATTTCAAAACCCTTCGATCATATTTTAGATGTAGTTGATCAAGTATTGGGGAAACTATGAGAATTATTAGCGGGCGTTTCAAGGGTCGCGTACTAACTTCTTTTCAGGCGGATCATATTCGTCCGACAACAGATCGAGTCAAAGAAACTGTATTTAATAAATGGATGGGCGGTCTAGAAGATGCCCTGGTATTAGATCTTTTCTCGGGAACGGGTAGCTTGGGCCTAGAAGCCCTTTCGCGAGGGGCAAGGGCTATACACTTCGTTGAGCAAAATCTAAAGTCGATTGCTATTCTAAAGAAGAATATTGATTTGCTAAAATTAACAGACGACGAGTACGTGATCTACAAGCAAGATGTTTTAGCTTACCTTAAAAAGTACCAGGGGCCTGCATACCAATATATTTTGGTTGACCCGCCTTTTACCGAAAAGATGGCGCATGACGTGATGCAAGCTTTAGATGCAAGTCAGTGCTTTGATGGAAATACTCTTATCGCTATTGAGTCTCAGAAAAAAGAACGTATGGATGATTCTTATTCAAATCTTCACCGTTATCACGTAAACGATTACGGAGACAAATTACTTTCTTTCTTCATTAAAAAAGCGCAGGATCTTTAGATGTCAAAAATTGCGGTCTACCCGGGAAGCTTTGATCCAATTACCACGGGTCATTTGGATATTATTGAGCGTATTTCTAATATTTTTGATCATGTCATTGTGTTAGTGGCTGAATCAAATCAGAAAAATTATTTATTTACCGCTGCTGAGCGGGCTAATTTTTTAAAGAAGGTCACCAAAAATAATCCGAAAGTCGAAGTCGATATTTTTCAAGGTTTAACGGTCGAATACATGAAAAAGCGCAAAGCCCAAGTCATCGTACGAGGCCTTCGCGCGGTGGCTGATTTTGAATACGAGACAACTTTAGCCAGTATGAATAAGCGTCTGGCTCCGGACATTGAAACTTTTATGATTTTCTCAAGACCTGAATACTATTTTATTTCTTCGCGCGCGGTCAAAGAAGTCGCTCGCCACAACGGTGAGTTAAAAGGTTTAGTTCCTGAATTTATTATTCCAGAATTAACTAAAAAGCTAAGAGAGTAATGTATGTTAGAAAATTCTTTATCCAAGCGTGCGAAAAATCTTAAAACTTCACCGACACTTTTTTTAGTCGCTAAGGCTAAAGAACTTCAGTCGCAGGGGCACAAGGTTATTTCATTAACGGTCGGTGAGCCCGACTGGGCGACTTATCCGGCGGCAGCTCAGGCGGGTCACGATGCTATCCAGCTAGGTATGACTAAGTACACTGCAGCCAGCGGAACTCCCGAGATAAAGAAGGCCATCTTAGAAAGATTAGAAATCGATTTAAAATTAAAATACGGCACGGGCGAAGTGGCGGTTACAAGTGGTGCTAAGTATGCTATTTTCGCCGCATTGCAAGTTTTGTGTGACCCCAGAGACGAAGTCATTATTCATTCGCCTTACTGGGTTAGCTATCCAACCATGGTCGAATTAGCTGATGCAGTTCCGCGCATTGTGACATGCACTGAAGAGTCAAATTTCAAAATCACAGCCGAACAATTAGAAAAAAATATTAATTCTAATACAAAAGTTTTCTTATTTTGCTCTCCGTCGAATCCGACAGGTTTTGTTTACACTAAAGAAGAACTTCGTAGAATTGCCGATGTTTTAAAAAAATATCCACGCGTACATATCATTTCGGATGATATGTACAATCGTCTGATGTTTGATGGTTCAAACTGTGCGCCGCATATCTTAGAAGTTGCGCCAGAATTAAAAGATCGCACAGTTATTATTAACGGTGGCTCTAAGGCCTATTCAATGACGGGCTGGAGAATCGGTTGGGCTGTTGGGCCGCAGAAAATAATTCAAGCCTTGGGCGACTATGCCTCGCAGTCTACGGGGGCTCCGTCAAGTATTTCGCAGCATGCGGCAACGGCGGCAATTATCAATTGCGAAGGTGACATCAAAGCCACGAACATTGTCTTGAAAAAGCGTTTAGCCGCGGCTTTGCACGAGTTTCAAACCATCCCCGAGTTTCACATTTTTGAACCTCAGGGGGCGTTTTACCTATGGGTAGATATCCGCAAGGTAATGGGACGCGCTTATCAAGGAGTTAACGTATCTAGTTCAAAAGATTTTTGTCAGATCTTACTTGAAAAGTTTTATGTCGCAACCGTGCCCGGAGAAGAGTTTGGGAATCCGGGATATATGCGTTTAAGCTTTGCTATTGAAACTACTAAAATGGCAGAAGGCATAGGTAGAATGAAGAGCTTAGTTGGGCAGATGATTTAGCCTTAATTTTTATTAATAACGATTTTTCTAAATTCAAACGGTTTAACTGTTTTGCCGTCAGCGGTTTTAGGCAGATGATCAGTTTTCTTTTCGTCTAGAAACGTTTGCGGAATATGAGCAGAATTCAACGAAATCGAATCATTAAATTGCTGTTTGATTGTTTCCATCGAAGTCAGGTCTGGCGAATGCGTATCAAATGCAGTAGCAGAAACCATTTGGTTCATTTTCTTTAGTTGCGAACTAAAGTTGTTTACTTCTTGCATGCGTTGTTCGGCTGAAAGATCTTCGTTAGAGTCTTGTATCCATGCCGGCAAAGATTCTTCAGAAAATTGTAATTGTTCGCGGTTCATTTTAATAATCATGTCAATTTCGGCTGGGCTCATATCAATTTTTTGACTGATTTGCTCGTTTGTAAAACCCTGATTTGCCAGCTTAGCCGCTTGTACATATTTATTTGTTTTTTGCCGCTCTGCGATTTCTGCATGTGGAACTTGCTCGTAGAATATTTTAGAAACATCAAGTGCCTTAGATAAAGCGCTTTCGATCTGAATGATCTTTTCATCAGACATCGTCAGTTGATCTTGTACCGCACTCGATTTTTGTTCGATTAGATGTACCCAGCGCCGAACTTGTTCGTCTGATTTGTCTGATAAGTCTTGTAAAATAGAAATTTTATTTTGTAGAAGTTGTAGACCTTTTGTAAGCCTTTGATCTTCGACTTTACTTTTATTCTTGGTTAACCAAGAAAAAAGAATAAAAGAGAAAAGTAGAACGTTCATTAAAGACAATGTTAATAACCAATAGTTCACGGTAAGTCCTCCACACCTTATTTTACCGTGTTAATTTGAATCATCTCAATAGGTCTAGGGTCTGATTTTGAATAACCAGACCAAAGCCCCCTTTGCTCAATCTGAGAATTGGACTATCCTGAGACTGTAAAAACTAGGGGAAATAAATGAATTGGCTTAAACTTCTATTATCAGGTGTGCTCTGTCTTTTTATTTTTACGATCACTTCTTGCGCGCCGGTGAAGTTTTCGAAAGCCACAAACTTTGCAGTCACGCCAACTTGTAGCGGTGCTTCTTGTAATACCGCAAGCGTTAGCTGCGACCCTAAAATTAATGGCAGCAGCACAACTTTTACATTTCCTGCAAATGGCGCTTCTACGGCTAATGTCAGCGCAAATTGTAGTCCGTCGAATGTTGATTACAATTGGGTTGTAAAACGTTTTGATTCATCAATTGTTACGACTACGATTCCGGGTTTGACCGGTTCAGATCCGCAAGCTGTTGATTTTCGTGGCTTAGGCCCCGGCGCTTACTATGTTTTCTTAACAGCTACGCAAACAGGTGGTTCTTTAAGCCCGTATAATGCTACGACTCCGCTAGAATTTATTGTTGGTAATATTGGTAATACCTTAATTTGTGACCCGAAGTTAAATGCAACTTTGACCACTTTAACAGTTAATCAAACCGATAATAATCCGGCTGTTTCGGCAAATTGTTCTCCGGCGGCAGGTAATTATATCTGGACCGCGACTAAAGACGGGATCGAAACGGTTATTACTGGTTTAAGCGGTGCTAATTCATCTCCTGACTTCAAAGGTATGGGCGCCGGCGTATATAATGTTTATCTATATGCGACTGCAACGGGTTCGCAGCATTGGCAAAGTTCAACACCACTTGTTGTTACCGTTAATGGGACCAGTGTGACTCCGGCGGTTGAATGTAATCCGAAGATTAATGGTTCTTTAGACTCTGTTATTTTAACGACCTCTTCATCGAATCCTTTGATTAATGCGAACTGTATTCCGGCTAATTCAACCTACACTTGGACTGTTACACGAAACGGTAACCCAGTTGCAATCGCTGGTCTTTCTGGTGCAGCATCGAACCCAAACTTTTTATCTTCGGGAGCAGGTACTTACTTAGTTTATTTAAATGCCTCAACGAATGGTCACACAGCCTACAATTCGACGACGCCATTAACGGTCACGGTTGATAATTCGGGCCCAACGACGGCAATCAACTGTTCTCCGCGTTTGAACGGAACTTCAACTTCGTTAACGATAACGACCTCGGGCCCTAATCCGCAGGTAACGGCAAGTTGTGACCAGCCATCGGCGGTTTTAACTTGGACGGCCACCAAAGACGGAACGCCGGTGACGGTACCAGGTTTGTCCGGCACGAGTTCAACACCAAACTTTACTTCATTGGGCCAAGGCACTTACTTAATTTATTTAGGTGCGACGGCAACGGGCTACAATGCTTACGCCAGCCCGACACCACTCAGCTTAACAGTCGGGCCCGCGGCCGTACCCGTACGCCGAATTAATTTTTCGAAGTCGGTTCAAGCTTCGGATAATAAAGTTGATATCTTAATGGTGTTTGATGATTCAAATTCGATGGCTCCAGAAAACACGCGCTTAGGGGCTCGTTTGCAGGGCTTCGTGAATGACTTAACCGCATCAGGAGTTGATTGGCAGATGTGTGCGACGGTTACGCGCGCACAAGATGTTAATAACAACGGGGTACTTTATTGGGGAGCTTCACGCAATTGGGTCAACTACGTCGGTTCACCGCAGTGGGTTCTCAAAGCAGGAGCGGCTGACCCTTACTCGATCTTTACTAATACCGTGGCGGCGATTGGCGCGGGTTGGGCAAATACAGATGACGAGCGTGGTATTAAAGCGGCGTGGTGGCATTCAGAATACCGCGCAAGCAATTCTTGTTACCGTTCAGATGCCTCAATCGCAGTTATCCTTATTTCGGATGAAGACGAACGCTCAGTTGGTGGAGACCCTTCAAAAGTTCACTACGCGGCAGAGTTAAAATCTTTAGAAGCTGAAGATCAGCCTCAAGCCTATGTAAACAAAATGAAGCAAACTTTCGGTTTACAGAAAAGATTCACATTCAATTCTATTATCGTAAAACCGGGTGATAGTGCGTGTATGGCATCGCAAGATTCTGAAGGGGCGAAAAGTCATTACGGTTTTAAATATGCTGAACTTTCGCAATTAACGGGGGGCGCAGTCGGAAATATTTGTGCCGCTGATTACTCTTCAAATCTGTATTACTTCAAAGATCGCATCGTAAATACTTTAGCATCTTTACCGTTAGAGTGTGCTCCGGTGGGTGATATTGATGTTTCGATTACGCCGTCGATTGGTGCGGTTTCGGTACAAGTTCAAAATAATAACTTAGTCTTCAGCCCGGCTATTCCGACAGGTCGTACGGTTCAGTTAGGTTACGACTGTCCGCAAAACTAATTTTTAAGACATGTTGATGGTAAAAAAAGAGAGCTCTCAGGCTCTCTTTTTTTTTAGATTATCGAGAGCTCTCTTTAATAAAAAGAGTCATATAATGGCGAACCAGGTATTCAGGTCTGAAGCTTAAGCCTTTGTAGGTCCAAAGCACTTCTTCGAAAGCGCCCCATTTTGCTTCGATCAACTCTTCATCCATTACGATCGTCATGCTATCTTTTTGAGTTGGTTGCGGAATTGCCAAGTTGCCGACATAGTGAAACCGCATACTGATGAGTCCCGCGTTCTTAATCGAAAAAATCATTTTGTAGCCGTTACGAAAAAGCATAAAATCAGCATGGGTTTTTGCAATGCCGTAAACTTTGATACGACCAAGCGCACCCGGTTTTAACTCATTAAACTGAGCCGAGGTTTCTGCGAAATCAGTTTTTAGTCTTAACAGAAAAGCTATGCTGTCGTTAACCAGAATTCTTTGCGTATCAAGGCCCAAATTCATATCAATCATCACAGATTTTTCAAGCTGCTCGTCGGCAGAAACAAGTTCGCGTATCCACGTCTTATTTTCTAATTTATTGATTTCCATGGCTTTTTACCTCTTAGCTGGTTGGCTAGGCTTAGTTTTCTTGATCGAGGCAATTCTTGTCAATACTAAAGTCCGCCTATTTCAAGGCTAATCGTTGATTGCATGCTAGAAACGTACCTAGGCGAGTGCGGCAAGTAAAATCCCAGTACGAAATTGACCGGAACAACATAACCAAGCGTTGTTTCTAACTTAAGTTCTAGGCCAGAACTCCAAACACTTTGATTCAGACTGCGCGCGACAAAGTTTTTATCTTCAGTGATTGAGCCACCTTCAACGCTAAGTCCGTCAGATATAAGAGCCCCTGTAATTCTTTTAAAAAATAAAGGGTTTGTACCCGAACCTCGCTCTAGTTCTGCTACGGGAAATCGATATTCAAAGTTTGCAGAGGTTATACTGCGCCCGTAGAATTGTCCGTCCAAGTACCCGCGAAGCACGAATTGCGGAATCACCATATTCGCACTGTAAAATCTGGCGGCATTGCTAGAGCCAAAACGCGCCGAAACAGTTTCAAAAGTCATCAAGCCATTCAATCGCAACATCATCGCATGTTGCTTCGGTAAATGCTCAGAATAAAAACCGATCATTGAAGCCATGGCTCGATTGTAATCACGGCTGTTTGAAACATTTTGATTATTTTCATATCTTAAGAAAGTGCCCCAGCCTTTCTCAGGAGAAATTTGAAATAAAGTTTGCTCATAATTGATATAGGCAATTTGCGCATAAGGTCCCCAATGTTGGGTTTGGTTCGAAACGTAAATTGTTTGTTCAGTTTTTACGCCGAATTGTACTAAAGTGTTTTTATTAAATCGAAATAGATCAGGTAGTAAACCCACGTACGCACTTTTCGTTTCGACAACATTCGTAATCGAGCCCAAAGTTTTATTCTGAAAGACTGAACCAATTTGAAAAGGTATTTCCCAAGCCGAATTTGTGTATGAGCCGATAAAGCCCGTTTTAGCAATGTCTGTTTCGTAACTACCAATTAAAGAATACTGGTGAACGCCCAGCGGATCTTGCCCAGAAGTTTGTGCTTGCAGGTAAATCCCGCGGGCCGAAGTGCTTGATGCAATGTACGGTATCCAATAGCGCGGTAATAGATACTTGGCTGACGAGTAATCATTGATCTCGTAATTCATCGTTGGGTCAGGAGTTTCTTTAAAAACATACCGCTTGTCCATGTCATTTTCGATGACCGGCAAAGCTTTTACGCGCGGCTTAACTTCGCCCATGCTGACGTGGTATCCGTGGCTTGTCATGACTGTGGCGTATATTAGGTTTTGTGCGGGGTCTAAATCATAGCTCCAAATACCGGTTAAAATATTTGTAACTGGTGCGGCCGTTTTAAAATCAGTGGTTACATAAACATTGTGTACGCCATTTTGTGCCGACGTAAAGTAAAGTTCCTGATTTTTTTTACGTAGAAATCTAATCTGAGAAAAAGACATTTCGATCGCCGTTTCTTTTCCGTCAATTAAATTTATTTTGAAAAGTGACTGAGCGCCGTCTTTATTTCTTTTAGTGACGAGCAACTCAGTCTTCGACCAATAGATGGGCGAATCGTAGCGGTTCTGTACACCTGAGTTTGCATACTGAGTGATGATACGGTCGCTTAAACTTAAAGTTCTAACCTGGGTCGAACCGTCAAATGTGGCAATGAATGTGATGTGGGTGCCGTCTTCAGAAAACGATGCGTCGCGGGCTCGTTCTCCGGTTGTTATTCTTTCGGATTTTTCTTTTTCTATGTCGTAGATAAATAAATCTGAGCGTTTATACTTCGAATTGATAAAATCAGCTTTAGTATAAAGAATCTTTTTTTCAGTCGGGTGAAAATCAAGACTTGAAAGGCCCGCGGTGGGCAGTCGCTTTAACTTTATAACTTCACCTTGTAAATTTTTGACCACGATGCGCGATTCGCCGTCGATTTGTTCAATGTAAGTTAGCAGCCGGTGTGCAATTGAAATTTTTGGCCCGAACGAATTTTGGCCTTCTTGCTGAATCGTGGCTAGATGAGTCACTTCTTCAGTTTTAATTTTTGTAATCTGCTGGAATGAGTTTTTTTCAGCTTTATACAAAGCTTGATGGTATTGGGTTTCATACGTTGAATCGGTCAAATCAAGCATTGGCTGTTCAACTGCGTACGGGACCCGGCCACCTTGCTGGCTTGCGATGCGGTCTGCAGCCGAAATCTTTTGCTCTGCTAGCAGATGACTCCAGAATAGCGATCCAAATAAATAAGGTCGTGAACCATAGGGCCATGAAGGTAGCACTTCGTTGGCTTGTGCCAGACTATAAGTGAATAGTTTTCGATCTAAAGTAAAAGCGCGAACTGTCGCGTCTTGGTATTTAGAACGGGCGCGACCCTGCGGAGAAAACTGCGTTTCCATTTCGACGGCCATTCCCTCTTTCCACCAAAGTGGCAACAGCATATTCGGGGCAACGATATTACCAAAGATCGGCTTTAAAAACTTATAAAAGCCAAGAGCAGGTTCAAATTGTAGAATGTGGGTAAATTCGTGAGTTAATAGCTCGCGGGCCCATTCGCCGGCCTCTGAAAGTGATTCGTGATCGCCAATTTGAACTGAGTAAGCCATCACAAGTGGGTAGGGAATTCGTGTAGCATAACCATTCGATATGTCGGTAGTGTCATTTACGACAAGCACAATGCGTTCTGTGCGATTTGTAAACACCGTGGCTAGGTTTGCGTAGGCCTTTTCAGCGGCTTGAGCGTAGTACAGACCAAGGTCCTGTTGCTGTGCAGAAAAAACGACGTCAAAATGCTCAGTTCGTACAATTTTCCAGCTCTCGGAAGAAAATCCAACCCTTTGCGCCCACACGGTAGAATTAAAAAAAACATTGCTTAGTAATAACAGTAAAAAAAAATGGATTCTCATAGAGGATCATTGTGACGTGGCAATGAAAGTTTGACAAGATCATACGATCAACTAAATTAGTAAATGAATTTTGTAAACATTAACGACATCAGGAGAAAAAACATGAAAAAAATCGCCCTTGCACTTGTAGTATTATCATTAGCAGCTGGTTGCTCTAGCTGGAGAAAAAAAGGAACTGACGCTAACGGCGCGGGTTCAAACATAACGTCTGAAACTACGGGCGGCGGCGGATCTGAAAAAGTTGACGGATCTCCGATGAATTTTTCTGCAACGGGCAGCGACAGTGGTTCAATCGAAGGTTTACAAACTGTACACTTTGATTATGACAAATCGACTTTGCCTTCTGTTGAGCGCACTAAACTTCAAGGAAACGTTGCTTGGTTAAAGAAGAATACCGAAAGCAAAATGTTAATTGAAGGTCACTGCGATCAGCGCGGTTCGACCGAGTATAATCTTTCGTTGGGTGAGCGCCGTGCAAACGCGGTAAAGCAGATGTTAGTACAAATGGGTATTAGCGCTAATCGCATTACGACAGTTAGCTTTGGAAAAGAAAAATTATTAGCTAATGGTGAGTCAGAGTCAGAAATGGCGCAAAACCGACGTGCTAACTTTGTTCCATCGAACTAGTTAAGTAAGGAAATCAGTGAAAGGGCGTCTGTATCCCGTCATCACAATTTTAGTAATACTGGTTAGTTTAACTGGCTGTGTGACGACTCAGGCGCCGATCGAAGAATACACCCTGGCCGACGCCGCCATCAAAGCGGCAAAGTCAGTACAGGCAGTCCGCTACTCTGCGGGCTACTGGCATCAAGCCGAAGAATTTTACCGCCAAGGGCGGATTCTCTATCGCGAACGCGAATACGAACAAGCAAAAGATTTATTTATTCAGGCTCGTGTAGCGGCAGAAAAAGCTGAAAACTCAGCCCGTTTAATGCGGCAAAAAACTGGAGACATATTATGATTTTAAAATGGGGAATAGTCGCGCTATTGAGCTTCTTACTATCATCGTGCTTAAAAACACGTTCTGAAGTTGGTGAAGGCGAGCAGTCGCAAGTTTACGGAAAAAAGAATGCCGATAATCAATCAGGTGGCCAAGGTTCTCGGCCAGGTTCGCCACAAGAGTCGCAACTATTAGGTAAAACACAATCGTCTGCGCCGGTCGATGAACGAGACGAATTAATACGTACATTAAACGGTCGTGTTGAAGGTTTAGAAAATCAGTTAGAAAATATTAATAAAGATAAAGCCACTAAAAGTGCTGAAGATACTCAGCGGGTTCAAGCTTTACAAGAAGCTTTAACAAAAATGGAAGCGCAGATTCAAAAACTAGAAGCCGAGCAAGCGGCTAAAGAAGCGTCGAAGCCAAGGCCCGATCTGGTGACCCGTCCTTCTGGTGCGCGTGTACAGGGTTCAGATAAGAACGAGCCTGAGTTAAAAGCGGGTGCGCATGGCGCCTCGGCCGCGATGGGTGCTTACGAAATCGCTCAAGAGCACTTTGCTAAAAAAGAGTGGAAGAAAGCTATCTTTAATTATCAAAAGTATACCGATGAATCTGCAAAAGGTAAAAACGTAGCCGATGCAAAATATAAAATTGGAGTTTGCTTTCAAGAGCTTGCAATGAAAGAAGAAGCTATGGCCTTTTACGAAGAAGTCATTGCTAATTACTCTAAAACGGAAGCCGGCAAAAAAGCGAAGATGCGTTTAGCGAAACTAAAAAAATAATCTGTGAAGCCGATTAATTGCGTTCTATCAGTCGAAACCAGTTGTGACGATACCTCAGTCGCCATTGTTAAAGATAATGGGTTTGTAGTTTGCCAGGTATCGGCACATCAAGATTTACAGCACGCACCTTACGGCGGTATTGTACCAGAAATTGCCAGCCGAAATCATTCGGTTGCGCTGCTTCCGCTGATGACCCATGTTCTAGAAAAAGCCAATCTTAAATGGACCGATGTCGATGGCTTAGCGGTGACTAATCGTCCCGGGCTAATTGGTTCATTGATTGTCGGAATTATGACGGTAAAATCTTTGTCGCAAGCTTATGGCATTCCATTAATTGGAGTAAATCATTTGGAAGGGCATTTGCTTGCACCTTTTTTAAAAGATGAAGATTATGCTCCGCCTGCAGATTTTAACTATCCTTACCTTGCTTTGGCCGTCAGTGGTGGCCATTCTAGTTTATACTGGGTCAAGGGTCTTGGTGATTATACTGTGGTAGGCACCACGAAAGACGATGCGGCAGGTGAAGCCTTTGATAAATTTGCTAAGATGGTGGGTTTGGGCTACCCGGGCGGAGTTCAGGTTGATAAATGTGCGCAGTTGGGTGACCCAGCCAAATTTGATTTTCCGCGCAGTTTAGCTAACGAAGATAATTTAATGATGAGTTTTAGCGGTCTTAAATCTTCGGCGCAGCGTTTACTGGCAAAGATGCCAGCTGAAGAAATTGAAAAAAATCGCAATGATCTTTGCGCTTCTTTTCAGGAAGCTATCGTCGATGTTTTAGTTAAAAAAATGTTGCGCGCCTCTGAGCGTTTTAAATGTAAAAAAATAGTTTTAACTGGCGGAGTTAGCGCTAACAGCCGATTACGTCAAAAATTTTCTCAGATCGCGCAAAAATATAATCTTCAGCTAGTGATTCCTCCGCTTAGATACTGTACTGATAATGCAGCTATGATCGGTTACACAGGTTTACTACATTTGCAGCGTGGTGAAGCTTCGACGCTTGCTTTAGGACCGTCGTCGCAATCGGTCGAAAACGACTTTAAATACGAACTTCAATAGTAGGAGCTTTCATTGACCGCAGCTGAGCGTTTAGAAAATAGAATGTCTGAATTAAAGATTTTTGCTAAAAAGTCTTTAGGGCAAAACTTTTTAGTTTCAGACGGAGTAATCGCGCGTATTTTACAAGCGACTGATGACTTTAAGCACAAACGTATCGTCGAAGTCGGCCCGGGCTGTGGTGCCTTGACCGATTTGCTCCGCGAAAAATATACCGATTTGAAATTAATAGAGCTAGACCGTGAACTCGTTGAGTTTTGGAAAGCTCAAAATCTAGAAGTTATTTCTGGTGATGCTTTGCAAATCGATTGGCAATTTGCCAAAGATTACTTACTGGTAAGTAATCTACCTTACCAAATTTCTTCTTCGCTGGTGATAGATCAAAGCCTAAATAAAGACCTATTAGTTGGAATGATTTTAATGTTTCAAAAAGAAGTTGCGCAGCGAATCCGTGCAACTTGCCAAACTGAACACTACGGAATGCTAAGCGTAATTGCCCAAGAATTTTGGACGATCGAGACCGTTTGCGATGCGGGTCCGCGTGATTTTAAACCGCCTCCGAAGGTGGCTAGCCGTGTATTAAAATTTACTCCGAAATTCAGCTCGGTAGTTGACCGCCAGCAGTACCTTTCATTTGTGAAAGCCTGTTTTAAGCAGCGTCGACGTGTGTTAACTACAAATATTTCTTCACTTGATTCGCAATTTGATCGCAGCCGGCTACTGCAATGGTGTGCGGACCAAAAAAAGAGTGACAAGATTCGGGCCGAAGAGTTAAGTCCGGTTGAGCTTAATTCGCTTTTTCATTACTTAAAGGTTTAGCATGTCGATTTTACTAATACAGGAAAACAGATCAGCCAGATTTGACTACCACATCATCGAAACCTTCGAGGCCGGGCTGGTATTAACGGGCAGCGAAGTTAAATCAATTCGTGCAAATACAATTCAGTTAAAAGATTCGTATATTGCGTTTAAGGGCAAAGAAGCTTTTTTGCAGAATGCGCACATCAGCGAATATAAATCGAGCAGTTACAATAATCATCATCCTGAACGACTGCGGAAGTTGTTACTGCATGCCAGCGAATTACAGCAGATCTATGATGCTTTACGAGAAAAAGGCTTAACATGCGTGCCCTTAAAAATTTACTTTAAAAAAGGCCGTGTCAAAGTTGAGCTGGGTTTAGTGAAGGGTAAAAAAATTCATGATAAGCGTGAAGCCATCAAGAAGCGCGACGTTGATAATCAGCTTCGGCGAGTGAAGCAGACTTCACGTTAGGCTGAAACATAATGGGGTCATTTGAATCGCTGAGCATTTTTTTCCATAAAAAGAAATTGAAAAGACCCTGCGCTAAAGTAGCTCCAACTATTAAGAACAGAATCCACTTTTTCTCGAACTGTAAATTTTCGTGCAGTTTGTAGCTTGTCGGAACAAATTTTTCAATAAACGCATAGTTTTGGTAGATCCAATATACTAAGGGCGATAGAAAAACCAATTGCGCGGCAAGCCCAAGGCTTAATATTTTAACAAGGCGAAGTGACCAGCTGTACTTAAAGCTTTCGTAGCTCTTTATAAAAAAGTTCCACTGAGGTTTTCGTTTGCCGAAATGATTTCCAATTAACATGTATGCTTTTCGGCCGTTTTTCGTTTGTCATTTAAGCCTTAAAGAATAGAATAAGACCTATGAACAGTCGCATTTTTACCTTATGTCTTTTAGGCGTTCTGGCGGTTAGCTGCCAAATTAAAACTGCTCGGACTGACGAAAGTCCGGCTAAGCCGCTGGTCGACCCCAAGTACAGCATTTCCAAAGATCGCGCCGAGCTTGATGAGCTACGCGAGAATATTCCGGCTGAAATAAAAAAGAAAAACGATGAAACTGCATTGAAAGCCGATTGGATGGCTGAACTTAAGTACGAGCCCTCTGTCGTACGCGAGAAGGTGAGCACGATGGCGCGTAAGAAACGTGATCTTTTTAACAAAGATATCGGTAAGAAACGCGAGGCGTTTAATAAGGTCGAACGTAAAACGCGTGAAGAATTCTTAAAAAATCTAGAAAAAGAACGTAAAGATTTTCTTGATCAAAAAAAAGACCGCGAAAAGCGAACCGAATTCTTTGAAGAGCAAGACGAAAAACGCCGCGATTACTTCGCTGAACAAAAAGACAAACGCGAAGATTTTGAAGCCGATTTGCGCGAAGAACGTAAAGACTATGAAGATTACGCAAAAGAAAAGAATGATGAATTCAATGCTGAGATAAAAGAATACACCAATCGCTGGAATGCCAAACAAAAAGCAATACAGTCGAATTAGGTCTATAAAAAAGATCGGTTTAGTTTACTTTGTATGAAATCATTTTATTCACTATTTCAATCTCTGCCGGTTTCTTAGGGGCAATACTAGGTATTGGCGGTGGGCTGATTATAGTCCCGGCGTTAACACTTATTTTTCATGTCGATATACGTTATGCAATCGCGGCCAGTTTAATCTCGATTATTGCGACGTCTTCGGGTGCGGCCGCTAGCTTTTTGAAAGATCACTTAACCAACGTGAAGCTTGCCATACTGCTAGAGGTGGGCACAGTATTCGGGGCCGTGATCGGTTTCGTAGTGGCCAGTTATATTCAGCCCGGTATGCTATACTTTATATTTGCGGGGTTTCTGCTATTCTCTACAGCGATGATGTTCAGAAAAAGAGACGTCAGCTTAGCCAGACAAGACCATCCGTGGTCGGTAAAATTAGGATTAGCCGGTACGTTTCAAGGTAGAAATGCAGAACTAGTTCATTATAAGGTAGCTAATGTGCGGCTGGGTTTTTTATTTATGTATCTGGCTGGTATTCTTTCTGCACTGCTTGGTATAGGCAGCGGGATACTTAAAGTTTTAGCCATGGACGGAGCGATGAAGCTTCCGATCAAGGTATCTTCAGCAACCTCAAATTTTATGATCGGTGTAACCGCCGCAGCAAGCGCGGGGGCCTATTTTATTCGCGGAGATATTCGCCCAGAAATAGCCGGTCCTGTTGCTTTAGGAGTTATCGTGGGTTCGTGGTTTGGAGCCCGTGCTATGGTAAAAATGAACCCAGAAATCATTAGAAAAATATTTATTGTTTTATTGGTGATTACGGCTTTCCAAATGATGATTAAAGGAATTAACTCGTGAAAAGCAATTTGCTTGAACTAGAACTATTCATCGCGCACTTCTTACGAAAAGGCGTCATTGTTTCAGCCGGATTCATTTTCGTGGGTTGGATTCTGCAAGTCAAATTCGATGAAAACGTCTACTTACCATTTCGCAACTATCAGCCGGTTCCGTTGTTTGAAACTGTGAACCAGTTATTTATTCAAAAAAATTGGTCAGCTCTGATTGGTTATGCGGGGCTACTTGTACTTATAAGCCTACCGATTTTAAGGGTCGTAGCTACAGGGTTTATCTTTACCAAGCAACGTAATTTTCGAATGTTAGGCCTGGTTATGACCGTTTTGTTTGGCTTATCCTTAGGAATTTTTCTAGGTTTTGTTCACTAGCAAGTTATTAATCTAATGTTTTACCGCGTTGAATGCGATCTAGCTGAATTAATAAAGTTTGTAGCTCGCTTAAAAAATTAGCGCTGGGATCTACGTACTGCAAGCCAAGTTGAAGCGAATTATTTGAACCGATCATACGTACATGCTTTGCAATGGTCACAATCGATTGATTTTCGAAATCATTTATTTTTAAAGATATTTCAACTTCGCCATCTTTTGGTACTTCGAACTTATCAGCATTTTTAAGCGAAATCAGGCAGCCACCTAAGCTTAAATCAACAAGCTCAGCCTTTGCGGTCAATTTTTTAAAATTAATCAAACGCACTTCGCACGAATAACTTATACTCGGTGTAATTGTAATACGAAAATCGTTTCTTCTTTGAAGCTGATAAACGTCGGCAGGAATTGAAATAATAAAATCAGAGTCTGTGGCCTTCAGTAATGCTTTAAAAAAGTATTTATCGTTCCTTACATCAAAGCTGCAAATAACATCTTCGTTTTGATATTCAACGAAGTTAAACTTATAAACCGAAAATTCGCGATCATTTTTTTTGGTTAGTATTCTAGTTTTAAAATGTCGGTCGTGAATTTTTAAAACTAAATTTATTTGGCTACGGAAAGAGAACTCTAGAATATCTTGAGTGGTGTTGGGCGCCAACTTATTAAAAAATGATGAGTCGCTCATGATGATGGTGGTTCCTGCTTGATCCAGGTTACTTCATTTTTGTTGTGATATAAATGATAAATTGTAGAATTTTCTATTTTTTCGAACTCTTTTAAAATATCAAAGTCGCAAGGCCCTTTAAACTTAATCGTACAAACCAAGGTTTTAACTTTAGAGTTTTTAATCCAGTTTTGAACTAGACCTAACAGCCGCTCGGGAGTGCAAATTATATCTGAGAATAAACAAGTGCAATCTGGAAAGTCAGAAGGCTTTATTTGAAATGCATCACCTGAGCTAAAAATAATATTTTTTTGGTTAGCGATCTTCGAATCAAGCGGAGAGCGATCAACAGAATAAACTTTCTTAGCTTGTTCGCTCAAAACCCAAGACCAACCACCAGGGCTAGCGCCTACATCGATGGCTACATCAGTCGGTTTTAATTTTACGTAACCACAAGCGAATACTTCCCACAGTTTTAAATACGCGCGGTTCGGCGGGCTATCTTTATCTTCCTCGAATTCATGCCAGCCAATCGGAAACTGTGCTGGTGGTGAATCGCAAATAATTAAGCTATTATTGTCTATCATTGTCCAAGAAAAATATTTAAAATTAAATTTTGAAGGCACTTCGTATTTGATACGCTTCATTTTTAATTCGCGTAGATCTTTACGTAAGCCGGCAGCCAGCGGAATGTCGATACAGCTATAATAGACGCCTAAATGTTTCTTATTTTTTAATATTTTTAGCGCCTCAGATTTTGATTGAAAGCTGATTTTTTCGCTATTTGGCCACCAATCTTGCGCCCAGATTGGTTTCTTTTCTAGGTTTGAAACAAGATAAATTTTTGAATTATGAAATTGTATGACCGCATTCATTAAAAGGAGCTCGGTTTCGAGCTCCTTTTCAAACCGCAAAAACGGTATGACGACGTCGAAACTAGGCGGCAACTTTTTGTGCCGGAGAGAGTAGTCCATGTGAATTTAAAGCAGCTATGCAGCTGTCCCAGAATTTTTCTTTTAGGTTAATTTCATTAGCGTTAAACTTAGCTTTCGGGTAGCTCGATTTGTAAAAATGTTCACAAAATTGTGACTCATT
Source organism: Bdellovibrio sp. (assembly GCA_031428275.1). Taxonomy (GTDB): domain Bacteria; phylum Bdellovibrionota; class Bdellovibrionia; order Bdellovibrionales; family Bdellovibrionaceae; genus Pseudobdellovibrio. Next base: position 166,188 of record JANPPC010000010.1, read on the forward strand.
TGTACTTCTCAAGATCTTCATGAACATATTGAAGTGAACTTCTGAAAAGTTTTTATCAATAAGCATTTTGCGTAAGGCCGATTCGGGCGTGTGAGTTAAAAATTCATGAACTAGATTGGCATCATAATTTGTATTCATAGGAAATCCTCCGTATAAAAACTTATCGGACTCGACTAGACCCAACATAAATAAATTTTACCCTTAGATGTGTCTTATTCTGATACGTTTGTCGGCTTAAATGAGCCTGGTACTTTTTACAGATCTAATAAAACTGCCAAACCTCATCTAAGGGCCGCTATTGCTTGGGTGATTGAATTTAATTCAAAGGCTACTCGTTAAGCAAAAAGAGCTCACGGTATAGAGGCAATTCATTGTAAAAGTACCCATTCTAATTGGGGGAATTTCATGGATACACTAGTTTCAAATGAAGTATCGAAAGACGTCAGCGTCGACGCAGCCCGCGCGACGGCCGGCAGCGCAACCTACGCAAGGTCTGAGCAAAGAATTTCTCAAGATTTATCGTTGAAGCAAATCTCGCAAATTTTTGTTGGTAACTGGCTTCTATTCGCATTAATTTTTGTAGTGACGGCGGTCGGTGCAGTCGGTGTGTTTGTGACGAAGATTCCTTACATTGGCAGCGCTAGCATTACGGTCAATGACACGCAGAATAGTTCCTTACAATCTTTTGCATCACATTTTTTTGGCCAATCAAAATCAGTAGCTGAAGGTAAAAAGAATAATACTCCGCTACTAAAGCATGCTGAATACCTAAAGACGACTGAATTCTTCGAAAGACTTTTGGCCGATATCGAAAAACGAGGCGAAACAACTAACTTAGCGATAGCTGAAAAAAAAGGTTATCAACAGTTTAAAGAACAATACTTACACGAACCAAAAAACGTTGATACTAAAATGAAAACGATTTCAGCCTTAGATACGATGTCAAAAACTAAGTTGCATTCAGATTTCGAGCTAAAAGTTTCATATGCGGCCCCGTCAAAAGAAATGGCGACTTTCTTAACCAACACGGCTTTAGAAACGACGCTAAACAGTCTCAAGCAGCGTGAACTGTCAGATATTCTTAAGATCGAAAAATTTATTAATGAACAGCGCGCGCAGGCTGAAGAAAACATGAACGACTTCAATCATAAATTGGCGGAGTTTCAAAATAAGCCTGAAAATCTTATTTCACTTAGCTCGAAAGAAAAAGTTGGCGAATACCTTTCAGAATTAATGGTACGTAAAAACGAACTAAAAATGAAGATAGCTGAAAACGAGAAATTAATCTCTTACCTGGCGCAAGGGCAGTCGGGACGACGCGAAAGTCAACTTTACGGTAATGGCGGTCGTATCGAGTCTTTAAAACTTGATAATCAAATGCACCAAAACCAGCTGGTGAATATTCGAGCTTCTGTTGACCGCGTTAGCTCGATGGCAAAAAGTATTCCTGTGGCAACTCAGGTTTTCGACGATTTAAAAAAGAAATCAGAAATCGAATTTAATAAGTACCGCGATTTAACAGAAGCCTCATCTAAGGCCGAGGCGCAAAAACTTTCGATCGAAAGCCGTTTTGAAGTTCTAGAGACTGCGCGGTTTGAAAAAACGGGTCCCCAGGTTAGTTTATTGGTCTTATTGCTATTAGCTTTGGTATTCTCGCAAGTCATTGGCAGTCTCATCATCTACATCAGTTATATTTGGGATTCAAACACCGTAACGGCGCAATCTTCGCGTAACGTAGTGATTATTGACAGCCATAGTCTAGATCCACGTGTGATCATCGAGAATTCAAAGATTCGTTTTCGCCTGCGTGATTCTGGCTTCGAAGATAGCGATATGTCTGATTACGGCGAAAGCGCAAAAAAACTAACCTTCCGTATTTTTAATAAAAAAAGCGCTAACGGTGAAGACTGATAAAGACCGCCCCTCAACCTGGAAAAAGTACGATGCAACTTTCTGCACGAAGTGCCGTGCGAATTGCTGTTCGATGCCCGTCGAAATTAAAGCATCTGATTTAATTCGCCTAGAAGTCGCGACACAAGACGAAGTCGATAATTCATTGAAAAAAATGGCTAAGCGTTTAAAAAAAGAAGGCATCATTTCGTCTTACCGCGAGGGCACCGAATTTTTTATGCTGACCCAGCGACCAAACGGGGATTGCTACTTCTTGCACCCGTACACACGTCTGTGCACAACCTATGAAAAACGCCCCGACACCTGCCGAGACTTCCCAGCCGTGATCGGCACCCGAGTCGGCTTTTGCCCCGCCGAAAAAAAATAGCACAGTAAGCCTCGTGATAGGCCAAGCTCTGTTAATGCAGAAGCAAGCAAATCCGGCAGAAATAAAAATCTCATAAAGAGCCGCGACAGTGACTAACTTATTGACAAGTAGCGTGACTGAAAATGTACTTTCGCGCGAGTGTTTCATTTTGTACGCGTGTGATGAAACAGGTTTGTTATGAGATGTGCCAACTGGTGCGGTGTTCGCAAAGTACTTGGTAAGGAGTACATATGAAAACAACACTGACTAGGAACGAAAAGCTTTTAATAGGTGCTATTCTTTCTTTCGGGGGTCTGTTGATTGCTCTTTTTACTCAAGTTAGCTTGAAACAAGACGTGGCATCTCAATTCGAGACACGTGCGGGTTACATCAACTATGAAATGGGTCGTCCGACTGAATCCTATTCTGAATATTCTATAAGTGGCCGCGACGTTGATCATTCTTACGAGGCTTTAAAAGCTCGCGAGATCGCTCAGCTAAAAGCGGCCGATAAGAAAGCCGACGCGCAGAAAAAAGCTGAGTTAAAGAAAAAAGAAGACGCTAAGAAAACGGTAGCCGCGGCAGCTTCGCCTAAAGCGATAGTTTTAAATGCATCGCCTAAAGCGATAGTTTCAGGCTTGATTTCAGTCGTAGAGTCTAAAAATGATTCAAACAATTTCGTAAATAATTACAGTGGCAATTACAATCAACAGCAAGCGACACCAGCACCAGCGGAACCAGACCAGAAAGATGCTAAAAACAAAAAGTCTTTCGCACAGTGGAGAGCTATTATCTTCGCTACGCCGACACGTGAGACCTTGGCTTTGTTTATCGAAGCTTATCGTAAGGGAGAATTGACCTCGACCGAGTTTCAAGCAATGGCCCAAGATTTAATTGAGCAATCGGATGAAAAGTATAAAGGCTTAGGAATTTTAGCTTTACGCGCTAAGCCCTCGTTACAGAGTTTATCGCAGTTAACTCACTTGTCGGTAACGGGCCTGTCAGCGGCGATGCAGAATTATTTAAGCGAAGGTATCGCGGCCTACATGCAAGATGCTAATATTTCAGTGGTGAATCAAGCTTTACAAACAAAAGATAAAGTTTTGATTTCTAAAATATTAACTCTGTTAAACGCCAGTTTACCGAAAATAAGTCAGGGAGATTACAGCTCTTTAGTCGATTCACGAAACCGTCGAGATACGGCTTCAACGATGACAATTGCTAGTTTTAAGGTATTACTGCCGTCATTAACGGCTTTAGTAAGCACGGGTGATTCAGAACTAGCTTCATTGGCGCGAGTCTCAGCTAGCTATATTCAGTCGGCTAACACAGTTGCTTCTAACTAATTCAAAATACGAATTAAGTTTTAGATTTTTCAATAATTGAAGTGGTTGAGCGGCCATCAATAAACTTCAAAGATTTCACTTCGCCGCCATAAGACATCACAAACTCACTACCGACAATTTGAGCGGGTTTCCAGTCGCCGCCCTTTACTAAAAAGTCAGGTTTCACTTTTTTAATAAGCTCAAGCGGAGTTTCATCGCCAAATAGAATTGTATGGTCAACCGCTTTTAAAGCCGCCAATATATCAGCGCGATCGTTTTCGTTTTGGATCGGGCGCGTCGGGCCCTTCAGGCTACGAACAGATTCATCAGTGTTAATTCCGACGACTAAAATATCGCCCAGTGCCTTTGCCTGTTCTAAGTAGCTGACGTGCCCTACGTGTAAAAGATCGAAACAGCCATTCGTAAAAACAATTTTTTTATTTTGAGAACGATATTTTTCAATCGTCTCAGAAATATTTTGATCGTTTAAGACACGGGCGGCGAAATTAGACATTTGGTTTTTTGTATAAAGAAACGCCAGAGATATCTCCGGCAATGTCTTTATTAAATAGGTAAGAAAGTAATGGCACTGTGATAAAGCCAGTAACAGTTACTAATAGGGTACGTAAGGCAATGCGCGGAAGGTACGATGCTTCGTCGGCTTGTTGGCCTGGTAGACCGCAGGTTTGTTCGAACGCCCATTCGCCGGGTGTTGCACCTAAGAACGTGCGATTAACAACCATATAAATAAATGAAACTGCCAAAAAAAGAGAAATACTAGCTAAGTAAACCAGTCCCGAAGTATTCGGATGAGTTAAATTCATAAATAAATCGATCTTCGTAATCGACAACATTAAAATTAAACTCATTAAAAATGCCGCGGTGATCAACATGGTATCTAAAGTAGCTGCAAAAAAGTGTGGTTTTGATCTTTTCGATTCGCCTTTTAAGCGAGAAGTTTCTGATACGAAATCAAGTTGGCGTTTGTGATTTAAACTTTTTAAAATATCATTAACGGCGGTCTGAGCTTTGGCGATTGAATCATCTTCGATCGTTGGCACTTGGAATGTATTCGATTTGTATCCTGTCGATCTAACCTCGGTGCGCATGTCTTGTTGAGCCGTTGGGCGCGGAAGCGGAGACTGAAATGAATTTCCAGTTGCAGCGCTATCTGAAGTTGCGAGCGCAGTATTAAAAGTCGTATTCATATTTCGCGAAGTTGAATTTTGATTCGGAGTAATAAAAGTCGCGCCACCTGAATTTGAAGAACCTGACCGAGCAGATAGGCCAGAACCGGAAGTTTGATTTTTCTGTTTACGGTGAAAGCCGAGCCCTTCATTGATTGGGCGAAATTCGAACTCTTCAAATGGATCTGTACTATTTGCGCCACCGTTTGAGTTTAAGTTATTATTTCCGCTGTTGGCTCCTGCCATAAGCACCCCTTGTATTTATTGACTAAAATCTGAAAGTCGAACGAGCTGCCTACCGTAGCAGCTGGAACTCATACTTTAGGATGGAGACTAAAGTCAGGCAAGCCGTTTCGACTCGTAAAACCTGGCGGCCCAGCGTGACTGGATCAAGGCCTAGCTTGCGCATTTCAGCGACCTCTGCGTCAGAAAAACCGCCTTCTGAGCCTACGATAATCCAAAGGTCTTGCGGTGGTGCTGAAAATTGATTTCGTTTTGCCTTTAAATGCTCATTTACATTCAAAATGCTGTCGCCCTCATACGCAAATAGACACCAACGCTCGTCATTCGGGTTAATCACCTGCAAAGCTTTTGACCAATCAACGGGTTTTTCAATCCTCATCAATTCACCGCGGCCGCATTGTTGAGTAGCCGATACTACAATTTTCTGCCAACGTTCTTGCTTACCCTCTGGAAGATTAGAGGCTTTACGAATGAAACTAAAATCAGAATAGAAAGGTAAAATTGAAGTGACGCCCATTTCAGCCGCACGCTCGATGATTGAATCCATCACAGCATAGCGAGGCACGGATAGAGCAATATGAATGTGCGGGCGCGGAAGTTTATCAATGACGCGCTCTTCAATAATTTTTGCGCGGGCTTGTTTCTTTTCGCGAGTGACTACTTCGACCAAGTAAGCTTTTGAGTCGTCAGTTAAAACTTCGAAGTGGTGACCGACTTCTTGTCGGCAAACATCAAAAATATGGTGAAACAATTCGTCTTTAAACACGACTTCGCCGCCAGAACCATTTGCAGCCGAATGAATTTGTGATTTTTCAATCCAGTACCTTCGCATCTTGCGACCTTAAGTTTTCTGAACCCAGTAACCAACCCATTCATCTTTTTGAATACGTTTAATTACTTTAAGGGGATTGCATTCGATAAATTTATCGAAGAATAAATTATCGCGCTCTTGTAAGATGCCGGTTAAGAACAAATGACCATCGGGCTTCAAAACGCGTAGTAAATCTTTTTGTAACTTAATTAGAACGCCGTCGATAATATTTGCGACGACGACGTCGTATTGGCCACGAATTTCATCTAATTGTAGTTCGGTAATATCAATATTTTCGGTCTGATTCAGTTCGCAGTTTTCACGAGCTTTGCGGCGGGCTTCGATGTCAATTTCAACCCCGGTGATCATGCCATATTTCAAGCGTTCAGCGACGACTGCTAAAATTGCGGTACCGGTGCCCACATCAAGCACTGTCCATTGGCCTACATCATTCGCATGCTCTTGTGATAATTTGTAAATAAAGTACGAAGCCATCTTAGTTGTCGCGTGCGTACCAGTCCCGAATGCCATGCCCGGATCGATTCTAATTTGATGTTCTGCTTCGGGCGGTTTATCCATCCATGACGGCACAACCCAAGTTGAGCCAACCAGCTTAAAAGGTACGAAGCCTTTTTTCCATTCGGATAACCAGTCTTTGGTTTCTTCTTCGTTCGTCGATTGTAAAACTTCCGGAAAGTTTTCTTTCATCGCTTGAAAAAATACAGGTTCAGGCTTTTTATCAAAGAATACGTCTAGCTCTAATAATCGGCGAGGAATTAAAGAAGGGTCATAGGTTAAATCGGGTTGAGTGAAAGTTAAAACTTCACTTAAGCCAAGCGCACCGCTTTCAAAGCAGTATGACGTCACTTCAGATTCTTGGGCACGATGAACATGGGATAATCGGATACGAAAATAAGTCTCACTCATTCACAAAGATATGCCAGAAATGAACTACGCTTGCATTAAATTTCTGGAACAACTTCGGTTGACGGAGTATTTTGCGCGGCCGGTTCGCGCTCAGATTCAGACGAGGCGGTAACGTCTACAGCACTTGGTGCTGTAGGTGCCAATTCAGCGGTTTTACGTTTTGGTTTAGCCGCGTCAGTGAAGGCGTCTGCTAAATCTAAACGGTCACCAGTCATGATGCCAATTTGATCAAGCAGAGGGTGTTCATCACGAGCTTGTAATTTATACTCGCGCCCGACGGAAATTTTATCGTTTGAAAAAATGATGCGTAGTTGGCCGACAACGGTCTCGAAATCGCCGACTGATTTAGCCATATTGTCTTTTACGGCAAGGCGGCGTTTAACATTAACGACTAAATTCTTTTTTAGCCCGTTGCTTTCACCAGCGTTAATATAAAAATCTTTGAATACAATATCTTCATCCGACAAGGTGATGTTTCGTCTTACGTCGACGATCAAAATTTCTTGAGCGGACGCAAAAATTTGTGCGACTAACAAAATAAAAAAAATAATCACTGCATTCATTTTCATACTTAATGAATCGGATTATTTTGAGAATACGTTGAGGTCTTCCTATGAAATGAAGACCTCTGTCTAGACTAAGCGTTCAATTTTTTATTAAAAGTTTTACGGGTACCCGGTTCGGCCGCTTTTTTCGTAGACTTAGGTCTTACATCACGTTTGCCAATTTTGTCTTCGGGCAAGTCTTGAATAAATACGCGCTGGGCGGCGGCTTCGTTCATGAAAACCATTTGGCCTCGCGCCAAAGTACCAATGCGCAGTTTACCAATCGCAACGCGGTGAAGTTTCATCACGTCGAAGCCGATTTTCTTAAACATTTCACGAACCTGATGATTCTTACCTTCGGTGATAATAATTTTGTACCAGTCATTATTTTCAGAAGTTTTTTGGCCATCTTTTTTTGCTAACTTAAGTTTTTCAACGTGCTTGGCTTTAACGCGTCCGCCAGGGATCGCTACACCGCTCATAAGTTTTCTAATTTGGTAAGGCTGCGGCTGGCCCTCAAGTTTAACATGGTAAGTTTTCGTAACTTCTTTTTTAGGATGCATAACTTTTTGTGCGTATTCGCCGTCGTTGGTAAGAATAATTAAGCCTTCGCTATCCCAGTCAAGGCGACCGATCGGAAACACTCGTGTCGGTAAATCAGCCACGAAATCAGCAACAGTTACGCGACCCAATGGATCGTTCATCGAAGTGATTACGTTCTTTGGCTTATTAAACATGATGTAAATATTTTCAGTTTTGCTTTTTATCGTTTTACCATCGACCGTAATTTTGTCTACGTTCGGGTTCACTTTAATCCCAAGCTCGTAAACTTTTTTGCCGTTAACGACGACTAAGCCCTCTTCGATCATCTTGTCAGCGCCACGACGTGAAGCAAGTCCGCGTTCGGCAAGCAGCTTGTTTAGGCGAACAAGGTTTGTTGAAGAAGAAGATGTCATTTCAGGGCCTCCTGCATTTTTGGCCTTAAATCTTTCCACTCAAGAAATTGGGTGAAAGTCAGATTAGTCATGGGGACACTCTTTTTATTGATAAACATCACCGTTGGCAAGCCTCGGACCCCGTATTTCTTCAGAATCTTCTGGTTAGCAGGGCTATCTTCCGTGGCATCGAGCTTAATCAGTTTAAAATGCTTAGCTAGTTCTAAAAACTCGGGGTTCGTGTAAGTTTTTTCCTCTAGTTCGTGGCAGGCCGCACACCATTCAGCGAAGAAATCTAAGAAAACGGGCTTCTCCTCAGCGATGGCTTTTTGCAATTCTTCTTCTGAAAATGCGATCCATTGAATTTTATTTTCAGTATTTTGTCCCTCGCGATACGAGCTTGGCGACCCCTGAAAAGCAGGTGATAGATACTGCGGTCTGACAAAACTTAAAAGTAAGACCGTCGACGAGAAAATAAATATCGTTAGCATCAAACTTTGTTTGAAGTAATTTTTACTTCCAAATTTAAATGCTCCCTTCCAAATTGCAAGGGCTACAAAGCTTGCCGCTACCACGGCAAGCCACCAACGATGCGGGAAGATAAATTGGCTATAATACAAAGCCGCAATCCACATTCCTGCGCCCAAGACAAATTTGACAAAATTCATCCAGGCGCCTGATTTTGGCAATAAGTGTAAAGCGTGACTGAATAGCCCAATCACTAAAAAAATCATTCCCAAGCCAATTGCGAAGGTGAATAGAAGGCTAAAGCCAAGCACCACATCGTGCGTGGTCGAAACAAAACTTAGAATTGAAACAAGTACTGGCCCTACACACGGACTGGCTACAATTCCGGCCACAAGACCCATCACAAAGGCGCCACCTAGGCCATGGCTTTTACCTGAGCCGAAGCGGTTTCGAATAAATGCGGGAACTTGTAATTCAAATGCGCCCCACATACTGAATGCCATCGTCACAAATAAAATACACAAAGCAAACAGAACAAATTTATTGCTTAAGGCCGAACCAAAAAGGCTGCCTGTCAGGGCCGCAATAACGCCCAGTATTGAATACGTAATCGCAATTCCTAAAACATATGCTACCGCGCGCGAAAAATTGTGCCATCGATTACTTTTGTTCGCGTGGTAACCTAGAATTGAAATCGTAATGGGCAACATCGGAAAAATACATGGGGTAAAGCTAGTTAAAATCCCCGCTAAAAACACTAATAAGAATGATAAAAGTAAATTAGTTTCTAGCGAGCTTTTTAGATTATCGAAAAATGAAAAATCAAAAAAAGACTTCTGCGATTGATGTACTGCGGCTGCCTGCATTTCAGCCAAGGCGACTGAACCGGTACTCGAGCCATCACCTACTTTTGCTTCGATGAGTATATTCTTGGGTAAGTAACAAACTGTTTCGCTACAAATTTGGTGGCGTAAGTTGAAGCGAATACTTTGTTTTTCGTCTAAAATTTTTTCAGGGGCTTCGACGACCACCGTTATTGTACCCAAATCTTTGAACCCGCGACGAGTTTTTTTAGAAAACTTATCAAAGAATTCAATTTCTGGGTTTACGTGAATTTGGCTGACTTTGAAACCTTCGGGTAATACATCAATGACTTTAAACTGGTCTGTATAAGCGTGGAAATCGAGCGGCAACAGCAATTGAATACGTATTTCCTGAATTTTGTGCGATTCCCATTTTGAGAGGGCGCTGACAGATCTAACTTCCGCTAAAACTTTCGAGCTTCCAGAATTTTGCGCGAAACTATTTAGAGATATAAAGATCGCTGTGAAAGTTGTCATGAATAAAAAAAGTAATTTCAAGAATTTCATACGCTAAGAATAGCAAAATTAGGTGCACTGAGCAAAGAAAGTTAGTCTAGTTCATGCTCGGCTAGGCAGATCGGTTGGCTTACTAGACAGACAAAGGCCTTAATTTTGCTCGCCTAACTTACGCTTTAGTATTTTACCAGAATCTCCTTTAGGAAGTTCTTTTAAAAAAGTAAAAAACTTAGGGTTTTTAAACTTTGCTAAGTTTTTAGAACAGTGATTGCGTAAAGCGACTTCATCGGTAGAGCCATTGTTACTTACTATGTAAGCGTGACCAACTTCACCCCACTGGTCGTCTTTTACTCCTACCACGGCTGCTTCTTGAACCCAGTCAACTTGCTGAATAACTTTTTCGACCTCAACGGGGTAGACGTTTTCGCCACCTGACTTATACATGTCTTTTTTACGGCCCACGACGTAAAAGTAGCCCTCTTTATCGAAGTAAACTAAGTCACCAGTTTGCAGCCAGCCTTCAGAAAAAGCCTCTTCAGTGGCTTTTTGGTTCTTCCAATAGCCGGTCATAGCCATGGGGCCTTTTAACCAAAGCTCGCCGATTTCATCTGCACCTAAAACTTTTTTATCGCCGTCAACCACTTGTACGTCTACGTAAAAATTTGGAAATCCAATCGATCCCATTTTACGAATAGCGTCTGTTTCGTTAAGCGAAAAAACGTTTGGGCCGAATTCAGTAAGACCGAAACCTTGGCGAATCGGTATATTTTTTTTATCCCAGGTTTGAATCTGTTCAAAAGGCATAGGCTCGCCGCCGACGATCGCGTAGCGAAGCGAACTAAGGTCAGCCGTTTTAAACTTTTCTGCGCGCGACATCATTGCCATCGTGGTCGGAACACCAAACATAAGCGAAGTTTTATGATTTTCAGAAAGCTCAAGTACTTGATCAGCGTCAAATTTTTTCGTTAAGATAATATGCGCACCCCGGTGTAAAAACGGAGTTGATAAAACATTCCAGCCACCGGTGTGAAACAGCGGCAGAAAAATGACAGCCGCATCTGTTTCACAAATATTTAGGCGTAGGGTCGTATTGATTGAATTCCAAAATAGTACGCGGTGGGCAATCATCGCACCCTTCGGAAAGCCTGTCGTACCCGAAGTATAAATAATCAAAGCTGTGCTTTCAGCCGTTGATAAAAACTTGGTGTAAACTTCTTCGGTTGCTAAGGTTTCGGATTGAAAACTTTTTGGCCCAACCAGCGGCAACCAGCGATCTGATTTCGGCGTGATTTCAGATTCAATTTGTTTTAGTAAGCCTAAAAAAGCGTCTTCGTAAATAATTAAGCTGGGTTCTGCATTGCCAATAACGTAACTAATTTCGGGCGCGGTCAGGCGGTAGTTGATTGGCACTAGCGTTGCGCCTAGTCGGGCTAAAGCAAAAAACAAAACGAAGCTGGCGATTTCATTCGTTGAAAAATGCACAACGCGGTCGCCAGGTTTTATATCGAAATGACTTTTTAAATACGCAGCACCATTTGTGGATTGTTGAAAAAGTTGGGCATAAGTCAGTTGCGCACCCGTATCGCCGTCGGTCAAAGCCGGGCTGTTCGGAGAGTATTGTTTCCAGCGCTTAACCCAATCTAATTCAAAATCTTGCGTATAAAGTGAACTCATTATGTATTGTAGCTCCAACGCATTGCGGTTGCGACCATACTCATGCCACCACCCGAGCCTAGCATAACGATGAGGTCGTCTTTCTTTATTTTGTGCTGTGAAGCTGCGTCGGCCATCGCCATACCAATAGAAGCGCTGCCCGTGTAACCGAAGCGGTCCATAATGTAATGTGCACGCTCACGTGGTACTTCAAGACGATCTAAAGTTTCATAAATACTTTGCACGTTAAATTGTGTAATAAAAAAATGTTTAACGTCAGACGGCTTTGCACCGATTGGATCCAAGACTTCTTTGGTTAAGCGTGGCCAGTGAATGCCATTCGTTTCAGGTGGAATACGCTTCGGAAACGAAAGTAGATGCTGCTTGTTCGCAATTACTTCTTGCGTAACCGGCATCGCCGAACCGCCTGCGTAAATTCCCATGTAGTCGTGGTACTGCCCATCGGTATACATTGTGCTGGTCAAGAAACCTGAATTTAAATCAGTCGTGCTTTGAATCACAACCGCGCCGGCACCATCTGCGAACAATGACGCAATTTTGTAGTCATCCATATTTAAGAACGGGCTCATCGCGTAAGCTCCAACGACTAAAATATTTTTGTATTTAGCATCGGCCATAATGTACTTACTGGCCATATCACATGCCGTAACAAAACCTGCACATGCAGTATTGACGTCGAACGAACCCGCTTTTGTTGCGCCGAGTTTATAAGTAATCACGGAGGCGGTTGATGGAGAGATATAATCAGGCGTATCGGTTGCGACGATGATCAGATCTAAATCTTTCGCTGTGATTTTGGCGCTTGCTAAAGCTTGTTCAGCGGCCGGCATAATTAAATCACTTGTTTTTTGCTCGGGTGCCTTCCATCGACGCTCTTTTATGTTGCGTGAAGATTCTAAAAAGCTACCGATATCTTTTTTATAGTATTCGTCGAAGTACTTGTTTGTAACAACGCGCTCTGGGGCATAAAAGCCCGTGCCAATGATGGTTGCATTTCGTGGGGTATTTGTAGTTTTTGTCATGGGCGTACACATACACTTTTTACATGGCCCTAGACAACGTATTAATGCCAGGAGCTAGTGAGGTCTAAAGCTAAAACTCGAGTAAAAAGCCTAGTTTTTTGTGTTGACCCAAAAGCAACACGCGAGCAGAACTGTGAAACGCTTTAATGAATAGTCATTTAGCTCTAGTCTTTTTTTCAGAGGGAGAAATCATGTCGAACGTTCAATTTTCATTTAAAAATAAAGCTGCCGTTGTTACCGGTGGTGCAGCTGGTATCGGTTTTCAAATTACCTTATCATTTTTACAAGCCGGCGGTAATGTTGCCGTTTGGGATTACTCTGAAGCCGCATTAGAGTCGGCGAAAAAAGAATTAGCCTCTTTCAAAGACCAAGTTCAATTTACACAAGTCGATGTGACGCAAAAAGAATCATGCGAGAAAGCCGTTCAGGCGTTGGCATGGCCTTGCGACGTGCTTGTGAACAACGCGGGTATTACGCGCGATAAATCTTTCGGAAAAATGACTTTCGAAGATTGGAATGCAGTTATCAATACAAACTTAACTGGTTTATTTAACGTAACTAAAACTTTATCTGAAAAAATGAATACGGCATCGGCACACAAACGCATTATCAATATCTCTAGCGTTGTCGGCCTTTACGGAAACTTCGGTCAGACAAACTATGCGGCTGCTAAGGCAGGCGTTATTGGTATGACTAAAACGTTGGGTAAAGAATTAGGCCGCAAAGGTTTTACAGTGAACGCGATTGCTCCGGGGTTTATTGCTACGGCTATGACTCAGGCCATGCCTAAAGAAACTTTAGATGCAATGGCGGCTAAAGTTCCGGCGGCTCGCCTTGGTTCAACGGCAGATATTGCCAATGCCGTGATGTTCTTAGCTTCTGAGCAAGCCTCTTACATCAATGGCGCAGTTATCAGCGTTGACGGCGGATTGGTTATTTAATTTTTAAGTTAGTTTTCAGCTACGAATAAACACAGAAGAGGGGTTCTATGTTGATCAAATTGTTACAGGTTGTTTTGGTTTTAGTTTCTACAAAGGTGTTTGCGGTTGATCTTCGCGCAAATTACCAAGGTTTTGTTGATATCGGATCAAAAGAACTTTACGTCGACTACCTAGCGCCTGTTAAGGGAAAGCCAACAGTCATTTTGTTGAACGGTTTAACAAACGAAGTCGCTGCTTGGGATAAAATGACCGAGCTTCTTAAAGTTAAGGGTTTTGGAGTTCTTCGCTACGATATGGACGGCATGGGACGCACTTTAGCAAAGTACGGCGTTCGCCAAGAACCCTACGCATATTCAGATCAAGTGATCGATCTCAATAATTTATTACAAGTTTTAGCGATTAGAGCCCCTTACAATTTAGTTGGCCTTTCGTACGGTGGTGGAATCGCGGCTGCTTATACGGCGAAGTACCCGAAAAAAGTAACCAAAGCTATTTTAATGGCGCCTTACACGGAAGCTTTGCAGCAGCAAGATCAGTGGATCAAAAGCCAAATATGGGTGACCCGAATTCAATTTCCATACAACCCGTACTCGGATGAGCAGCTGTATGATTATTTCTTACGGCAAATTTGTTATGCAACATACCCAACAGCTGAGCCAAGTGTGCTTTCTAGCCCTTACAAGTTAGAGGCCGTTTTTCGTATGACTCAAGGTATTCGTAAGTACCGTGTTGTTGAAGACGCTGAATTGTTTCCTAAAAAATCAATCTACTTAGTGATTGCAGAAAATGATCAGTATATTCCACGGCAAATACTTGAAACTTTCTGGACGGCAATACCAGCCGCAGCTAGAGCAGAAAAGTTCATCATCAAAAATTCTGAGCACAAAATGTCTGAAGCAAAACCGCAAGAGTCTGCAGACTTAATCGAGCGTATCGTTCTTCAAGCAAAAAAGTAATTTGAGGTAATGCATGGCTACTTTTAAAACAGCACAGAATATTAATATTAACTATGATGTTTTTCAGGGCCTTGTACCTGTCACTACTTTTTTTATTCATGGAAATTTAGCTTCGAACCGTTGGTGGATGCCAGCTGTCGAGATTTTGAAAACGCAAGCTGTGGGTAAATCACTGCAGGGTAGTGTGATCTGTGCAGAATTTCGTGGATGCGGCGGCAGTTCTGTTCCGCAGTCGGAAGACGAAGTGACGATGAAAAGCTTTGTCGATGATTTTGTTCAACTTATTCGTTCGTTAAAATTAGGACCCATCAATTTAGTAGGTCACTCGACGGGTGGTTTAATCGCTGCAATGATGCTGGCGCAAGCCCCCGAGCTGTTTAACAAGGCCTTCTTGTTAGACCCGGTCGGCGCCGAAGGCGTTAAGTTTGACTTCGCAATGATTCAGGCATTTGAAGCTATGAAGGCTGATAAAAATTTAACCGCAGTCGTTATTGGTTCAACGATTTTAAATAACAACGCTGAATCACCTTTCTTTAAAGACATTATTGTTGAAGATGCGTTCAAGGGCGTGAAAGCGGTTGGGCACTTAGTATTGAAAGCTTTAGACGGCCTAGATGTGCGCGAGTCTTTAAAAAATTCGAATCATCAAGTAATGGTTGTGCACGGTGAACATGATGTTCTTTTACCGAAAACTGAATCAGAAAAATTAGCTAAGCTTTTTAAAAACGGAAAATTTGAAACTTTAGAAGGCTGTGGTCACTGCGCGAACGTAGAAAACCCAGCCCTGTTCGTGAAAAAAATGAGTCAGTTTCTTTTTTAGAGGCTGACCCAGTCTAAAAATTAATTATCGCCAGTTATTTTTAAATAATTAGATACGCAACCGCCGATACCGCCGTTTGCTCCACCGAAAACGTCCGATTTATCTTCGACTTCGTATGGGTAAATGCCGTCGCTCATTCCGTTTGAACCATTAAACGATAAATTTAACTTCTGTAAAACTTTTCCGTTTTTTGCTACAAGCTCGAATTTTCCGGCGCCTTTAATCTGGAAAGAGACATTTTTCAAAACTGTTTTTGTATTGTCTTCGCCCGTCATAAAAGAAGTGTCGTAGGTTAAAGTTTGCTGAGTCATACTGTAAGTAGAATCTAAAAATGGTTCTGTGAAAGTACACTTGATGATATCCGCATGCGCGGAAACGTTAGTAAAAAGTGCGGCCGTTAAAATTAATTTTTTCATTGCGAATTCCTTTTTTGTTAATTCGTTCGTCTAGGTTATACCGCAGCCGCAGGTGAATTGAAATAGTCAGAAGTTTGTTCAGGAGTCTTATACCTGACTGTCAAAAGCGTTTACAGTACTAAGGCCCTAACGCGCTAGACCCGCTTTGCGAAAGTTCGCAAAGCCGGCGCAGGACTTACCGCTAGATTAGCTTTCGTCTCGTTAACCTTGTTCGTCTCTAAGCCGATCAGCCATTGAGTTAATTTGATAGTTGATAGAAGAGGTTAACATGGGATTTGTAGGTATAATTATCGTTTTCGTCATGGTGTTCGGTGCCTTTCTTTTACAAGGCGGACATCTTTCGATCATTCTAAAAGCTGCGCCACTAGAGATGATGATCATTGCCGGAGCGGCACTGGGTGGTTACATCATTGGTAACCCAATGAAAGTTATCAAGGCGGGCTTCAAGCTAAGCATTAAAGCGATGACGGCTAAGGGCCCATCTAAAAAAGATTACCTCGATCTTTTGCAAATGATGTTTCAGCTGTTTCAAACATTTCGTAAAGAAGGCCCGCAAGGCGTCGAGAAACACATCGAGAACCCTGACCAATCAGATATTTTTAAAGCTTACCCTTCAGTCATGAAGAACCATCACGCCGTGCACTTTATTTGTGACACGATGAAGATGACTTTATCGACGGATTTATCTCCGTATGATGTTGATGATTTAATGGATAACGATATTAAAGCCATTCATGCCGAAGAACACTTGGCTCAGCATGCGGTGCAAGCCGTAGCCGATGGCTTTCCGGGTTTAGGTATCGTTGCCGCCGTTCTGGGTATCGTGAAAACGATGGCCCATTTAACAGAAGGCGTAGAGAAAATTGGAGCCCTGGTGGGTGGAGCTCTTGTTGGAACGATGTTAGGGGTTTTCGGTGCTTACGGTTTGATTGGTCCGACAGCAACTAAGATGGCTGCCGATATCGAAGCTGAAGGTCGATACTTAGGTTGTATCAAAGCGGCAATGGTTGCGCTTCAACGTGGAGCGCCTCCGTTAGTATGTGTTGAGTACGCTCGTCGTATCATTATGCCGGAAGAAAGACCGACATTTGATGAATTAGATAAGTCGACTAAAGACATTAAAAAGGCAGCGGCTTAATAAGTCGAAACATAGAGGTTTATTGTGGCTCAGAAGAAACAGACTATCGTAATTAAAAAGATCATCGTTCAAGGCGGTGGTCATCACGGTGGGTCATGGAAAGTGGCGTTGGCCGATTTCATGACAGCAATGATGGCGTTTTTTCTAGTGATGTGGTTGATCGGTCAGAACGACGAGACAAAGAAAGCCGTATCTGATTACTTTTCGACTCCTTCGATGATTGAGTATAATTTTCAGAATTTTGGAGCTGAATTAACGCTAGAAAAACTATTTTTAGATTTAATCAACGAACCGCTAAAAGCTTTTCAAAGTTTTTTAGAGCCAGCCGACAAAACACCGAATATTTTAGATATGGGATCCGCAAAAGTGGTCGCCGCTTTCATGGCAGATAAGATGACTGATAATGCGAAGAATGTGAATATATCGCAAGACGGATTTGATTTTGATATCCCGGATACTTATTTATTCGAAAAAGGAACGGCTATACCTAACAAAAAGTTTATTGAGGTTATGACACGTTTGAGTCAGATTACTTCTGGACTGCAAGAATCTGAAGTGAAATTAACTTCGGCTTTATTTATTCAGGCTGTTCCAGCAAAAACAGAAGAGTCGGCGAAAAAAATTGCGCAAGACCGATTAGACTTGGTTCGAAATAAAATTAAAGCGGCTTTTGAGCACACGAACAACACTATTATTGGTCTTACTTCGGTGAAAGATAAAAAAGGCGAAGTCGATCAAGAGAAAATAATTGGTTTCTTGCGCGTGAGCATTCACCAAAAACAAGACGAAAACAAAAAAGACCGTCGCCGTTTACAAACCGTATTCGGGGATAAAGATTCTTCACGTAGTGTGTACGATAATTTTGCCAATCAGGTGAATAATCGTAAGGGTAAGGCTGAAGGCAGCGGTGTTGGTGAAGACCCGAACTTGGTTAACCCGGTTGACTTAGAAGTTCGCGGAGTTCAGCAAGAAGCTGATCCGACAAGCGAAGGAAGCGACCCAAGTGGCCCTGTCGAAAGTAAAACAATTCGAAATTAATAATTAAGGCCTAATGCTAAATAGGCCGCAAGCTCTCCGCGGCTACCGAACTGATTGCTACTAAGGCCCGTGCCGCCGACTTCAAAAGTTGCATTCGATGTAAGTTGATAATTAACGTAAATTTTTGCGTCAAGGTAGTCATCTATCCATGTCGTCTTTTGCCAGACATAACCTAGTTTCGCGCCAGCTTTGAAATCTTTTTTAAATGCGAACGCTTTGCCAAAATTTACATATTGCGCAGCGGTCTGAGTTCCTTCGTAGTTACCTTGCCATTCGATTTGCAAGGTTGTTAGTTCGTAGTCAAAAAATACACCAGTGCGCTGGCCATTGCGAATATCTGATTTGTAGAAGCGATCATCGTTTATGTAGACGCGCGCAAAGGCTTTATCATTAAATGTAATTCTGATCTCGGCTAGAATTCTAAACCAAAAATTATCGTCGCTGGCGCTGACGTTAGAGATATTTGATCCCCAAAAGCCCAGACGAAATTGCGAACCTAGATTAAATAGAAAAGATGCATTTAGCGCTGGATTGCGATCGCTTAATGCAAGCCCGCGGTCAATAAATTGTGAAAGTAAAACGGCGTCGCCCGAAACACGGTAAGTCGGAAGTGTACCGACATTTTTGTCGGTACTGCTTTGTGCACAAAGATTTACCGAAAACAAAAAAACTAAGATATTTAAAAACGAGCGAATCCCATACTTCATACTTTTATTTTAAATCAAACCGTCTAGCTTGCAATCTTAGGCTAGACCTTTACTGGTAGTTCACGTAATTTACTTAGATGGCATATGATCTAGACAAGTCGATTCATCACTATCCCCTTATTGCTTTTGATACCGAAACTAGCGGCCCTTACCCGTTAGAATCTGAGATTGTCGAGCTAGGAGCAGTCAAGTGGTACAATGGGCAGATCGTAGACCGCTATCAGACGTTGCTGAAGCCTTCAAAACCCATGCGACCAGATAACATAGCTATTCACGGAATCACTAATGAAATGGTTGCCGATGCCCCTGAAATGAAAGATGAAATTGCTAAATTTTGTAAGTTTATTGATGGCTCAGTTTTGATGGCTCACCATGCGCCGTTTGATTTAGGTTTTTTAACCATTGAGATTGAAAAGGCTTCTTTGCCATTCCCGCCAAGCTTACAAGTTTGTACCAGTTTAATTTCACGAGCTTTACTGACGACCACAAACCATAAATTGCAAACTTTGGTTAAAGAACTGGGCTTAACGGGCGGAGCTGCACACCGGGCTTACGATGATGCCTACGCCTGCTTACAGGTATTCTTTAAAGCCTGTGAAAAATTAGGTGAAGATGTTTCTTTACGCCGCGTACTTGAGATTCAGAAAAAAGAAATTAATTGGAACAAGTATCGGGTTTGGTCATCACAAGACGAAAAAATAATCACTTTAGCTAAAGCGGCCCTTGAGCAGCGTTTGATTAATGTTGTCTACGAAGGTGGGCAAACTAAGGGTAAGCCGCGTCCCATTAGGCCGATGGGTTTAGTGCGTAACCCTGATGGCGACTATCTACATGCAGAGTGTGGACTTGATATGCAGAGAAAACGATTCTATCTAGACAAAATTTTAGATTTCGATCGCTAGTCTTTTACATCTTCTTTGTATTCGACAACTTCAACAGTTTTTTCAGAATTAATTTTAATTAGTTTTTCTTTAATTTGTTCAGCCAGTTCTTCTAGGTGTCTAAATTCGTCCCCCGCACGAAGCTTAAGAGCGGCTCTTTGTTTAGATAAGCCTTTGCCCTCTAAGGCATCATTCAAGAATCTTTCGAACGCATAAAGTGGACCCGCTATTCGGTGCGAAATCATTTTGCCTACCGAAAATAATATGATCGAAAAAGTCAGTGTTAAAGCCAAGAAACTATATAAAAAAGGTTCGGTGAAGCGGCTAATTAATGCATCGTTTTGCCCGGTTATCTCTTGAATCGTAACTTTTAAGTATGTGTATGAAAATACAAGGCTGATTAAGGTTAAAAATAAGCCCGTCGCAGCGAACAAACTTGAATATTTAATCTGAAAGCTTTTATTAACCCAGAATGCTTTTCGACTATTATTATTGGGCCAAATTTGTTCGCCATGTTTTAAAACTGAATAACTAATCAAAAAGTACCCAACCCACTGAATGACGTCGGCAACGTTCCAGACGGGTGAGTTCCAGGTTTTGTATTCAACCGCGATGAAATCAATCACATAACCATAAAAAATTCGATCAAGGACATTACCAAAAATTCCACCGACCAGAATAGATAGTCC
Source organism: Bdellovibrio sp. (assembly GCA_031428275.1). Lineage (GTDB taxonomy): Bacteria > Bdellovibrionota > Bdellovibrionia > Bdellovibrionales > Bdellovibrionaceae > Pseudobdellovibrio. Next base: position 186,487 of record JANPPC010000010.1, read on the forward strand.
GATTCGTAACGGCATTATGCGAACTGGTATAAGGTACTGAACGAGCGCGTACAGGCTTAGTAGAAATACGCCACTAGTTGAAAGTGTTACAATGCGTAGTACGGCAGGTAACTCTGCGAAAAGCCCCAGCATTGCTCCGTGATTGTGTATTAAAATTAGTTTTAAAATACCATAGTTTTGCTCACTAATTCCGGAAGCCCAAACTTTTGTAATTTGGTCGACGATAATAATCAAAAGCAAAGTGCCGACGACAAAAAACCAATCTTTTCTTTTCATGTCTGTATTGTGCCGTTATACTCGATAAAATGAAATCTGAAAAAAAAATCAATGCTCGATTTATACAAATAGTCTTGGCTGCGCTAGTGCTATTCAACTTTAGTCTAGCCGAAGCAAAAAAAGTAAAAGCTAAAACGAAAGTATTTTCAAGTGATTCGCCGGCGACAATATTAAAAAAGTACGGAATTGATAGCTCGCATGTCAGTTTAGAAATCCGTAACGACGATGATGAAGTTTTAGCCGTCAACGCGAAAGAAAAAAAGATTCCGGCTTCAGTTTCAAAAATTTTGACAAGTTTTGCTGTGCTGAAACGGTTTCCGTTAGGATCAAAATTTTATACGCGAGTTTATTTTGATCAAAAAAATATTTATTTAAAAGGCGGCGGAGACCCGGGTTTTGTGTCTGAAAACATGTGGTTTTTAGCGAATGAGTTAACTCGTTCAGGAATTAAAACGATCCCAGGTGATTTAATTATTGATGACACTTTGTTTGACCAGGTTCGCTTTGATGATAGTCGTGAAGATAAGCGGGTCGATCGTGCTTACGATTCTCCGGTGGGAGCGATGAGCTTTAATTGGAATGCCGTGAACGTATTTGTAAGGCCCGGAGAAGCGGGGCAAAAAGCTCGCGCTTTTGTTGATCCAGATACGGGCTATTTTGAACTGCGAAATGAAACAAAAACCGTTTCGGGCGCAGCTAAAAAAGAATTGGTTGTTTCAATTTCCAACGAAAGTAAAACGATTGTCGTTAGCGGAGAAATTTCGACCGGATCTGCTGAAAAAGCAATTTTTAAAAGTGTAAGCGAACCTGATATTTGGAGCGGGGTAAATTTTAAAGTATTTTTAAAGCAGCGTGGAATTGAAATAAAAGGTGTTACAAAGGCGGGTAAGGTGTCTGTATCTGCCGACTTGATTGCCACTTTGGAAAGTAAAAATCTTTCATATATTTTAGCGGATATGAATAAGTTTTCAAATAATTTTGTCGCTGAAATGCTAACGAAGAATTTAGCAGCAGGCGAAGATAAAACAAATGCATCTCTTAAAGATGGTGTCGATGTCATTCGCGCAGAACTGAATGGTATTGGTTTGAATGTAAACGATTTTGAGGTTTATAATCCGTCTGGTTTAACTCGAAAAAATAAACTTTCTTCACACGCGCTAAATCGTGTTTTATTGGCCATTAAAAATGACTTTTCAATTTACCCGACTTTTTTGGAAGGCTTGCCGATAGCTGGAGTCGACGGAACTTTGAAGCGTCGAATGAAGGGCAGCGTTGCCCAGGGCTGGGTACGCGCTAAGACGGGCTATCTTAACGGAGTGGTGTCGCTCGCGGGTTACGCTAGCCGAAGGGACGGAAACGTACTGACGTTTTCATTCCTGTACAATGGTCCACGAGATGAAGCGAATGTTCGAGAAGCTTTTGATCAGATCCTTATTTCTGCGCTAAAATAGGGAATGAAAAATTACCTCATTCTTTTTGCTTTTCTATCTTTTGCTTCTACGGGTAAGGCTCTAGTTTCTAAGTGGAGTTCAACACTTCCTGATGACTCTAAGTTCGAAGCTTCGGAAGCTATGGCCGAACGAGTCGATTTCTGGGAAAAAATTTACTCTTACTATACGACTCAGCAAGGGGTTTTTCATCTAGTGGATGATCCCGGGTTTATCTTGGGCGAAATTGATTTAACTCCGATCTCAAGTAGTAGTATTTTGAACTCAAGAGAAAAGCGCAAGCAAATGGAGCTAGCTATCCGCGAGCGTCGATCTGAGCTTATTCGCAAATGGAAAATTTCGGATGCGAAAAGCGTGCGCTTACAAATGGGCCTGCGTGATCGTATGCAAAAAGCTTTGTCGGTCTCGGGCCAGTACCTTCCTATGATGGAAGAGATTTTTCGCCGCGAAGGCTTACCAATCGAGTTAACTCGTATTGTATTTGTTGAAAGTTCATTCAATGTCTTTGCCCAGTCTAAAGTAGGCGCTAGCGGCTTGTGGCAGATCATGCCCTCGGTAGCAAAGCCGCACGGTTACATTCAGTCTGACTATGATAAACGAAATCATCCGCTGCATGCGACTGAACTAGCAGCTCAAATTTTAAAGCAAAATTATAAAAAGCTTAAATCATGGCCTCTTGCTATTACCGCTTATAACCACGGTTTAACCGGTGTACGGCGCATGGTTAATCGCGCGGGTTCAGATCAAATAGAAGATTTGATTGAATCTAGCGATGTGACCTCGACTTGGGGTTTTGCATCGAAAAATTTTTACGCCTGTTTTCTAGCTGTGTTAGATGTAGAGCGTGATGCACTTAATTTATTTGGTCGTAATTTAGTGTTAGCCAAAATCAAGCCGCATAAAGAATTTAAGTTAAATCGTACTTTAGCAAAATCAAAAGTTTTAATTTGGTATAACGGAAGTCTAACGCGATTTAAACATATGAATCCGCATTTAAACTGGGGCCGTATTATGAGAAGTAAGAGAGTTCCGGCCGGAATTCCATTGATTGTTCCGCTAGAGAATTATCATTTGGTTGCGCAGTTTAAGTCTTAATTATAATTATTAAAGCAGTGTTGCTTCAGGTGAGCTTGCTTAGCCGGGTAAATCAATTTTTTGCTTAGGTCTAAACATTCTTTAAGTGTTATTTTTTCTTGAAACTCTTTGTAACATTGAAATACGGCTTCATCGTGGCCGTCGGCATTTTTAAATTCGCCTGCACGCAGTGCGCAGGTTTTTAGATTTTGAAAAATTGAAGCTTCGTAAAAACAAATTGTTCTTAAATTTTCGCTTAGGTTCGGGGACTGGCTGGCGACTTTTAGCTTTCGAATTTGGGCGAAGCAATTGTCTGAGCCAAGCGTATTTTTATAAGAATTAAAACATTCTTTAATTTCTGCTTGTTGTTCAATTAAGTGTTTATTTTGTGTTTCGACGATGCATTGGTTGAAGCTTTTCGCCAGCGACAGCGCCGGAAACAGGGTGAAACAGGTTAGAATGATAGCTTTGAATATTGTCTTCACGAAATATGATCTATTCAATTTTCTGGCCTGAATGGATAGCGACAATACGATTGCAGAACAGCCAGTTTCGATTTGATAAACTGCAGCTGTCTAAAGTTAGAACATCCTTTCGAAATTTGTGGTTAGCTAAGCCCTGTCTCATCAATTATTAAAACAAGCTATAATATAAAATTCTTCTAGAAGACCAGAAAAGAGCACTAACGATTTTAGTGCGGCTGATAAAAATTTGATATATTATTGCATTTGAATAACGGCTCATTTTGAGACGTTAGCGGTAAAGGTATTCTTCGGCTGAAAAAGGTTTAAGCGAAAACCGGCTAATTCCGATAAGTTTATTATGACAAAGCACCAGAAAAAACAGAGCCGATGGGCTAACGGGTTCCTATTCATTTTCTTGGTGCTGTCTATTTCTAGTTGTCAGAAAAAAGATTTAGTTTGGGAAGGTTCTTCAGCCACTATTTCTGGAAGTTTAACGGGTTTCAGCACCGGTTCTAATTTAAGTTTATCTTCAGTTTCAGCTTTGGCATGCATAGCTCCGCAGGCGAATCTTTATAAAGTGAGCGCGGCAGGTGATCGCGTCGAGCCGGCGTTATCGACGCAGTCGTTATCGGCTGATGGTCGTTATTCATTTTCGATTAAGAATTTACCTGGCTTAACGCTTGTAAACCGCACGCCTTCGGATGCGCTCGTCGTGGTGATTCAGGGATGTACGTCGGGTGTTTATATTCGACCGGTGACTGGGTTTAAAGATCAAGACGTATCATTCGGTTCTTCGATGGTGGGTTATGTTTTAAATACCTTACAGAAGAACAAGCTTGTTGATGCGATAATAACTAACCCGACCGAGCTTAATAGTTTGATGACTTCACTATCAAGCGCAACTTCGCTGTCAGACGCTTATGCAAGCTTATCGACACCTGTGGTGGCTGCTAAGTTCAATAGTTTATTTGGTGTGGCTCCTGCTATTTTAGGTACCGCATCACCCGAAGTCATCAGCAGAAATTTACCCTCCTCTGCACTTGAGCTTGCAGCCTTGCCATTAAGTGTTTCAGTGAGCCACTGGTCATCAAGTTATGCGCCGGTGTTTTCGTGGAAGCTTGACGGTGTTGATATCGGGCAGTCAGCTAGCATCACTTATACCCCTGGAGCTAACTCACAAGGTACTAAGGTCATATCACTTCACATCGGTGAAAATAACGGGTCAGGCGCTGTTGATTTGGCGAAGCCATACAAGATATTTAATCAAAGTTTAATTGTCAGTAATAATATACAACCTACCGCGCCTAATTTTTCTGTGACGGTACCAACAATAACTGGCACGG
>JANPPC010000011.1:0-18673 GCA_031428275.1 Bdellovibrio sp.
AAGAAATGATTTTAAAATCGGGCAAACCAATGATAGGTTCGTGGATATTCGGGGGCATTTGGGGTTCCTTTTGTTAAAACGTTTCGTAGTAAAAACATTCTAACAGATTTCCTGACTGCCCCTGTCATTGATGGAGAACCATCTGAAGTCCACTGATCTAAAAACAATAAAAATTTATGGTTTGTAAAACCAATTAAACTATTACGAGCATCCCTGCCCTATTTTGAAATCTTTTGTCTTCAATCTAATTGAGCTCAATTATGCCCTACAATGACTAAGTCAATTCGATAATTAAATAACTTTACTCAATAGTATCCGTAATATCACAGGCCACAGATAGGATCCACTCAGACGTTTTTGAAAATAATTATTTCTATAGCGTTTTATTAATTAAAAACCGGAAAGAACGATTAGCCGTGATACTATTGGGTTAATCTTTCGCTTTATTCAAATAAGCTGAAATTCATTTCTAAAGGAGCCTATATGGCCAATTCTCCAAAGACTCCATTTTTAAAAACTGAACGTGAAAAAACTGATCATAGCCTAACAGCCGAACGAGACAAAACGAATGAATCGCTGACCGAAGCTAGAGACGAGACAGAATTACGAACGAATCAGTCTGTCGATGCAGAAAGGTTAGCCGCTGATCGCACCACACTAAATTCGCGTGCTGAAGCCGATGCTCATCGCAAAAATGAATTTAAAACTTTGAGAGTTGATGAAAAAGATGAGCGCAAAAAAAGTGACGAACGCTTACTTGAAGAACGTCAAGACGCTGATAATGCGATTGAACAAGAGCGCTCGCGTGTTGATGCGGCAATGTCACATGAACGCGACTTAAAAGATACCCTCATAACCACTCTGTTAGATCAAGAGCGTGGACAGACAGATCAAAATCTCAAGGCTGAGAGATCGAAAACTGATACAGAGGCGCACCAGGCCTCAAATCTTTTAACAGACGAAATTGCCGAACACTCAAAAACAAAAGTGACCCTGACTTCCCGAGATGAATTTCTCGCTATAGTCAGTCATGATTTGAGAAACCCTATTGGTACAGCTTATTCGTGCGCTGAAATGCTTTTAAAAGATGAAACTTATAAAGTCGACGTAGAGGTTCGACCATGGATAGAACTCATCAAGCGAAATGTCGATACGGCACTACGTTTAATTAGCGATATTCTTGATATGGAGCGAATTGCAGAAGGAAAATTAGCACTAAAATTAGAGCGTCACAATGTAGACAAAATACTACACGAGTCAGTTGAAAGTTTTGCGCTTGCGGCATCGACTAAAAATGTACTTCTAAGTATGGAGCCAACAAATATTTTCGAAGAAATTTTATGTGATCGTGATCGTGTTAACCAAGTGCTATCGAATCTAATTGGGAATGCACTTAAATTTACGCCAGAGAGTGGATCAATTATCCTTTCGGCAACCCTGGGCGATAATGAAATGCAAATACATGTGCGTGACTCAGGTCCAGGCATACCTAAAGAGAAGATGAGCTTCATTTTTGATCGATTTGCACAACTGGGATCTAAAGATCGAACCGGCTTAGGGTTAGGCTTATATATTTCAAAGATGCTTGTAGAGGCTCATAAGGGTCGCCTGTGGGTTCAATCTACATCCGGCGAAGGAAGTAGGTTTTCATTTGGTCTGCCTAGAATACGCCAGCCTATCAATAAATCTTTTCATTGAGTCTACATGACTTTCAACGAATCGCCTTAAAGCACTTGCATCGTTATTTGAAAGTAAGTCGGTTCAGTAGAAAAAATGAGTTCCTTGACGATATCAATAGATTTAGTTTGAGATGTCACATTCGTTAATGTGGCTTGACCATCGATAATTTCAATCGGTTCATTGTTGTAGCGGGCGCTGTGAGCATTGGTTTCAATGGTCACAGCATAACCTTCGCGGTTATTGCTTAGCTCATGAATCGCATAAGTTAATTTATTTAAGCGCTTGGGATGCGCGTGCGCAATCACAGCGACACGCCCCTCAACCAATAAACTTGCCCGGGATTCTGCGGCCCGCAGCCCCGGACTTAATAGAATAAATTTAAATAGTACACAAAGAGCTTGCTTCATCGGAGTCCTCTACGCTTTAACCTAAGCAATGTCTGGACCGGCAGAAGTGATCCACAAATTGAGCAGTTAGACTACGTGAGGTGTAGAAGCTTTAGACGGCCACGGTATTTTGTCCCTGCCTAAACTCTTTTGCGAAGATCCCCTTGAGTACGCTCATTTTACATGAGATGAGTTTCTGCTGATGCCAAGCGTCTCAATCGTCATTCCTGTTTTTAATCGAATACAACTGCTTGAACGAGCTCTTCAGTCATTGCAAAAACAAACATTCAAAGAATTTGAAGTCGTTGTTGTAGACGATCATTCAACCGACGACATTTTTTCGGTTACAAAAAAATATGGCGTTCGATATTTAAAAACAATTGGTAAAGGGGTCAGTGCCGCTAGAAATACCGGAATTAAGGCCTCTGCGTCTGAACTGGTTGCCTTTTTAGATTCGGATGATGAATGGATTCCGCAAAAACTTGAATTGCAAGCGCAATACCTTTCTGAGAATCAAGACTGCAAAATCGTACATTCTAACGAATTGTGGATTCGGAATGGCCTCACGTTACACCAAAGCCTTAAACATCAAAAAATGGGTGGCCGAATATTTTCACAGTGCACAGAGCTGTGCTTGATTGCTCCTTCAAGTGTTTTACTTCGACGATCGTTATTAAATCAAGTCGGACTATTTGATGAAAGCTTTCCGATTTGCGAGGACTTTGATCTTTGGTTAAGAATTACCGCTTTCGTTGATATTGGATTTTTGAGCGAGCCTTTGGTGATCAAACACGGAGGTCACTCAGATCAGCTATCTATGCAGTTTCATTCGATGGATTTATGGCGGGTGAGAGCGCTTGCTAAACACTTAGATAATTCAAAACTTGCATCGACTGAAAAGCTAGCCTTACGCACAAGTCTGAAAAAAAAATGTGAGATTCTGCTAAAGGGCTTTCAGAAACATCAAAAATTTGAAAACGTGAATGAAGTTCAGCTTTATTTAAAGAATTCGAGCGATGATACGTTTTAATCAAACACTATTCAGCTGCCCACAGGCGGCTAGTATTTGATCACCCTTGGTCGTTCTAATGGTGACGGGAATGTTGTAAGATTCAATAATCTTGCAGAATTTTTTAACTTTTTCGTCGGTGGGACGTTGCCATTTCGTACCAGGAAAAGGATTAAATGGAATCAGATTCACAAACGCCTTGGTGCCAACTAAAAGTTTTGCGGTCTGAAGCGCATCCTCTTCTGAATCATTAAATTCATGAATCAATAAGTATTCGTAAGTCACAAATCGCTTCTTTCCTTGCGGAAATTCTTCAATCAATGGAATGACATCTTTTAATGGATATTTTCGATTAATCGGAATCAGCTGACTTCTTTTTTCATCGATGGGTGAATGAAGTGACAGGGCGATATTAACCGAAGGCATTTCGTCTTTCCAGCGCAGCAGACCCGGCAAATATCCGGAAGTCGAAACTGTAATTTTATGATCGGCCAAACTAAGGCCATTCTGCGAAAGTAAAATTTCAACTGCCGTCTTCACGTTATCAAAATTATGCAAAGGCTCGCCCTGCCCCATGAAAACGACATTCAAAATACGATCATCGTCAGGTCGATTCGATGTAAGCCAGGTTTGCGCGGCTAAAAACTGACCCACGATTTCTTTGGTTTTTAAGCTTCGGGTTAAACCTTGAGTGCCCGTGTAACAAAAAGCACAATTCATGGCGCAGCCCACTTGAGATGATAAGCAAACCGTGTATTTTTGATTAAACGGAATCAGCACCGTTTCTACTTTTCTGCCATCTTGAAAAGAAAAAAGAAATTTAACCGTCAGATCTTCGGAGGTTTGAACGTGATCAATGGTCGGTAGCTCAAAACTAAGTTCAGAATAAATAATTTGTTTTGTTTGATTTGATAGGCCGTTGATTTCACACGGAGTTATATTATTTTTTTTATAGTGCCAATTAAAAAGTAACCTTGCCTGATCAGCTCTGCATCCCTTTTCAACAAGATAGTTTCTTAAACTTTCAAATGAGTACTGATAAAACGACGATTTCATGACTAATTCATAAGCGAGTTAGAATGCTTGTTCAATGGTTTTTTAGCAGGGCGATCAAGAGAAAGATCAATCCATGGCCGCCATTTGACTTCAGAATAATCGAAATGGAATCTACACCCGTAATCTATAAAAAGTAATCTAGGCGTAAAAAACCCGTATCGAAAAAACGCTGCAGCTTGCCTGCAGAATCGTCTGTTGCTCTGTATTCGATAACTTGATGTGAAAGCCCGGTCGCAAGCCTAAAATTAAGATATTTATAACCTATATAAAACTCAGAATTTAAAGCACCTCGATCGGGCTTGCCACCTAATAAAATATTCGTAGATACAGGTTTAGCTTTTACCTGCGAACCAATTAAATCTACTTCATTTCCAGAGCTGGCTCCGAATGCATCAATATTGAATCCTAAAACTATATCACCATAAATATCGGCCTCAGTTAAAATAAATAAATTCAGTGCACTAACTGACATTTTGTTAAGATTGTAGGTTTTGTTGATATCTAGTTCAGATTGGCGCTGCCAATTTGTAAACCGAACACCTCCACCGATACGGAAGAAGCTCACGTCAAAGTAACGAGCACCCATGAAACTAACAACTTGGGTTGACCCTGACTGCAGCCCAGAAGCCGCAAGACTACCGCCTAAAGAGTAATCTTGGCCTAATGCTCGTCCGTGAATGCAAAAAATAATAACAAGACTTATGTATTTAAGATTCTTCATTTTATCTTCCTTTTCGTAAATTTAAATCTAGAACGGCTTCAACTTCGTCATCAACAGAAACAATAAAAGCTTTTTTAACTACGACGCCATAATCTTTAAGATTAAATTTTATTCTGCCCTGTAGCTTAATTGATTCTGAATCTATTTCTTGAAACAAGATATCAATTTTTTCTTTCTTCGTTATGCCGTGGATAGTCCATTGACCAGTAACTAGAAATCGATCTTTTGCTTTTTCTAAATTTTCAACTTCAAACCGAATATCAGGATAAGATATACTATTCGGACCTTCGCTGGGTACTTTGTCGTCGTCTGTGCATACGTGTTTATCTGGATAATTAGATTTTTCGTAATTCAACCCAAGAGCCTCTTGCAGATGACATTCAAGTTCTGAATTACCTTCCTTGATACTGGTAATCGGCACTCGTATTTCACCCGAGTACTTGTTCTTGAGTTCTAAGATATCCCCTGAGATCTGTTTCGTCGAGAGCGCGTGAGTTCCGAAAGTATACTTTACACGTATATCTATTTTTGATCCTTCACCTATGCGCCAAGTTACCCGGTTTCAGCAAATACTTTGGCGGTTAGTAAAAATACGCAAATTACAAATGTCCATAAAATTCTCATAATTAGGCTCTCCTGTTAAAAATAACCTTCAAAACCGCTTTTAACGGTTACATTGACAGATGATCATGTCAACCACATTATAGAATTAAGCAAGCAAAGGGATCATCTGTGGAAGCTGGCATCTGTAAAAAAAATCGTTCCGCTAAAGCACCCCCATTTCTGACTTTGGGCGGAAATCCAGTATTAGATTTTTGCAATACTTTATTAGTTCATAGCGACCACAGTGAAGACAGACTACTAACCGCGAGGGATGCCGAGTCTTTCGTTAAAAGTATATTCTCACAAAAGCTTTCACTTACTGAAAAACAGTTTCTAGTCATATTGCATCTAAGATCTTGTTTAAGAGAATACTTTTTTTCTATTCTAGAAAAAAGAATGAACACTGAAAATAGCAAACCCCTTGCAGATTTTTTGGCATCTGTAAAATTAGTTCTTGGGCGGAATTCGAAAGATAAAAAGTTTTCAGAATTATTGGTTTTAGAAAAAGAAAAAAAATACCTGCAACCGATCATCTCTGAATTTTTTGAATTTAATCGCACCTTTGATGCTGAGCGAATCAGAAAATGTGCAAATAAAAACTGCTCTCACCTTTTTTACGATACCAGTAAAAATAATGCTAGGCTCTGGTGTACGATGAAAAGTTGCGGGAACTTACACAAGGCAAGAAGTTTTCAAGCACGACTGAAAAATATTCCGCTTTAATACTTTACAATACCGTCCATAATACCCACGCCCACAAACGCTTTTTACCGTACTTAGGTCTAAGTCTTGGAAATCAAATCATACCTCTTTACTTAAGATGACTACTAAAGTTCGCTACATGAGATTCTTATTTAAGCAAAAAAATATTTTCTTGCTGTAACTATTTGGGCTTTTCAAACGTATTTATGCCAAGACACTATTTTTTTAACAAAAAAGGAGATTTATGAATTCATTCAAAAGATTTTTTATACTACTGCCTGTTCTGGCAGCACTAGGTGGTTTCGCGGCTTATGCCAGCGACCATGATGACGGCGAATTTGACGGTAAAGGACGTAATCTTAGTTTAACAGACCTTTTTGTTTTTCGTGAAGATAACTTCGAAGGCGGCGGTGGCTCTGCAAACAATCTTGTCATGATTATGAATAGCAATCCCCGTTCACTTCCTAAGCAACAGTATTTTTTTAGTACACAAGCGGTTTATGATTTTCATATTAGTCGCGCCGGAACTAACAATGATACGACAGGTACAACAAATGATGACGTGATTTTACGTTTCCAGTTTGAGGCTCCTGACGCGTCTAATGTTCAAAACATAAAAATGACAACGATTGTTGATGGAGTACCTACGCTTGCTTCCGGCACTGCGACAACAACTGCTTTGGGTGCAGCACCTGTAAACAATACTTTAACTGTGAACGGTAACACATTTACAGTTTTTGCGGGCCTACGTGCCGACCCGTTTTACTTCGACGTTCAATCTTTTTTCAAATGGAGAGCCAACGTCGCCAGCGCTTCAAATCCGGCTCTTTCGACTCTTTGGACGAATGGCGTAAATTTTGCGTTTAATTATAATGTGAATTCGATTGTCGTTCGTTTGCCAATCTCGTATTTACGAAAAAATGGCGAAACAATTTTTGATACTTGGATCACCGTTTCAGTTCCAAAATAATCTTAATAAAAGGGAAATTAAATATGAATAAGTACACACTAAAAAAACTTTCTTTGTTCGCTGTTGGCGCGGTAACCATTTCACTTTTAACAAGTTGTAATTCAGGCGGCAGCGGATCAAGCGCCATCCCACAATACACACAAGTTGAGCGTCTAGGACGACCCGCAATTAACGAAGCTTTAATTTTTAAAAATGCAAATTTAAATCTTTGGAACTCGGTTGCGCCTTCGGTTGATTTAACAACGGCCGGCAACGGCATCGTTACTGAAGCCGGTGGAACTTTAACGGCTATCAACTCGTATGCTACGGGGCAGGGTCTGATGCCACCTCCAGTATCGCAAGTTGTTTCGGGATTTCTTCCCGACGTAATGAGAATCGATACTACCCAAGCATTTCCCGGAGCTTCAGCAACTCTCACGACAATTGGCGGCGGAATGGCTTATGCTGGATGCCTAGGTGCAACGCAGGCAATTTTATGCGGCGGGCGCAAACTACGAGACAATGTAGTGCAAATCACGGTAAATTATTTAGCGAACGGATTAAATGCAAGCTTAGCTGGCGTGACATACGATCCTACGACTCAAGGGCCGAAGCCTTTGCTAGGCGTCTTTCCTTACGTAGCAGCTCCGTACTAGTCTAATTTAAAAAAGTCTGATTGATCTTTTGAAGCTGTTGATTTTGGGGTTCCAAAGCAACAGCTTCTTTCATATAAAACTGAGCCTGTCGTCTGTTTTCAAGATCACGCTCTAAAACAGCCATTTGACTATAGTATTCTGAATCGCGAATTCCCGTTTGCAAAACTTCACGCAATGTTTTGTATGATTTCTGAATTTCGCCGTTCGCAAGCTGCGCGCGCGACAGCACGGATAAAGCCACCGGGCTTCTTCGAACTTTAGATTCTTCTTCAGCCAGTTGAAGGGCTTCTTTCGCATCATTCGGCTGCCCTCGGTCTAATAAAAGCGATACTAAATCTAACCGATGCCCAAAACCATTCTTGTCTAATTCCATTCGAATTAAAATTTCGGCTTGGGTTTGAATTTGTAAAGCCGCCTGAGCTTCGTTCATGATAGTTTTTAATTTCGCAAGATGAACTAAGTAGGCTAACTGTTTTGACGAAGCAAAAGCCGCCTTTAAGTATTTTTCAGAATTGGCATAATCACCTTCACGCAAAAATAAATCACCCAGCAAGTCGTAAGCTAAATGGTAATCGCTTTTGATTTTTAAAGCAGAGTTTAAAAGAATTCGAGCGTTAGCGTAATCGCCATTTCGGATTAATGATCGAGCAAACAAGCAGCGCGCCCATGCAGATTCTTGCTCGGCTCCGAAGTCTTCAAGCTCTAAAGCCCGCTTAAAATCGTTAGTGGATTCAGATACGCGGCCTGTTGCTTCCATGATTAAGGCTCTTAAGGCGTAACTTTCAAGTCCCGGGCTGCGATTGATAAATTGATCTGCGAAGCTTCCGGCTTGGGTTAAATCACCCATTGCCAAATAAGATGTAATAATAACAGCTAAAGCCGAAGTTTTGCTGCTATCGTTTTGAAAGGCTTCTGTTGCAATTTCGATAGCTTCACGAAACTCATGACGTGAGGCTTTAACTTTTGCTAAAATGAGTCTAGCGCCCGCGTTGGGTTGTGGCTGAAGTTTCAAAGATTTTCTTGCAGCCTCTTCGGCTTGATCAAACCAGGTGGTATTTCCCGAAATTTTTCCTTGAGCGTAAAAAAGCCCAGCTAAGGTGCCCCAATCGCCAGCCTGCGGCGATGGATTATCGACGCGCTTTTGCAGAGTTTCAATATCAGAAAGAAAATTCGCGGTTTGCCTAGATTGATATCGATAAACAGCTAATTCTCGAATTTCGCCATCCGCTTTAAAGTGAAAATAATAAATTAAAGATACTGCGAAGGTAAGACCAATGAATGCAAGAAACAAGAATAGTATTTTTCGTTTCATCGTTAACCTTTTTCTACGCTCTTAATTAAAAAATTGAAATTTCAAACGCACGTTGCACAAACCAATAGAAACCGGTCAAAAATATGATACTCGCGCAAGTCGGAATGATCAATTTTTTTGCTGCTGGGTAATAATTCAATATAAATAAAATTGGCATAAAACAAGTGACGATAATTCCTTGACCTAACTCCACACCGACATTAAATGCGATCAAAGCCTGCACCAAGTGGGTTCCGGATAGCTGCAAACCGGATATGGCTGAAGCAAATCCTAAACCGTGAATTAAACCAAAAAGAAGAGCCACCTTCCATCGATAAGATGAATTTTTAATAAAAATACTTTCAACAGCGACGATACAAATTGAAAGCGCAATAGCTGATTCGACTAATCGCGATGGAACGCTAACTAAACCCAACGTAGCTAACGCTAAAGTCAGCGAGTGCCCTAAAGTGAATCCAGTAACCGTTTTCAGTAGCCCGACGAATCCGCCACCACCCAAAAGTAAAGCCAAGACAAAAAGAATATGATCGATCCCGACCGGAATATGAAAACCTTCTTCATTTTTCCATTCGCTGACGGAAGCACCAATGTGTTCCATTCCCATCCAAATAAAATCTGCAAATCCGTATTTTTTTTGATTTATATTTAAATTCAACACACTGTTCGTAGGATCGGCACCGGCCATGTGTTCTTGGCCATCTATTCGGATCATCGATAGTAATCGATAACTGGGCTCTAATTTTTTTAGAAAAGGTAGATCAAGATTCAATTGACCCGCAATTTTTTCGCAAGATGCATCAACATCAATCGACAGTAGCTGGGGGTTTTCAATCTTCACCTGAACAGCCTCGGACCACTGGCAGTCCATTTGATCAAAAGATAGCTGCCCCGAGCCAAGACTTATACTAAACAGTTCATTTTTTTTTACTTCAAGCTGCTGACTGGTCAAATCTTTAAGCTCTAGCTGCAGAAGACGTGCGCCGATTTCTGGGTTGATTTCTAGTCGCGCGTGAACCCCTGAACCTTGCTGTGTAATATTTAAAACGCCGAGATCTAAGGGGTGTCCCATCGCCAGACTGGAATTAAAAATTACAAAAAAAATGAATATTAAAAAACTTTTTATTTTCATAAAGTGAATACTACCATCGCAAAAAACGATGCGCCGCGATTGAGCTAATAAAAGAAAGTATAAATATCGGTAAAAAATGCCAAATTGCAATGTGCAAAGTGTTTTCATATCGACATATAAATTGCATCAGTAAAGCGCAAAATGCTGCAGAAGACACTGCACTTAATACGCCCGTCAAAGCTAAGCGCGTTGGGGCCGCTTTACGTAAAATAAAAAACATCCAACTTGTTGATACAACACCTGAAACCAGAATAATAATTCCACAACGACCACGGTAAAAATCCATTTCTCCAATCAGTTCATTAGATAAACCGAATGTCGTTAAACGAAAAAGTGCGGCTGCTATGAGGCTTGAGAAAAGAAAAGCCAGTATTCTAAAAAAATTGGACCGAAGTCGGCCCGGTAAAACGCTCAGGTAGGCCATGTAGACACTTATCACGGTTAAAGCTAGCCACAAAAAACTTTCGCCTAGAAATTGTGGCGATTGGACTAAGCTGCGAGAAAAATCAGCTCGCAATGGCGCTATCACTATTAAAATAGCCAAAATCAAAACGCTTATGAATAGCCATCCAACCCAGTACAAAAAATTCCAAGTTACTGCTGCCGACGAGACTGGCTCGGTGGAAATTTTTTTAATAAATTCGGACGTCTTTGTCATAGCTACCTAATAACTTCTTTCTTACTTTCGTTCTTCCGTAAGGCCTTGATCGACCTGTGAATGTTAACTTTGACCGCTGAAATCGACAACGCTAGTTGTTCGGCTATCTTGGCTAATGGTATTTCATCCACTTTGGCCATTTTTAGAACTTTTCTTTGAAGCGCAGGCAGTCCTTGCAACAAGTCTTCTACCTTATCTGCAAAAATATCATTGGCATCTTCGGCCACCACCGAAAAAATTTGGTCGTACTCGTCGGTCCAAGGAACACAATTCGGGCGTCTAGATTCGGCCCGTATTGAATCAATCAGACGGTAATTTGCAATCGCATAAACCCACGGCAGTATTGGATCCGAAGTGCGGTAAAGGTGGCGCTTTTGGTGAATAGCTAAAAGAACTTCCTGAACAAGCTCTTCGGCTCTTTCTTTTGAACGCGTCTTCGATCCCATTTTTTTCATCAAAAAAATTCTAAGCAGATTAGCAATTTCTTGTAAAAACTCTGCATAAGAGGCTGTATCTCCGGCTAAACCCAGAAGAATTTTAGAATGCAAACCTTTCTCAAGATCTGACTTTGACTGCCTCATCTGTAATACGTTTCCTTTATTTGAAAAGTTACAGGTTATCTAAATAAGCAGTCTTTATTTAAACAATTTTAGTTTGTTTATTGCAAATAAAAAAGCCCTTTGGCTTGAGACGATGTCATCAATATTTGCCTAAACATAACACAAATCTACCTATTTCTATGTTTAATTCAATATTGCCAAGTCTAAATAGCAAAAGGGCATCAGGCGTAACTTTTTTAATTTAATCTTCGAAATCTTCGTCGCTTAATTCTTCTAGATTCGCGAATTGCATATTTTCAGATTCGATCACCATAATCGGACTTTTATTTAATTTGTGTTTCTTTTCGATCGTTGCACAAATCAACTTAACTACATTCAATAAAGCTTCGGCCGTAGTTTCTACGTCAAATTCGAATGTGTCTAAAGGCAGCGCGAAAATCTTTTCGTTCTGATCGGTAACATAGGGATAACCTTCTTCGTTAGCCATCGCTTCGTCTAATTCTTGAAAAATAACATCGTCTTTTACATCCTGTAACAACACTTTTACGATAAACATGGGCATACATATTCCTAGGCTGACGGGTTAATTGATTTGGTTAATTACTTTGAATTAGTTGCTGCCAGCTATCAAATGGAATTTCCCAATTCTTCAAATAATACTGTTTTAAAGGCTCTGGGGTGGCAAAAGTTACTTGGTAGGCGCACCGATTCATCTGTTCGCGCTCGCTAAAGCTTTTATTTGCTATGAGTTCATTACAGAAATTATGCAGCCAATAGTTCTGTAATTCTGCAGTCAGCTTTTGAATCCAAATTCCCCCCATTGAAGTGATCCACTCTTGATCCGTTATAAACTGCGGGTTCGCGGGCTTAAGCCCCGCTTCCGGAAAGTTTTCGGAGTGCTTATCTTGAATTGATTTATAATCACCCGCAATAGTAGATATGATTTTTTGATTGTTTAAAGACGTATGCAGCTTACCGTCTAATACCTTAAGCGATTTCGTTTCAACGGCATCATAATAATGGTACCGAATTTCTGGGCGGTACCGAGTCGTATAAACTTTTTCGGTACCGTTTCCATTAGGTACAACTCGCTCATTCGCCGAACTTCCGAATAATAGGCCCAAGACTGCGATCAATCCCCCATTTGAATTTTCTTTCGGCTGCACCGCACGAATTGACTCTTCTTCGTACGCTACTTGCACTGTGTAAGGGGCGCTTCGCCGAACTTCGCTTTCAAGGGTTTTACTTTTGAATTCACCCACTACGCCCGCTGTAAGAATCGAAACACCAGCAGGATCATGCCATTTGGATTTCAAAAAAGCAGTTCTGATATTTTGATCAAGTGAGTTTGTTAATTCTAAAGATAAATTTTCGACTTTCGAATTAGTTTTTAAATCGGCAAACAAGGCGACCGAGTTCTTTAATTTTCTGTCTTTAACGGGATACTTCCAGACCTTACAACTTTGGACCAACCACTTGTGGGTATAAAATTCGTAATCTTTTAAAGACTTCTCTGATTCGACGCAAAAGCTTTTGCCGGCGTCGTAAATACTATTTTCAAGTGCAGAAACGTTTGCCGACATTGCTTTTTCAAGAATAAATCGGTTACGTAAAAACTCGGATTGGGCACCTAACGGATTCTTCTTTTCAATGAAGCCTTTGATCCGACTACGCGTACGGCCGGCAAAATAATTAATTTCTTCTGTTTGGGTCGCGAAAGCCACCTGGCTTGGAAATACCTGCCACTCATTTTCGTTTTGAATTAACTTTAGTAGTAAATTTTCACTTTCGCCGAAGTTATTGGCTAGACGAAACAGTCTTACATCGATCAGTTTTCGTTCGATCCATGCCTGTTGTGCTTTTCGTAAACCCTCAAGCGCTTCTCCATCGGTCGCATTCGCCTTCGTCGCGCGTTGAAATAGTGATAAGGCATTTTCAACTTCGCCTTTTGCTAAAGCCTCTCGACCTTGATCGGTCAAACTTGCACAACCCGTAAGTAAAAAAAACAACGTTATCGCTTTAAAGATATTTTTTCTCATATAAAAAGCCTACCCCTGCGCTCTGCTTAAAACCAAGTTCGAAAGAAAGCTGCAAGGCATTTAATGTGACTAAAAAGATAGTAAAACTAAATTCACTGAACAATATCAGATATTTATGGTGCCGTTTTTGAAAAGCCAAAGCTTAATGAATCATATCAAGGCCCTAGTACAATCCGTTGGCTTTAGCGATTTTAAGTTGTCGATTTTAAAGACAGTGGCTGCCTTCTTTTGTATTTTACTGGTCGCGGCGAAAGCCTTCGCTTACCCGCCTATTGATATCGTATTTGATTTAGACTGGACCATTATCAATCCGACGACTGAAGCTATGGCCGAAGCTGTACCAGAAAATACGATTCGAATTGACGAAAAACTCTATCGATTTTCTGATCATACGTTTGAAGTTTTATCGTCTTTGCACCAAATCCCAGACGTACGAATTTCTTACTTTAGTGGTGGGGCCGCTGAAAGAAACCACACGGTTATTAAAGCAATTTATGAAAAGATTAATTTGCTTTATCCGAACAATAATTTCAAATTTAATAAAATATTATCAGCCACCAATTTAACTCAAGTGTCGGCTGATCTCGATTTAAAATTCTCGCAGCGGTACAAGAAAGATCTATCCGCACACTTCGATTTGAACAATGCTGTTTTGGTCGACGATATTCAAAAATTTATTTTACCAGGCCAAGAAAAAAATATGCTCTGGCTGGGGAAGACCTATAACGATCGACCGCTCTATCAATTAGCGCCTCTGGAAGAGCCCGCCGACACCGCTTATTCAGCACCGAACGAAATCGAATGGCGCCGAGACCGCAATAAGCTCTTAATAATTCAGCAAACGATTCTAAAAGCTATAGAACTTTCGCACAAAAACGGTTTGAGTTTTATTGAAAACCTTCAGCGTTTTCAATCGCATACGAAAATATGCAGCTCGCTTTTTCTTTAAAGTGGTTAAGTTTAATTTCACAACGCAGCAAAGTCGCAGGCATATTGTTCGACAAATTCTTTCAATTAATTCAGACTTTTCAAATTTTGTAGGCATCGCTTCTTGAAACCGGCAGAACTCGTCTGCGCCCGATTTTGATGCCGTCGTTTGCGTTAATGGACGGTACACGACCGACGGCGATTGGTCTGAACCCCGCGTCTCGTGCACGCACGTCGATGGGCGTTGCCATCGTGGCCGGAGTATTATTATCGACGGTTCTAACTTTAATCGTGGTAGCCGCCCTATTCGTTTATGTTGATCGTTTCAGAATCTGGGCAAATAAAATTGGCTCGCTATTTACTTCGAAAACAACTGAAGTTATTCCGGTGATACCGGCCAGAGTTGAAAGCACTGCGCATTCATGCCATGTTAAAGATCTATGAACCAAAATAAATTAATTGTAACTGATGTTAAATTGGGTGAAGGCAATGAAGCCGTCAAAGGTGCGTTACTGCTTTGCCACTACACGGGCTACCTTGAAGACGGCACCCAATTCGACTCATCACTAAACCACGGCCGACCGTTTCAATTCGTGATCGGTTCAGGCCGAGTCATCAAAGGTTGGGACCAGGGCCTTATGGGAATGAAAGAAGGCGGACAGAGAAAATTATTTGTGCCCGCTGAACTGGGTTACGGCGAACGCCAAATTGGATCTTTTATTAAACCTCATTCAAACTTGTTATTTGAAATTGAGTTACTTGAAGTTCGTATCCGCGATTAGTGCGAACCGATCGCAATTTCTTCGGCCAGATCATCGCCGTTAATCATCAGAGTTCGATCCATAAAAATAAGAGTCCAGCGATTTTCTTTTTTTATCTTTTCTGCTAAGCGATCCAGCGCCGCCGCCGGAATAGAATAAATTTCAATTTCATTACGCCGGTGAATTTGCTCGGTGGCCATTTCATTAAGTAAGACTTGCGGGTCTTTGTAGGTAAATATTTTAACTTTCGGCGCCGCTTTCGACGCTTTATGTATTCTTTTTGCTGACGGATTACCGATTTCGATCCAAACCTTTGTGTCGCCCATATGGTTTGCAACTCGCAAAGTGGGTGCCTCTGGATCACTCAGCCCCGCCGCAGAAAACTCGATGCCATCTTCATAACTGAGAGAGTAAGCAATTACGCGCGTAAGCAGATAACTTAAAGTTTCTGACGGATGCTGCGCCACCCGAAAATCAAGTGACTGATACGACGATTTTTCGACATCTGATAATTCAATTTTAAATCGGTATAATTTTGCTGCCAACGCCATATCCTATAGTGCTGATTTTAGTGAAGGGTTTCAAGTGAATAGAAATAAGCCAATTTGCAACTGGGTCTTATTTGAACATGTTAAGTGTTCTTTTTTGCCCCAAATTCAAGAATATATTCGAGATGATCCATTGAAAGATTCATGCATGCGTTTTATGACGTATCTAAAGCACCTTTTAAAGGAAGGAAATTTATGAACGCAATACCTTACGTGGGCCCAAAGGCCCCCACCGGAGTCACTGGCTTAGACGAAATTTTAGCCGGCGGTCTTCCACAAAATCACCTTTATCTTTTACAAGGTAAACCCGGAACAGGTAAGACCACTTTAGCTATTCAATTCTTACTTGAGGGAGCACGTCGTAAAGAAAAAGTTCTATACATCACATTCTCAGAAACCAAAGCCGAGCTTGAAGATGTGGCGCGCTCGCACGGCTGGAACTTTAGCGGTGTGGATATTTTAGAGCTTTCAGCTATCTCTGCACAAATCAGCGCCAGCCATCAGACAACCCTATTTCATCCGTCAGAAGTCGAACTTGCAAAAACAATCGAATTGCTACTTACAAAAATTAAAGAAGTGAATGCCGTTCGCATCGTTTTTGATTCGGTTTCAGAGCTTCGCTTAATGGCCGACTCTTCCTTACGTTATCGACGACAAATGTTAGCCTTCAAAGAGTTTTTTGTTGGTAGAGGTTCGACGGTTTTATTTCTTGATGATTTGACGGTCGAAGCCGGAGACATTCATGTGCAAAGTATCGTGCACGGTGTTTTACTTCTAGAAAAATTTCGCGCCACTTACGGAGTTGAACGGCGACAATTCCACATTGTAAAGCTACGCGGAATTAAATTTAAGGGTGGTACGCACGATTACTTAATCGAAGTGGGCGGCATTGAAATGTACCCACGCTTAGTCGCGGCTGATCACAAAGAGACTTTTAGTAAACGCACTTTATCAAGTGGAGTGACTGCGCTCGATGAACTTCTGGGAGGCGGTCTTGACCGCGGTACGAGCAATCTGATTATGGGCCCCGCCGGAACAGGTAAATCAACGATCTGCATTCGCTTCGCCGTGAGTGCCGCCGAACGCGGAGAAAAAGTAGCCCTTTTTAGCTTTGAAGAAAGTACGACCAATCTGATTTCACGCGCCCACGCACTTGGTTTAAATCTTCAAAAGCATTTTGACTCGGGCGCAATCGTGCTTAGAAAAATTGATCCGGCCGAGCTAACCCCGGGCCAATTCGCAGCCGCCCTTCGCGGCGCTAGCACGATCGACAACGTCGACATGGTCGTGATCGACAGCCTAAATGGCTACTTGCACGCCATGCCTGAGCAACAATTTTTAATGTTACAGTTACACGAACTTCTTGCTTACCTGGGTAATCGTGGCGTCGTGACGGTCATGGTGCTGGCGCAAGCCGGAATTATGGGAAGCAATATGCAGACACCGATGGATTTAACGTATCTAGCCGATACCGTCATAGTCACACGATACTTTGAAGCCTTCGGTAGCATAAAAAAAGCAATCTCAGTCATCAAAAAAAGAACAGGATCGCACGAAGAAAGTTTACGCGAACTTCGCATCGGTCAAGGCGGCGTTATTGTGGGCGAAGTACTTAAGGACTTTAAAGGAATATTTTCGGGCATTCCTAGCTATTCAGGCGACTTCGAAAAAATCTTACGGGATGAAGCTTAAATATGACGAACGATTCTGAGCTGGTTCTTATTTTATCCCCAACCGAGAACGATTCAACGGTCGCAGCGCAGGTGCTGCGTGAATCGGGGTTACTTGCTTTACCTTGTAAAAGTATTGCCGATCTGTGCGACCAAATGGCGATCGGTTGCGCGGTTATCGTTATAGCCGAAGAAGCTCTTCCAATGAATGAACTACCCCGGCTTCAAAATTTAATTTTAAATCAACAACCTTGGTCGGATACACCCGTGATTTTGCTAACTGGCCAAGGCCCAGCACGCAGCTGGAAATCTTTTTCGGCAAGTGGTAATATTTCAATTCTAGAAAGGCCATTCAGCCGCCTGACCTTATGCCGAGCCGTCGAAGTTGGCTTACGCGCTAGAAGAAAACAGTACCAGGTTAAACATCTTTTGGCCGAGCAACAGCGCGCGGCTGAAAAACGCGACGAATTTTTTGCCACCCTTTCCCACGAGCTACGCACCCCTTTAAATGTGATATTAGGTTGGACAGAACTACTGAAATCAAGCGAGTTAAGCCCTTCCGAAAAGGCAGAGGCTTTAATCGTACTTGAACGCAATGCGCGCTTACAAAAATCTTTAATCGATGATCTGTTAGATACTTCCCGTATAATAACCGGAAAACTTCATTTTGAGCCGACACTGCTTTCGCTTCGGGATGTTTTAGTGGTGGCCCTGAAAAGTTTAGCGCCACGATTCGAGCAAAAAAAAATAAATGCGATTCTTGAGGTACCTGATTCTGAGTTTTTAGTCTTTGCCGATGAACAACGTATGGCGCAGGTTGTTTCAAATCTATTGACAAATGCGATTAAATTTACGCCCGAAGAGGGAATCGTTAAAATTACGTTAACTAAAAAACAAAACCAGTTTTCGGTCAGCGTGAAAGATACGGGGCAAGGCATCGAAGCGTCTTTCATTCCGTACGTCTTTGATCGTCTTAAACAAGAAGACATGAGCACGACCAGAAGCCACGGAGGTCTGGGTTTAGGTCTATCGATTGCTTCCCACATCATCGAACAACATAAAGGCGCTATCGAAGTAAAAAGCGAAGGCCGCGGAAAAGGAAGCGAATTCACCATTACAATCCCCGCGGCTGAACCGTCTGCATTAAAGCCCGTGGTCGAAGAGACTGGAGTGCGGTGAAAGTTTCGTAGGTTGTCTTCCAAAATTCACGACTTAACCCGATTCTTTTTGATACACTTAGCTTCGAACTCTTCAGGCGTCAAATAATTTAATGAAGAGTGTAGTCGCTTTTTATTATAAACTTCTTC
>JANPPC010000012.1:0-29590 GCA_031428275.1 Bdellovibrio sp.
AAGAAATGATTTTAAAATCGGGCAAACCAATGATAGGTTCGTGGATATTCGGGGGCATTTGGGGTTCCTTTTGTTAAAACGTTTCGTAGTAAAAACATTCTAACAGATTTCCTGACTGCCCCTGTCATTGATGGAGAACCAGTTATTTGAAAAGCACGCGCCCAAAGTTTTTAGCGATAATCTTGATTATAATTCGGATGAAATTGATTCCAAAAGCACACAACAGAACTTTAAAAAACTCAGCAAGCAATTTATCAGCCCGACCCAATATCGTATTCATCTTGGAGTTTTTTATAAAGACAAATTTGTAGCCTGGTCGTGGGGATTTCAATACACCTCAACAACATTTTATATGTGTAATTCAGCCGTCTTACCTGCTCACAGACGCAAAGGTATTTATACTTATCTAATGAATGAGATCGTTAAAAGAGCCAGTGACCAAGGCTTTATGTACATCTTTAGTCGTCACATAATGACGAATAATGACATTCTGATTTCAAAATTAAAAATGGGATTTAAAATTACAAATTTTGAACTATCAGAGCGTTTTGGAAATTTAATTCACTTAACATACTTTCCGCAAAAGATTCGTAGTGATATATTAGATTTCAGATCAGGTTATAAGCGACCAGATAAAAAAATGAAGAAAATTTTCAAGCTTTAAGATTTGGCTTCAACTAGAATCACTAAATCCTTATTTTTTCGTCGTAAGTTGTTGAAATTACTAATTATCTTTGAGGTCACAATTTGTGACCTCAAAGATAATTACTGAAAACTTGGTCATAAAATTGCTTTCAATTTCGCACATGAATAAAATATCAAAAACTAAAATAAAGAAATGTATTTTTATCGCTCGTAAACACAAGGTAATGCTAGATATTGATTTGGCTAGAATATACGGAGTCGAAACTAAGATTTTAAATCAAGCAGTAAAACGTAATTGGGATCGTTTTCCGAACGATTTTATGTTTCAGCTCAATGAAAAAGAAACTGAATTTCTAAGATCACAAATGGGTACCTCAAAAGTAGGTCGTGGTGGTCGTCGTTATTTGCCGTATGTTTTTACTGAGCATGGAGCATTAATGTTAGCCAGTGTTTTGAATAGTGATGTGGCTGTCGAAGCAAGTATTCAGGTGGTACGATCTTTTATACAATTAAGAGAATTTGTGATTTCGCATGCAGAACTTTCGAAAAAGTTACACGAACTTGAGAAAAAATATGATTCTCAGTTTACAGCTGTATTTCAAGCCATTGGACAGTTAATGGTGGCTCCTGAGGTGCTTTCCAAGAAGATAGGGATTTAAGTAGTAAGTTCGAACCCACGCAATCAATTAGAAGTGCATCCAGTACTTGGTCCTTCTGATCAATGCTTTTTGAAGCCTGGACAAGTTTCTGCCCACCTTTTTTGTTTTAAATATTTGCTATCTTGGATAAGATTTTTTATATGAAACATCTGGTATCAATTTTATTAGGTCTTATTTATGTTCTACAAATTCAAGCGCAACAGGTTGAAATTAAATCCTCGCGTTTACATGGCCTACTTGTTTTTGTGTATTCAAACATGAACCGGCCGCACTATTCACCATATCTAAAAGAATATACAGAAAAATCAGAATATGCAGATCAAATGAAAGCAATTTTTTCAGACTACGCTGATGTTGATAGAGATTTAAATACAGCAGTTAATTATAGCCAAAACATAAAAGGCTATGGTGATGGGTTTGGGGTTGATGATCTCTTCGAAATACAATCGGCCTATGCCGAAGACATTGATGATTTATTCACGCGCCTGCAAACAACAATGCCGATGGACACATTTTTGAAATTTAAGAAAATGGTTAAATTAACTGAACCCATCTATGAAAAATTGATATGGAAGCCTCAGTATTCAAAGTTAAGTGAAATAGAAGGAATAGATAAAGAAAATGCAAAAAAGTGGAAGCTCAGCGAATTATTTGAAACGGCAAATCATTTTTATGGAACTGCGTGGCCAAAAGAACAAGAATTTTTAATTGCCCTTTATCCAATTCCGCCAGGGAAAAAACATTCAAACGCGCATAGCCTTGGCCCTTTCGAAAGTGTAGGAACAATTACCGATGCCAAAGATCATGCAGGTCGATTCTCGGTTGCCTTTCATGAAATGATGCATTCACTTTATTCTGCTCAACCAACAGAGTTTAAAAAAGAGCTATTATCATATTATGAACTCGATAAAAAAGATGCAGACTTGCCCTATAGAGCGGGTGCGCAGAAATTTGCAAATGAAGTGTTTGCAACAGCGCTTGGTAATGGCTGGTTTTATGAAGTTGTAACCGGAGCGCAAGATAAAGCGTCGTGGTATAATGACGCGCACATCGAAACAATGGCGCGCGCGATGTATGACCTGACCAAAACATACTTACAACAAAAGAAACGTATCGATAAAGAATATATAAAGCAGTATGTTGCCAGTTTTAAAATTAAGTTTCCTGATTATCCAGAAGAAAAAGACTATATTTTTCAAGAACTAGACGTCTTTCATTCAGGAGATTTTTTTGAATCGCCAGATATCCGTAAATCATTTAGATCGGTGATTCGCTCAGGAAAATTGGGAATCACGTCAACATCAACGTTATTTAAGCAAAAACTTGAAATAGAGAACGAGCATACAAACCTATTTTTAGTATCAAATAGAGAAGTTGCTAGAATGAATATCGGCTTTAGAAATCAAATAGGACTTCCTAAGAAAATTCAGGCTCAGATTCTTAAAGGTAAAACGGGTATGTGGAAATGGACTGATAAGAATAAGAACTTGCGGGCCATTGCAGTTGTTAAAGACGGGGAGCTGAGCAATCTTTTTAAGCAAGGCTTCGGCGCTTACTGAAAATCAGTCGGTTAAGTATAAGCCAATACAAAAAGTTAGAAACGTATCCAGTTCTGGCCACTATTTTTCAATCCGCCAGGTATGTCTTAAACCACAAATTAATAGATCTGTCGGTTTCAAAAATTTGAATCTGCTTCTGTGTTCAGCGAATGCCTCGAAAAGTGAATCGTTAATTCCAAGCCAGCGCTTTTTGGCCTTTAGCGCGCCCCCACCCGGGGGAGGACGGCAAGGGGTTGTAGAACATGCGTTTGAACTTATTTAAGTTCTACAGCTGACTATGGCACAGAAACAAAACTAGGTTCACACGTATGCTCGACACTGCCGGGAAAAAATGACAACCTGCCGAAGAGGGATACTATGGTAAACCCGGTAAAATTATTTACCTCAAAAAAAATAGAATTTATATTTTTAGTAGGCATCTGCTTAATCGGTGCTTATTTGCGGCTTAGAGATGTTACCCTCGCGAATTTATGGCGCGATGAGATGACGTCACTTTCTTATTATAATGAAGACTTTCGTTTTAGCGAAGTTCTTCGCGCTTCGTTGGCCGATCGATTTCCGCCTATCCATAATATTTTCTTGTGGTTAAGTTTTAAAATTTTTGGTAGCTCGATTGCTGCCGGCAGAGGAGTCTCGGTTTTCTTCGGGGCGGCTTCGAGTCCGCTGTTTTATTTAGTTAGCTATGAATATAACAAAAGTAAACTCTCGGCCTATTTAAGCGTAGCTTTGGCGGCCCTAAGCACGTTCTTGATTTTTTATTCAAAAGATATGCGCCCGCACGCTTCCTTACTTTTTTTTCGATGGCGGCTTATTACTATCTGTTAAAATTTAATAATACCGGCCGATATAGGCACCTATATCTTTGGACGATACTGCTGGTTTTATCTCTAAATACTCACTTGGTTGCGATCGCGCCGGCCCTTCATCAAATCGTTATATATGTGCGTAATTCTTGTTGGGAAAACAACAAGATTCACATGAAAAAATTGTCTTTAGTATTGGTGCTCGAATCCATCATGCCTTTCATAGCAATATTCCAAGTATTTAAAGCGCATCAATTGAATTTGCCCGTTTGGAACTAGATCGGGCAATATAGCACTTGGTTCGAACGAAATATGAAAATGTCTTGGATGTACTTTGGACAGTCTCAGAAATATGTATTAGCGATATTGGTGATTGGCCTCATTTTATTATTAAAAAGCCGATCTAAATTTGAGAATTACCGAAAAAATTACTTACTATATGATTCGATTGCGGCCCTTTCGATATTTAGTTTAATTGATCTTACTTCGCTTCCGATCTTAGTGCCACAATTCTATATAGTCTTCTTTTCAGTCATGGTAATTGGACTTGCGGGTCTCCACCTTCATGTTAAAAAAATTCTAGTTCGTATAATTATATTGCTCTTACTTATTACACATTTATTCTTCAGAACGACTTTGGAACACCCTTACAGATTTACCGAAAATTATGTTGGGTTCTTAAATTTTTTGGCAACCCAGCCGCGAAAAGAACCCATTATCTGCACGGGCAAACGCTGTGCCGGAATTATAAAATACGCGGGTATTTTAAAAATAGATGTAAAATTTATTACGAAAGATTTAAGTAATCTTAAAATTGAATCTGATAATCAAATTGTAATTACTGATATGATTTGGGTATGGCGATATTATTGTCCGGCTCTCATAGAAACTGCCGTTGACTTTGACCAAGCTAAGCATTTTTATTTCACTACCGTTTCACGCGATTTTTCGTGTAAAAATAATGGAAAGACTAACGCTCACCACCTGGACAGTTTATAACCTAAACTACTGCGTAGCCGTTTTATGTTGCTACGTTATGGAATTACGATACTGACGAGACACCAATGGCCGTGAAATTGATTTTGTTGTTTTAAAAAGTAAAAAAGCAATTTTTGTGGGTTTAAGTATCCCCAATACAATGAATTACGTATAGAACCAATTCTGATCTAAGCAGGCAAACTTAGTGCAAAGTTCAAAGAGACAGAATATTTTGGTCAAATTATAAGCTTTGCTGATTTACTGAACTGAAACCAATAAAATTAGTTAGAACCGTATCCAGTTTTGGCTTCATTTATTCCTTCAAACTCTAGCTAACAATATATTAACGTGCTGTCGCTCAAAAATTTGTTAAAATGTATCTATGAAAACCATATGTACAATTTTTTTAACGATACTTTTTTTCTCGTTAAATCTGATTTCGAAACCGATGCCTTTTTCTGTCTACAAAAATAAGCCTAAGCTTGTTGTCGTCGTAGTGATTGACCAGTTTCGTGCGGATTTTCTTTCGCGTTTGCAAAAACAGTTTTTGCCGGCTTCGCAGCTTGGATTTAATCACTTGATGCAGACCGGGGCTTACTTTGCACAAAGCAATTACGGAATTTTACAGTCGATGACTTGCCCTGGGCATGCGATGATTTTGTCTGGCTCTTATCCGTCGCAAACAAGTATTCAGCAAAATGAATGGTATAATAGCGAAACTCGAAAAAAAGTTTATTGTGCAGATGACGCTGAATTTGGATTGTCTCCACGGCGCTTAAAAACGACCACGTTCGGTGACGAAGTTAAAAATTTGTTTCCTAAAAGTAAGGTATTTGCGGTTTCAATAAAAGATCGGTCGGCCATTTTTCTAGGCGGCCATCGTGCGGATATGTCTTTATGGTATGACGACGATTTAAATCAATGGGTCACATCTACTTATTATAACGAGGGTAAAACTCCGGAATGGCTTGTGGCGACGAACAAAAAACAAAAAGATCAGAATTTGCTGATTAAATCCGATCTACCCACTTCAATCGCGGGAACGACCGTAACGATTGATATTGCAATCGAAGCGTTAGAAAAAGAAAAATTAGGCAAGCGCGCAACAGACGGCCCGGATGTGCTAGCGATTAGTTTATCGAATCACGATATTCTTGGTCATGCAGAAGGGCCAGAGTCGCTCAACGTTACGAAATTAACCTTGGTAGAAGATCAGCAGATTTCACGTCTGATAAAGGCATTAAAAAAGAACAATCTTTTTGACGATACAGTGATTGTTTTGACTGCCGACCACGGTGTACAGCCTTCGCCGGTGCTGCTAAAAAGAAATAAAATTGATTCGCAAGGCATAGATCACATTAATACGATTAAAGATTTGAACAAAGTGTTAACTGACGAATTCGGATCATCGGGCGAGCGCGGTTGGGTTGAAACAGTTTTTATTTCGAATGTCTACTTGAATAGGCAGCGTATCGCCGAGAAAAAAATTGATGTAGAAAAAATGCAAAAAAAAGTTCAAGAGTTTTATGAAAAATTTCCTTACGTTTATCGCGCAATTACTCGCTCGCAAATCTTAAATGCTAAAATCCCGTATTTTGATATAAGAGCTGCGGCTGAAAATAGTTTTGTTCCAGACATTACGGGCGATGTTGTTTTGGTTCTACAGCCATTTTATACGGATAAGTCAAAAAACTTGGCAACACATCAGACGGCATGGAATTACGATACGACGGTTCCGTTGATTTTTTGGGGACCAAAATGGTTTGCTTCCGGAGTTTATTCGGGATCACTGATAGTAGATATTGCCCCGACACTATCATTTTTGACCGGCGTTCTGCCACCAGCCAAGTCAAATGGCCGAGTCTTAAATGAAGCGTTTCGATGAACTCTGTCTGGTTTCTAACCAATAAAAATGGTTAGAAACGCATCCAGCTTGGCGCTATTTTGTTGAAACAGTTTTGTAGGGTCCGTTAACAAGGCCTTGCCCCTCGGTCATGAAAAGCTCTTGGCTTGCAATGATCGAAACATCATGGGCGTAGTCGACTGATGAGTTGATAGCCTGGCTTACCATGGCGCTTACTAAAAGACCGCCCAGGCCGCCGCCTCCGTTAGAAGATGCGACGACTTTTTCAATTCGACCTTCCCAAAGTACCTGACCTGAAGCAGTTGAGACTAACTTTCCAGAAGCAACAACCGTGGTTTGACTTTGTATAACGACAAACTTCGTACCGTACTGCTCTAGATTTATATAAAGAACGGCATCTGGATTTATTATTTCTTTAATTTTCTTTAGCGAAACCTCATGCATTTCATTAGCTGAAGGCAAGCCGTTCTCTTTCATCATCTGATCGACGACCGAAACCGGAAAAACATAGAAACCTTTTTCTGCGATCGGCATTGTGACCGTTGACAGAAAACTATAAGTACCGCGCACGTCTGTGCTTTGATTTTTTGGCGGCAACACTAAAATTGATTTCGGATTCGCAGCGCGAAATTTATCGTAGTTTTTTGGCGTCGCGCAGCCCAATAGTAAAAAGAATGTCGTGCCAAGAAAAAAATTAAATGTTGTAAGCAAAGTTACTTTTTTAAAATTTGAAAAAATCATTTTATCTATTCCTATTTAATTTTTTTTAAAAAACGATCCATCAGCATAGTCGACTCAGGAAATGCTCTTTTTTCGGCGGTAAAATATTGACGGGCTTCTTGAGCTTTTCCGATTTCAAGATACTGCGACCCTAAATGAGCATAAAAACCCGGAGGCAACGGCTGGTTCTTGCTGGCCGCTTTCTGAATATCAGCCTGCATTTTTTCAATTTGAATCTCTGGTGTAGATTTGCCGGGATCTTTAGATTGAGTGTAGAGAATATTTTCATATTCTCCCCAATAATACTTGGTAGAGCTTACACAGCTACCTAGCGCCGTAAACAAAGTTAACAAAATGATAATTTTAAACGAAAACTTGTGAGAATTTTTAAAATTTGAATGCATAAATTATTTAGTTAGGCTCCACGATTTTTGTTCAAGACCTTCCACTAAGCGATCGACCGCTTCGCGCATAGCTAGATCTAGAACCTTTCCGTTCAAGGTTGAGTCGTAAGCTGCCGTACCGCCAAAACCAATTACTTCGCGATTACTTAGTTCGTATTCGCCCGACCCAGAAGCAGAGTAAATAACTTCAGAAGTCGCTACATCAACTACATTCACAGTTACTTTCGAATAGGCAACTTGGCTTTTGCCGCTTCCTAAAATGCCAAAAAGTTGTCGATCGCCAGTTTCTTTACGTCCGAATTCGGCAACATCACCGGTAATAGCAAAATCAGCACCCTTAATATTTTGTTTTTTGCCAGATAGCTTAGCTTCGCTAGAAAGTTCTTTCATATTGTCACGGTCAAGAACACGAAAACGACCTGTTTGTTGTAAGTGTGCCATTAATACCGTCTTGGCCTGGCTTGATAAACGATCGGGCCCCTCAGAGAAAACTCCTCTCATGAAACCAGATTTGTTATCAAAGTTACTAACCATGATGGGGTGCTTAACTCCGCTGTAATTAGAAGCGGTTTGCGCGGAAGCAGACTTTTCTACTTTTAAAGCCTTATTAGATTCAGTAGCGCAACCGACCAGCAGAGAAATAAAAGATGCCGCTAAAATAACTATTACTTTTTTCATATAAACCCCTTTGTAAATATGTAAAAAGATTAGCAGCGTAAAAGGTTGCCCTCAAGAAATAGGAATCTATTCAATATTTAATAGGCAACGCAGCGCAAGGTTTATGGTTCATTTTCTACACTAAATTGTTTTATTTGAAACTCTGAGCTTCGAATAATCTTTGCGGCCGCTAACCCTGATTGAAAGGCCGCTTCGTGTGTGGCAGCTGGCTTAAAATAAGATCCGCAAAAAAGAATTGAGCTTTTTTTATTCAGCGCAATCATTTCTGGAATAGCCGATACGGCTTCAGGAGTGGAGATACAATGACGGTGATAAGCCGTATCAATCATTTTATTTTTATCAATGATTTGGCTTTGCAAAAACGACGGATTTGCCGTCGTCATTAAAATAGGTTCTTTTGTTTGAACATTTAACAAGGCATTCATGTCCCAAGTAATGGTGACAGAGTTTTCTTCAGATGCGCTTGCTTTCACATAATTAAAATGTCCGCGTTTTAAACCTAAAGGTGCAAGTACGGCGGGGTCGCGATGTAAAACAGCTACGGTTGATACATAATTAAATTTTGGTAAAAGTCGTAATTCGTCGGCAGAAGGATTCAGCAATATTTTTAATGCTTCTTCCGCTGGCGCAGCAATGATTATTCGATCAAAATTTAAAGTTTCGCCTTGAAAAATAATCTGCGCTTCACCTTGGACGCCGTGTTTAACTTTTAAATCGACGCAATCTTTATGAATCGCTGTAAAGCGGCAGGCGGCTAAAAGCTTATCTAGATAGTCAGCCGTAGAATTTTTAAGAATATGAACCCCGCGCCCAACCGTTAGCAACGAACCTACGGCTCCTTGTAAAGACATTGCGGCCGCTTCATGTGGCTGTACGCCCCAAATGCTTGCGACGTCAGGAATAATGAGGGTGTTAATCATCTCTGGTGGAAAACCCTGCGCGTGAGCAAAATCGTCTAAGCGCACATTGGACATTTCGTTCAAACCATTCTGTAAGGCGTGCGCTAATAAACCATAAAATTTTCTGGTAGCATCAGCCCATTCTAAAGGAAGTTCTTTACCAAATTGCAAATGAGCTTCGTGCCTTAAAAAATGAATATTTTTATCAAAAATATGAACACTACCGGTGATCAGCTTCGGCAATGTTTCGACTCCGAGTTCGTTAAAAAGACTGGTCACTCCTGGGTAGACTTCAGGTTTAAAACCTAAAAAAGCGGTGTCAATGTTTAGAGGTTGGCCCTCATCATTTAAAACAGTACGCGGCCTAATATGCCCACCCAACTCTGAAGCTTTTTCGAAAATTTCAATATCACAGAAATTTTTTAAGTCATAAGCTGCTGATAACCCAGCAATGCCGCTGCCAACGATAGCTATTTTAGTACGATTTTTTGATTTTAAGGAGTTCATTTTATTTCCGTTTACTTTTGATTTTTATGACGAATGTGGATTTTTTTTGTTACGACAGCAATAAGCTCATTTTTAATATCAAATACTTGAATGGTTTTTTGCCAAATCATTTTACGTTCAGAAACGAGCTGTATTTTCAATTTATCAATTTCTTGCTTTTCTAACTTAAAATCCGAAAACAATTCGCTACGGCCCGGTTTTAAAAACTCGATAGAGGCCGAGTGGTCCCATACAACATATTCCTTGCCTAAATGAGTTGTTAAAATGGCCGCATAAATAGGATCCGTCATTGCGAAAATAGATCCACCAAACTGGGCTTTCAATAGAGTTGAAGTCCAAAATCTTTTTTTCAGCCGGACGCGCATCGATAAAAGGTCATCAGAAATTTGAGTGACTGTAATGCCAGCACCTAGAAAAGGTGGCCAAAAATTAAAAAGATAAAATAAAAATTTTTTCACAAGTAGGTATTTTATAACGGTAGATCTATCGTGGCAATTGATCACCTTCAGCGAGCAAACAAGCTATTATTCAGCTTGGCTCATACTTCAGTAGGCTGTCTTCAAATACGGTTCGGCTTAAACAGAGTACAAATAATTTTTTGAAGTCTCGCTTATTTATTAAACCAACCCCAGATTGGTAAACCTTTAATGATTTTAGATTTTTCGTAGCTAGATCGAATAGCAAAATCAGAATGATTGATCTGGCAAAGAATTAAAGAAGGCATATCTGCCGCTATTTTTTTGTGTATATCTTGTGTTAATTTTTTGCGCTTTGAAGGTTCAAAAGTTTGACTAAGTAGTAAAAAGTCTTGATCGACAACAGCATTAAAAAAACTTTGATTATTATAAAAACCGCTACTCTGCCATTCAGAACTAAGGACAGTTTCTTTTTGATCTTGAGTATTTAAATAACTTTGAAATTTTTTCTCATTTAAAATTTTCCAAAAAAGAGATGAATCGGTTGATTTTAGATTTATTTCAATTCCGTAGATTTTAAAATTTTCTTTAAGTGAAGTTAAAATCATTTCTGATTCAGAAGAGCTATAAAGTACATCGAACTCTAAAGAAGTTAGCTTGCCATCAATTACGCGATCTAAAACCCCATCTTTGTTTGAATCGATCCAGCCCAGTTCTTTCAACTGAGAAAGGCCATTCTTTTTGTCAAAAGGTAATAAAATTTTAGAACTAGCGTAAACTTTTTTACAAAGATCAAAACGATCAACTAATAAATTTAAGGCAATACGCATTTTAATATCAGAAAAAATTTTATCTTTGAAATTGAAAAATATTTGTTCAATAATTTCTTGATTTTTATTTGGATCGATCACGAAATAAACTTCAGATTTACTTCTTAGATTTAAATTTCGAATGGCATTAGAAGAACTCAAAGGATATAAATCAATTAGATTTTTTTGAAAGTAGCTGCCGGCTATCGTAGCGGTGGGTACAGCCTGAAAAATAATTTTTTCAGGCTTATACCAAGACTTAAGCTCGGGATCGCTCCAACCCCACCAGGCTAAGTTTTTTTCTAATGAAGCAAAGTTGGGTGGTTTAAAACTACTTAGCTTATAAGGACCGGATCCATGCAATTGTTTTTTATAAACTTCTGAAAAGGGATCTAAATAAAAAGACTTGGGTAAAATTTTTAGCACAACGGCAATATTTTTAAAAACCTCAAAGTCTGCTTTTTTTAAAGTGATACGCAGTTGCTTAGGGGATAAAATCTCAACTTTTTCAATTAACGAAAAAGAAGATAGCCAAGGATTTTTATATTTAGGGTCTAGAATATTTTCTACGCTAAATTTGACATCTTCAATCGTCACAGGCTTTTGATCTGACCATTGGGCTTTTCTTAATTCGAAATGAAAAACTTTTTTGTCTTTTGAAATTTTCCAACTTTTTGCCAAGCCTGGGCGAAATACATCACGCTGACCCGGAACTTCTATAAGCAAGAAGTCATAAGCTAAACGTTGAATCTGCCACTGTGTTAGGGTCGTGTCGGCATAAGGGCTTAGGCTTGTGATTTGGTCGGGAGCTCCGTAAGTTAAGGCACTTGAAGAGATTGAAAATAAAAAAAATGCATATAACAAAAGTAGCTTTGCAGACATGGTTCAATGTAAGTTGCAAACAGGTTGGGCACAAATAAAAAAAGAGAGCCGAAGCTCTCTTTTTCGAATCAAGTGACTTTGATTTAGCTAAAACTAGTGCTTAGTTTCAGTTGTAGTTTTAGTCTCAGTAGTTTGTTTAACGTTTCCGTCTTTGTATTCTTTAGTTGTTTCTTTAGCAGTCTGCTCGTGCTCGCCGTGTGCGCCTTTAACCATTTTTTTGTGTTTCTTAACAGTTTTAGTTGTGCCAGTGATTGGGTTTTTAGACACGTCTGTCGTTTCTTTGTTTTCTACGTCTGCGAAAGCCATAGCGCCAGTCATTACAGTAGCTGCTAAAATCATCATTGCTGTTTTCATTAAAATCTCCCTATTAATTAAGCGGTTAATTCCGCTTTTAATAAGCTAGTTTTAATTTATGAATCCCTGGGCCGTCAAAGCCCTATACACATATTTATCATGTCAATGATCACTTTGGGCCTTATCTTAACAAGAAAGCATAAATACTGTGCAACAATCGAGTATGACGAAATTTGTCTAAAACTTTTGGCTCTTAAATCTAATTCTATAAAGGTCGGTGTCGCGAATAATTTTAAATTTTTCTAAACTAAGTGAAAAATTTAACTTGTGAAACTCATCCTGCACGTCAATTCCGTGTTCAGTTAAAGATTTAATTAATACAAAGGCCTGACCCGTTGGCTTTAGGGAATAGTTGATAGCTTGAATAAGGCTGTTAAAGTCCGAGTCGATAAAAAATCGACAACGGTTTTTAAAATCAGATTTAGACAGTAGGCCATTTCCGATTCGGAAGTACGGTGGATTACTAACTATTACATCATATTTCGGTGAATACAGTCGTAAAGAGTTGTAGTTTGCATTGATGAAATTTGTTACGATATTTTTACTGAATTGAGTTTCAAGCAAATCGACATTGGTCAAAAAATGCGATCGATAAATTTCTTGAATTTCTATAAAATCGATTCGAGCGGGTGCATGCAAGCCATTTTGCAACAAATGGAATGCTAAATCAATTCCCACAACTCCGCATCCTGCGCAAAGATCAAGAATAGAATTATATTTTAATTTCTCGTTGTTGATTAGTTCATAAACTTCGCGGGCTAAAAAATTCGAGTCATGTGAAAAACGATATTCTTCTGGTTGAGAATATTGAAGGGTAAAATGTGGGTTGATTGAAGACATAAAAAAATCCCCGTATTTGGTTTTACCAAAATCGGGGATTATACAGAAGGATTAATTTAAGTTTTTAATTTAAATTAATGCCCATCCTTATAGTGCTGTCTAGATGGATCTACAGTTTCGCGAGCGTGCTTTATTTGTTCTTGTAGCTCTTGTTCAATTTCTACATTCGCACGGTCAGCTAAGTCACCTTGCGCTTCTGGAATTTGTTCAGGATATACATTTACTGATTCTTTACTTCGCGGTTCGAAACCTTGGGCTGGTGTAGCTTTTGGATTTGGTATCACTTGTAAAGTCTCTGCATTGCTTTGTGCTTCTTGTTTTTCCACTTAGATTCTCCTACTTGTATTATATATAAAGCAATTGCTTGGCCAAGATTTAAAACGAATCAAACACGTAATCGCTATCTTAGCGCAGGAGAATAACCCCCGACCTGTGGCAAATTGCATTTAAATTGCACTTTAATTGAAATCTTTTAATATGACATTATGATAAAAGTTTATGAATACAAAACATGTAGTACCTGTGTGAAAGCCATTAATTACTTAAACTCTAAGAAAATTGAGTATCAAACAATAGCCATCGCAGACCAGCCACCGACTTTAAGTGAACTAAAAAAAATGTTTAGCTATATACTAGATGACGGCGGCACAATTAAAAATTTATTTAACACTTCAGGTGTTTTATATCGCGAGCTGAACATAGCGGAACAATTGAACAATGGTATGACCGAGCAGGCCGCGCTAAAGTTGCTAAGTGAAAACGGAAAACTTATTAAACGCCCTTTTTTGTTAACAGATAAGAGTGGTGCAGTGGGTTTTAAGATAGAAAACTGGTCTAAGCTTCTGGCATAGTAACTGCTTTAAGGGTTAGTAACGTTAATGAGCTCAACTAGTTTGGGTTACACGGCGTTATTTATGGGGCATTTTTTCTTAAATCGAAAAAGTGCCCTATCTTTTTAACCATTGAGGGGCTTCAATAATGTCACACAAAACAATCGCGATCGTTGCTATTTTAATGATTTTTGTGTTTGGAACAATTGTTGTGGTTTATCCAACAGCGTTTCAGCCTTCAGAAGCAAATAAAACAACAAATGCGCCAGAACCGGCGTTGCCTCCCGCACAAAACAAGTAACAAAATTTACCTTCTTAATTTCTGCTATGCAATATTAACGGGAATTTTTAAATACTTTGATGATAATTTGCCCCGATAAATTCTTCAAATGGCATTTCTTCGTTTTGAATGTGGTCTTGTGCTTGCAATATTCGTTTGTGTCTACGCAGTAAAAAAAGCAGTAATGCTAAAACAACCATGGAGGAATATATGGCGCAACAAAATCAAGGTCAGAAAAACCAACCACAAGCAGGCAGAAGTACATCTCCAGATGTAAATTCAGCTTCTCAGCAAAAAGATTTCTCGACGACACAAAAAGGTTCTCAATGGTCTGATTCTTCAGACTCACAAAGAGATGAAAAGTCGCAAAAAGGTAAAATGAGCCAAGCAGACACCACAGCATCTCGGCAATCCCCGTCTTCAAGTTCATCACGTAAATAGTACTGATAAAACGAACAATGAAAGAAGGGCTTCAGGTAAGTCAGTCTTTCTAAATCTTGTGAAAGTCGACCTTCGGGTCGGCTTTTTTTATTTTCTTAAAGTGAAATGGTAATTTTAAATACTCATAGTGGCAAAATACGCCCTCATATTGCAAATTTTTTAATACAATTCTTATAGTTTGAGCGAAGTTCATGATTTTGTTAACCCTTAGTTATCGGGGGATTTATGAAAAGACTTAGCTTAATCACGATTCTATTAATTGCGTTCACATCTTGTAAACCAAATCAAGACGCTGGAAACAATGCAGGCGTTCCGTCAGTAGGTGGCTACGGATCAACTTTAACAGCGTTCGACGCTTCGGCCGTCGGCAAATGGGTTACACGAAACTGTTACAATCAACAGAATCAGACAAGTTTGCGCGAGGTGGTTATTTTCAAGGGAGCCGGCCTGGGTAGCTCGTATCACAAAGTATTTCAAGGGTTTGGTTGTCGCGGTAAGGACCAAGTAACAAACCAAGGCGACTTCGCTTACAGCGTAACAAGCTATGCTAATTCTATCGGCCGCCTTTTAGTTAATACTCAAAATTCAGATGTATCGTTCTTCGAAAATCAAATGACTTGGGTTTCTGACAGTGATTCAATAATCTACGTAAAAACGAACTAGATTATGCTACGGCTTATCCACCGAGGAATAAATGAGAATTCGACAAATGGGCTTTTCTTCTAGATTGAAAGCCCATAAGAATATTCTAACTTTAGAGACTTTAAAATTTATCATCGAATTTAAAAAAGATGGAAATGCAAAGCAAGCCGCCTTTAGATCGGGAATTCCTGAAACCTATGCGGCCCGACAGGGTCAATGGCTGAAAAAACATCCGATGGTTAAAGCGACCCTTGAACAAGAGCTCGATAGACGTGACACGATTAAGTTAGACAAAGCTGTGGCTGAAATTGAAAGGCAAATCGAAATCTGTAAACAAACTTTGGGCCTACAAGACCCTAGTGATTACGAATGAATAAAGTTAATTCAAGACTATTCCTAACTTGCGAACATGGCGGCGCTCGTGTCCCGGCAAAGTATAAAAAATTTTTCAAAGCGGTGAAGACGACGCTGGCCACTCACCGTGGTCTTGATATTGGTGCGCTCGCAGTTGCGAAAAATTTAAAAAAATATTTAAACACCTCGTTGGTTTATTCTGATACCACGAGACTGCTGGTCGATCTTAATCGTTTACCAGATAGCCCGACTTTAATTAGCGAATTTGTGATAAACCTTGATCTGTACGAAAAAAATAAGATGTTAAAAGATTTTTATTTTCCACATCGTAACGCAGTAACGACCGAAATTAAAAAGGCTATTGCTGCCAAGAATGTGGCAATTCATGTGGGCGTGCACTCATTTACCCAAAAACTCAATGGGAAAACTCGCCGGATGCAACTGGCACTGCTATATGACTCGAAACACGTTCTAGAAAAGCAATTCTGCGATGCCTGGATAAAAGAACTACGAAAAATCTTTCCGGAATATATTATAGCTCGAAACGATCCGTACCGCGGTGATGTTGCTGGAATTAACCAAGATTATCGTAAAAAATTTAAAGATAAATATATTGGCGTCGAATTTGAAATGAATCAGGCTTTGCTAATTAAATTGAAGAAGGCGGGCAAGACAATCCAGTTTTCAAAAGATATTGCGAAGACTTTATCGAAAGCCGTTAAATCTTTTTAGTCTATTAAGCCCTCGGTCGAATTTAAAATGTCGGCCGCTTTCCAGTTCGACATATCGTCCACGAGCTCGTTTAGCAGTAAATCGAATTTTTGCTCTGCCCAAACTCGCCGCTCAGAATTTTTCGAGCTTACGCCATCGGCCAGTTCGCGCCAATCAGGCGAAAGGTTAAGGCGGCTTCGTAAAGCTAGCAAAAACAGATCGGCATACGTTGGCTGATTGAAGGTAAAGTTTAAAGCCAAGGCTTCGCCACTGGCCTCGGTACTGTGCCAGTAACCTCTGGGCACAAACAGCATTGAACCCGGCGTTAGAATAATTTCTTGTCTATCTTCGCTTGGCATTGCGTCTGGCATTTCGGTTTCTAAGTACGAAGCCAGTGCAGAATCGATGGGTTGGCCAACCGTAAAACGCTCTGTCGGGTTTTCGACATTGTTATTTGGCGCCAACCACCACTTTTTTGTTCCGTGAAGTTGCAAAACAAAATTAATATTTTGATCGAAGTGCGCGCGTGTACCTTTGCCGTGCGGAGTGGCGTACACCATGCATCGTGCATACGTTGATTCCGGTAGTCCTAAATCTTTTTTAATTTGAATCAGCCAAAAAACAAGTTCGGTAGATAGAATTTCTACATTATTAAAAAGTAAGGCCATGCCGTTCGCGAAAAGTTTTTTAGCATCTT
Organism: Bdellovibrio sp.; assembly: GCA_031428275.1. GTDB lineage: Bacteria > Bdellovibrionota > Bdellovibrionia > Bdellovibrionales > Bdellovibrionaceae > Pseudobdellovibrio. The sequence continues at coordinate 16,973 of JANPPC010000012.1, forward strand.
TTGAGCTTGCATCAATCGAACTAGACTCGTCTGAGGCGTCAGGTAAGTGGACCTGAATCGGCAATTTCCAAGTGTCGAGAAGTGATTCTAAGGACTGTAGAAATGGAAGTTTGGTAATACTCTCGATAGATAAACCTAGATTATGTATAACTAAAGGTTGGCAAGGCCATTGGTTGTTTAAAAAGCCTTCTGCTGATTTGACGCCGAGTAGAGAAGAAAGACTAGCATTGTTCATAAAAACTTCTTTGGTTAGATAGATAAAAAATGATTACGCGGATAGGCTAGTTACAAATGAACTACATAACAAGATTAAATTTGTATATTGACCCGAATTTACCCGATGTTAATATTTTGTATGACAAAAAAATTTACTCTTATTGCAATAATATTTTTCATATCTCAATCTGTTTTTGCAGACAAAAAGCTTACAATTCTAGGCAAAGAATTCTCATTCACTATAAGTGAACCAAAAGGCTGGTACTGCGAATGTGAGGGCGACCTAGCCGCAAATATCGGTGCCAATGCGGCTATGTGGAGGCGCGGAGAAACCATGGAAACGGCTCAGCCACTTATTTATTTACGGGTTAATTCTCGTGGAAAAAGCGCCGTTGATGACATTAAATCGGGCATAGAACAGGCCAAGAAGCAAAATTCAAAGATTCAGTTTAAAGATTTTAAAGTCGAAAATGCGAATGGCGAAACGAGTGCAAAAATATTTAAAATAGGTAAGGACGCAACCGAGTACGTAGTCTATTTATATCCCAAAAAATCAGTAAAAAATGCGGTATCGATCGCTATGCACATCGATAAACGCGAAGCTAGCACCGAAGAAATTAAGATTTTTCAGACCGTAGTCAGTTCAATCAACTGGATGGCAGACGAAGCTATTCAGTAAAAAAAGATTAAGTAGCTGCTATGTAGCTATACAAAAAATTTTTTAAAATTCTCCGGTTGCATTGTCGGCTTTGCAAATATGTTGAATCGTAAAGGTTATAAGGTTTTAGCTCTTGAAAATGACCCAGAGGGCCTACGCGCTTGTAAAGAATACGATGGTCGAATAGATCTTTTATTAACCGATGTAGTCATGCCCCATTTGGGAGGGATTGAGCTTGCGTGCGAAGTAATGAAGTCGCGAAAAGACATTCGGGTTTTTTACATGCTTGGATATACAAATCTTTCGCGCTAGTGCGCACCCATTTGCTTGCCACGTTTGTTTACAAGATTTATAAACGTATATGGCAAAAAAAATCATAAAGACAAATTCTCGTGACGATATAAAAAATTTCTTAGAAGACGCCAATACCATTTTAGCGGTGCCAGCAAAAAAGAGGTACTCGAACCTTCTTTTGTCTGAATCGCCATTCGATCTGCAGCTACTAAACCTAAGCTCGCTTTACCGCCTTAGTCGGCAAATGTATCTTGCGCTGGGCGGAAAGTTTTCTGCGCGCCTTTGCTCGACGATGCGCGGTCTTAGTGCCCAGGACTTGTTTAAAGATGAAATTGATTATACTCCGGCTCTTTCTGAAATTTTGTGGTTCAGAGATTTCGGCCATGAAGTTAGCGACGCTGATGAAGAGATTACTGCGCTGATGCGATTCACCGAAATTTCTTTGTTTCACGAACAAAATCATCGAGTAATCTGGAGACTACTTCCGCCGGTGCCTGACGACCAAGAAGATATTTGCCGCTACTTAAATTTTGCCGAAAGTTTAGTTGTTACTTTAGATATGGCGTTAGGCGATCAATTAGGTTTAGAGCTTTCTGAAACTTTCGAGCGTATGAAGGCTATCTACCATCCGGCAGGCGAAGATAATTACGTAAAAAAATCTAAAGCAGAATATCGTAGATATCTGTTAGCGATTTTAACCACGACTTACTACGCTCTCGAAACCCTGCATAACGACGACATACCTGCGGCGGTTGATTATGTCTTACCCGGCCAAAAAAAAGTTAACAAAGTAGCGGTCAAGCGCGCCATGCAACTTAGCGAGCTGTTCACGCGGGTGACAAATCCACAGTGGCAAAGTATTTACTGGAGTGTCGGGCAAAAAAAACTAAAGAAGCTTCAGGGTAAAACAAAAGAAGACGTACTTTATTTACCCCTAGATCCTTTAGATCTAGAAGAAGAGTATATCATCGCAAATCGAATTTTTGATCAGTTCGGTTTATAGATCGCAATTAAATCAAATAAATTAAGGTACTCAAGGAATAATAGGAATATGATATGATTAAGAACAAAATAATTACGACATTCATCGTTTTAACCTTTGGTTTAGTATCAAAAACTTTTGCGATTGAAAAAAAGTGTTCAGAAATTACCGATCAGCAAATGGCTGAATGGATGAATAAACAACCAGAAATGCCTAATATAATTTCGCTATTGAAAGCAAAAAATCTAATCGATGCCGAAAAGAAATACGCGCTTAAACTAGGAAATGATAAGCGGGCGCACTGTTATTTAGGTTGTCGCATCGGCGAAAGTATCAACTTTAAGACAGCTGGATTCGTTGCATGGCAAAAAGAGTATAACGATGCAACTGATTGCAATTCTGATACTTATTTTGAAATTGCTGATTACAACGCGACGGTCGATGGCGCAAAAAAAGGCGCAGCGAAGCCTGAGTCAAGCAAAGCGCAGAAATTCTGCACTGACTATTGTACGCAATCGTTTTTCAGAAAACGTGTTTCTAAAAAATTGCTATAAAATCAACCATCATTTTTTATTTAGTGTCAATGTGACGTTAATTAGGTTGGCGCGAAATCCGCTATAAGAAAGCGTAAGTCGACAGCGAAGCCATATTGGCTTCGCATAATACACGGATGACCAAACAGGATTGGAGAAATGATGAATCGCTTGTCAACTTTAGTTTTAATGGGTTTTTTAGCTAGTGGAAGTGTTTTTGCCCAGTCGTCGTTTGAAAAAACAGGTATTCCTGTTATGAAAAAATCAGTGATCGAAAGCTTTGTTAAAACAGCTCAAACTAAAAGTTGCCCCATGGGCGGTTCACTTAGTTTCGATCGTCTAGCACAGAATACAGGCTCGGCAACGGGTTCAGCCGAGGCTGTAGCAAGATTAATTGAAAGCATAGACATGCGACGTGATCAATTGAACGTTGACTCAAGCCGCTGTGGAAGCTGTCAGCAAATAAATCAGGTCGCGGCTTACACAACATCAGAGCCTAGCAAAACGACTTTGAATGCATCATGTGATAATCGCCCGACAGTTAACATTCGTAAATTATTACCGAGTAACCAGATTGAAAGTTTTGTCAGTTCTACTTTGCGCGGAAGTACGGCCGAAGGTAAATCTCTTTACCAGGGGTGCCCAGATCCCTGTTCATTTTACGTTGCTTCCGCAACCACCGAACGTGATGAAAATCAAAGCTTGCTAAATTTGACGGTTCAGTGTGGTCAACCACGTAGCGGAAGTATTTTGTTTGCGAAATATAAGTACACCGCAGGGTTAATTCAAAAGTGGAGCTGTAAGTAAAAAAGAAAAGCGGGTCAAAACCCGCTTTAGATAAGACCTACTGTACTGTCGTCCATTCTTTCATTGCTTGTTCACCTGGTCGATCAACGTGGACTTTTCCGTCAATTGAGGTAACCCAGCTCAGTGGGATAATATGATGTTTCCCATCTTTATCTTTTTTTAGTTTGATACTGTCTTTTCCCTCAAGATGATCGACAACACCGAACTGCCCATCCTGCGAACAAACAACGGGCATATCAGGTTTAATTTCTTGTGCATTAATCATATTTTTCTCCTTTGAAGATTTTCTTCAAGAATTGCAACTTCTAGACCCGGCCTGAAAGCAGTAGTTTTGTGTACACGTAAAGAGCGAGACAATTTTCCCAGCTAATAGGGCCATTCGACGATCCTGTCCAGGACCTGCTGCCCTAAGCCTAGAAAAGCTTTAAAAACAGGACTGTTTACGTAGCTGTTTTAGGCCGACACAGTTCGTATATGAAAAAGCCGAATCTGCACCCTCTCGAGGGCGAACGACTTAAAGCGCTCGAAAGTTTAAACATTCTAGATACGTTGCCAGAAAAAGAATTCGATGAGATTACTTTCGTTGCATCTAAAATATGCGGCACACCGGTTGCTCTTATTTCTTTAGTAGATGAAAAAAGACAATGGTTTAAGTCTAAAGTTGGCTTGTCGGCTGCTGAAACCCCAAAAGACATTGCGTTTTGTGCTCATGCCATTTTACAAGACGACGTTTTTGTTGTTGCCGATTCTGCGAAGGATGAAAGATTTTTTAATAATCCATTAGTAGCTGGCGCACCCCACGTACGATTCTACGCGGGAGCTCCGCTGTTAGATCCGACAACAAACTTGCCCATTGGTACTCTTTGTGTGATCGACGACAAACCCAGAAACTTAGATAGCGATCAGATCGCAATGTTAAAGGCCCTTTCGAATCAAATATATAAACTTCTAGAGTTAAGAATAAAAATCGCGGCTTTAACTATTTCAAATGAAAAATTAATCTTTCAAAAAACTGCATTTGATAACTTTTCTGAAGGAGTGGTGCTTCAAGACGAAACTGGCAAAATAGTCGACTACAACGATGCGGCATTAAAAGTATTAGGTTTAAGCGCAGATCAACTCGTCGGCAAGACATCAATGGACCCTGATTGGCACTCTGTTCGTGAAAATGGCTCACCATTTCCTGGCGAAGAGCATCCCGCAATGGTGGCGCTTTCAACTGCCATACCTCAAAAGAATATAATAATGGGAATACGGGTTAAAGACGAAAATACTCGCTGGCTCACGATTAATTCGACACCCATTTTTTTAGGAACTCAAAATAAACCATCACATTCTGTATCTACATTCGCTGACATAACAAACGAAAGAGTTGCGCAACAAGCGTTATTTCAAGCTGCAAAAATGACTTCACTCGGAGAAATGGCAGGCGGAATTGCTCACGAAATTAATACACCACTTGCTATTATTTTATCTGCCACTCATCAAATCGAGACCTATCTTGCCTTAGCCCCACCTAATATTGAAAAGTCTTTGTATAAATTGAAAAAAGTTGAATCTACGGCTCAACGCATTTCGCAAATCGTTCGCGGATTGCGCACATTTTCTAGAAATTCAAATAATGATTCCTGGGAGCAATGTTCTTTGCGGCAAGTTATTTCAGATACTGTAGCCCTTTGTAACGAGAAATTTCGCGCTAGCGAAATCAAAATAGAAATTAAAGAATCAGATGACTTTCAAGTGAACTGTATTCCCACTCAGATCTCGCAGATTATTTTGAATCTGTTGAATAACGCACATGATGCAGTTGTAGAGCTATCTGAAAAGTGGATTTCGATCGAGCTTGAACTGATTGATAAAAATGTTTGTGTAAGAATAATCGACAGCGGAAAAGGCATTGAATCAAGCGTTGCATCTAGTTTGATGCAGCCTTTCTTTACAACGAAACAAGTCGGTAAAGGCACTGGTTTGGGTCTTAGCATTTCAAAAGGTATTGCAGAATCGTTTAAGGGCAGTTTAGCTTACAAAATTCATCATGGCCAAACAAGCTTTGTGTTGGTTCTACCAGTTTCATTTCAAAAGACAAAACTTGAGGCCGCATGAAATTGCTAAAAGGGTTTAAAGTTTTAATAGTGGATGATGATCCAGACTTGCGCGAGGTCGTTTGCGATGATTTTTTATATGCGGGCGCCGATGTGGATTCCGCTAGCAGTGCAAAAGAAGCAATTGCGCTTGTTACTAGCAACAAATATGATTTTATACTTTCTGATATGCGTATGCCAAATGGCGATGGCCGTTTTCTTGCTGGTGAAGTTTCGAAACTAAGTGGTCCCAGGCCGCTATTTTTTCTATATTCAGGATTCAATGACATTATCGAAGGTGATTTAGTTAAATTTGGAATATCTCAAATTTTTGAAAAGCCGTACATATTTTCTGAAATGATTAAATTAATTTTGGTAAAATTTAAGGACCGGAAAGTCGATTAAACTTCAAAAAAAATGAGAGCCGCAAGGCTCTCATTTTGAGATTCAATTATTGAATCAGAGTTCTTAAAAGTTGATACCGACGTTGCTTGATAGTCGATAGCCATTAAGGATTGTATAAATTCGTTCTACATTTCCTTGGCCTTTTACCGCAGTTGCAGTGAAAGACTTACAAGTTTCGCCAGCTGCGAAAGTTAAGCTAGTCGGTACTGAAACAAAACCGTTTGGAGCTGACAACTGAGCCACTACTCCACCTGCAGGGGCTGGCTTAACAAGGCATATTTCGAATGAAGCTGTTGCACCAATCGAGATCCAAGCGCTAGCAGGTGATGTTTGCTTACTTGTCGCAAGCCATCCTGTGTAGCCAGCGGCACATGTGAAATTTTGTTCAACAGTGTAACGTGAAATTCCTGGGTAAACAGTTACCATCGATTTTCTGACGACATCGCCAACAGCTGTCAGTTGTCCGTTTCCGCCATGAGCCGCTAAACAAGCCGCATACTTTGCTTTAATAGCATTCGGGTATAGGTCTGCCGCCGCACTACTTAAGTACTCGGTCGCATATTGCCAGCCTTCTTGGGTTCTTAAACTATCGCCATCGTGAGAGTAAGTTGCTACAATTGTTCCTGCTGGCACTGGTGGTGGCGGAGTCACGACAACTGCTGGACTAACTGAAAAAGTAGAACCAGTCGTTTTTGTCACACCGTTGTAAACAGCAGAAAGCGTGATCGTAGTTTTAGCAGCTGCAGACCCTGCGACAAAAGTCTTGGAAGCACTTTTTCTATCATAAGAAATAGTCACACTGGCAGCGATCGGAGCAATGGCAGCATTGCTGCTTGATAAAGCGATTACGCAACTCGCGTTTCGACATTTATCACTGAGGTTAACCGTCACCGTAACGGTTTGACCTGTGCTTGCGCTGGTTGGACTTGCCGTGATCGAAGACAAAGATTGAGCCGCAGCCAGCGAACCCAATGCTGTCGCCATAATGAAGCCTAAAGCCTTCGTTTTGAAATTGATACTATTCACTTGTGACCCCTTTTTTATGTTTTTACGAACCACTTAATCTTAAGAATTACTAATACTAAATCAAGTCTGGTTTGCATCCGCCTTGCAAATTACCGAGAGCTCACGTTTCGCAATTGATTGTAAACTTCTGGACCTAAGTGCTGAACCATCCACGTGTGATGTCTTTTAGAAGCGTCCATGATCATCGCTCGTGCAACATCCTGATTGGGTTGCGTTGCAGAAATGGACTGAATTTCTTGATTGAAGTTTTCGCTTTGCTGGCTGACGGCTTCGACTTGATTGTCGGGAAGGCCAACGTCGCTACTTAAAAAATTCTTCGCTTGTTGTTTTTGGTATTCGATCTCATCGTTTTTTCTTTGCTGTTCAATTTGTTGGTCGATTTTTTGCTGTTCTAAAGCTAATTGTCTTAATTGCTCAGGAGTCTGGACTGTTTTAAAAACTAATTTATAGACTGGTTTTTGAACTGATGCGATAGGACGAGAAGAAACTTTTTTAGCAATGTGTTTTGACTGACTCGTTGATTTTTTGAAGTTAGATTTAACAGATTGAGGGTTCGTTTGTTTTTGAGAAACTGTTTTATATTTTAATGTTGTTGCCGTTTTTGCAGTGGGTGTCTTGGTAAAGATTGATTTACCTAAATAAGAAACACTTAAAACGATCAGTAAAACAGGTATCACAAAAGATTTGTCTTGATTGATATTCACGAGATAACCTCCAGCGTTTGTTCTGTCCCCACCTTCATTCATTCAAGTTCGATACCACCCTTTAAATTTATTTAAGTACTTGATATTTATCGGTATTATCATATTTAGAATCGCCGAACTTATACCCGAAATTTCGTCTTAAGCTGAGGCAACTTCTTTCAAGTAGTTGAATAGAGACGCGTTTTTTTGGCTGAAATCAATCTGCCAGAAAGCTGATGACGTTAAAAGATTAGACAGTATCAAGTTGAGTCCGCCACTTAAATTGAGACAGCGCAGATTCTGAAGAAAAATCTAAATTTTAAATCAATAATATCAATAGGTTACAGATTTAAACCTACAAAAACGCAGTGTTTTTTTAAATAGTACTGTAAGTTACATCTAAACTATGGTTTCATAATAATATCAATAAGTTACGCGGTTAAACTAATAAAAACGGGTTATTTTTATGAAGTCAGTACAGCTCCACTACAGCAAAACAAAAATCGACAAAGCCGGTGAAACTTTAAAAAGTAAATCTGTCTCAAGCGATGAAAAGATTAAAGCTTTAGATATCCTTTCTAACTGGCGCGCTATTCATGCAGTTCCGTTAGATACTTTTTCGCGAATACTAAAAGCTAGAGCCCAAAAAATTGATAGTACTGCAATAGTCGCGCAAAGATTAAAAAGAACCCCATCAATTTTAATTAAATTATCAAATCACAAAACGATGAGATTATCTGCCATGCAAGATATCGGTGGTCTAAGGTGTATTTTAAAAGATACTGAGGATGTTTATAAATTGCTAGACCTATATAAAAAATCACGATCAAAACATACCGTGTCTTCAATGGATGATTATATACAAGATCCTAAAAAAGATGGTTATCGGGGTATTCATCTCGTTTACAAGCTTTCAAAAAATCCGACAATATATTTAGAGATACAATTAAGATCTCAATTACAACATATATGGGCAACCGGAGTAGAGGTTTTCGGTACGTTGCAGAACAGTTCCTTTAAATCAGGTCAGGGTAGTCAAAAATGGTTAGAGTTTTTTTCACTTCTAAGTTCAGTCTTCGCAATAAAAGAACAGAGGTCCGTTTTAAAACAACATCAATCCTTACCGCAAAGTGTCCTTGTCGAAAAGTTAAAAAAAATTATCAATGAATTACAAGTAATAGATAATCTTAATGTTTACACAGCCGTTTATAAAACCATTGCGCAAAATACGAAAACTGGAAGAAAAGGGCATTATAGTTTAATTTTATTAAACTCTCGAAATAGTACGATTTCATTAACAACATTTGGCGCAAGTCAGTTTGATGTAGCCGCAAAAGCTTACTTAGACTTAGAAAGAACGCATTTTGATGATAAGCAGATCAACGTTGTTCTAGTGAACACGGGAGATATTAAAAAGTTGGAGGAAAGTTATCCAAATTACTTTATGGATGCAAGAACTCTCGTCACAGACCTTTCGTTAATTATGCTTGGGAAATTCATATAGGCAAAAAAATAGAAAATTAGCAGAGAAGTTTTTAATACTTAATACGAATAGTGTTCACGAGAAATATCATACAGTTAAATTAATGTGATAAGCGCTGGGTGACGGGCGAGCGTAATCCCAATGCGGTTACCCTCGACGTATCTTTAAAACAGTTTTCTCGGCTTGCGATTTCGATTTTACTAGTCGACGGCCCCATTTGTTAAAAAAATCGACCGACACGCCTTCCTTCGCATCAATCGACTTCGGCTTCAGGATCTTTAAATTGATTTTTGCTAATGAAATTAAACCTTTGAATGCTCTTAGCTGTCTCTCTTTTTTAAAATCAAAACAAAGATCAAAAACAAAACCCCAGTCACTATCAATACTTGCGGGGAATTCTCCGTCGATGTCCGAAAGTTCTCTACGCAGAGAAGGCCTGCTACGGCGGTTATGGATGAAAGCTGTCAAACTCATATTCACTTTGTCTTAACGTCTCTATCCAGCCGTAGAACACGCTTGAAATGAGGTCAGAAAGCTTAAAAAGCTTCGGTGACCGCATCTTAGGTTTTACTGTAATTTCGTAGATAGGATCAGAAAAATTTACTTTGCTAAAAAAACGGCTCTATGTTTAGAATCGGCATGCACAGTTTTTGCGGCCTGCTTTTTACAATTTTATTTTTAACGCAAATCGAAGCGCAAGTTTTTATACCGTTTAGTTTTTATCACTGTGTTTTACCGATTAATTCAAATGGCGATACTTTGAACACCGACTTTCTTGCAGGAACCACTTCGAATACAACTGTATCTGGCACATCGGTCGTGTTAAGCGCGGGGCAAACAACGGGAACATTTACCTCAAGGGTATTTAGTATTCCCGGAAATTGTCTTGTAAATTCGAACTGGCTTAGTTTTTCTTGGATTGGAAGTTTACCTTACGGCAAGTTACTTCCTGACTATAATGGTGTAACAAAAAATGAAAGCATCGCTGATTACAGTGGTCTTTCTTCAAGTGTATTCATGACCGGAGTAATGGCCTCATGGCATATGCAAGAGACCTCAGCCGGAACCGCTTCTGGCGGAAAAGATTTTAGCGATTATTCTGGAAACAACAATCATGGAACGATCAGTGGCGGTGTTACACTGAATGCTGTCGGAAAAATCGGACGAGCCGTCACGTTTGACGGCTCGTCCGGATATATTAATTTTGGAGTACCCTCGGTTATAACGGGTCTAGGAAACTGGAGCACTTCATTTTGGATATACCCGGTAACTTTGACAGTAAACCAACAAATCATACTTTATCGAAGTGATAACGATCTACAACAGGGTTTTTTCGTAACTTTAAGCAGTAGCGGTCAAATTAAATTGCAAACTGTATTTGCAACGAAGGACGCACAAACCATCACATCAAATACTTTAACCGCGGGCGTTTGGTCAAACGTAGTCATCACAACTGATTCGACCGTCACGTCCACAAATTCAAAAATATATATTAATGGAGCACAGGCCACATACACCGGCGCGGTTAATGGCTCGGGAGTAAAGGCGTCTGCGGCCGCGCAACCAATGTATATCGGCAAGACCGGAACAACGAGCTCACCCACTGCGAATGCTTTTTTAAACGCGCGACTGCAAGAGGTTACTTTTTTTAATCGCATTTTAAATGCAACCGAAGTTATTGAGCTTTACCGGCGCGGAATTAACAGAGTAAAATTACAGTTCAGAAGTTGTATACTTGCGAACTGCGCAGATCTGCCCCCGTGGAAGGGGCCCGACGGTACTAACGGTACATTTTTTACTGAACTGAATAATAATTCGGCACAATCAACTTGGCTTGGAAATGTATTAGAAACTTCACCAGCCATGATTTTTTCTAATTTTTCTTCATCAGCAATTTCTAATTATCAATACTTTCAATACAAAGCGACTTTAGAAACAGATAATACAACTTACTTACCCGATTTAAAAGCAACTTTAATTAAGCGGCCATAAGAACAAGACAAGTTTCGTAATGATTGCCTTATCTAGCCCCCTTAACATGAACCAGGGCCTATGAGCGAATTTGGTTAAAGAAAGGGTTTTTTACGTCTCGTAAGAAATATACAACAGAACAGATTATTCAACATTTTCGACGATAGAAATCGAAGCTGGAAAAGGGATGACGATTGAAGATGCTTTGCGCAAGCATGATATTCGAATACAAACTTATTATCGTTGGAAAAAAGAAAACTTAGACATGGATTTATCTCAAGCAAAGAAACGTAAAGAACTTGAAATTGAAAATCAGTGATTGAAAATTAGTGGCTGATCTTTCGATTGATAATCAAATATTAAAAGAAGTTTCTAAGGGAAACTCTTAAGCCCTTGTCGCCGGCGTAAAGCCATTTTGTATTTGACCAAAGTGCTTCCAGTCAGTGAACGCAGGGCTCGTCGAGCGATACAACAATCAAGATCAACCCAAAGATATAAATTTATTCAAAATGATTTTGATGATTTCATTCGAAATAGAACGATTGAATTAGCTCGTGAATACGGCCGTTAAGGTTGCGAACAAATTACTGAAATAATTAAATCTGAAGGGTACTTAGTGAATAAAAAACATATTGAATTAACCTGGCGCCAAGTAGGGCTAAAAGTTCCGCGCAAACAACCGAAACGAGCTAGCCCTTGGCTAGCTGATGGCTCAACGATACGTCACAGACCAGCATATAAAAATCATGTTTGGTCTTATAATTTTGTAACTCATCAAACTTATGACGGTAGAAAAATTAAAGTATTAAATATTATTGATTAATGCAGCTGTGAATTATTAATCAGCTTTACTTCGCGCAGATTCAGATCCCAAGACGTTATCTTGTTTCTAGCAGATTTGTTTCTAAAACGTGGAATTCCACAATTTATTAGATTGGATAACAGTGCAGCATTTGTAGCAAAAGAATTAATGAGATGGTTTAAGTGTTTAGATCTGAAGCCATTATTTATTCAACCAGGAAGTCCTTGGAAAAATGGCTTCATAGAATTTTTAAATTGTCGAATGCGTGATGAGTTTTTAAACGGTGAAATATTCTTTACGTTGCTTGAAGCTCAAGTTCTAATTGAAAGATGGCGATGCAATTATAAGACGAAAAATTGCACTGTAGTTTGGGTTATAAACCGCCAGTACCGTTGACTTTACAGCCTAAACTGATTGAACTTGTGATGTAAAGTATCTCGATGTAACTGGTACTAACAATGGGGTTGGGTCAGCTTCGATTTCAAGTTCAATTTTTTTATAAAGTGCTATCGCTGAATAATTAGTCGTATAGACATGGTTCTTCTCAGTTGATGGTGGAATGCAAAGTGTCATGAATGGATAAAGGAATTCATCAAATTCCAAGACTTTTTTAATATTTTAGTTACGAAGCTGAAATTTTAACGAAAGAAACGGAAGTGTTTTGATGAATTCCCATT
>JANPPC010000013.1:0-193189 GCA_031428275.1 Bdellovibrio sp.
AAAGCTCCTGTTAAACGAGAGTCATCTCCCGCCGCCACAGTTCCAGCGCCTGTGCCAACATTAAGAACCGCTGCTCCGCCTAAGCCCAAGTTACTACGAGTCGCTGCTGAGTTCGTTAATGTCGCCATTCCTGCATTTGAAATCGATACGTCACCCGAAATCGTACGGGCTTGTGCGATGTTCGAACCATTACCGATATAGAAGTTGCCAGATGCTAGTGAGCTTGATGTCGCATCTGTAATACCGTAACCAGCGATCGTTGTTGGCGTACCGGTTACTTTGCTCCAGTTCACGTTTAAGATCTTCGCGTTTGTAATCGCGTTGTTGTTAACCGTTAATACACCCGCTGAGTTGATCATTGCGTCGCCCGATAAAACTTGCGCTTGCGCTAAGCTAGATCCGTTACCCACAAAGATGCTGCCGGTAGCTAATGCCGGGCTTAATTTACCAGAGAAAGTCGTGTAATCACTTGAAGTGATATAACCTTCGTTAAAAGTATCAGCTTGTGACATAAAAATAATAGGAGTCGATGTACTATTTAACACTGACAATGGCGGTGCCGCTGATACATTTGTAACTGTACCGCCGCTACCGGCAGCCGAACCTACTTTAACCCATGAAGCCCCGTTATCGCGGTAAATTTCTGCCGTGTCAGTTGCGATATAAACACGACCTGCAGGTCCAGGTACAGGTTTCGCAGCGTTTAGGCCCGCTTGCATTGAAGAAACCCCGCCCGCATTCGTTAAAATAGCGTCGATAATTCCGTACCCTGCAATTGTGTTCGGAGTTGACGTAATTTTGCTCCACGAAACTCCGGCAATTTTTGCATCGGTCACAGCTAAGTTATTAATTTTTGAGGTCGTGATCGCGTTGTTATTGATTGTTAGTGTACCATCTGTTGAAATGCCCGCGTCACCGCTCATCATAACGCCAGCTGCAACGTTGGATCCGTTACCAACAAAAATGTTTGCATTCAGTAAAGCATTTGAAGACGGCGTGTAACCTAAAGCTGTTGTGATATCTGTTGATATCATCGCAACTGAAGCCGTTACGCGACCTTTTGTGTCGTAAGTTGTTTTGAATCCCGTTCCGCCTCCACCAATCACAGCCAGTGTTGGGTTCGGCAAGGTACCAGATAAATCACCGCTTAATGCCGTTGAAGTTTGGTAAGCTCCTGTTAAACGAGAGTCATCACCCGCCGCTACCGTTCCAGTCACGGTACCAACATTTAGAACGGCTGCACCGCCTAAACCTAGGTTCGTTCTAGTCGCTGCCGAATTTGTTAATGTCGCTATTCCGGTATTTGAAATCGATACGTCACCTGAAATCGTGCGGGCTTGTGCTAAGTTAGAACCATTACCGATATAGAAATTACCTGATGCTAACGAACTTGATGTCGCATCTGTAATACCGTAACCAGCTATCGTTGTTGGTGTACCGGTTACTTTGCTCCAGTTCACGTTCAAGATCTTCGCGTTCGTAATCGCGTTGTTATCAATTGTTAAGATACCTAAGTTTGATAAAGTTGCATCTCCTGATAAAACCTGCGCTTGAGCTAAACCTGAACCGTTACCTACGAAAATATTGCTCGTAGCTAATGTTGAATTTAATTTACCAGTGAAATTCGTGTAATCACTTGAAGTAATATAACCTTCATTTGTCGCGCCGGCCTGGGTCATCGATATAATCGGAGTCGATGTACTGTTTAGAACAGTCAGTGGCGGTGCCGCTGATACATTCGTGACTGTACCACCGCTACCTAATGCCGATCCCACTTTGACCCAAGATGAACCATCGTCACGGTAAATTTCGGCTGTGTCCGTAGTGATGTAAACGCGACCTGCAGATCCCGCAACCGGTTTTGCTGAGTTCAAACCCGCTTGCATAGACGATACACCGCCTGCATTTGTTAAGATCGCATCTAAAATTCCGTAGCCCGCGATCGAATTTGGCGTTGAAGTAATTTTACTCCATGAAACTCCGGCAATTTTTGCATCGGTCACCGCTAAGTTATTAATTTTTGAAGTCGTTATCGCGTTTGCAACAACTGTAACCGTGCCGTCCATTGAAATACTGGCGTCACCAATCATCGCTACGCCGGCGGCTAAGTTTGCCGCACTACCAACATAAATATTACCTGCGGTTAATGCATTTGATGTCGGAGTATAACCTAAAGCTGTTGTCACTTGCGAAGAGGTCACTGCGTAAGGTTGGCAAGTTAAGTTGTCATTGATTGAATTGTACGACAAAGCTTCGCCGGTCGTGCACGGGCCCGCCGCCATCATCCAGTTACCAGCCAGCGTTGATTTGATGTCGCCAATATTTAAGAACTTAGCCGCAGCTACGTTACCAGCATCACCGATCCATGCTTGGCCAGTCGGCAGCACAGTCGCTAATTTATTATTAAAGATATTCCAGTCACCAGAAGAAAGGTAACCGTTCGTCGTTGCAGATGATTGCGTGATCGAAATGTTTGGCGTGGCTCCGCCCGAAGACATGATTGGTAAGGTAGCCCCAACTGAAGTAACCGAACCTGCCGTTGGTGAATCCCATATCAAGTTTCCGGTGCCATCTGTTTTCAAAACAAAACCAGCAGAACCCGCGTCACCTGGTAAAGTTAAAGTGTAGTCACCAGAAAAAACTGTCGGAGATCTCAGACGAATCGAATTCGTATTCGCGCCATCAAATAAGTAAAGATTATTTCCAGAAAAGTTTGTTGCTCGCGCAGTTACGAAAGATGAATTACCTAATCCATCACGCTTAACAATCGTACTTACCGTCGACAACGGGGTCGCCGCAATAGTGTCTCCGACTGAAGTATTGATTTGCGCGGCCGTTCGGCCACCCACCGTAGCTACAGTTGGGCCCGGGTAAGCACCGGTTAAGTCTCCGCTAGCTGCTGATCCCGCTTGAATTGAACCCAATAATCGTGAGTCATTACCCGCCGCAACTGTTCCAGCTGCTGTACCAACATTAACTGTTAAAATCGGAGTTAAAGTATTATTCGTTACGGTTAAATACGCGTTCGCAGAACTTACGTTCGTAACTGTACCCAACGAGTCATTATCAACGCCCGGTGCCCAAGCTGCGCCGTTATACTTCATGATCTGACCTGGTGTGGGCGCTGTCGCAGATACATTCGTTCCGCGAATCCTTGAAACAACCGTCGCGCTTTGCGTTCCCGTAATATCACCGGCTAACGAGCCTGTGAAACCGACGGCCGGGCTACCCGATAGCAAATACTGGCCACTTGTTCCACCGATTAAGTCCATTAGCTCGGTGTACTGGGCGTTACTTAATGGGCCGACGTTGCCGGGGTTACCCATTGCATCGACAACTCTTACTAAAGCGTCGACACCGAAACCACCAACATTCAAAGATTCAATCGCCGACGGAACATAAGAAACCGTTTGCGTTGGAAGCGGTTCATAGACCCCGGGCGCCATTGTTGAATCATTAAAACCAATAACTATACGACGCGTATCTGTTGGCGACGGGCTGTAGCTAAATGCTGATCCGCTATTACAAGCAGAGGCGGCTAAAGAAAAAGCACCGAAAGTATTCTTATTGCTGAAAATCTGCTGAACTGTGTAACCACTTGCATCCGTGCGGATTCCTGAACCGTTATTAATACCTAGTATGAAAACACCATTAGATAAAGTTTTTGATTGAATCTCTTCGTACATAATACAGTTATCTAAAGATGTCGTTGGTGTTCGCACTTGTAGTCTGAATGAAACTATTCCGCTTACACCCAAGTTTGTAACGCTATCGACTATTCTTCCATGATAACTCATTTGCGGGCCCGTCTGCGCGAACGCATCGAAACCTAAAAGAAGTATCGTAAAAAATACTGCAACGACGTACTGAATGGTCGTATTTTTTATACCGATGTTTTTCATTGGCCAGCTCCTGAAAGAATATTTTCTTGAGAGTTCATGTAAACTTTGTATTTGCCTGAGGGAGTCGTAATTGTAGAAGGCGGTGGCGTGCCGGCCGGAAAATTTCCGTCAATTATAGTTTCCGGAGCACTATAACTTAACGTCGGGTAAGTCGCATCGCTAATACTAGCATGCGTAACTAAAGTCGAATTCACAGTTTTGACCGTCGTATTTAAACCTGGTGTGTTCTCGTATTGCGTGCTAGCCGCAATAAATTCATTACCGCGAAATTTAAAACGAGTCGGCTGAGCCTGAACGACCTGACTGTTTCTTGAACCGATCGAGTTACGAGCCGTTATATAGAAATCGTATTCAAGACCATTTGTTAAACCCGTTACCTTGTAAGGTGAGGTCACACGCGGAATTGACGTGTACGCCGTCGTACCTGTTTCACGGTAGTACAGGGTGTAAAAACCAGACGTAAAACCCAGGTTACCAATCATGTAGGCAGCATTCTGCCAAGTTAGATCAACTGATCTGTCTCCGCCCTCGGCATCCGTAATTAAAAAATTACCCGGGGTAAGAATGTGTACCACAGTCAATTTAAAGTCCTGCTTGGCGTGCGTCCAGAAATCGTAAAGATCAACGGTGATATTAACAACTCCGAATTGTAAATTTTTAGGGCTTAAGGTTAATGTACAATTTGGGTAAGTTCCACCAACGACCATACCTGATGAATCAATTAAAGTATTATTTGCAGAGTAAGCTTTCACAAAAACTAGTGAGCAAACCATGAATGTATCTGGATCGTTGATTGTAAACGGAATTGTTTGTACGTCATTCTCGTCCATAATGAAATCTGGGAAAGCACTTAAGACGGGCGGGCCCGACGGGTTATGCTTACCCGGTTCAAATAGTGGGTCTAGCTTAGATTTACCGCCGCCCAGTGGATTTAAATCACAACCCGTGGCGAAAATAAACAATAAGCTAGCGCCTATATTAAAAAGTTTTTTCACAAATAACGTACTAATAAAAAACCTTCCTTGGTTCATTATAGTTGATAACTACCAATCTTTCAGCTTCCATGCATAACCAAACTTGATTCCCAGCTCTGAACTCTTCTGAAGCAAAATCTGCGTATCTTGCTGAGACACCTCATACTTAAGAGTCCCAAAAACATACTCTTTCACGCGATCATGTTGAACCGAAAGTGAAATATCAAATCCCGTACCTGGCTTTACTTCGTAACCACTCGTTGAGGCGCCTTGCAAGCTTAACAGCCCGAGCTCAGCATCGAAGCGATACTTTCCAGATTGATGAAACATGTAACTAAACGCGCCCCTGAAAACTAAAATCGGTACAGCGTTAACGACGACGCCGCCATCTTCAAACAACACAATGAACTCTTTAGTGAAACGGTAGAAAAGTTTTTCTGTCTGACTTAAACCCAAACTAAAACCAAACGGACCGGTTTCATACCTAGCATCTGCGAAGACACTTGCTATACCCTTTTTACTTTGTTCAATCGGTCTTTCGCGAACTTCGGGGTGAATTTCATTATTAAGATACGAGAATCCTAAATTTGTACGAAAGTTTTCAAACCAGTAATTGTGCCAACCAAAACCCAGCTCTGGATTTAACTTACTAAGCAACGTTCCTTCACCATTCGTCGTGGCATCTACCCCATCGTAACGATTGTACCAAGCTCCGCCTAAGACATAAATTGCCGAGTAACGTGTGATACATTCAGTACCCGTCCATTCGCCATCACAAATCATACGATAGCGCAAGGCTTCAGACATTTCTTCTGAGGGCGCGCCTTCGGCCTGCGTGTCAACCTGCTCGCCTGATGCCACATCGTTTTGAATAATTTCAATAGCTTCATTTTTCTGCTCGCGGGGAATAACTGCGGGCGCGACGCTGATTGAAACATTTTTCTTATACTCAAACGCTTCTAACGTGATAATCCGGTCTTCACCTCTGTCTAGCATGCGCCAGCCGTTGGTTTGCTCTTCGCACGAAAAAGGAAGCGTAATTTCGTCGCCGGGTTGAATCACATTTTGGTTGGGTAAGTTATTTACTTTAAGCAATTTTTCAAGCGTGCCACCCGTGCCAAAGACGGGTTCTAACTTGAAAGTACGAAGTATTTCAGCAATGTGATCGCTTTTTTTAACAATGTATTTCGTCGGTTTTGAAACAGGTGTACAAACGTCGGCATTCGATTTTTGCAAAAAACCAAACACGATCAAAGTGGTGACAAAAAATAATTTTACTATTGCATTCATCAAGATTAATTATTTCAAGCACTTAGCTTAAAATAAAGATATCATCTTGATGCTAGCGATTTTCTAGACTGGCCGGAAGCCGCGCTGGACTTGAGTTCAGAGGTTCACTGTCAACCGACTTAGTTTGAATTTTAAAGATCAATCTCGACCTTAGACTGCTCTTGTTCTCCAAATTATCGGCTACTCGCTTGAATTCCAAGGCCTTCGTACTTACGTCACCCCAACCATAGACTTGCGCCAAAGAACTGGCATAGAAGTGTTCTTTCGGATTTTCTTCATAAAACTCTTCAAAAAGCGCAACAGCCTCGCTAGACCGATTTTGGTCCATAAGAGCCCAAGCCAGCAAGGGTTGTATGTTTTTGTTTTGTGATTTAAGTTCAAGCGCTTTCCGGGCAAAAAATTCGACTTCTTTGGAATTTTTGTTTTTTAAGTACCATAATTCAGTTAAAACAGAATAAATATTTGCACTTTTAGGATTTAAACGAATCGCAATCGCAATTTGTTTTCTGAACGATTTTTGATTTCGTAAACGGTAATGTACGAATGCAAATTTAAGTCGTAAATCTTCATCTTTGGGATAAAAGCCAATACCTTTTTCAAGCAGTGCGACAGTTTCAACAAAACGTTTTGTTTCGATTAAGAAGTCAGCGTAAGTTTTGTAAAGTATTAACTGATCCGGCCTTTGATTGTGCGCTTTACGAATTCGATTGATCGCCTCGTCATGCTGACTACGCTGCTTTTCTTGAAGTGCAATTCGCGTCTGTGCCTCGCCAAAATAGTCTGATGATAACGGGATCTTCTCTAGCACAGTCATTGCTTCGGCTATCTTATTCTGATTCTGGTAAAGATAAGCTAGATACATTCGTGGCTCATCCATTTCGCGACGACTCAGCAAGCTTAGATATAGCTTTTCTGCCTTATTGTAATCATTAATTAGAAAATAAATATGCGCTTTTTTTAGGTCGACCAAGTAAATGTCACTGGTCCAAGTGCGCTGCTTATCAAGCTCCCGTAGCGCCACATCGTAATTTTCTAATTGAACAGCGGCGTATGATAAATTTTCAGAAACTTGCAAATCGTAATCGTGAGTTTGACCATAGCTCTCTAGCGCAACCAAAGCTTCAGCAAACTTTTGCTGTAAGAACAAATCAGCAACATATTCCGAAGCAATTTTCTTGTCACGCGGGTTAATTAAGTAAGCTTCGCTTAATGTCTTACGATAAATTTCAGTATTTTTTAGCGTCTTAAAAATCATGGCCCGTTGAAAAACCGCTTCAGAAAGGCGGTCGTATCCTGGGCTAAATCTGTTTAGTGTCGACAAGGCTTCCTGGTATTTCTTTTCAATTTTGAAAATATAAAAAGTCGCCCAGATGGCTTGTTCATTTTCAGGTTCTAAACTTAAAAGAGCTGCGTAAGCTTCGCGCGCCTTAGAATAAATTTCTGAGGCTAAATAAAGGTTTCCTAATTTATAAAGAACTAGTCTATTTTTCGGATCTAAGCGCAAAGCCTCGCCTAATTCGTAGGAGGCTAGATGCTCTTGTTTTTTCGCCAAGTAAGATTCGGCTAAATTTAGGCGTGCGGTCAAACGATTGCGGTTATGTAAAATCGATAGCCGATAGGTTTCGATTGCCTTTTCGTGTTGATTATCTTGAGCGTACCCCAATGCGATTTGTTCATAGTACTCGGCCCGAGTGATTTTCTCAGGAAATAAATCTGACTTCACCGTTTGAATAGGTGGCAATTCAACTTCTTTGGTCGCGCAACCAAGAAAGCAACTGCACATTAAAATTAGAAAAATTAAATTTTTCACTCTGGTATTGATCGGCTTTATCGTAGCTCGACTTAACTAGACCAAGGTTGGGTAAAAACAGATGCAGCGTTCGTCAGTGACGTGTAGGTTCTGATTAGTTAAATTTGTTCAGTGATATTCAGAAGTCGTTCTTTTTTTACCAGCCTACCCGCCGCGATTTTACTATACCTGGTTATCGGGTTTGCTATTTTTGGCTCTTCATTTAGTAACGACTTTTTATTGGATGATCAGCAACAAATTATCGACAATCCGTTTGTGCACAAGCTGGCTAGCTGGCCGGCCCACTTCAGCAATTCAACCATGGCGACCGGCAATCAGTTAGCCGGAATTTACTATAAACCTTTGATGATGATAACCTATAGTGCCGTCTGGAATATTTTCGGACCACAACCAAATGGCTTTCACATTGTTCAACTACTACTGCATATCACAAACTGTTTATTGATATTTATTCTATTTTCTAAAATCTTTAAACTGAATCATCAGGTTTTTTTCATTTCATTATTTGCGGGCTTGATTTATCTTTGCCACCCGATCAATTCTGAAGCGGTTCTTTTCGCGGCCGACATGCAAGAGCCCCTGTATACTTTTTTTGGATTAAGCGCCCTCGTCACAATCGCAAGCTCGCGTTCAACGATGTCGATGGCCGCTGCCGCAGCTCTTTTACTTTGTAGCCTACTCAGTAAAGAAAGCGGTTTGCAGTATGTGGTAGCTTACTTCGCATTTGCGGCTTTATTTCATCGTGAGCAAATTAGAAAAATCAGCGCCTTCATCGCAGTCGTTATCATTAGTTATTTGACCTTACGAATGGGCGTAGCGGGCTTAACTTCAGTTTTAGCGCACGAAATGAAAATTGCGCAAGCCGATTTACTGACGCGACTGATTTCAGTGCCCAAAATTCTAGCGCACTATATTTACTTGTTTGTGTTTCCGAAAGACATTTCGATCACTCAAGACTGGGTTGTAAATACCCTTTCACTAAATGATTTTTGGTTACCGTTATTAGCCGTAAGCATCGTTTTCGCAATCATTTTTTTTCAAATTCTAAAACATCGTAGCCAAAACTTTATTTTTTTTTCAGTCTGGTTTTTCTGCGGCTGGGGATTGCATTCGCAAATAGTACCCCTTGACGGAACAGTGTCTGACCGGTGGTTCTATTTTACGATGATTGGCTTAATCGGGATAATTTTCAGTTTTAAATTTCAAAAATTCAAATTTTCAAAAAAATTAGCCGTCACTTTTAGCGTGATCGCATTGACCATTTTGTCGTATCGAACCTACCTTAGAACTTTTGACTGGCAAACGCCGATGACACTTTTTCAGAAAGACCTGCAAGTCGAACCCAATTCGTTCTATTTAAATAATAATCTCGGGCTGGGTTACTTAGCTAAGGGTCAATACGAACAGTCGATCAGCTATTTCAAAAAAACGATCGAGGTCTCGAACAAAAAAAGTCGCGTATGGTACGTCGGTTGGACTAATCTTGGTTCTGCCTACTTATTTCGAAATCAGTTAGAAAACGCCGAAGCGGCACTGCGTATTGCCGCACAATCCGGCGATATTAAATCCTACCGTGCCCTTTCCGGAACTTACTTAGCTATGCAAAAAAACGACGAATTTGATGCTATTACGGCCAAAGCGTTACTCAGATATCCGGACGATGCCGTCATTTTAAAACTAATTGCCACCCAAAAAGACCGAAAACGATAGCTTTTAATCGTCGAATTACAAAAAAATTATCTGACTTGATTTACGTATTCAGAGATTGCGTTGATGATGTGATAAAGAGAACTACCCTTAGCCGGATGCGAATCAAACTGACCGCTTTGTAGTTTCGTATCGCGCCATAAACCTTGATCAGTCAGAAAGTTTTTAAATAACGACTGCAATGCCACATCGGCAATATCTTGCTGATCAAGCACAATGGCGGCTTTTATACGTTCACACTGTGGCCAAAATCTAGAACTTGATTTTTTAACAACGCCGTTACTTAAAACTTCGTCAAAAGCCAAAGTACGGTCTTCCGAAATTCCGTATTTTTCAGCCAATTGAAATAGTTTTTGTGGAAGATCACCCACTTCATGGCCAGTTATATTGTTGTACTGAATCATTAACCAAGCCCATTCAAAATGATGACCTGGTTCAAAAATGAAATTTCCATTTTCGCGTATTGGTGTCCAATTCGCATCAAAATGCTCGCATAGAAAACCAGTTTCGACGTCAATAAATTTGTTAACACATAACTCATACAATTCTAACGAAAGGGTCCGCCAGCAAGGGTCTTCATCAATTTTCGTCCAAATTAGCGCCGCTTCAAACAAATGCATATGCGGGTTCGATTGGTAAAATAATTCCGATTTTTTAATTTCACTGTAACCACCAACACGAAGCTTTCGGTGCGTATTCAAGTACTTTAAAACTTTTAAAGCTTCGTGTTTAAGTTCTTCTTTACGAAGAATATCATAGGCCTGCGCCAGACCAAATAAAACGAATGCTTGCGTATACAAATCTAAATCTAAATTTTCTGGTTCAGCGTTCGTATCGACTGAGTGAATGTAGGCACCATCTGCCGTTTCATAGTTTTTAATAAGGTGACCAACCGCGTTTTCAACAATCGCAGACACAGTGTCTAAATTAAGAATTTCTAATTTATAGGCCTCAACAAAAGAATAAATTTGCCTAGCCTGCACTAATGCACGACGCGCCGAAGGTTGAGCAACTTTATCGAATGCGATGCTTTCTACGAAAGCGCCATTTCTTGAATCAATACCGACTGTCTTCCATAACGGAAAAACAGATTCTTTTAACCACTTCAATGATAAGTTTGCGATGTCTTTTGCCATTGTATTACCCATTACAATGTTCTCTAATTTTTGCAAAGAAGTCATACGAAATATGATGCCGGGCCCAAATACCTCACGTTGCATGAAGCTGCCACAAACGCCAATAGACAGACATCTTGGTGATGCTGTTTTTAATCTGAAGAATCATTTAAAAAAAATTCTCGTGGCCGTGCAGCTATTAGTTTTAACTTTGTTGTTTACTAATCATGAAACAATCGTCTTTATGCTCGAGGTTCGTTTTATGAAAACGCTACGCGGGCCTTTAGACAAAGCTATTACTTCTGCAATCCCCATTTATAATTTACGAACTTTAAAACCAGTTTGAATAATTCGAACACCAACACAGCAATTACTTACGAATCGAAAACAAGGCTTAGCCACATACTTTTTGACACGCAAAAAATTTACACAACTATTCTATTCGCGAAAATACGTTGCCAGCGACTACCCTAATAATTTTAATGCTAATTGCTGTTGTTGATTCGCTTGTCCAAGTACGGCAGTTGCGGCTTGCATTAAGATATTATTTTTCGCAAGAGCTGTTGATTCAGCGGCAATGTCAGTATCACGGATTCGAGAATTAGCTGCGGAAAAGTTTTCTTCAGAGTTTGCCAATGTTGAAGATGTTGTCTGTAAACGATTTTGCAAAGCACCTAAGCTAGCGCGAATACTATTTACGTAATTCATAGCATCATCGACAAAAGCCAAACTATCCTGAGCTTCTAACTTTGTACTAACACCTAAATCAGTTAATAGCATTGAGTCTAAAGTTACATTTCCCTCTTCAGCATTGAAACTGATGCGGTCATTAAGCGGGTCATTATTTACACCAACTTGAAAATCTAGTACGCCACCAAAACCATTTAGTAACGGAGTTCCGTTGAACTGCGTAGTTTGTGAAATACGTTCCATCTCTTCTTTAAGCTGTTGAACTTCGACGTCTACCAATAAACGTTCTCTATCTGAAATCGTATCTGAAGCCGACTGAACGCCAAGTTCTCTGATACGCGATAACATATTTGTAATTTCACTAAGGCCACCCTCAGCGACTTGCACTAACGAAATTCCGTCATTGGCATTTCTATTAGCTTGTTTGAATCCGCGAATTTGAGATTTTAAGTTCTCAGAAATCGCTAAACCAGCTGCATCGTCTGCCGAATTATTGATTCGGCTGCCCGATGACAATCGAGCCATCGTTGTCGAAATCTGATTACTCAGACCGTAAAGATTCTTCTGTGCATTAATTGCCTGCACGTTTGTTGCGATACGCAATCCCATTCTATCCTCCTTGTTAAAAACCCGAATTGATTCGACCCTTCCATGGTCTAACCAAGATTTCCGTTTCAGGTCATTTTATAAAAAACTTAAAAGCTAAAAAACTTAAAACTTTTCATACAAACAGCTCCATCTTGGAACCTTCATAATCGACCCGGCTTTTTAGGGCCGGGCCCTCTTCCTCGCAGGAATTTTTACCACACAGCTTCTCGTCGCTTGCGCTCCAGAGAATCCTTCAACTTTCATTACCCCTTATTTAAAAGAGATAAGGCCATTCCGGGTTGCTGATTTGCTTGGCCTAGAACCGAGGTTCCAGCCTGAAGCATGATATTTTGTTTAGCCATTTCAGAACTTTCTAAGGCGATATCAGAATCACGTATTCTTGAATTCGCCGTAGCCATGCTCTCTAAACTGCTATTTAAATTTTCTACTGTAGAAATAAGTCGGCTTTGTAACGAACCAAACCGAGCACGTAAACTACTAACTTGTGTAATTGCCGAATCGATCACATCAATCGCATTTTGCGCACCCTCTTTACTGAAGATGTCTGAAAAGCGTACGCCCAATGCCACGGTACTAGCGTCAGCATCTGATGGATCAAAAGAAATACGATCAGTTACATTTGAATTTTTAGTATTAACTTGAAAATCAAAACGTTGGCCCTCGCCATTTAATAATTTAGTTCCATTAAATTCAGTCGTTGCAGAAATGCGATCAATCTCGGCCATTAACTGACTGTATTCAGAACCTGTCATCGCACGTTCACGGTCAGAAATAGTGTCTGATGCCGCCTGAATACTTAGTTCACGCATACGCACTAACATGTTACCGACTTCAGATAAGTTTCCTTCAGCCGTTTGTAATAATGAAATACCATCTTGAGTATTGCGGTTAGCCACTTTCAGGCCGCGCATTTGAGCTTTTAAATTTTCAGAAACAGCTAAACCAGCTGCGTCGTCAGATGCTTTATTGATTCTTGAACCCGACGATAATTTTTCCATCGTGCGATCAAGAGCACTTTTAGTTATTCCTAACGTATGCTGTGCATTCAAAGCCGTAATGTTAGTACCAATTCTCATTCCCATACTTCCTCCTTGAAGTCTTGCTCGTTAGAGCTCTTCGCAAAAATCCTTTTCGCAAAGCCAGGCATCATGCCTAAAGTGGGTTACACTCACCTTTTGAAGTGACTGTCTCGTTCTTACACAACTGATCGGATCAATCTGAGAAAACATTAATGGCCCAAAGTGAAACAATCGCATTTCTAGCCCTAGGCCCAGTTCATTTCTACCAAGATACCTCCGGTAATGCGTTTAATTGCATCTGAGCCCCTATTCGAGCCTTTACTAGCCACAAGCAAACGGGTATTTTCGGTGCATGGAAATCAGAGACCCTATTCACGGTTCAATACAGCTTAGCGATGGTGAAGTTGCCATCATCGAAACAGTCGAATTTCAAAGACTTAGACAAATTAAACAGCTTGGTTTTTCAGAGTTTAGTTTTCCGGGAGCCACTCATAACCGCTTCTTACATTCAATTGGTGTAAGCCACGTGGCCGGGCAAATTTTTGATAGTATTTTTCGTGCGTACCCATTTTCAAAAACCAGCGTGAAAAATCGCTTACGACAAGTCGTGAAATTAGCTTCATTACTTCATGATGTCGGGCATGGTCCGTTAAGCCACGCGATCGAACAAGTGATGCCGAAATTAGATCAACTCAATATTAAACTTTATACCGAACAAGGTGTTGATCAAACCAGACAAGCCAATCACGAAGATTACACAATTAAATTCGTGACCGATTCTTCTGTTTCAAAGATGATCGAAAGCCATTTTCCAGATATCACTCCACTGCACGTGGCTTGCCTCATTGATAAGAATCTAAAGTGCGATGAAAGCTTTTTCACCGACGGAATGATTAATTTTCGCCCGATTTTAAGCCAAATCGTTAGTTCTGAATTAGATGCCGATCGCATGGACTATCTAGAGCGCGATTCTTATTTCTGCGGAATCAACTACGGAAAAATCGACAAAGACTGGTTACAGCAGAATTTAACGATTCACATCGTAAAAGATAAAGGTTACTTGGCGCTTAACCGACGCGCCCTTTATGCTTTCGATGATTTTTTAATTTCGCGTCACCACATGCATTTGATGGTTTACTTCCACCACAAAAGTATCGTGTACGAAGAAATGTTGAACCGCTACTTAAGCTCGCCCGACTGCAAATTTTTTATTCCGGGTGATTCAAACGATTACGTTAAGTACACCGACTATAAGTTATACGAGCATTTGGCCGCGGTTGATAACCAATGGGCGCAGCGAATTGCTCAGCGAAGACCTTATCGTGTCGCTCTCGAGCTTCACAACCAAGACCCGGTTCGTATTGAAAATATAAAAGCGATCTTTGATCAAAGTGGGATCGACTACATCTACGCCAGTTCAAATGTGCGTTTATCAAAATATCATTCAGCTACTTCAGAAGACCAAACAAATATCTACGTCGTCGACCAATACGACAAATGGGATATACCTTCACCGGTTGGCCAAGCCACGCAGATCTTTCAAAAATACGAAGGTGCCCGAGTGATCGACCGCTTCTACGTAGCACCAGAAAAATACGCAGAAGCGAAGAAGATTTTTAACGAAGTTAGATATTAGGTATACATACTCCCGTTTTTTTGATAAAATCGGGAGTATGTATACCAGAAAATTTAAGTACCCGAAATCACAAAGCTTTTTCCTACTCGGCCCTCGCGGCACGGGCAAGTCGACTTGGGTAAAAAACGAATTTCCGCAGGCTTTATACATCGATTTACTTGATGAAGCTACTTTTCAAGACTACCTAAGAAACCCTGAACTTTTTAGTTTAAAGCTTAATTTAGCTATGCCCGATCAGTGGGTTATCGTTGACGAGGTTCAGCGCATTCCAGGGCTTTTAAACTATGTGCATCAACACATCGAAAATAAAAAAACTAAATTTATTCTAACTGGCTCGAGCGCTAGAAAACTTAAAAAAGAGACTGCAAATCTTTTAGCAGGAAGAGCTTTACTCAGAAATTTTAATACGCTAACCACTGAAGAATTAGGTTCAGATTTTGATTTAAAAAAATCTCTTCTTTATGGTCACTTACCAATGGCTTATCAAACCGAATCACCAAAAGCTTTTTTAAAAAGCTATGTTGGAATGTATTTACGTGAAGAAATTCAACAAGAATCACTCGTACGAAATTTATCTTTATTTTCTAAATTTTTAGAAACCGCTGCCTTTTCGCAAGGGCAAATTCTTAGTCTGCAAACCATTGGTACTGAGCTTGGTATCGACCGAAAAACGGTCGATCAATATTTTCAAATTTTAGAAGATCTCTTAATTGGCTTCAGAATTCCGGTGTTTCAAAAACGTGCAAAAAGAAAAATGACGGTGCGTCCAAAATTTTTCTTTTTTGATACAGGAGTCTATCGCACACTCCGCCAACAAGGCCCCCTTGACCCGATCGAAGAAATTGACGGAGTTTCTGTTGAAACTTTAGTTTTTCAAAATATAAAATCACATATTGAAAACCTTGGTTTACATCTGCAAATATATTTTTATCGTACACAGAATAAACATGAAGTCGATTTTATCATTTATGGTGATGATGGTTTTTTTGCTTTTGAAGTAAAGCGCACATCAAAAATAAGAGCCGCCGATCTACAGCATATTGAAGAATTTAAAAAAGATTACCCTAATTCGCAAAGTTATTTTATTTACTTAGGAAACGAAAAGCTAAAAACAAATTCAGGTGTCGAGATTATACCCGTTCAAGATTTTCTAACTAATTTAAGTTCTATTTTTAAGTAGACCAGATCCCAATTTCTCATAGAATCTTTCTTTTGATGTAGGTCTGGTGTGTCCAACGCAAGCTTTGCTTGAAATACTGCGCTTAGCATAGCTCAAATTTTGAATGAAAAGTTGTCATGAGCAAAGTAATTCAAACAGATTGAAAACTATAAAACTTCTTCTTTTTGTGTGAATTCGCTTCACTTAAAATACTTAAATAATCGTGAATGCATTTTTCAGTATTCTGTTTGTTATTTGTGGCACTCAACCATGACAGAAAACCATCAAGTCCTTTTATGATTTTTCCGGTTGGGCTGGTATTTGCTCATTTTTCTTAATGATATCAAGTATTTGTATTTTAGTCTGAGTACACATAGTACATAGTATTTACTGTACTATGTACTATGCATACCTTTGTCCTAAATTCTTTAAAACTGCATGGGTTAAGTGGTAAGAAAGTGGTGCTGTTCTTAATTTAATATAATTTACTGATCACTATAGCTATTGAAAATGGACCGCTCTGTGGTTTTAAAACATTCCCTTTCTTGTCAGAGGATTCCCCGTTTGGTAGTTTAATTCAATGCGTAGGTTTTATGCTCTTTGTTTATTATTGCTGATTGAACTTGTTCCTATCAATTTGCGGGCTTCAGAAAAGCCTGTCATTATTAGCGGTTTTGACGATGTAATAAGGCAGGCTGAAAATACTGGAATTTTAAAAGCGGCAATTAAAATTTTAGAGAAAGACAAGACTTTCTCTGGGATGCCAGAACTCTATGAAACGCTTTCCAAACAAGAAGCAGCTCCTCATTTTATTATTGTCAGTGCCATTTCAACTTGGTTCGACAGCAGAATCGATCGTTTTTTATTCGAAACACAATTTCCTCCTCATCGTAGATATCTGCGAAATTGGCTCACTCAATGGTCAATTGAAGACTTTAAGATCACAAGGATCAAAGAAGTTATCTCTGAACGACTTGGAAGAAAGTTTATCGTTATTTTCGATAATTCTGATGCCAGCCTTGTGCTCGCGAATAAACTTCATGAGCAGTTCCCAAATCAAATAGTTGCGATTTATCTTCGGCAAGTCGTTAAAAAGAACTTACCAGACGGCGCGACCTCTTTTTTTACAGCTTTTGATATTGCCTTAGCTGAGTTTGCGGCTGATCGAATGACCGCCCAAGAAGTCGAAAGAGTTGGTGATGCAATTTTGAAAGAGAAACGGACTGACATGCTTTTCCCACCCTATGCGATTTGTCCTCAGAGTTACAATTCATGTAAGGGCATGCCGCCCGGAATTCTTCCGGTTTGCGAGAAGGTGCAAGTCCATGTTCAGTCGCTTTGTCAACGTCGTGAATAATAACACTAGATTTTGAAGCTGAACAATTTTAAATTCAAAGCTCTGCCTAGAACAGTCAAGCAGAGCGGTTTCAAATTCTTTCAATCACCATCGCGATACCTTGACCACCGCCAATACAAGCCGAACCAAGTGCGTACCGACCACCACGACGGTGTAATTCATAAACTAAGTGATTCATAATCCGTGTACCCGATGCACCCAATGGGTGACCCACCGCGATTGCTCCGCCGTTTACGTTGGTCTTTGCCGGATCTAATCCTAATTCTTTTTGCACCGATAGGTATTGGGCTGCGAACGCTTCGTTCACTTCGACTAAATCCATTTGTTCTAACTTCAAACCCGCTTTTTCTAAAGCGATACGTGCGGCCGGAGCCGGCCCGATGCCCATAATTTTCGGATCGCAACCCACAACTCCCCATGAAATAATACGCGCTAAAGGTTTATAACCTTTTTCTTTTGCGTAACTTTCGCTGCAAAGTAATGACGTCGCTGCTCCGTCGACAATTCCGGATGCAGTTGCCGCAGTCACTAAGCCGTCTTTTTTAAACAAAGCTTTTAACGTCGAAATTTTTTCTAACGTAGCTTCGGGCTTTGGATGTTCATCTTTATCAATAACGATATCGCCTTTTTTAGTTTTAACGGTGATCGGCGTGATCTCAGCCGCAAAATAATTTTTATCTAGCGCCGCTTTGTAGCGCTGCTGAGTTTGAATCGAATACGCATCGCACATCGCGCGCGTGATTTCGTATTGTTCGCCAAGGTTTTCTGCCGTAATCGCCATCGGAATTCCGGCGTAGATATCTGTTAAGGCCGAGGTCATATAATCTTCTAATTCAAAATTACCCATACGCATTCCGTCGAAACGCACTTTGCGAGCCACGTAAGGGATTTGTGACATTTGTTCGACTCCGCCCGCTAAAACAGCTTTTGCATCACCCGACATAATCATTTGGGCTGCGTCGATCCAAGCCTGAAAGCCTGAACCGCACAAACGGTTTACAATATACGCCCCAACATTCTGCGGAATTCCCATTCTTAAACCGGTATGGCGAGCAACGTAGGCTGCATCAGCCCCGCTTTGCACGACGTTACCGATAACCACGTGGTGAATGTCTTCTGGTTTTGCTCCGGCAGCTGCTAAAGTTGCGTTACCAGCTGTAACGGTTAAGTCGGTTGCTGAAATATCTTTCAAAGCTCCACCGAATGCGCCAAATGCTGTTCTTTTGCCTGAGATAAAAACTATTTTTTCCATTGCGTGATCTCTTTTCTTTTGATGCTGACTAGTTTAAAACAAATATCGAAGGCCGCAACAAAAAAGGTGATTTATGAAAGTCCTCGTCATTGGTTCTGGTGGTCGCGAGCACGCGCTATGTAAAGCATTGTCTGAGTCGAAATCGGTTAAGAAAGTTTTCGTCAGCCCGGGTAATGCCGGAATGCAAGAATACGCGAAAGTGATGGCGCTTAACATCAAAGATCACAAAAAAGTTGTCGAATTCTGCCTTGTAAACTCGATCAGCTACGTTTTCATCGGTGGAGAAGAACCATTAGTTGACGGATTGTCAGATTCTTTGCGGGTTGAAAAAATTCGCGTGGTCGGACCATCAAAACAAGCCGCGCAATTAGAGGGATCAAAAATATTCGCCAAAAAATTTATGAATAAGGCATCGGTCACGACCGCGCAAGCCGACGTAGTTAATTCTGTGCAAAGCACAATGATGGCGGCCGAAGCTCACAAACCGCCTTACATTTTAAAAGCCGACGGACTTGCGGGTGGTAAAGGCGTTTTCATCTGCAAGACAATTGAAGAACTTCGCTTAGCGGCCGAAAATCTATTCGAAAAGAAAATTTTAGGAGATGCCGGCAAACGCGCCTTACTTGAAAAAAATCTTCCGGGTCATGAACTAAGCATTTTAGTATTCACGAACGGCGTCACGTACCAGGTTTTACCTCTTGCGCAAGATCACAAGCGCTTAGGTGATGGCGACCAAGGGCCAAACACCGGCGGCATGGGCACCGTAGCACCGATGAAGATTTCGAACAGCCTACAGCAAAAAATCGTTAGAAAAATTGTTGAACCTTCAATTAACCAAATGCAAATCGAAAAAATGTTATTTCGCGGAATTTTATTTATCGGCGTGATGGTGGTTGATAACGAACCTTACGCACTTGAGTATAACGTTCGTTTTGGCGATCCTGAAACTCAAGTATTGCTACCGCTTATTCGCGGAGACATCGGCAAAATATTTTTTCAATTAGCAAGCGGCTTCGTCGAAGAGCTGCATTTCTTCGACAAATCCGTTTGTTGCATCGTTAACGCGGCCCCAGGTTACCCCGATAGCCCCGCGAAAGGGGTACCGGTCACGGTGCCTGCTAACGAATTAGTTACGGCAAAGCCTCACGAAAAAGCATTCGGCACCGGAGCCTACGTCTTACACGCGGGCACGATGAAAAATCACGAAGGTAAATTGGTCTCTAGCGGTGGGCGGGTTTTAAACGTTGTGGCGGTGGCTGATTCTATCGAAGAAGCGAAGTCGAAAGCTTACGCGCTGAATGATAAGGTTCAATTCGAAGGCCGACAGTTTAGAAAAGACATTGGTTCGTATCAATTTAAACAAAGCGATTCTTAGTTTTATCTAAATAGCTTTTTTTGATTTACCAGTTCCAACGAAATGATACTTGAGATTTATTTTCTTGCGCTGCAAACGAATGTGATACGACTAAATCTTTATTCGCCGCGATACTTTCAAGTACTTCGGCTTCGGTGTTTGCCGAACGCGCGTCGTAGTTAATTGCGGCGCGAACCCAGCCACGGTATTCAAGCTTAGCTAAGGCCTGCATCGCCAGCACTTTAACACTTAGTTTATGATCTACTTTAGAGTTTGCCATGCGGCCAAAATCGACTTCGGCTTTCATATTTTTTTCAACTTTTTCAGCGGCTCGACCAACCGATGTTTGACGAATCGGTGACTTATCCCACCAAACCGAAAAGCTGTTATCCATAATTTTAGAAATAACCGACCCGCTTGACTCATCTGGCTTTACTGATTTAGGTAAAAGTTTATTGCTGGTTTCAGCCGAGATTAAAGGTTCAGAAACATCGACTGGCATAACCATACGAGTGGTCGTTTTTACGTTTACCTTGGCTTCACTTGTAACGGCGAAAGCAATCGTCAAAAATATAATAAGTAGGCTGGCTAGTAAGTTCATACAGTATGACTATTCAACGATTGAGCCAACTTCCCCCTCGTAAATTAGCCGACGATGCCGCGAATTGAGACGAAGACAAATCACGCCAGCCAGCTGCGACTCTGACCGCTTTTAGCTCCAAAGTAAGCTCCAATCGGCAGACGACAATCCCCGCAGCCTTTTGATCGAATATCGAAGTTCCCCTAGGGCTTCTTTCTCATTCAGCTGAATGTAATCACGTACAACCCGATAGGCTTTATATCCACGCACGACACGACTGAACGGCCGGTATTTCCAGAAATGAGCAGCAACCTTCCCGACCAAGTGCTCGGCGGTTTCCTCGGCGGTTTCCGTGGCGGGTCTGTCGGCGGTTCTCGTCTTCGTTCCGCGCTTTTTTGGGGTATCGGTCACCACCAACAACCCGGTTTTTTCGAAACACTGCGCGATTTGACCAGCGACGACACGAAAAAAGTGGTGAAACAAACTGCGCCGTGAAGTTCGCACCAGCAAATGAATGTGATCATTCTGAATAGAAACTTGTTCGATCTTAACAAAGAAATATTTCGCGTAATGCTGAATGATTTTATTCGACAAATTAAACGCGTGAGAAGTTCGCAAACTTTTCGATTTCAAGCGCGATTTGTTGATTTTAAAAACGACGTGCAGTGGTTCACTGCATGAAAGGGCTCGCAACTTTCGACCTTTGCGTTTGTTTCGCAGAATTCCGCCGTGCGTGTAGTGATGTTTCCAATCTGTTTTAAAAAATGAAAACTGCTTATGAAATTTGTTTTTTTGTGCGTGACCGATACCCATGATTTTCTACAAAGCTGCAAAATGGGGCGGTGCTTTGAGCGAAGCTGAAGCTTCGCTTGCAAGGTGCGTGGTCCGTCGACTGGATTTCGACTGGTTTAACTACTCTTCGTCTAAAATGTAATTCATTGGGTTGACCGGGATTCCGTTCACGCGCACTTCGTAGTGTAAGTGAGGGCCCGTTGAACGGCCCGTATTACCCGTGGCCGCGATAACGTCGAACTTCGAAACTTTTTGGCCGACTTGCACGTAGATTTGTGAATTGTGCGCGTAACGGGTTAGTACACCGTAACCATGATCAACCGAAACCAGCTTACCGTAGAACTCATCCCAACCCGCGAAACTAACGACACCGTCAGCGGGAGCACGCACCGGAGTACCAGGCGATACCGCAATATCAACTCCCGCGTGCAATTTTTGCTTTCCGTTAATTGGATCGATACGATAACCGAAGCGTGAGCCGATCGGCCCGCGTGATGGCTTTATGTTAGGCGTTGATGCTAGTAAGCTTTGGCGATCCGATAAGATTTCCCATAGCTCAATGACGGATTGCTCTTTTAATGCCGACTCTTTAACCGCTTCGTTGATACGAATGACTAAAGTCGAATAATTTGCGACTGATTTTTCAGAAGCCAATTCACCCTTCATCGTATTCACCGGATTTTCACCCACAACCAAAGGCTCTTGCTGAATAAAATCTTCCATCGACATGCGGTCGGGGGCCTGCTGCGACGGAGTTGGTTCTGGACCAATTTGCGCCGGAAAGCTTAAACGCTCAGAACGGTCTTTCATTTGCGTATCGGTAATTAATTTTAATTTATTAGTAATCATCCCGACGCGCTCGAGCGCCGACTGCAAAGTGTCTAATTTTGTTTCAACAACCTGAAACTGTTTCTGCAAATTAATATTTTCGATTTTTAATTTTTTATTCTCGATCGATTGCGCTAGTAATCCGAAATAATCAATTAAGCCGGCCAACAATGAAATCACAACCACGGCTAAAATAAACGCCGAAATTTTAAAGTAACTAACCGGCATAACTATTTTTTTCGTCTGAGATTCATCATTCGTTACGAAGTAAAGAGTAATGGTTTTACGCGGTTGATTCATAGTTCGTTTTTAATTCCTGCTTGTTTAATCTAAAAACCCTACACGTCCTGAAAGTGAAGAACAAGAACCGTTACGTTATCATCTCCACCATGCGCTAATGCTTTCTCAATCATCAATGGTGCGATTTTTTCGGCCGCATGCTGATTGAACATCGAGCACATATCTTGGTCTGTAACCATTCCCGACAGGCCATCTGAGCAAAATAAAAAGATGTCGCCCGTCGAAACTTCACGCTCGAGCACGTCCGGAAATACATCGCGCTCAAAGCCTACGCTGCGGGTTATTACATTTTTGCCGATTGTCTTTTTTGCTTGCTCTTCATTCATCATTCCTAAGCGCACTTGTTCGTTAATTAAAGAGTGGTCTTCGGTGATCTGCCAAAGGTACGGCTTTCTGTAAAGATAGCAGCGACTGTCACCAACATTGGCGACAAATAATTTACTTTCACGCACGTAACCCATGACCATCGTCGTGCCCATACCGTTTAATCTTTGCTCTTGAGCCGCGCGATCAAAAATACGGTGACTAGCTTCTTCATAAGCTTGGTAGATAACTTCTTTTGGTTTGAACTGCGTGGCCTTCGGATGGCCAACAACTTCGCGAACAGTTTCAACGGCTAATGCCGAAGCCACCTCGCCGCCAAAATGCCCGCCGACTCCATCGGCCACAATAAATAAACCAAGGCGGTCATCAACCATGAATGAGTCTTGGTTGCCTTCGCGTTTTAAGCCTTTATCGGTTAGACACCATGATTGAAATCTCACAAAACCCCGTTCAATTATTCACCAAAGCCGTGAATAAAATCTTAATAATTATGCCCATAACATCCCGAAAATTCTCAGATTGATCCATTGTCGCTGGACGACATCTCAGAGTCAAATATCAGTCGCACTGATACGTACTCGACCTCGGTCTAATTCTAGAAAACTTTGCCACATCGGCTCACCGTTTACTTCATCTATTGGGTCGAAATTCCGATAGTCGAGTAGTAGCCATAGCCGCAGCCACTAAGGATTTTATGAAAAAACGTTTCGACTTTAAAAAATATATTTTATTATCGATTTTTCTTCACATCGCATTTGTATTGTCACTACAGGTGGTTAGCTACGTTGAACAAAAAAATAAATCTGAAAAAATTGAGATCACGCTGCTTTCGCCGGACGAGCTGAATGCACTTGATCCTAATAATGCTAAGCAAATTGTTGAAACCGATTCTGCCCACGCGAACAATCAAATTGATAAAGACGCCAAATACCAAAGTGAAAAAAACAACACCGTAGAAAAAGAAACGAAAGCTCGATTAGGCGAACAGTTTAAAAATTCTTTGAAGCAAGGCTCGGTAACTAAACAAGCACAAAAGGGCCAAAAGAAATCGGCAACTATGGTGATGTCGAACGCCTTTGATCCTTATGCGACAATGGTTAAGAAAGAAATGGCTCACGAAGCAAAAGAATTTGCCAAAGGCCAAACCGGAGCTACGGCCGGAGACACCTCAACAACAAACGATAACTTAACAGGCGTAACTGAAGATTTGATCACAAAATTAAATACTAAAGAATATAAATACTATGGTTACTATCACCGTATTAAAATTCAATTGAACCAGTGGTGGCAGCCAAAAGTTCGCGAAAAAGTTTCAAAAATGGTCAGCCAGGGCCGCCGCATCGCCGCGACCGATAACAAAGTAACCAAACTAGTCATCATTTTAAACGACGTCGGCACCCTAGTTAATGTGCAGGTTTTAGCTGAATCAGGGGTGCTTGACCTAGATGCAGCCGCGATTGAAGCTTTCCGTGCCGCTGCGCCCTTCCCGAATCCGCCAAAAGGCATCATCGAGCCCGACGGTAAGGTTCGCATTCGCTGGGACTTTGTCGTCGAGAGTTAATTATTGAATCTTGCCTCTTAAAAGCCTAGAGTTTTTACTCTTATTTCATTAAGAAACTAAGACCTAAAAAGGAGACACGCATGTCTGCTAAAAGCACCTCTACGGCTTCTACGCCTGCAATGTCGCGCGATACTTTAGAATCAATCGCTAAGCGCGCTCATTACCTTGCAACACAAATGATTTATCAAGCTAACCACCGCGCTGATAAAGAAAAAGGCGACCCTAAAATTGGTGGTCACGCCGGTGGTTCAGCCAGCGCTTTGCACATCATGGGTGCTTTGCACTTAGTCGTAAAAACGGGCTTTGATCACATTGCCAATAAGCCGCACGCTTCGCCCACTGATCACTCTTACAATTATTTATTAGATTTGTTTTTAAATCCTGATTTTACAAAATTATCGCAAGAACAAAAAGATATCGCGATGATGGGTTTACGTAAGTACTCAAAAAATGGCGAACCTGTTTTTCAGTCTTACCATTCGGCCTACGATCCGGATCATCACAATTTTTTCCCGTCGGGCACGGTGGGTATTCCGCCCGTTAAAGCCGGCTACTTAGCTTTAGCTTATCGCTTTGCTCGTGAACATGGTTACGAAGTTCCAGACGCGCATTTCTGGGCTTTAACAGGAGATTCTGAATTTCGTGAAGGTTCAATGTACGAAGCCGTTCCTGATTTTGCCGATCGTGAAATCGGTAATTTAACTTGGATCGTCGATTACAATCGTCAGTCACTTGATGGCCCGCGTATCGTGAACGAAAAACAAATGAAATCAACCGATGCTGACCGTATTGAAAAAACAATGGCAGCCAATGGTTGGGAAGTGATTCAAGTTCGTCACGGATCTTTACGCCAAAATTTATTCAGAAAATCAGGTGGCGAAGTTTTTAAAGATTTCTTAGAAAAAGAATTACAAGATTACGAACTTCAAGCCTTGTTGCTAGTTCAAGATATGAAAGCTCTGAAAAAAGGAATCGTCAAAGAACACCCGAACATGAAGAAGTTCATCGAAGTGGTATCTGACGAGGAACTTTACAATGCTTTCCGTGATTTTGGTGGCCACGATATCGTCGCACTTGCTGAAGCCATGCAAAAATCAAAACAATCGACTCGCAGACCGACCATCATCATTGCTCATACCCTAAAAGGTTGGGGATTAAAAATGGCGGCGGCAGCTGGTAATCACTCAGCTTTACCAAGTGAAGAAGAAGTTGAAGAGCTTCGCGCCAAACAAGGTATCAAAGGCGAAACACTATTCGCGGGTTTTGATCCGAAATCGACTGAAGGTAAATTTTTAAAAGACCGCGGCGATAAATTATTAAACGACATCAAAGCACAAAATACTTTAAAACAAAAAAATCAAAAATTCTTTGTCGGCGAAATCGAAAAAATCGGAGCGATACCTGAGAAATTAGACATCAATACAAAAATGGCTAGTTACCCACATACACAATGGATGTTGGGTCAGTTGACGGCGAAGTTAACTCGTATCGCCAATGCTGATAACGCAAAATTAAATGATTTCGAACAAAAATGGAAAACTCCTGGCGAATTATTCATGACGATGGCGCCCGACGTAGGAACTTCGACAAATCTAAATCCCGCAATGGATGGTAAGATTTTCGGTGCCCCGGTCGTTGAAGATCTTGAAACCGATCTTGGCGTGAAAGATACGAAACTTCCGGATTTAGTTCCGGGCGAAGATATGTCAGATCGCTTTCTACGTTTTGAAATCGCCGAAGGTAACGTTATGTCATGCGTCGGCGCATTCGGAAAAATGCGCGATATCACGGGCGTTCCGTTAATGCCATTGATGACGGTCTACGATTTCTTTATCAAACGTGCCCTTGATCAGTACTTTTACAATCTTTACTGGAAATCAAGTTTCATCTGCGTCGGTACGCCTTCGGGTGTAACGCTTTCTCCGGAAGGCGCGCAGCACGGATGGAAATCAGATTTCCAAATTCCGAATCAAATCACTTGGGAGCCTTTCTTCTGTATCGAAGTTGATTGGATCTTATCAGATACTTTCAAACGTCACATCATGGACGACAATGCCGGACGCCAAGGCACCTTATTACGTTTAGTGACTCGCGGAGTTGAGCAAAAAGATTTAATGAAGTATTTAACGAAACAGTCTCGTTTTAAGCAAGACAGCAGCGTTAAACTTTCAAGAGCTGAATTTGCAGTTAGCGGCGGAACAAATGAAGAAGAGTTAGCAGCAAAAACTGACACTGAAATCTTAACGGTCATGAAGGAAGAAGTGCTAAAAGGTGCTTATCACTTGATTGATTATCGCGGATACGCTGGTTATGAACCAGGCGATAACGTTGTGAACATCTTAGCGATGGGCTCAATGGGTACTGAGGCCGTGAAAGCTTCTGATAAATTATTAGCCCGTGGCATTTACGCCAACGTAATCATGGTGACTTCACCTGATTTACTTTGTGGCATTCAAGCACACGAAAATGATTACGATTATTTACGTAATGGCTTAGGCATCAATTCAAACATTTACTTAAATCAAACGGGCGACGTCGGTTCAGCCGATCTAGTTACAGTGTCTGGTCGCCGAATTCCGGTGGTTAGCGTTCACGACGGCGAGCCCGGTATTTTAGATAACTTAGGTTCGATTATTGGCGTGCGCCAAGAATCTTGTGCCGTACGTAAACACTCGAAGTGTGGTCGTCCGAGCGAAATTTACCACTTTCACGCCATTGATGACGAAGCCGTTATCGAAGCGTGCGGTAAAGCCTTATCTGAAACAGCTTTAGAGAAAGTCATTGTTTCTAAAAAATCGCTTGAAG
Organism: Bdellovibrio sp.; assembly: GCA_031428275.1. Taxonomy (GTDB): domain Bacteria; phylum Bdellovibrionota; class Bdellovibrionia; order Bdellovibrionales; family Bdellovibrionaceae; genus Pseudobdellovibrio. The sequence continues at coordinate 27,065 of JANPPC010000013.1, forward strand.
AAGTATCACAAGCTGAAACACAGACGGCTCAAACAAGCCCGCATTGGACTGAATTGTGGCCGACTAAAAATCAAAGCCATAAACACTAAGGGCGGTAGCGCTCGAGTAATCTTAGGAAAGACATTTAATGGCGAAAAAAGTGAATAGAAAAGAAATTCAAACTAGAAAGTTCTCTGACGACGGGGAACTTTTTTTAGCCCCGGGCGAAAAATCTCGCGCTTTGATTTTCTTTGTGCACTTTTACCGAGGTCACAAAAAAGCTTTACGCCGACACATTCAATTTATGAACGATCTGGGTTACGATGCTTACGCGTTTAACCTGAAAGACGACGCCAGCCAACATTACGGCGTGCCTTATTCACATATTTCAAAAAAATTCGGTATGAAGCACGCCTTGGCTGATCAAATCGAAGAGCATCTTGATTTACTTTCTGATTTTGAAACGAAAGTGATGTTCGCGTTTTCAAACGTTGCTGGCGCCGCCATCGAAGTAATGGGTCGCCGAGATGACCTAGATATCAAAGCATTAATTTGTGATAGTGGGCCTACGGCCGATTTTGTTGATTCAGCTAATAAACTTTATAAGTATTCACGACCAATTAAGTTTGCCCCACTGCGGCTAGTAGCCGCACCCATCTTTGCTTACGGATGGAGTACAGATTTACACAAAGATATCCCCAACGATTTACAAAAGCTACCCGATGGATTTCCCGTTTTAAGTATTCGTGGATGGAAAGATGCCTTAATAACGCCAGCCGGAATCGACAAAATTTTTGAGCCTTGCGCGAACTTAGTCTGGCAAAAATTAAGTCTTCCGCAAGCCGAACATCTTACGGGATTAAGAGATTTTCCGGATGAGTACAAACCTGCGGTCGAAGATTTTTTAAAGAATTCTATTTAATTTCGGTCTAATTCAGCCAATAATTCATGGCCAAACTTTTCAACTTTTGATTCGCCAATTCCGTAGATCGACCGTAAATCTTCAAGCCGGTGCGGATTTTTTACCGCTAATTCACGTAAAGTTTTATCACCAAAAATAACGAAGGCCGGCGTATCAAGCTCGGTCGCTTTGGCTTTTCTCCATTGGCGAAGTGCTTGAAAGCGTAATTCAGCTGCGGGTTCTAAAACTTGATCGTACTTGCTAGCTGCTTGTCGTTTTTTAGAATACGTCTGTACGACCGGCATCTCAACTCGTAAAACTTTACGCTCAGAACGGGCATCGCACGAATCGCAATGACCACATTTTTTTAAGCGTTGTGAATCTTTGTAGTAAGTCAAAATTTCGGCGTGTCGGCACTCGCCGCCCTCTGAATAACTGACCAGCGCGTCTAAATTACGCCAGCGTAAATCTTTGATGGCCTTAATCGCGGTCGAGCTTTGCACGAAGAAAGATTGCAGGCCTTTGTCTTTCTTCGAATACAACATCAGACAAGTCGAATGCGCACCATCGCGCCCTGCCCGACCCATTTCTTGATACAAAGAATCGATGTTAGCCGGCATTTGGTAATGCACCACTAAGCGTACGTCGGGCTGATCTATCCCCATACCGAAGGCATTCGTCGCAACTAAAATTTTTAGCTCGCCCGCCGTGTAGGCCTCTTGCACGCGAGTGCGCTCTTGCGTCGATAAGCCCGCATGATAAAAACCAACCTTCGAAAATTTAGTTTGCAGAAATTCTGAAACTTCTTCGGTCACCTTTCGTGTACCGCAGTAAACTAAAGCCCGACCAGTCGGAAATTGCTTTAACGCCTGCACCAGAAAACCAGATTTCTCGGTATCATTGTCGCAAGTTTCCACTTGATAATAAAGATTGGGCCGATAGAAGCCGTGCACCAGTCTTTGTGGTTTAACCAATTGCAAATTTTTAGCGATATCATCCAGTACCGTTGGCGTCGCCGAAGCCGTTAAGGCCAAAATCGGAACATCTGGTCTTAAAGTTTTTAATACTTTTAATTCGGCATACTCTTCACGAAAATCATGACCCCACTGCGATACGCAATGGGCTTCATCGACCGCAAATAATGCGATATCACGACCCAGAATCCATTTTTGAAAACCTTCTTTTTGCACCCGTTCGGGCGATAGATACAATAAAAACGTTCCGCCCCGATTTATTTGCGCAAAGATCTGCCGCTTCTCTTCATCGGTTTGACCCGAATACAAACAACCGGCCGGAATACCTTTACGCACTAAGGCCGCCACTTGATCTTTCATCAAAGCAATCAACGGAGAAATAACCACCACTAGTTTATTCGAATAAATAGCCGGAAATTGGTAACACAATGATTTACCGCCACCGGTCGGTAGCACGGCAAGCGCATCTTGCTTGGCCAATACCGCGCTGATAATTTCGCGCTGGCCAATCCGAAAGCTGGATAGATTAAATGATTTTTCGAGTTGAGCTTCTAGCATATGCACTTCTTTCGTAAGTATTTACCACAGGTGCAATGCTTGCTCCAGTACTAAACAACGCGGTTTAAGCCCAAAACTTTTGCGGTCAAACGATTGTAAGTTTTTGCGGGAATCAACATGGGCAAATACCAATTAATCCACTTACGTGGAATTGGCGCGTAGCGCAGCTTTGGCTGCTTTGCAGTTAAGGCTTCGACAACCAGTTTTGAAACTTCACTTACTTCTAAGGCATTTTTCTCTTCACCCAAAGCAATTTTAATAAAACGCTGAAAAGAATTTTTATATGGAGTGTGATTATACCTTTCTTTCACCTGGGCAAATCCTTTTTGCCAGATTGGAGTTTTAATCGAACCTGGTCCGATAACGATGACATTAATTCCAAAAAGCATAAGCTCACGACGAAGGCCTTCTGAAAAACCCTCGACCGCGTGCTTACTGGCTGCATACAACGAAAGAAATGGCGCGGCCGATTTGCCCGCAATCGAAGACATATTCACGATACGTCCCGGGTTTTTTACATTTGGGTCAGTGCCTAGCATTGGTAATAAAACTTGCGTCACCTTCATTAATGAAAGCACGTTGATGCTGATGGTTTGCAGAATTTCACCGAAGTCTTGAAATAGAAACGGTCCGGCTAAAGCGACTCCCGCATTATTTACTAATCCATCTAAATTCGTAATTCCTAGTTTCTTTAGCTGCGCCGGAATTTCTTCGACGGCATGGTAGTCTGCAATATCGACGATCAAAACATGTAAAGATTCGTTAAAATTATTTTTAAGACGAACTTTATCAGCTTCCTTGCGAACCGTTGCGACGACGCGAAAATCTGCGGCTAATAAAGCGCGCACACAGTCAAAACCTATTCCGGTGCTGGCGCCTGTAACTAAGATTGTTTTTTGCATACCAGTAAACCCTCTTCCGTAGGAACGATCATTGAAATCAAAGTTTTGTCTGAAAAGGCTTTTTCATTCATATCTTGCAAAGTTCTAATTTGTTTCGCGTTGAACTTTTGAGTGGTCTCGGCACCCCAAACAGCGCCCACTAGAAAAATATTATCGACTAAAATAAGCCCACCTTCGCGTATATTTTCACAGGCCCAGTTAAAATAATCTAAATAGGCGGCCTTGTTACCATCGATAAATACGGCATCGAACGGGCCGGCTGGAGTTAAAGCGGCTAATTTTTCGCGAGCGTCACCGATCAAAATTTCGCAGCGTTGATTAGAAATTTCATTTTGCAAGACCGACTGGGCAAGGCTCGCGTGCTGTTCAGATTTTTCTAAAGTCCATAACTTTCCGCCATCAGGTATCACGCTTAGAATGTGCAATGCCGACAAACCTGTCAGCGTGCCGATCTCAACGATTTTTTTTGCGTTAATACTTTTTAAATGAAATTTGATTAAATTCGCTTCGGTCGCGCTGATCGAAATCGTATCTAACCCAAGTTGCTCAGAATTCTTACGCGCAGTTTGCATAAGCTCGTTTTCAAGCGGCGCTAATTTTTCAATATAATCATAGCTTTTTGGCGTTAGTTTTCTCATAATGTTGGCAGCTTATGACGAAGTATAAAAATTTGCCACTTTTGATTTTTGACCTTGATGGAACTTTAATTGATTCTGCCGATGACATTCATTTTTCAATGAACACAATGCTGCGCCGTCATGGTCGAGAAGAAGTTGATAAGCCCACGCTTGTTAGTCACATCGGTGACGGTTTACAAAAACTAGTAAACGATTTTTTCCCTGAGTATGGTTTTAGTTCAAAAGAAAATATCGAAAAAGTTAACGAGTTCTTAGGTATTTACGAAGACCTATTGGTTAATCACACGGTTTTGTACCCCGGAGTTTACGAATTTCTAGATAGCTACGAAGGACCTAAGGCTCTAGCGACCAATAAAAATATTGAGCCCACGATGCTTATATTTCAACATTTCGGCCTTGATAAATTAGATTGGGTGTCGATCATCGGTGGAAACTCTTTAGCTGAAAGAAAGCCATCGGCGCTTCCCCTGACTCATGCCATGGATAAGATCGGCTACAATGCCGGCCAAACCTGGATGATCGGTGATGGCCGCCCTGACATGAAATCAGCCATTGCGGCCGGTTGCACGAAAGTAGCGGCCCATTACGGCTATTCCACACCCGCAGAGCTTGAAATTTTTGAACCAGATCATGTTTTAAAAACCTTCAGTGATCTAGGTGCTTTACTGAAAAGATTTCGCTCGGTTTAAATCTGACTAGAGCGTTCTAAATAAGAGTGTTTCTCAGGTAGCCGTCAGCCTTATTTTGCGACTGTATTTTCTATTGCTGAAAGGCTTGATTCTAAGTAGACTTCTTGCCTATGTCAGACACACTTTTAGAAGTCAAAAATTTACGCACGAAATACCGTACCGAAGACGGAGTTATTTACCCTGTTGATGACGTTAGTTTTCGCGTCAAAAAAGGCCAAACATTAGGAATCGTCGGCGAGTCTGGTTGCGGAAAGTCGCAAACGGCTTTGTCAATCATGCGTCTTATTCAAAAACCGGGAGTTATTGAATCAGGCGAAGTTATTTTTAAAGGCGAAAATTTATTAACTAAAAGCGATGCTCAAATGCGTGAAATTTTGGGAAATCAAATGGCCATGATTTTTCAAGAGCCTATGACTTCGTTAAATCCGGTTTTTACAATCGGCGACCAAATTGAAGAATCAATTCGTCTTCATAAAAAAGGTTTATCGAACGCGCAAATTAAAGAACGAGCAATTGATATGCTGAAATTAGTCGGCATCCCTGCTCCAGAGAAGCGATATGCAGAATACCCACACCAATTATCGGGCGGTATGCGCCAACGCGTGATGATTGCTATGTCGATGAGCTGTAACCCTCAACTGATTATTGCAGATGAACCAACAACGGCTTTAGATGTGACAATCCAAGCTCAAATTCTAGATCTGATGAGAAAAGTTCAGAAAGAATTCGACGCCGGAATGATTTTGATTACGCATGACTTAGGCGTCGTCGCCGAAATGTGCCAAGAAGTTGTTGTGATGTATGCTGGTAAAGTCATTGAATACGGTAGCGTTGAAGATATTTTTTATCGTCCACGGCACCCGTACACAATCGGTTTATTAAAATCGATCCCACATTTCGAGACTGGTGAAAGACTTAAATCTTTACAAACGATACCGGGATTGGTCCCGAATCTTTACACTCTTCCAGCGGGTTGTCGTTTTCGCGATCGTTGCACTTACGCAACTGACATCTGCGCAACGCAAGAGCCTAGCTTAGAAAACTTGCGCGGCATTCACCGCGTTGCTTGTCATAACCACGACAAAACTCGTGGGCCCAACGAAATTGAAGGTAAGGCACTATGAGTGAAATTGCAGGCGAATCATTATTACGCGCTGAAAATATCGTAAAAGAATTTCCCGTGTACGGCGGACTTTTCTCTAAACAAGTTGCGGCGGTAAAAGCCGTATCAGGCATTTCATTTGATATTAAAAAAGGCGAAACTCTTGGCCTCGTCGGAGAATCAGGTTGCGGCAAATCAACTTTGGGCCGCAGTCTTATTCGCTTGATCGAACCCACCGGCGGAAAGATTTTCTTTAAAAATCGCGATATCACAAATGTTGATGGCAACGATTTGCGTGATCTAAGAAAACAAATGCAAATTATTTTTCAAGATCCCTACGCATCTTTAAACCCGCGCATGACAATCGGTTCAATTTTAGAAGAGCCTTTAATCATTCACAATCTTTATAAAACTTCTGAAGAGCGCAAACAGCGCGTAAACGAATTAATAGATTTGGTGGGTCTACGTCGCGAACATTTATCACGCTACCCGCATGAATTCTCGGGCGGTCAGCGCCAACGCGTTGGTATCGCACGTGCTTTAGCGGTGAATCCAGAATTAATTATCTGTGACGAGCCCGTTTCTGCGCTAGACGTATCAATTCAAGCCCAGGTTATCAACTTACTGATGGAGCTTCAGCAGAAGCTGGGCCTTACTTACATTTTTATCGCGCATGACTTAAAGGTAGTCGAGCATGTTTCAAATAAAGTAGCCGTCATGTACTTAGGTAAAATCGTTGAAATGGCTGATGCTGACGAACTTTATAAAAACCCTATGCACCCGTATACAAAGGCATTGTTGTCAGCGATTCCGGTACCAGACCCTAAACCACGGGCCGAACGAATTATCTTAAAAGGAGACGTTCCGTCGCCTATGAATCCACCTTCGGGCTGCCATTTCAATCCCCGTTGTCCTTGGGCAACTGAAGAGTGCACCCAGGTTGTTCCGGTGCTTGAAGAAAAGGTTCCGAAGCATTTTGTTAGCTGTATCAAGGTCTAGTAATCGAAATTCAGTGCTTTAATTTACCCCCGTTAGTTCCGATAAAGCAGTATGTCGAAGAACGTAACGTGGGTCTTATACGACTCGCTATCTAAAGCACAATCTAACCCGGTAACCACTGAAGAAGCACAAATGGCGATCTTTAAGATGCGCGTGCGCGACCTCGAAAGATTTTATCTATGGACTCAAGGTTGGAAAGAGTGGCAATCGTTAAAATTTTATTTATCGACTGAACAAAAAAATTTCGTCTCTAGCTTTAGTAATCAGAACGAGGATACGCTCAAAGCTCACATTCGTGACGTGCTTGAAATGGCTCCGTTAAATAATAAAAAATTACACGAAGAAATTACCCGCTCTTTTTCATCGATCAAGTTAGAAGAAGAAACTTTGACCGACGCCGAAAGCGACCTGGCATACAAACAATATGATGGCGATGATATTAGCTGGGAAAACCTTGAAAAGCCTACAATTGATTTTTCGAAGTTAAAACAAAACCGCACGGCCGATCGTCGTGAAGAACGACACGAATTAAAAATAGAAATCATTTTAATTTCGACCAAAGGTAATAGTTTTCGCAGCAAATCGAAAAATATTTCCTTATCAGGAAGTCTTTTAGAAGATAACATTCCGTTCGACTACTACGGCACAACTTTCGACATGGTTATTATAAATCAAAGTTCACGAGATCCGAAATTAAGTCGTATTTCTTTAAAGGGTCAAACAGTTGGCGACGGCCTAACACAACGTCTGCAGTATACTGGAATTTCTGAAGTTAAGCGCGAAGAACTAGAAAATTTTCTTCGAGAATATATTTCTTTACAGAAAAATTACGGCAAAAAATCAGCGTAGCTATTTTAATTGAGCTACCTCTTCTTAAAATCCGAAGCCCAAAGAAAAAGTAATACCACCTAGCTCGTAAGATTTTTCATTCACCAGCTCGGTTTTTTCATCGCGAAATCCGACTTCTCCATAGATCATAGATTTCCCTCTTGAACGAGCACCGCCGACCATAAATTCAAAGCCCAGACCTCCGCCATATCCATAGCCAGCGCCCTGATCTTTTGGACGAATCAGCGAATTCGTGGGCGAAGTATTAATTTCTAAAAAGTTATAGCTAACCACTCCAGTACCCCACAAATATAAATTCATACCGCGATCACGACGTAAAACTGGGTAAATAGCAATTCCAAGTTCGGGTGCAAAAGACGTTAACTGATAGGCTGAATTAAATACGGTACCGCTGCTCAAAAAGCTTTGCCGACCTGTCGAATACGTTACACGGCCTTTTAAAAAATAGCGAATAAACGTGTTTCCGCGATCGGTTGAAATTTCGAAGCCGTACGCCGGGCTGCCCTCGCTTAACGAATGATATTTCGTGCCCGAATAGTTTTCTTGAATAATTCCGATTTTGGTAATTTGCGGCGATGTTTTACTTCTTTGCGCATGCGCAAAGCTGGCAAAAATAATTGTCGATACTGCTGTGAAAATTAGTCTAAAATTCGCCATCTCTTCTTCTAGCTCATGCTATTTTCGACATTTCGTCTATAGAAAATACGTTTCGTTTCACTTAACAAGACAGCTGTGGTTTTTTACCTTCGTAAATAACGTATCAGACTAAGACTCAAGTCTAGTTTTGATATTGCTGCTCAAACTGAACAAATTTTTTTCAAGTTACAGATCTAATCATCCGTTAAGAATACGTTGAATATGAAATTATTGTTTGCATTAATCAGCTTAGGAGAAAATATGGGACGTACATTAATCAAATCTATAGCCACAGTCGCGGCACTAACTATGACAGTAGCATGTAGTAAAAAAGAAGAAAGCACTTCGGTAACTGTACCTAAAACACTTTATGTGGCTTCAGGTCAGTGTTATTCAGGTTCTGGTATCACGACGTACACAGCCGCACAGTCATCGCGCGCAGTGACCAAATGGAGCTCTGAAACTGGACTATCACAAGGTGTCTTTACGGATTTAAACGTGGGTTCTAACGTTTCAGTTGGTACCGTTCCTCAGTCGCTAATCGATAAAGGCAGTTACATTTTAATGTTAACTGAAAATGCAACGACCACGGGCGATCGCAAAATCTTCAGAGTTAATAAATCTGATCCAGGTACATACGTCGTTTATGCGAATGACCCGACGGCCTTTACAGTAACAGCAACTCACATTACACGCTCGATGACGCAAGATTTAGACGGAACAATGATTTTTTCTAAATCTTTGTTCGCTGAACGCTTGAATACGCTTGGTGTTCGAATCACTAAAGCCGGCGCCAATCCTTGGGTGAATCCAGCAGCAGTGACCAGCCCATGCTTTACGGCTGCGGCAACTTTAATTCCGCAAGTTTCGTTAATGGCTCCGTTCACAAATATGAATCAAGGAAAGTTAATATACATCCACGCAGGCGCGACAGCTGCTGTTAATCGAATCGGTGTTGTACAAAGAACGGGTCTAACTTCGGCAACCGCAGCTGACTGTGCGGGTTCAAATCCAGTCGGTGGAGCAATTGGCACAGCACACACGAACGCACCAAATATTACGGGTCCGGTCATATTTTCTGCGACGGGTCCATCTTTAACAAGTATGGTTTACATACCTACACCAGCTCCAGCTACTACCTCTGGTAAATTACTTGTTACTTACTCGGCGTCTGTTGCTACGGCTTTTGACAATAATACAAATTTAAATTACGGCGTGGTTATGTGGGATATTACAGAGACTTCAGACACTGCGGTTACGATTAATAATCCAATCGTATTATGGCGCGATGAATCTGTTGTCTGGGCTCCTTCGGCGATGGCTTACGATGCAACGACAAGCTCGCTTTACGTAGCGGTGGGTGGTTCTCCGGGTTCTGTGAATCAGACTACTCAGGCATTCGGCTACAACATCGAGAAATTTACCCTTGATATCGCGACTCCGAGATTAACTCGCGTACATCACAATAACCAAGCCTTCATCATTGGTAATGCATATACGAAATGTATCTCTAATATGATGATCGCTGATTAATAGTTAGTTAAAAATCAAATTCTTAAAGAGCCGGCTAATAACCGGCTCTTTTTTTATAAAATACATTATGTTTATTCAAAACAGTTCCATCAAAAAAGACAAAGTGTCGTTTTATCAAACGACAGTGATTTTTATGACTCTATGAACTGCTCCGTTGTGATACTAAAGTCTAGATTTGATATAGCACAACTAAAGTGATGAATTATTTTTCAAGTTAGCCATTAATCTTTCCGTTAAGACTATGTAGAAGATTTTTTGATCTTATTACTATAAATAGCCTAGGAGAAAATATGGGACGTATTATTGTGAAAACCATGGCTACAGTCGCGGCTCTGACCATGACGGTAGCATGTAGTAAAAAAGCTGAAAGCACTTCAGTAACAACACCAAAGACACTTTATGTGGCCTCAGGCCTTTGTTACTCAGGCTCAGGCGTAACAACTTACACAGCGGCAACATCTTCGCGCGCGGTAACAAAATGGAATACCGAAACCGGCTTGTCTTCAGGCGTTTTTACGGATCTTAACGTTGGTAACAACGTCTCGGTAAATACCGCACCACAATCAATGATCGATAAAGGCGACCACGTATTGCTTCTCACTGAGAATGCGGTAACGGCCGCTGATCGTAAAATCTACAAAATTAGTAAATCTGATCCTTCAACCTACGTGGTTTATGCAAATGACCCAACGGCATTTACAGTGGCCGCAACTCATATTACTCGCTCGATGGCTCAAGACCTTGACGGTACAATGATTTTTTCAAAATCTTTATTTGCCGAGCGCCTAAATACGCTTGGTGTTCGTATCGCCAAGGGCGGCGCGAATCCGTGGGTGAATTCGACAGCCACAACGGGCACTTGTTTCAATGGTGCCGCTGCGCAAATTCAAAATATTGCGTTACTATCTCCGTTCACGAACATGAATCAGGGTAAATTACTTTTTATTCACGCCGGTGCGACTGCTATCACCAATCGTATTGGTATCGTGCAAAGAACGGGTCTGACTTCAGGTACGGCTGCTGATTGCGCGGGCGCAAGCCCACTTGGTGGCGCCTCTACGGTTGCCCATACCAACGCCCCTAACTTATCAGGTCCGGTTACTTTCTTAGGTACGGGAGCTTCTTTAACAAGTATGGTTTATATTCCAACTCCAGCTCCGGCAACGACGTCTGGTAAATTAATCGTTTCATATTCTGGATCAGTTGCGGGCGCTGTCGATAATAATACGAACTTCAACGTTGGTATCGTAATGTACGACATCACTGAAACATCAGATACAGTTGCAACGGTGACAAACCCCGTTATCGTATGGCGTGATGAAAGCGTCGTTTTCGCACCCTCAGCAATGGCTTACGATGCAACGACAAGCTCGCTATACGTAGCTGTTGGCGGATCTCCAGGGCAAGCCAATCAGACGACCCAAGCATTTGGTTACAATATCGAAAAATTTACGCTTGATCTAGCGACTCCTTCGCTGACACGCGTACACCATAACTTTCAGCCATACATCATAGGCAACGCATACACTAAGTGTATTTCAAATATGATGATTGCTGATTAATTTAACTTTTGAATTGTCAGTTTAATAGACCGAGTCTGACGAAAAAGAGCAGGTTACTACCCTGCTCTTTTTTTATGAATAGTTCTAATTTGTCGAATTCAACAAATCAGACACAGTTTTTTTTAATTTTTCTACATCAAATGGCTTTTTAATGTAATCAGCCGCACCGACCTCTCGTGCTTTTGCAAAATCTTCTTCGGTCGCTTGCCCCGATAAAAAGATTAACGGTATTTTTTTTAAGTCAGGGTGACTCTTCATCATCTGAGCTAGTTCAAAACCATTAATCCAAGGTAAACCAATATCCATAATAACTAAGTGAAAGTCTTGATCTTTGTCTAAAATCGCCGTTAGCTCTGCCGAATCAGCGGCTAGCATCACTTGGTAGCCGTCTGATTCAAGAATACGTTTCAATGATTGGCGCTGAGTCTCGTCATCTTCGATTACTAAAATATTTTTAGGATTCATTTTTTTGTGAGCATCCCGAAATTGATCTAGGCTAACAACGGGCTGTTCAGCCATTCGCTGCTTGGTTAATCTTTCGATCTTTTTAATTAAATCACTGGTGATGAATTTTTTAGACATTATCCGAGCTCCTGGGCTTCTAGCCAACGTTCACAGTCTAATGACGCCATACAACCCGAACCTGCCGCGGTAATCGCCTGGCGGTAGTGCGGATCTTGAACATCGCCGGCCGCAAATACGCCGTCAATATTTGTGTAGGTCGTACCTGGTTTAGTTTTTAAGTAACCAGCTTCATTCATATCTAAAATGCTATTAAAAATTTTAGTGTTCGGCTGATGGCCAATCGCTAAAAAGAAACCCTGTAATTTCTTTTCGCTGACTTCGCCCGAAATTGTGTTACGTAATTTCAGCCCCGTCATTGATTTTCCGTCGCCTAAAACTTCGTCAACGGTCGTATTCATCAAAAATTCAATTTTTGGATTTTTACGAGCACGATCCAACATAATTTTTGATGCCTTAAAGTTTTCACTACGGTGAATTAAAAAAACTTTGCTTGCGAAGCGAGTTAAAAAATTTGCCTCTTCCATCGCCGTATCGCCACCACCAACAACGCCAACTTCAACATCTTTGAAGAAGGCAGCATCGCAGGTTGCGCATGCCGATACGCCACGATTGTAATATTGTTTTTCAGACGGCAAACCTAAGTACTTAGCGCTTGCACCCGTAGAAATAATGATCGAATTCGCTTGGTAGACTGTGTTACCTACGTGTACCTGAAACGGGCGCTTATCGAATTCAACTTTCGTCACATTTCTAGTTAAAAAACGTGTACCGAAGCGCTCTGCTTGTTTACGCATAGTTGCGATCAAATCAGGTCCGGTAATTCCATGCTCAAAACCCGGAAAGTTTTCAACTTCACTGGTCGTCATTAATTGACCACCGGCTTCTTCGCCCTCGATCATAAATGGTTCCATGCGCGCACGCGCAGAATAAATTGCGGCCGATAAACCGGCTGGGCCCGAACCTATAATAATAACTTCTTCAACTTTGTTTGGTGAATTTTCTGACATAAAAACCTCGTCTTTATAAATTAGAATGACTTGATTAAAAGGTCTAAACTAATCGTTTTTTTCTATGAAGGCGATCAACTTTTTAGCCACGTCTGAAGGATTTTCAGCTAAACCTTTTTGACGAGGCTGGCTATCGGCTGGAAGTAAGTCTGTCTGCATATAACCTGGGCTAAAAAGCTTAATTTGGGCTGAAGATGACCCCTCTGCGTTCAGCGTAGACACTAAACCACGCAACGCATGTTTAGCGGCCGCGTAACTACTAGCAAGCGGGTCTGCCTGGTTTTCAGCGATAACTGAACCAATCAAAATAATTTGTTTTAAGGACGGCCATTTCGCAGGTGAAGACAAAATCGCGTGTGTCAGCTCGGCAGGGTATAGAAAAGTTGTGTTCAGCGCCCATAAATGATCGCTCCACTTTTTGTTGGCGAATAGTCCATGCGGGCCACCACCGGCAAAATAAATTAAATGGGTCGGAGCAAATTCAGCCAAAGACTGAAGAAAATTAAAATCGACCGGAGTTTTAGAAAAGTCTTGTGAAATCAGTTTCGTATTTTCACTCATTTCACTTTGGCGTACGCTGATTTTTCGAGACGCCATGAAATACGAATTGCGAGGAAATGATTTCACTAATTCTTGATAGGTCGCCCAACCCAAGCCGCGGCTAGACCCTAAAAGCGCAATTCGATCTTCTGAAGAAATTTGTCGTGATTTCATTTCTACTTATCAATTACAATATTTTTTAAAGCTTGTATGCCAAAAATAACTATTAAACAAAAAAATCTTACTTTAGACGCAGCTATCGGATCAAATTTGATGACGTACTTACAATCGCAAAACGTGGCTGTAGCATCATCTTGCCTGGGAGACGGAATCTGCGGAAAATGTAAAATGAAAATATTGGGAAATTTGCCTGCTTCCAATCCGTTAGAAGCAAAAATACTTATGCGCAACCAGGCTAACGAAGCAGAGCGGCTTGCCTGCCAAGTTACTATCGAAGGCGATTTAGAAGTCGAAACGACTTACTGGTAACTTTCTTTTATTTAATAAGCTTGATGTAATTAATCTCAATACCTTTGCGAACGAAAATCTTTTCAAATTCAGTCTGAAAATTTTCTGCAAAATACTTTCCACCCTCTTTGTACAAATCTAAAGTTTGAAACTCAACTTGGTACTTTGTTTGTTTAATTTCATCAAGTGACCATAAGAAATACTCTCGAGAATCCGTTTTAAACTCTAAAAAGCTTCCGGGCCTTTGCATTTCGTAGATACGATCTAAAATTTTCTGGCTAACAACGCGATTTTTGGGTTTACGCGGCGTTACCCACGGGTCAGGAAAGTGAATATACACATTGTTAATTTCTTTTTCGGCAAAAAGTAAATCAATATCAAATGCGTGATAGCGACAGATCGCCGTATTACGCCCACCCGACACCTGCGCCCGACGAATAGATTGAATTAAAGGCTTATATTTTAGCTCTAAGCCGACTAAATTTCTTTCTGGATTCTTATTTGCTTGGTAGGCGAAGTACATTCCCGCGCCCGTTCCAATTTCGACATCTAACGGTTTGTCTTCAGCACATTTAAAGATCTCCGAGCGCCACTTGCCCTTGTTTAAAGGTGCACGTTCTTCATTGAAGGCGAAATCTTTAAATTCAGTATCTAAAGCTACCGCATAAGCGTTCGGCTTCGGAAGATTGCGCGTTAAGTTTGTTCGTTGCGGACGCTCTTCGTTATATTCAGACATATTACACCGTGTATTGAGGGCCTTTAATTAAATGTATTTTAGTAAATGGGCGTTCGCCCGCGAATGCTGACTTTCGAACCGGGCAATCAGATAATGCGCAAACTTGACAATAAAGTTGTTGGCAAGGGTCCATGTGAAATGCGAACTCTCCGTCAAACTGATAAGCTTTAACAACATTAATTTCGAAATCGTGGGCCGCCGCATGAGCCTTTTCGACGTCCCAAAAGTACGGAACAACCATGTGAGCGTCGATATGGTGAAAGTTACCAGATCTAATCATACGCATATTATGAATGTCGATAACTCCTAAACGCCGCTTGCTTTCGATGACCTGAGCTAACTCGGTTAGGGCTTCTTCATCAGTTTCATCAAGTAGCGCACCTGAATTACGGCGTAAAATTTTGTACGCTTCAAATCCAAGCCACAGACCCATCAAACAACCGACTACAGAATCGATCCATAACAAATTAGTTAGCCGCACAAGTACTAAGCCAATAGCAACCCCGGCGGTGGTCATCACGTCTGACATGACATGCTTACCGCTAGCCTTCAGTGCCTCAGAGCGGTTAGCTTTACCAGAGTAAATTAAAAACATCCCGGTCACTAAGTTTAGTAAAGTGGCCGCTCCTAAGTAAATAAAGCCGTGATCAAAATTTTTAATTTCCGCAGCGTAAAAAAAAGATTTAATAGATTGAAACATAACCGAAAGAGCCGCAAAAAATATTAAGCCGCCTTCAAATGCCGCTGAAAAATATTCCATTTTACCGTGACCGTACGGATGGTTTTCATCGGCAGGCTGAGCCGCTAGTTTTACTGCATACAACGCAATGATCGAAGTAATTACGTTGACTACAGTTTCTAAAGCGTCAGACAAGACCGCAACTGAATTTGTTGCGTAGTAGGCTTTAGTTTTAAGAGTTAAGACAACGACACTGACAACTAATGAAAGTACGGCCGCAGTCAGGCTTTTTTTGACAAATGACATAGCATTGCTATGGCATAAATATATTAGGCTGTCTTTCTTTTTCTATCGAATATGCTGATCACTGCAGACTGCTCAAGACGCCGGTCTTTTTCACTTTTCACGTCGTAACCAACGACGCAATTGCGGCCTTGAGCTTTAGCTGCGTATAACGCCATATCAGCGCGACGAACCAATTCTTTTGGGTTAACGGCATCGGTATCTTTCGAGGTGGCAAAGCCAATCGATAACGTTAGTTTGATTGAATCTTTACCTTGCATAAATGTCATTTGCTCGACACGCTTTCTAAGGCGCTCGCAAAAATGCTCGACTCCCGACAATGGAGTTTCAGATAAGACGATTAAAAACTCATCACCGCCGTAACGGGCCGGAATATCAATATTTCGGGTTGATGCTTTAATAATCTTACCGACTTCAGAAAGAACATAACTTCCGAACAAGTGGTCGTGGCCATCATTGACCGTTTTGAAGTGATCCATATCAATCATCACGACAGTAACCGGACGGTTAAATCTTTTTCCACGCTCAATTTCAAATTCTAATTTTTGAAAGATAGAGCGCATATTAAACAAACCGGTTAAATCATCGATCTCGACAAGCTCTTGCAATTTTTGATTTGCATCTACTAATTCTTCTTTGGCATCACGAAAACGAAGTTGTGCGCGAACGCGTGCTAAGAACTCAAGTGGAACAAACGGCGAAACAATATAGTCGCAAGCGCCTAAGTCTAAGCACTGAGTGATCTGATCAGTTGAAGAGTTTGAAGAAGCCACAATCAATGAGGTGGTATCTAGGTAGCCAGTTAATGAATTTAAATATTTTAAACCGTCGTCGTTTGAAAACTCTGGATCGACAATAATCATCTGCGGTTTCCAGTAATTTAAAAATTCGTTGGCCTCTTGAAACGAGGTCAAACCTCGCACATCGTAGCCTTCCCAGCGTAAGGGTTCCATCATTAATTCAAGTGTTTCGGGGTCTTCGTCTAAAACGAGGATCGGCCGGTTTTTAGGGTCTTTTTTCATTCATTATCTTATCGGCTTTTTTCTATCGAATTTAAGTCCTAAATAACTTGATTTTAGCGTTTCATTTTAAAACACGACCTTGTTCTAAGACTAGGCAATACCGCCCCAATCGCAGAACACAGCGCAAACGTAGTTGCCGTGTTTTTATTTACTTTTCCAGAGGCGCTAGCTAGACTCCTTCGATATGAAATACAACGAAATCGAAGCAAAGTGGCAAAAAGTCTGGGCCGACAAAGAAGCTTACAAAGCTGCTGCGTCTTCAACGAAACCAAAATACTACGCACTCGATATGTTCCCGTATCCATCAGGATCTGGTTTACATATGGGGCACATCGCTTCGTATACACCAGGTGATATTGTTTCACGTTACAAACGTGCAAAAGGTTTTAACGTGCTTCACCCAATGGGCTTCGATGCATTCGGATTACCGGCCGAACAATTTGCAATTCAGACCGGCGTGCACCCCGCTATCACGACTGAAAAATCAATCGACTCTTTTCGCGCTACTTTGCAAAAATATGGTTTTAGTTACGATTGGTCTCGCGAAATTTCGACGGCTGAACCTAACTACTACAAATGGACGCAAAGTATTTTCTTAACCTTGTTCGAAAAAGGTTTAGCTTATCAAAAAGAAGTTCCGGTTAACTGGTGCCCCGAACTAAAAACTGTCTTAGCCAACGACGAAATCGTTGATGGTAAGTCAGAACGCGGTGGCCACCCCGTTATTCGCGTTCCGATGAAACAGTGGATGCTGAAAATCACTGATTACGCTGAACGATTACTTAATGATTTAGATAAAGTCGACTGGCCCGAGCGTACTAAAGAAGGTCAGCGCAACTGGATCGGCAAATCAGAAGGCGCACTAGTAAAATTCAAAGTAAAAGGCGTACCAGACCAGCTTGAAATTTTCACGACCCGCCCTGATACCATTTTCGGCGCAAGCTTTATGGTGATTGCGCCCGAAAATCCGTTGGTGGTGAAGATCACAACCCAAGGGCAAGCGATGAAAATCGCTGATTACATCGAAGCGACCGCAAAAAAATCTGAAGTTGACCGCAAAGCCACGACTGAAAAAACCGGCGTTTTCACGGGCGGCTATGCCATCAACCCACTTAATCAAAAAGAGATTCCGATCTGGATCGCCGATTACGTTATGATGGATTACGGCACCGGCGCCATCATGGCCGTACCGGGTCACGATGAACGCGATTTCGAATTTGCAAAGAAATTCGACTTACCGATTTTACGCGTACTCGAATCTGAAACTGAATTACCATTCACCGGCGAAGGTAAATTAATCAACTCAGAATTTTTAAATGGTTTTTCTAAAGAAGACGCAATTAAAAAAATGATTGCGTACATCGAAAAAGAAAATTTAGGTAAAAGACAAATTAATTATAAACTGCGTGATTGGTTATTCTCGCGCCAACGCTATTGGGGCGAGCCATTTCCAATTATTCAAACCGCCGACGGAACTTTAAAAGGCGTTCCCGCGGGCGAACTTCCCGTCACATTACCTGACGTTGCTGATTTTGAACCTTCGGCAACGGGCGAAGCCCCGCTGGCAAAAAATGAAGCTTGGGTTAATTATAATAAAAACGGCCTTGTCGGAAAACGCATAACCGATACAATGCCCGGAGCCGCGGGCTCTTCATGGTATTTTTTCCGCTATGCTGATCCACATAATAATAAAGAAGCCTACAGCCAAGAATCAGCAAAGTACTGGATGCCCGTTGATCTTTACGTGGGTGGCCCCGAGCACACAGTCGGTCATTTACTGTATTCACGTTTTTGGACCAAGGTGCTTTTTGATGCAGGGCTATCTCCGGTTGATGAGCCTTTCAAAAAGTTAGCGCACCAAGGAATGATCTTGGGCCCTGACGGAGAAAAAATGTCGAAGTCGCGCGGTAACGTAATTGCGGCCGATTCAGTGGCGAACGAATACGGAGTCGATGCACTTCGTTGCTACGTTAGCTTTTTAGGCCCCATGGATAAAGACAAGCCATGGTCTTCATCAGGAATTGACGGCGTAAAAAGATTTCTAGATCGCATCACCCGCTTAGTGATGAACGAAGAAACTCAAAGCTGTATTGCCGACGATTCGGCCTTACCAGCTGAAGTCGAAAAATTATTACACAAAACGATTAAAAAAGTTTCAGAAGACATCGAAAACTTAAGCTTCAATACGTCGATTAGTCAGATGATGATTTTCGTGAACGAACTTTACAAAACAGAATGTCATTCAAAGCTAGCGTTGAAGCCACTTGTGCAATTGTTACAACCTTTTGCTCCGCACACGGCTGAACAACTGTGGGAAAAAATGGGTGGATCTGGTTTAGTGGTGAACGCGGCTTGGCCTCAATTCAAAGCTGAGCTTTGTCAGGACGATACGGTCACAATGGGTGTGCAAGTGAACGGCAAAATGCGCGGCACGATTGAACTACCAATAGCCGCCGACGAAAAAACCGCACTGGCCGAGGCAATGAAAGTGGTCACGGTCGCATCAGCTCTTGGTGGAAAAGCTCCGACGAAGGTGATCTATAAAGCCGGAAAAATTCTAAACTTAATCGTACCTCAGTAAAAGTTTGCTTGGCCCTCTTAGAGGGCCATTATTTCTTGCATCGACCAAGATAAGACTGTAATAAGTTTTTATAACTTTTTACAGTTTTTGGAGGATGCCCCTGATGACAAATTCCCCTACTTTTACGCCGGCGACTAACTCGCCAAATTCAACAGAAAACACGGCAGCTAAATCGGTCAACGCGGGTTCGGCCCACGTGCCGGGTCAAACTTCGGCCCACGTGCCGAATGCAAACATCGCCACCAACGTGTTAAATACCACTCATGCTTTTGCACAAGTAAAAGCCAATGAATGGAGTGTTGATAAAAGCGCTAAAGTTTACGGAATTAATAACTGGGGTAACGGATACTTTCGCATTAATCAAAACGGAAACGTTGCGGTTACACCTAAAGGCGAAAAAGGCCCAGGCGTTGATCTTTATGAGCTGACTCAAGAATTACAAGATCGCGGCATTCGTATTCCGATCATGATTCGTTTTCCTGATATCATCAAAGAGCGCGTCGAACTTTTACACAGTTGTTTTCAAAAAGCCTCAGCTGATCACAGCTACAAAGGTCAGTACTGCGGCGTTTATCCGATTAAAGTGAATCAGCAACGTCACTTAGTTCAAGAATTAGTAAAATACGGAAAAGATTTACGCCTCGGTTTAGAAGCGGGTTCAAAGCCTGAACTGCTGATCGTGCTTTCTTTAATGAATACGCCGAACGCGGTTATTATCTGTAATGGCTTCAAAGATACTGAATACATCGAAACGGCGCTACTGGCGCAAAAAATCGGTCGCGAAATTATCATCGTGGTTGATCGTAAAGATGAATTAAAAATTATCACCGACACCGCTAAAAAACTTAATATGCGCCCTAAAATCGGTTTCCGCGCAAAATTAAATACGCAGGGTGCTGGCAAGTGGGTTGATTCAGCGGGCGCGCGTTCTAAGTTCGGCTTAACGGCGATCGAAATCGTTGAAGGCTTAGAATTTTTAAAACAACAGAATATGTTAGACTGTCTTGAACTACTTCACTACCACATCGGTTCGCAAGTGCCTTCAATTCAAAGTATTAAGTCGTCACTAAAAGAAGCGGCACGTTTCTACACGGAACTTCACGCCTTAGGCGCCAAGCTTAAATACATCGACGTGGGCGGCGGCTTAGGCGTTGATTACGACGGATCAGGATCTTCAGATTCTTCAGTTAATTACTCTGAACAAGAGTACGCTAATGACGTGGTTTCAACGTTACAGACTTTATGTGATGAAAAGGGAGTTCCCCATCCGAACATTATCACTGAAGCCGGTCGTTCATTAGTCGCGCATCACTCGGTTTTAGTTTTCAACGTCATGGGCGTGAACAATCTTTACCGCGCGGAACCACCGACTCCGGCGACGAAAAAAGATCCGTCAATTATGCAAGAGATGCAGTACACGTTTGAAAAATTAACGCGTGAAAACATCAACGAATGTTTCAATGACTTGTTACAATCAAAAAACGAAACTTTAAATCTATTCACGTACGGGGTTCTTAACCTAACCCAGCGTGCATGGTGTGAAAGCATGTTCTTTACGATCGCGACCAAAATTTTAACTTTGGCGCAATCAACCCCAGACTGCGAAGATATCGTTTCTGAATTGCGTACAATTTTATGTGATACTTATTTCTGTAATTTTTCTGTTTTCCAATCGGTTCCAGATTCTTGGGCCGTCGGTCAGCTATTTCCGGTAATGCCAATTCACAATTTAAAAGAAGAGCCTTGCCACGAAGCAACTTTGGCCGATTTAACTTGTGACTCTGACGGTAAGATTGAAAAATTCATCGATACAGAGACTGGCGAAGTAAAGAAAACCTTACGCGTACACCCATATGCCGAAGGCCAAGCACCTTATTACTTAGCTGTGTTCTTAACGGGCGCTTACCAAGAAATCTTGGGCGATTTACATAACTTATTTGGCGACACCGATGCAGTTCACATTTCAATTCACGAATCTGGTTACACGGTCGATCACTACGTACCGGGCGATACCGTAACTGAAGTATTAACTTACGTTCAGTACGGCCGCGCCGAAATGGTCGATAACGTTCGTCAGTACACCGAAGAAAGCATCAACAACGGTAACATCACAAAGCAAGAAGCGAAGGCGCTCATCAAGCACTACGAAGAAGGCTTATCGGGTTATACGTATTTAGAAGAGATGGAATAGTTCGAAAAGAAGGTGGGCACCCCGCTCACCTTTTCCTTAAGCCACTGAGCCTCGGGGATTTTACGTCCCTTCCGGCATTAGAACGGTGTACACGTTGAAAGCTCGGAATCAGATATTAAAACAGGTCTAAAATGGCTTTAAGCACGTTAAGAGCTAGTAAAACTAGACTCAAAATACCTTTAGTCCACTTTAAAAAACGTCGATGATCACCATAGTTGTATAGTGAGTTTTTCGGCATTCGGAACCTCCCTTAAAAAAGGAGACTCAGATGCTCCATAAGGCGAAATCGGGGATACCCATTTCGCTTTATGCATTTTATGGGCTTAGATTTTGATTTGCATTTTCGTTTTCTGTTATTCTGCTGCGATCATTTTCGCGAATATTTCTTTCCAGTAAGCTTCTTCTTTTTCGTAGTTTGAAATTTCGATTGGCTTGATCAAGCCGTTTTTCGTAACTAAGGTTTTATACCAGAATTCAAATCTTTCGATATCTTCTGGCGAGCCAAATTGCACGAAGTGGCTGATCGGGTAATTTAAAATTTTCACCGTTGGGTCATCGAAGATTGCGGCTTGTAATGCAAGCGATGTATAAAATTCACCGTTAAAATTTAAATCTTGCGCCGCTTGCGATGCTAAACATTCACCTAAAAATTCGACCGACTTAAAATAGTATAAACCAGCCGCAGTCGCTTCGGTTTCAAGCGAATCAGTGAATAAGGCTTTTTCTTTAAATCGAAAAACGCGGTCTTTCACAACTTTTAAATGGCAATAAGAATTGGGTCCGAAATAAGTTGGATGAAAACCTTGATACGAAACAACCGCTGCATCGTAGCCGACCACAGCTTCTTCGAATTTCTTCGCATCCCAATCCATTGAAAAATCACTATAGGTAACAATAACAGGCTCGTCTTCATTTTCTAAAAGCGGCAAAGCCGCCAATACAGTATCGATCAGTCCCCGATCCGAATGATCAACGTATACCACTTCGGCATCAGGTCTTATGTTACATACGACATCTTCGATATCGGACGTTCGAAAGTGCTCGCCGATCACAAATAACAGCTTCCAATCCGCGGGAAACGATTCTAATAAATATTGAATAGCGGGTTTTTCGCCGACTTCAACCAGGGGTTGGGGATCAGTTAACCCCGCCTCAAGAAAACGCTGGCCTTTGCCAGCCATCGTGATGATGACTTGCATCTAGCCAACTGCTGATTTTGAATCGAAAGCATCGCGAACCGCTAAGCCGATATTGATTAATAAAGTTAACGTTAATACCAACGCTAATGACGGATACCAAACTAACCATTCAGCCGTCGTAAAGTACTTCTGTGCTTGCTGAAGTAATTCACCCCAACTTGGCGTTGGCGCGCGCAGACCTAAACCTAAATAGTCTAAGAACGCTAAGTAAGAAATATTGTAAGCGATATCAAATGGCGAAAAAGTTACAATTGGCGTAATGGCATTCGGCAAAATATGCTTAAAAATAATTCGTGAATCAGAAGAGCCAATCGCACGTGCCGCTTCAACGAATTCACGCTGGCGAAGCTGTAAGAACTGACCACGCATGTAAGTAGCAATTTTCGTCCAATCGAACAAACATAAGAATAAAATCAAAACGAAAATATTCGGAGTAAAAATCGAAATGATCGTGATCAAAATCAAAGTAATCGGCATTGTTTGAATAATTTCAACCGTACGCATCCCGACTAAATCGATTTTACCACCGAAATAACCCATCAACGAACCCAAGATAATCCCGACCACGTAACAAGCCAGCCACGCGCCTAACGAAAAAATTAAAGTATAGCGAAGTCCGTAAAGTAAGCGAGTGAAAACATCCCGACCGCGGTCATCGGTACCCATGATATTATACTTCGTTGGCGGAGACGGAAATTCATTAACGACGGGGTTACTTTCAAAGGCGTCCCACTGAACCACTGGCCACAAAGACCAATCGCCCTTGCTTTGATCAAGATCAAGTGAGCGGTAATCCATAACATAAATATCATCACGACCAAATTCAGTCGGGTGATAATTTATAAATAATGGAATATAAACCTTACCTTGGTAGCTCATGATATGAGGTTTATTATTTGCCCAAAGTTCAGCCGTAAAACTGGCCGAAAATAAAATTAAAAGAATCCACACCGAAACAACCGCAATTTTATTACGTTTAAATCTTCGGTAACGTTTTAATGTTAAATCATTATCTATGTATTTTTCGATCATTTGAAGTCGATCCTTGGATCTACCATGACGTAGATAAAATCGCTGATGATATTACTAACAAGTAACAACATCGCAGAAATAAAAGTTAAGCCCATGATTACATTATAATCGCGCGATAAAATTGATTGGTAACCCAATAAACCGATACCATCTAAGTTAAAAATTGTTTCAACAATCAATGAACCCGCTAAGAATACTCGTAAAAAACCACCTAGGCCCGTAGCAACCGGAATCAAGGCATTACGAAGCGCATGCTTGTAATAGACCTTGCCGTCTTCAAGACCCTTCGCGCGTGCCGTGCGGACGTAATCTGATCGAATCACGTCTAACATCGAATTACGAACTAACATTGTTAACTCAGCAAAACCGCTAATGACGTAACAAAATAACGGAAGCACAAAGTGGTATGCGCGATCTAGCATCTGGGCACCAAAGCTTAAAGAGTCATAGTCATCTGACTTAATTCCCCCGATCGGAAACCAATCAAAGTAAGTACCACCGGCAAACCAAACGATCATCAAGATCGCCAGCACCAGAACCGGTACCGAAACCATAATATATAAAACGATCCCCGAGATTTGATCGAACCAACCACCGGCGTTGATTGCTTTTTTAACCCCTAAAGGAACACAAATTAAATATGTTAAGATTAATGAAGCGATACCAAACTGCAATGAAACCGGAAATTTTGAAGTGATCACATCAATTGCGGGCTCTTGATAAGTGAAACTTTCGCCAAAATCTAATTTAGCAATATTCTTGATCCAAATAAAATAACGTTCGTGAACAGGTTTATCAAAACCGTATTGCTTCGCTAAACCATCAAGTACTTCTTGAGATACGCCAACAGAACTTCCGCCGCCGCCGCCGCCCATGCGAAGTTTCTGTAACTTCTGCTCGACCGGGCCACCAGGTGCTAAGTTGATAATTAGAAATGTGATTAGCGTGATCCCGAAAAATGTCGGGATCGCGATAAGAATTCGTCTAAGCAGATAAGTCAGCATTCTAGTATTTACCTGTGTTTAGATTACTTTTCGGCAGTCCACCAAGAACGGAATCCGAAATTGTATTTATATGTGTCGCCAGCTTTTTTAACTTTGTTAGAGTTCGCGTAAAAATCATACTTTTTGTTCCATAAGAAAATGTACGGAGCTTCGTCAGCAATAATTCCGTATGCTTTTTTGAACAATTCAGAACGTTTCGCTTTGTCTAATTCGCCACGGCCTTGGTCGATTAATTTATCAACTTCAGAGTTGTTGTAGCTTACGTAGTTCGATCCGCCTTTACCGCTAGAGCTTGAGTGCCAAATTTGCTTAGGATCTGATTCAACGTCACCGCCACCCCAGCCCATTGCCATTAAGTCAAAGCTGCGTCCATCAACTGATTTGATAAAGCTGTTCCACTCTAAAAATTTCAATTCAATTTCGATGCCGGCTTTTTTCGCATCTTCTTTTACAATCGTCCAATATTTTTCAGAATCTTTGTTTGCGTAAATAAAGGTGACGCGTAGTTCAGTTTTGTTGCCGTTGATGACGCGGTCTAAAACTCCGTTTTTATCAGAATCTGTCCAGCCCGCTTTGGCCAAAAGCTCTTGAGCCTTTTTTGGACTGAATTCAATTGGCTTATTTGCCGGAGCTTGTTCAGATTTTACAAATACAGGGCTTGTCGCTAAATAATTCCAACCGCTGAAAAACTTTTTAATCATTAATTCACGGTTAACTAAGTGAGCAAATGCGATACGAGTATCTTTGTCTTTAAAAAGATCTTTTTGCATGTTGAAGCCGATGAAAGCTAAGCTTTTTGGTTCGCTATTTTCAACTTTGTTTGCAAACACAGTCTTACCGAAGTTGCCGCCGGTGGCTTTTTTGAAAGATTCAGAAGTTAAACGACCAAAATCAATGTCGCCTTTCTTCAAACGTTCGATCAAAATATTGTCGTCTTTAGTGAAGCGGAAGTTAACTTGTGCAAAGTTGAAGTAACCTTTCCACTCTTTCGTTTTATCGCCGTACCATTTGTCGAACTTCTTAAGAACGATTGTTTGGCCTTTATCGTATTTTTCCATCTTGTATGGACCAGAACCGATTGCCTCTTTTTGCATTTTTACTGATTTGCTGATGTCGCCGTAAACTGATTTAGGCATGATCGTCATTGTGCAAAGCGAGCTTAAAGTTTGAAAATACTTTTCACTAGCCGTGAATTTAATTGTGTATTTATCAACGATATCTACTTTTTTAATTTTTTCGAAATAAGGAAGTAAGTTCAAAGCTTGGTGACGAGGTTCTAAGATAGCTTCGTAAGAAAACTTAACGTCTTCAGCTGTTACGTTTTCACCATTATGAAAAAAAGCATCTTTTCTTAAGAAAAATGTGAATGTTAAACCGTCTTTAGAAGTTTCCCATTTTTCAGCGATACGTGAAGTTAAGCTCCAAGTTTCTTCGCTTGGTGTACACATAGAGTCGAAAACGTACTCTTGTACGTATGTGCCGTAAAGATCGCCCGACATGATTGGATGCAAGCTTTCAGGCTCAGCATCTAAGTTGTAATTTAGAATTCCACCCTGAGGCGCACTGCGATTCGGTTCTGCAGCCACGGCTGCGCTAACTAATAGCGAAGTGGCCATAAAAAACGATGCTAAGATCTTTGAAATCATAAACAAACCCCTCCATTTGGACGCGTTATTTTTAAACTAACAAAAACATGATCGAAGTAGAGTTTTTATTCAACTTTTAATTCATGGCGCAACAAGCAAAGTTAAGGATTTTATTCCCTTTTTTGGGGTTTTACCCTAATTCAAGAAACGCTCTGAAAAGTGTTTTAAAATAGGGTAAAGTGGCACCAACTCATTTCAGATTATTTTTGATTACCAAAAGCAAAAGGATATCACATGGAAGATACAAATCCAGCAGCCGTCAGTCCTAAAAAATTCGATCCCACCACCACCATTTCCTCTGAATTCGGAATTTTCGGCATGCCTTTAACTGAAGAAGAGTGCAAAGTGATACTACTGCCTGTTCCTTGGGAAGTGACGACTTCGTATGGCAAAGGCGCCTCAAACGGCCCGCGCATCATCCGCGATGCCTCTGAACAAATTGATCTTTTCGACTTTGAAACCAAGAATGCCTACGAAGCAGGCTACTTTATGCAGCCTATTTCTGAAAAATGGCTGGCTGAAAATAAAAAATATAAAGAATTAGCTCAAAAAGTAATCCATATGCGCACTGAACAATCAGACGATCTTGCGCAAATCGACAAGTTGGTCGGCGAAGTCAATGCAGCCTCAAAACAACTTACAAAATGGGTTTACGACGAGACTAAAAAGATTCTAGCAAACGGAAAGTTATTTGGCCTTGTCGGCGGAGACCATTCAACCCCACTGGGTGCTATTCAAGCCATCTGCGAAAAACACAGCACCAACGGTCAAAGCGAAGTCGGCATTCTGCACTTAGATGCCCATTCGGATACACGCAAAGCTTACCAAGGTTTTGAGCAATCACATGCTTCAATCATGTACAACGTGATGAATTCCCCGGTGAAACCAAAGAAACTGGTTCAAGTCGGAATTCGCGATTTCTGCGAAGAAGAATATAATTTTGTCGAAACTCGCCCCGATATTAAAACTTTTTTCGATATCGGAATTAAGCAGCGTTTGCTGAAAGGTGAATCGTGGGGCTCAGTGGCCACCGACATCATCGCGGAACTTCCGCAAAAAGTTTACGTTTCTTTCGACATTGATGCTTTGGATCCACGCTTCTGTCCGTCTACAGGAACCCCTGTTATCGGCGGAATGTCGACCGACGAGGTTTTCTTTATTTTGAACTTACTTGCCCAGTCAGGGCGCCAAATTGTAGGCTTTGATTTAAACGAAGTTTCTTCCGGCGATGCCGAAGAATCAGAGTGGGACGGAAACGTCGGCGCCCGCATGCTTTACAAGCTTTGCAACTGGAGCGTCGTAACGAATAGCAAACTGTAATAAAAAATAAGCCGAGCGAAGCCTCTGCTTACAGGTAGAGTCTTTATGAACACAATTCAAGAAATCGCGACCGGACTAGCTGGCTTAGAAGCAGAATATTCGGCCCGCCTATGGATTCAGTATACGACAGGTCTTGACCAAGGCGTCGGCGAATCTCAAAAAAAGATAAACGCGTACCTGAAAAATGCAACGGCATTTAAAGTTGTTTGTAACGCTCTTGATTCGGCTAAAGAACCGATCGCGGTGCGCGAAGCAAAAATTATGTTTCAAACTTTTAAAGATTATCATCAGTCCGAAAAAATTTCTAAACTGATCGAGAAATCACAAGTTCTAAAAAATTCTTTGATCGACATCGTTAACAAATTTCGTGGCGTGATCGATGGCAAAGAAGCCGATACCACTGTCATCCGTAAAATTTTGAATGAATCTGACGATGCCGCATTAAGAAAAAAAGCTTATCAGTCAAAAATACCGCTTAATAAAATTTTAGTCGATGCGGGCTTTATTCAGTTGCTTGATCTACGTAAAGAAATAGCCGCCGCGTGCGGAGCCGATGATTTTGTAGCGTATAAACTTGAAAAAGAAGATCTAACCAGTGACGTCTTTAAAACTTGGCGGCAAGATTGCAAAAGTCGCAATGATCGATACCAAAGCGCGGCCACAAAGCTAGCCTAAGCCTATATGCAAAGTGACCAATTAAATTCTTGGGACTTTAGCTATTTAAAAAATAAACTTTCTTCCTACAACCAAGCGACCGTCGACATTTCGCAATTTTTCGAAATCACGGCAAAAACATTCGAAAAATTTAATTTCGATATACGACCACTTAATATAACTTACGATATTTTTCCAAGAAAAAATAAATCTGAGTGGGGATATCATTTTAAAATTGCGCCCGGAAAAGATTCGCGCGTCTTAGCCAACGTAAGTAATAAGTTTTCTGATTACTGGGTGCTGATGCACGAGACCGGGCACGGCGCACACTTCATGGGACTTCACACTGAAGAAAGCATTTTAAATCGCGGAGTGTCCGGAATCGTGGCCGAAGGTTTTGCGAACTTCATGGGAAACCAAGTTTTTTCACGAGAATTTTTAAATGAAGTTTTTCCCGCAGCCGATGCCGAAAATGCGTTTAAACAATTCAAACAAGTTGCAAAAGTGAATGGGCTACAAGAATTCGGTTCAATTGCTAGAACACTCTTCGATCAAGAGCTTTATCAAAAACCGGTTAGCTCGCTAGAAGATATCAATGAACTTTTTTATTCAGTTGAAAAAAATATTCTGGGCGCGGCTACAGATAGCGAACCCGCTTGGGGCCAGTTGATTCACCACACCTCGCACCCGATCTATTTACATAATTACTTCTTAGGCGATGTGATGTGCGAAAATATGAAGAAAGTATTTGCAAAGCATAACATGGGCCTTACGGCGAAGGAGTCTGCTTTTGAATTCGGAACTTATTGGAAAGAAAAAGTTTTGGCGCCGTCTGGCCGCTTGCCGTTTTTAGACTTGTACGAAAAGGTATGTGAAGAAAAACTATCAATTGGCAATTACTTAGATAAAGCTTTGGCTTAATTTCTTAAGCCAAAGCTGTTTACTTGAAAATTAAGGATTTTTGCAAATCATCAAATAAATTACAGCATTATCATGCTCAGTGCAGGTAGTTGTTTCGTTAGCGCCGATACTAGCTAAGAAGTTCTTCTTTGCATCAGCTTGAAACTTTTTAGCATCGGCCATTTCAGAGTAAGCTTGAATCGGCACATTTTGAAGCGTGTCAGACCCGCATGCTGTAACAAGTGCTGGTGCTGTTTGTTTTGTGATTTGTAGTACGCACGCTTCTTTCGAAGAAACATCGAACTGTGGTGTTGCAAGAGCACTTAAAGAAAAACCGAAAGCCATCGCGAAAATTAACTTCATAAAAAACTCCTTAAAGAATTGTTAGAATTGAATCTTTACCACGCCTTGCGTTAAATTAAAATACCATGTGTAAAATCTATAGTTAACGTATTTCTGTGGTTCCGTTGAAAAGCTTTAGGCTTGTTTCAATCCAGTTTTGGTAAAAAAGAGTCGAATTAAAATAAGAAATGCCTTCGCACTGTTGATTCGGAATTCCGCCGTTGGCTGTTTTATTTTCGATACCTGAAACAACGCCTACGATGTAAAAATTTTGATCGATCTTTAGAAAGACCGGGCCGCCAGAGTCGCCTTTACAAATTCCTTCACCGGATAGTTGATCAGCTCTGAAGTAGTGTTTTTGAACGTCGTAGTCAAAAACGATTATCTTACCTATTCGCAGCTCGCCCGCATCGCCTTTTTGAGCTTTGGTTTCTCCGTAACCGGCCACAGGAAGCGAAAATCGTTGTTGTTGATTTTGCCACGAAGTAACCCAGCTGGTTGGTCTGTAGGTAGCGGGTAATTCTCCTGAAAACTCAACCAAGGCTAAATCGTAGTTCGGCATACCTTCACGCGGCAGATGGAAGCTTTTATAAAGATCATGCTTTATCACGCGAATTACGGGGTGCCTTTGCGCTATAGAAAATTCGTAAACAGAGGTAACGACCCAAAGATCTTCTACCTGATCCGGGATACAGTGTGCGGCCGTCAAGATCACATTGCTTTTGATGAGTGTTCCTGTGCAGCGGCTGTGAAAATTTGCATTTTGAGTGTTAAGTAGAGCTACCGTGTGTGAAGCTATGAGCTGATTATCACTGCCTAAGTGACTGGGCTCTGAATTGAGGCCGCCTGAAATGGCAAAACAAGAGCTTGAAAAAAAAATAATATACGCCAAAAAAACCGCTTTAAACATGCGGTCTTATATCAGACTCTACTTTGTTTTCGATAATTACCAGCCGTACTTAACAATTTTACAATACGGCCATGAGTGAATTTATATCTGTTCGATTGGGGCTAGCTAGCTACTAGCGCGCATGCCTTTAAGATCGCGCATAGCGACGATTAACTGACTCACGAATCTCAGCACCCTCGATGCTTAAACGCGTCCAAGGGATCGCGCGAAGTCTTTCAACTTCAATTGATTCTTCAGTTTCTTCACAAACGCCAAAGGCTCCGCTTTCGATACGGCCAAGTGCGCTTTCGATTTCAAATAATTGTGATCTTAGGCGATCATTTAAGTTTAACATCTCTTGCTCAGCTAGAAGACGCATCGTCTGGTCTGCTTCGTCTCCGCCTTTTTCTCCTAGATCTAATTTCTCGCGGGCTTCTTTTACTCTGTTAAGTAAGTCCATTTTGGTCTTCATTAACTTATCACGACACTCTTTAACTACCTTTTCAGTAACTTTAGATCCCTTTGCCATGTCTTCCCCTCCGGTGAGTTAACCAATTAGATTGGTCATATCGGCATCTTTGCCTAATTCTTAAGTTCCAATTTGGAACCGCCTTATCTAAAGGTATAATTGAAATTTTTGCAATAAGAAATCTTACATAAAATTAAACTCCGTAAGTATATGTAAACACTATAGTTTTTTTGAAACGCAATATTTAATGCGTGATGTAAAATAAGAATTATGACCTTAAAAACACCCTCTTTTTTCAAAATATTGAGCTTTCTATCTACTCAATTTTACTGATTTTAATGTTGAATCGATTTGGAGGTTTTATACAGTGTGGTTTCTATGAAGACGAATCTGTTCATTTTGATTTGCATTACGAGCTTAATTCCTAGGATTTCAGCGGCCGCGATCAACGACGGCGTATGGAAGACAGAGTGTCGCTTAGGCTTAAAAAAGCGGCAAACCGTCCAAGGCTTAACGATCGTGTCGACTGAAGAGTTTCATCAAGATAGCGCATGTACGCAGCCCACGTTCAATTTTGAAACGTCTGGTATCAATCGCTATTCAAGCAATGAGGCTGGTTTTGTTGATTTCACTTATTCTCAAATCACCTTAAGTGTTTTTATACCGGAAGCGGTCGAAGACTTAAACGCGCGAAAGGTTTGTGGCTTAGATAACTGGAAAACAGGTAAGGCTCAAAATATTACGGGCTTGAATTGCCCATTGTTCGACGTGAACAAAGAAACGCCCATTCCAAAAATAGGCGATTTAAAATACGGAATTTATTCAGTTAAAAATAAGAGGCTTTACTACGGAATTCTAACAAAAGAATTCGACGGCTCGACTCCGTTAAAAAGACCTCGCCTGTTAAACACTGAGTTTTATGAACTTAACGAAAGCGTATTATTTTAAACACTTCGCGATTCGCTCGATTAAATCTTCAGTTGCCTCATTAAGCTTAAGTGAAGTGCTGTGTGCTTTTACGCCGCGTTCACGAATCGAAACCACGCTGCTATTCATATTTGAAGAAATCGTTTTAAAAGCTTTTCCACCCGACTCAGATAACGCTTCAGAATAACTTTCTAAAGTATTTGCGAAAATGTTGTTATTTGAAATCAACGACATTTGAATGGATGACTGAGCTTGCTTCATCGCTTTTAGCTCTGGAACCAAAGAACTGCAGTCAGCGGCAAATGAATGCAGCGAATACAAAACAACAGATAACGTGATTATAACTAAGTGTCTCATCGGTAATTCCCCCTTAACAATGAACTGTCTAGTGCTTGACTATTACTAGATAACTAAGCAAGGGGTTTGCCAGGTTTTACTCTGCCAAAGGGCTTTATAAAGGTGTACGCGGCCACTTAATGGCAACAGTTAGATAAACTTTTCAAAGCTGTCTTTTGTTTCGCCAGTCACGTAGGGCATTAGCATACGCATAATATGCTTCTGGGCTTTCAATATAGTTCGCTCGTTAACGCCGCGGTCGACAGTTTCGAAAAATTGCATAAAGCTATTCGATGTTACAAATAATAAATCCCCGATAAATTCCATTTCGCTTTTTGATTTAAAAGGTATCATTGCGCCCGACTTCATCCAGTGTTTGTACAAGATGATCATTAAACGGCTTAATTTTTTAATTTCGGTTCTCCATAGTTTTGCTAATTCTGGATCTTTTTTTCTTAACGTATAAAGCTCTCGGTGAAAGAATCTGTACTTCCAGTAAAGCTGCAAATTCTTTTCGATAAAATCGATTAACTGAACTTTTTCTTTCGTTTTTGCCAATTTCGCTTGCGGTTTCCAGATGGCTTGGGTTTCAAGAGCTAGCCTTTTGAATAGTTCTCGAATGATTTGTTCTTTATTTTTGTAGTGAAAATAAAGGTTGCCGGGGCTCATTTTTAACTCGCGCGCGATATCATTAGTCGTTACTTCACTCGCGGCGTGCTGGTTAAATAGATCTAAAGCGCCATACAATATACGTTCTTTTGTTTTCATGAAGTTATATTATTCGCACAAAGGCACTTGAGAGAATCTTTTTTTTTGTGTTATGCTCATATTATGTTTCAAGGAAGACGCCGACTTGCATCATGGATGTTGATGCCTACAGCCCTATTACTATCAGCTTTCTTATTCTTTAATGAACGAGATCTGCCCGCTAACGAAGATGAATGGCTTAAAAAGACTTTGGAGTCTCGTAAAATCATTTCTGAATCGATTTCCGCTTCAATTAAGTCAAATAAACGACCCAATGAAAGCACCTTTTCGCCCGATGGCGATAAGATGAAGTTGAAAATTAATTATACATTACAAGATGATCTTCAGAAAGAAGCAGAGTCTTTGTTAAATAGATATCGCCCCGACTATGCGGCTATCGTTATGATGGATGCTAAAACCGGTCGTATCTTAGCCATGACTAGCTTTGAAAAAGGTAACTTAGTCGGTACCAACTTAGCGCTTAGAGCTGGGTTCCCGGCAGCAAGTATCTTTAAAGTTATTACTGCTTCAGCGGCGGTTGATAAAGCAGGCGTTAGCCCCGAACACCGCATTGGCTTTAATGGCGGTAATTACACTCTTTATAAAAAGAATGTTTTATCTGACAAAGTAAACCGCTGGACCCGCTTTATTACTTTGAAAGAAGCGTTCGCTCGTTCGATTAACACCGCGTTCGGCCGCTTAAGCTTAGAAAGCCTAGAGCCCAAAGATATCTCTGAGTACGCCCAGCGCTTTATGTTTAATCAAGAAATTCCGTCTGACTTTACAGTTGATACAAGCCAAGCCTTAGTGCCAAGCGAAAAAGGTTTCGCATTAACTGAAGTGGCTTCAGGCTATAACCGCTTCAACACTTTAAGCCCCGTTCACGGAGCAATGATCGCTTCAACGATTATTAACGATGGTAAAATGTTGGTTCCCTACATCGTCGATTCACTTGAGAACAGTAACAACGAAAAAATCTACAAGGCACAAGTCTTAGAGCGCGGCCAAATTTTAAGACCTGAATCAGCAGCCAAGGTTCGCGAAATGATGGAGCAAACAGTTTTAACCGGCACCGGTCGTAAAACATTTCGTAAAATCACTCGTGATAAGAAATTTAAAGAAGTTGAAATGGGTGGCAAGACTGGCCACTTCACGGGTTTAAATCCTAAAGGGCGTAATGACTGGTTCGTGGGCTACGCATCTGATGATCAAGATAAAATCGCAATCGCTGCCATTACCGTTAACGTAAAAAAGTGGACGGTTAAATCTTCAGCTTTGGGCGAAATGATGTTTCGTAAGTACTTTAAAGATAAACTAAATGAAAAAGCAGCCGCATTAGACGAGCCCATTCAAAAACCTAGCATTCGTAAGCAAGCCAGCGTACGCCGTAAACGCAGCTAATTACAGCTGCGAAGCCTTAACGCAATTAAGGTTCTATTTTTCAAAGGCAAAATTTGCAACAACCGGGCAGTGGTCTGAGCCCAACTGATTCATCAATATTTCGCAAGATTTCAAATTTTTAATTAGACCTTGCGTGGCGCAAATATAGTCAATCCGCCAGCCTTTATTTCGGGCGCGCGCAAGCTCACGGTAAGACCACCAAGAGTACGCTTCTTTTTTATCAGGATGTAAGTGACGAAAACAATCAACGAAACCACTTTTTAAAAATTCGGTAAACCATTCGCGCTCTTCTGGTAAAAAGCCTGATTCTTTTGAAAGCCTGACCGGATCATGCACATCAAATTGCAAATGCGCCACATTGTAATCACCGACCACGACAATCTGTTTTCCTTTTTTCATCTCAAACTTTAAGTGAGCTAGTAATTCTTTTAGAAATTTTTGTTTGAAGTGATGGCGCTCTTCGCCCGAACCACCGTTCGGAAAATAAATATTATAAAGATCGAATTCTTCGTGCTGAGTCCAAACAATGCGGCCGTCTTTTTCATATTCGGGCTTATCCATCGAAATAAGAGCCTTCTTGGGCTCGTGATGAAGAAATGTCGCTGTGCCCGAATAGCCTTTACGTTCAGCCGACGACCAGTAGTGAAATGGGTAACCCAAGGACTGCATTTCGGGGTTCACTTGCTCTTTGTGCGCTTTAGTCTCTTGTAGGCAGATGATGTCTGGCTTTTCATCTAAAATAAACTGCGATAGGCCTTTGCCAAAGCTAGCGCGAATTCCGTTTACGTTCCAAGTGACTAGTTTGATAGTTTTCATTGTCTGCAACCCCTAGGTGTGGCAACAATAAATGACCATGAATTTGAAAGCAAGTTTCGTCACATTTCTTCATCAAAAATTTCCACGCCTCAGTGTTGAATTACTAGAAAGTACAGTCGCTGAAAACCTATTGTCTCCGTTTCAGGTTAACTTAACGGCTAAGCAGCTTATGTCTATTCAAACAGAAATCACCGCATACTGGAAGTTACGTAACTGGGGAGAAACTAATCTGGCAGCCGATTACGAAAAGTACGGGCTGCGTAAACCCAAAAACTATTCAGCCTGCATGAGTTACGACTTTCATATTTCTGTCGACGGAAATTTAGAGCTCATTGAAATCAATACTAACGCTTCATTTTTAGCTCTTGGCGTACAAATGTACAGTTTTTTGAAATTGAAAAACCAGATAGCCTTCGATGAAAAAGCCTTGGTCGAAATGTTTAAAAATGAAATCGCTCTATGTGATCATACACAAGCTTCAGTTTCAATTTTTGATGAGGGACCAGAAAATCAACGTCTATACATTGAATTTTTAATTTACAAAGAAATTTTTGAACAAAATGGCGTGAAGTCAGACATTGTATCGCTTGAGAACGTTCGTGCTTTAAAAAATAATTCTTTAGTCTATAATCGCTACACTGACTTTATGTTACAAGAAGATAAGTCGGCTGAACTTAAAAGAATGTTTAACGCTGCTGAAGTCGAACTTTCACCGCACCCTTTTGAATACTTCATGCTGGCCGACAAAAAGCGTTTTCTAGATTGGAATAAGCAAAATGATTTGCCTAAACCCGCAAGCTTACTACCCACTTATGATCTAGGTATCGCAAATCGCGACCAAGTTTGGTCCGAGAGAAAGCACTTGTTCTTCAAACCAAAAAATTCGTTTGGTAGCAAGCAAGCCTATCGTGGGGCTTCGATCAGCCGCCGAACATTCGATGAAGTTTTTAATGATGGGTTTATAGCGCAAAAGCTTTCTCATCCAGGTGAAATCGAAGTTCTTTTCGAAGGTCAGAAGCAAATTATGAAGTATGATTTACGCTGCTATGCTTATAAAGATAAATTACAGTTAGTAATTGCGCGTATTTACCAAGGCCAAACTACGAATTTACGAACGCCGGGCGGCGGGTTTGCCGCCGTAACCTTTAGTTAAATTCTTCCATATTAAATTGCGCAGCCAAACCAGCTGTTAGGATTCGACATGAAAGAATATCGGCAGCTTTCTTCAGTATGAGGTCGTCATGTGAAAACTCTTTTTTGCTGGTTTCACACTTTTGCAAAGTTTCTTCGTATTGGGTAACAGCTTGCTCTTGAATTAACTTAGTTAACTTTTGGTTCGATATCGGATTCATGTAAGAGTTCTCTTCACGCAATTGAGCGTGAGCCTCTTTAACTTCGATATCGGGTTTAACACCAGACAACTGCGTAGAAACGTTGCTTGGCAATAAATAGAAGCCCTGAGTTTTAAATAACGTAATTTGATTATTCTTAGACCAAACTTCAGACTCTTGAAAAGTCCCTTTGCCGAATGTTTTCTCACCAACAATAATAGCCCGCTTGTACTCTTGCAAGGCTCCAGCAAATAATTCAGAGGCACTAGCCGAAGAACTATTAACTAAAATCGTCAGCGGGCCCGTATACAATAATGAACCCGACGTTAAAACAACTTCGGTAGACTTCACTGGATCAAAATATTCGACCGAATATATTTTCTTATTAATCCCAATAAATAGCCCAGCCAGGCAAGCTGCCTCGTCAAGTTGGCCGCCTGGGTTATCGCGTAAATCTACGATCATACCCGTAATATTTTTATCGGCGGCCGATCTAATCTGTTTAGATACTTCAGCACAAACACCATTGTTAAATTTCGTTAATGTAATTAAAGCGTAATTTCTAGATCCGCTTAAAATATCGAACTGCACATGGTTCAAATTCTGATACCTACGATTAATTACGATATTTTTTATTTCGCCTTGGCGCAGAACCTTAAAGTGAAATGACTTTTGTTCGCCGACTCTTAAGATTTGACTCATTTTCTGCAAATCAAGTTTGTCGACTGAAATATCATCTAGGCTAATTATTTTATCATACGGTTTTAATCCCGATACATCTGCATCTGAATTTTTAAAAACCTTTCGAACTTGAATTTCATTTTTAATTCTTTCGAATGCTACGCCAACAAAAGTATTTGCTCGCTCTAACTTAGAACCTACTTCTTCGTAGTAATTATTCGGCAAAATATATGTATGTGGATCTTTGTAAACTGATAAAAAACTATTAATGCCGCTGGCCATCAGTGCCGCACGCTTTTCGTTGGTTTCGTGGTTTAGCAACTCAGACCATAGGTTTTCAAAATTGACGATATGACTTTTCTGTTGCGCATACATGGTAACGAATGGCTGAAGCTTTTCTTTTTCAGTACGATCGTTGAACTGACCAAATTTAGTGGGTTTTTCAAGCAGCCCATGCACCGATGAAAGTTCTAATTGAAAACTGTCTGCAGATTGAATAATTGAATTAACACACGATAAAAAGTACTTCTCAGAACTTTGGCAGTTCGAGTTCGATATAAGACCAGACAATTCTTTTTGACCCAAGCCCGCATCAGCCCAGTAAGCCTCAAGCTTCTTTTGCTGGGACTGATCCACCTTAGAAAATAGGGATGTTTTAGCAGAAAGTCCCCCGACTCCCGCTAAAACCATCCCCGCAAGAAACCCCATGGCTGAAACAAAAAAAGCGCCCCATGACTTCAAACTTACTCCCCCGAGTAAAAAACATTAACCAGCTGAACAATTAGCTCTGCCCATCTATTTCCCCAAACAAACGGCTCTGGTAGTGACAAATAAGAGCAACCCTTGTGCCTGACTTTTTGACCATGGTAAGTGGCTTAATTGCTTATAAACTTACCTTCAGGAACTTATTTCAAAGCTGACTAATACTTCACAGTTAAAATTGTTGCGAACATCGTGAGTTATGCCAGATACTACCGCCATGATTATAGTAACCGGAGCAAACGGATTTATTGGCAGCGCTATGATTTGGGAACTAAACCAAGCAGGCATCGAAGATATAATTGCCGTCGACAGTGTCAATTTATCAAGCAGGAATCTTTTACAAAAGCGCAAGTACTCGCAATTCTATGAAGCTAACGAGTTATGGAGTTTTTTAACGACCGAAGAGGCCCGTAAAAATGTTTCTTGGGTTATTCATATGGGAGCCTGCTCGAGCACCACTGAAACAAACTGGGATTTTTTGTTTTCGAATAACTTTCAATATTCTCAGCGGTTGTTCGAATGGTGTTCGCAAAACCAAAAAAACTATATCTACGCAAGTAGCGCAGCTACTTATGGCGCAGGTGAAAATGGTTTTGAAGATACTTTTGATGCTGAAAAATTAAAACCGCTCAACCTTTACGGTGAATCTAAAGTTTTAATGGATCGCTGGGCTTTAAAACAGAAGTCTATGCCGGCAAATTGGTATGGACTGAAATTTTTTAACGTATTCGGACCGAACGAATACGAAAAAGGTTCTATGGCTAGCGTTGCTTATAAAGCTTACCACCAGATTCAACAGACCGAAGAGCTTGGTTTATTCAAATCATACAACCCGCAATACCAAGATGGTCGTCAGTTACGTGACTTCATTTATGTGAAGGAAGTCACAGCCTGGATGAAAGAACTAATCGATAAAAAGCCCACTAGCGGAGTTTACAATATGGGCTTTGGCGAAGCACGCAGCTGGCTTGATATGGCTGAGGCACTGTTCGCAGCAATGGGTAAAGATAAAAAAATTAAATGGTTAGAGGTCCCTGACAACATCAAAGACCAATATCAGTACTTCACTGAGGCTAACATGGCAAAATGGTTAGCGGCCGGAATGTCTGCACCGAAGTGGCCTTTAGATAAAGCTATTAAAGATTACGTTACTAACTATTTAAAACAAAAAGACGCCTGGCTGTAAAACATGAATTCACTTCCTAAGCATCTTCAGAAGTATGTGGTTGAACAAAATTACGAAAAGTACACTCCTGTTGACCAAGCGGTTTGGCGTTATGTACTTCGTCAGCTTTCTGATCACTTAGGTAAGAATGCGCACCAAAGTTATTTAGCGGGTTTAGAGAAAACCGGCATTGAGATTGAACAAATTCCAAGAATTGAAAACGTAAGTAAGCATCTAGAGAAATTTGGTTGGCGCGCAGTTCCGGTTAGCGGGTTCATTCCACCCGCGGCTTTCATGGAGCTACAGTCACTAAGTGTTTTACCAATTGCTTCAGACATGCGTTCGATAGACCATCTTCAATATACACCTGCACCTGATATTGTTCACGAAGCAGCTGGGCATGCGCCGATTCTAGCCGATGTTGAATACGCTAATTACTTAAAGCAGTACGCACAGGTCGCAAAGAAAGCGATTCTTAGTAAATACGATTTACAGCAATACGAAGCCATACGTGAACTTTCAGACATTAAAGAAAATCCGTCTTCAACGATTCAACAAATTCAAGCGGCCGAAGATAAGTTAAAAATAGTTACATCCGAACTAGGGTTTACCTCAGAGGCCGCCGAACTAGGTCGAATGAACTGGTGGACGGCTGAATACGGTTTAATCGGCGATGTGAATGCTCCAAAAATATTTGGCGCAGGCTTACTTTCTTCTGTTAGCGAGTCTAAACTTTGCTTGTCAGACAAAGTTAAAAAAATTCCTTTAACCTTAGAATGCGTGCACCAAACTTACGATATTACCGAACCACAACCACAACTTTTCGTAGCAAAAGATTTTAACGATCTAGGAAACGTTTTGAACGAGCTGTCTGAAACAATGGCATATAAATTGGGCGGCAAAAAAGGCTTAGACAAGGCTATTCAATCCGGAAGCGTTAATACGGTCGAGTTCGAAAATAAACTTCAAGTCAGTGGGGTTGTTAAGAAATACT
This sequence comes from Bdellovibrio sp., assembly GCA_031428275.1. Classification (GTDB taxonomy): domain Bacteria; phylum Bdellovibrionota; class Bdellovibrionia; order Bdellovibrionales; family Bdellovibrionaceae; genus Pseudobdellovibrio. The sequence continues at coordinate 67,054 of JANPPC010000013.1, forward strand.
TAACCAGTAATGATGGCTCGATTGCCTATTTACAGTTTCAAGGCCCGACCCAAATTTGTTTTGATGATTCTGAAATTAGCGGCCACAGCTCTAAATATCATGCTGAAGGTTATGGAACTCCGATTGGCTTACTTAAAGATTTTAATTTATCTAGTGTGAAATTGAACGCACCCATTATCTTAAACTTTGTATCTGGAGTAAGAGTTTCTGGAATTTTATCTAATCTTATAAAATTTTCTAATTCGGCAACAATGTTTTCTTTCGATCAAGCAACTTGCGAATTTAACGGTGAAAAATTATTTTTACCCGATTGGGGTACGTACGACATCGTTTTAGCTCATCAGGTTACTTCGGTCTTTGGTGGCCCAGCTGATCGCCTGGCTTACGGAGATGTTGACGACTTCGTCGCTTCACGTGTGCAGACGCCGAGCTACTCTGAACAACAAAAAAATATTTTTAGATTTTATCAAAAAGTACGATCACTTCGCGAATCAGAAACATCGACTCAACAAGAGTTAAACGAACTTTTTTTGAAATTAAACCAAGAAGTTCCGAAAGAATGGCTGTTGTTTGTTGAACTGATCGAATTGGGCATCAAACGCAATTACGATACAGGTTTGTTAAAGTTAATTGAATATCATTTAAATTCTCTTAGTAAAAAAGATTCTTCTATTCAAGAAGTGATCAGTGAAGGATTACGTTTAGCCCATGCGAAATATTGATTTAAGAATTGTTTTAACTCGCTCGATTTACGAACGTAACGTAGGTTCAACTTCGCGTGCGATGGCAAATATGGGCTTTGCAAAATTGATTCTGGTTGATCCAAAATGCGAATTTACCATTGAATCGAACCGCGCTGCTGCAAATGGCCAGGCTCCGTTACGAGATCGAAGCGTTTACAAGAGCTGGGAAGAATTCTATGCCAACGAGCCTCGTGGAATTCAAATCGCTACTACAGCTCGCGACGGAAAAGGTCGCCAAGTTGAAGATTTACAGACAACTTTACAAAAGATTAAAGACACCAATATCTCGTTAACAAAAGATACAGACGAACCTTTTGTTTTTCATATTATATTTGGTCCCGAAGACTGGGGTTTAAGCGGCGATGATATTCAGTATGCGAATCACTGCTGCTCAATCCCAACCTACGGAGACAATACAAGTTTAAATCTTTCGCAAGCCACCTTACTAGCTATGTTTACCTTCAGAAACGTATTCGGCGGACAGCAATCGAAGCTTGAAGGCCAGCAGCAGCCACGCGCTAAACAAAGAAAACCTATCATCTTTCCGGACGAAACTTTAAAAACTTGGCTGCAAACAATGAATATTGATTTAAGTAAACGAAAAACAAACGTATTCACAGTTTTACGGCGAATGCTGTTACAAAATGCACCCTCAGAAAAAGAATTTCGTATGCTTGAAATTGTCTTACAGCAAAGCATTCGTAAAATGCGTGATTCTAAAAGTGAAGATTAGCGGCGAATTCTACTAAAGCCGAAGGGTCTAACCAGCAAACTGTTCTTGTAGCTCATGAATTTTTTTAATTTTATTATCTAGGGCAAAAATTTCTTCCGATATTTTTTCGCCTTCTTTGTTTAAAAAATCGATTTCTTTCATTAAACCGGATGTGTCAGATCCAACTAGTTCAAGATTTTCGATTACCGTATTAACTTGGTCTAACTTAATTTTTATTTTTTCGATCGATTGGTTCAGCTTTTTACGCTTTGAACTAAGCTCTTTTTTGACCGGAGTCATATCAAGCTTTTGTATCTGCTGAACTAATTCTGGTTTAAAAGAATTATCTTCCAGAAAACTGTGAACCAACAATGACCACTCTTCGCGAAGCCCGTTTGGGCTGACATAATCTTCGTTCATAACTACACATACTATAACATGGGTTTTTGATTTCGCTCCGAACTAGCCTAGACCTAAATTACTGCGCTGCCTTAAGATCATGAAAGTACTGAACTTCTTGGCCCAGATTTTTTAACTCTAGACCTTTGGCTTGCTTGACAACAAATAGCCCTTATTATCAATCATGCTTATTTTTACAATGTTCCAGTTATGTAAATATCTGGCTTAAAATGCTGAACTTTTAAATTATGCAGCTGTTTTTTCTGATTTAAGTGTTCGATGCCAAAGTTTTGTGACCACGCCACTCCACCCTTAGCGCCAATAATTGAAGGAGCCATAAAAAGGTGAACACGGTCGATTAGATTGTCTGAAAGGTATGCCGAATAAGTTTTTGCTCCGCCTTCGATAAATAATGAGCGAATGCCCGTATCCCACAACTTCGAATTCAAATCAGCTAAAGTTTCAAAGTTTATTTGCTGGTATCTTGATAAAACTTGAACCTGCTTAGTAGCAAAAATAATGTTTTGCAAAGAGTGAAGCTGAAGAAATTTATAGGTCTTACCATTCTCTATTTGCTTCAATAAAGTTGCCTCTGGGTCGATGACGATAATCTTGATTTCTTTTTCAATTTTAGAATGGCGAATGTTCAAAGACGGGTCGTCTATTTCAACTGTATTACGACCCACAACAATTGCATCGTAGCGCGATCGTAGTTCGTGCACAAATTCTCGCGAAGCCGTGCCGGTGATCCATTTGCTTTCACCCGTTTTCAGTGCAATTTGCCCGTCTAAACTTGAGGCCACTTTAACCGCTACAAAAATTTTTTTATATCGGTAATTTTTAAGAAAGACTTCGCACACTTCTTCTAAATCTTCTTTAAGTGGACCTTCATATAATACTGCAGCTTTGCCAGCATGCTTCAGAACCTGCGCACCTTGCCCGCTGACCAGTGGATTCGGGTCAGTTAAGCCATATACCACTTTTTTTATTGGTAAAGTCGCGATGTATTTTGCACACGACGGAGTTTTGCCTTCGTGAGCGCAGGGCTCAAGCGTCACGTACATCGTTGCATTTTTTAACTCAGCAATTTGTATTTTATTGAGCGCATCAATTTCGGCATGCGCTGAACCGTATTTAGCGTGGTAGCCAGTTGCTAGTAAATGATGATTGCGATCCACCACTACGCAACCCACCAGCGGATTCGGCGAAACATACGGCGCACCGAAGTAAGCTACGTTTATCGCTAGCTGCATAGCTTGCTCGGGGGTGATCAGATCGCCCTTTTTAAAGGAATTTATTTTTTCATCCACGATTGCCAGTAATTTTTAAGCTCAACAGTTTCAAAATCTGTATCAACTTTTAGTGGCTTAACCGAGTCGACCATTAATGCGACTTCGTCCGTATGAGTTTTAGTTCCTTGGTTCGCAAACGCTTTCGGATGCGGTCCATGGGGAAATCCCGCCGGGTGAAATGACATCATATTCGAATGTAAATTATCGCGGCTAAAAAAATTACCGTCGTGATAAAATAAAACTTCATCGTAATCGATATTTTGATGAAAGAATGGAACTTTTAATGCGTCGGCATCGCTTTCAATAGGGCGTGGTAAGAAAGTACAAACCACAAATCCATTTGCCGCGAATGTTGTATGCACTGATGGTGGTAGATGCACGCGATGCGAGGTTATTGGCATCATATCATTGATGTGCAAAGTAAATGGATAGTAGTCGCCCTTCCAACCAACCGTATCGTAAACGCTATCAGGATATGAAAAATGTGTAATATGTTCTAGACGCTTCACTAAAATTTCGTGCGCATCAATTTTATGATCTTTCATAAACGTGTGCATAGCCGCCAAATCGGGTTTTCCAAAACTAGCCGGATCGTAAAATCCATTCCGGCCAATCATTCCGCGATCCGGCTCGCGGAAAGAACTACTTAACGATTCAACAATGATAAATTGAGTTTTTTCGGCAAAAACGAAAGTGTGGTGCAAAGATTTCGGCACATTGATGTACATACCTTTATTAAAAGTTAATAAACCGTATTCAGTCAGAATATGGCCAGAACCCGTATGGCAAAAGTACAACGTATCGCCATCGGCATTACGAAATGCATTCATCAATTTTTTTTCCGAAGTTAATTCAGTTTTTTCATTCCAGCTTGAATACATCGCAACGTCAGAGTTATAAACCAAACGATGCCAGTGACCGTTTTGATATTTCATTTCTACAAGATCGAATAAATGGGGGCGAAGGGGGCCTTTAATATCAGTCCATTTCGTTGACGCATCTTTCTTGATAATATGAGAAACCTGCCCGTAAAAGCCTTTACGCCCTTGTTCTTCTTCGTAACAGCCCTCGGGAATTGCCTTATGCCCTTGGGTCGTGCTTTTGCCCTGTGAGTATTGATACATTATAAATATCCTCGCTCGCGCTGATCAGCTTCAATCGCATCAAAAAGCGCTTGAAAGTTACCGTCGCCAAAACCTTCGTGACCTTTTCGCTCGATCACTTCAAAAAATACAGGGCCGATAACATTTTTGGTAAAAATTTGTAATAAATATCCGTCGTGATCGCCATCTACCAAGATCGCATTTCTTTCTAAACGCTTAATATCTTCGGTCACGATCGGTAAGCGATCTTTCAACATGCTATAATAAGTCGGCGGCGGCGGAGATAAAAACTGTAGTTCGTTCGCTTTCAATTTTTCTAGAGTCGTGCTGATATCTTTAGTGGTTAAAGCTATATGCTGAATGCCAGAGCCCTTATACTCATTAAGATATTCTTGAATTTGTGATTTCGGGTCTTTCGGCTCATTGATCGGAACCGAAAATTGAGAGCAAGGTGAACGCATTGCCTTAGAAAGTAGGCCGGTCGTCTTACCTTTTATGTCGAAGTACTTTGCTTCACGGAAGTTAAAAACTTTTTCATAGAAGTCGCTCCACTTTGTCATTTCGCCCATCGGAACATTATTGGTAAAGTGATCAACAATGTTTAAGCCTAGTCCAATCGGCCGAACGCCAATATCATTTAGTTTAAATTGGTTGCCGTAAAGATCTTTATGATTCTTCTCATCGATGAAGTAAATTAAAGAATCACCGATACCGTAAATTGCTAAATACGGCGTAGCCCCGCGGCTACTGTGGTTACCGTCGTAAGCTTTAGCTCCCCGCTTCACGGCCTCGGTAAAAGCTTTTTCAGCATCACCGACACGAAAGCCGGTTGAAACAACCGAGGGGCCATGCGCATTAACAAAAGTTTCTGCAAAAGTATTTGGCTCGGTATTTAAAATAAAATTAATATCGCCCTGACGAAATAATTTAATATTTTTACCTTCAATTTTTGCAATCTCAGTAAATCCCATTTTTTCAAATAACTTTTCAAATAAGGCTGCGTCAGTGCCCGCATACTCTAAAAAATCAACGCCATTTAACCCGATTGGGTTTTGTTCTGTCATTTTTCCTTTAGACCAATCAAACGATAAAGCCATTTTCAGACTCCTTTTTTATTAAGGTTTCGAACTAGATTTTCACTCTAGCAACGGCCTAGCTGCAGGTCAAAAAATGGCCATTATTATGCTTATGGCCATAGGTTGCCGTCATTTACGACGCGCTAGATATTTTTATAAAAAGTCGTAACAGCCGGATCAGTTATAAATGATCTTTGTGACCAGCGCAAAATGTGCAGCCCACTTGGATCCCGTAGTCTCGATAAGGCAACGTAAGCGTGACCGGGCTCCCATAGCGCTCCTAAATCGCACCAAAGCTCGTCTAGCGTTGCCCCCTGTGACTTATGAATGGTCGTTGCGTAGGCCAGATTCACCGGAAACTGAATAACGTTTGCTTTGATGTTTCCGTCGGCATCTTGCAATGAGAAGCCAAATTTTTCGACTGTGACTTCGCGGCCACCATTTTTTCGGATGGTAAGACTATCAGCCTTTATATCGACAAGCAGGCCTCGGGTTCCGTTCACCCAGCGCTTTTGCGGGTCGTTTTTTAAAAACATTAATCGGCAGCCAATTTTTAATTTTAATTGCGGCGGAACAGGGGCGGACTTCATCAGAATATCGATGTACTTTTGTTCACCAAAATAAATTGAATCTACGACGACTTCTTCTTCGTTAATTTCTGCCAATTTTTTTTGGTTGTATTCTTCAGACTGCTCCCGGCGCGGAAACAGCCGCGTACCAGGATGATCTTCGTCGTGCTGCTTCGTGTGATCTTGCAAAAAATCTTTTACTAGCTCGGTGACTTTGCCTTCGCGAACATCGGCTAAAACTTTCAGAAATTCGTTATTTTCAATTCGTTGATTTAAATTAAGTTGGCAAACTTGAAAATCAGTTCGCTGCCAAACTGCGTTTAGAAATGCCCAGTCGCGCTTCTGCCCATATTTCGTAACAGGAGGTAATTGTCCAAAGTCACCGACTGCGACAATACGCATTCCGCCCCAAGGTAAACTTGATTCACGCGCAGCCTGAGCAAGCATTTCGGCGGTCATCAAAGCGTCGCCGGGTATCATCGAAATCTCGTCGATAATGACCCCTTCAACTTGTTTGATGCGCTTCATTGTCTTATTGTCGTTTAGCACTCGCTGAAAAGTAACCTGAGCGCCACCCTCCATAATTCCTAATCCGAAGAAGCTATGAAAAGTGCGCCCGCCAAGTAAAACAGCAGCGGCTCCGGTGCTGGCTAAAATCGGCAGTTCTTTGTCACTATTGTCTTTCATAAATTCACGAATAACAAAGCTTTTGCCCGAACCTGCTCCGCCCGTTAGAAAAATATTTTCACCGGATTGGCACATTTCGAAAGCATACTTTTGCTCGTCGGATAATTGATTAAATGAATCTTGTTTTTCGGCTTTCATGGGTGTTTTATGCTTACGCCCTTCCCTGCGCCAGTCAAAAGAATAGGGAAAGTGCATAGATTTAGTTGCTGTGACACTTAGCATTCGTGTATCCTGTTAAACCTATGCCATACACTTTCAAAAACAAATCACCTAATCCGCATTTTTCAAATGTCTCTGATGTAGTTCCGCAAGAAGTTTTAGAACACGCGAACGAACTAACCTTGATTGATGTTCGCGAAGATTCTGAATACACCGGTGAGCTTGGCCACGCAGCCGGCACAATTTTAATTAATTTATCAAAAATTCCGCAAAGTTTAGCGGACTTACCTAAAGATAAATCGATTGTCTTTCTTTGCCGCTCTGGTGGGCGTTCTGCACAAGCTGCTTCTTATGCACAACAGCAAGGATTCGATAACGTTTATAACATGGTGGGCGGTATGTTGCTGTGGAACCAAATGCAACTACCAATAAAAAAATAATCTTTTAGAGGAAACTATGTCTAATTCAAAAGTATTCGTAAACCGTACATTAAACTTGAAAAGAATCAAATATATCGGTCTAGATATGGATCATACTTTGATCCGTTATAATACCGAAAATTTCGAACGCTTATCGCATAATAAAATTTGTGAAAAATTGGTTACACGTAAAGGTTACCCTGAAGCTGTTCGCAAGTTACAGTTCGATTTTGACTTCGCCTTGCGAGGTCTAGTTGTTGATCGTAAAAAAGGTAATTTATTAAAATTGAATCGCTACACAGCAATTCGTAACAGTTTTCACGGTTTAAAACCTCTAGATTTTAAAGCTCATCAAAAAGTTTATAAATCGATTTACATCGATCTTAGCAAAAATGATTACTTAGCTATCGATACTAGTTTCTCATATTCGTTAGCGCATGCTTATTCGCAGCTTGTTGAAATGAAAGATTCTGATCCGTTATTAAAAATGCCTGACTACGGGCAAATGGCCGATGACGTGCTTGATGCTTTAGACGAAGCCCATCGCGATGGTTCGATTAAAGACGAGGTTCGAAAAAATCTAGGCGACTATATTATTAAAGACGAGGGCTTGGTGCACGCCATCGAAAAGTTTAAGAAGCACGGTAAGAAAATTTTTATTCTAACAAATTCTGATTTTTACTATTCAAAGTTATTACTAGATTACGCGATTAATCCGTATTTAAAAGAACATACCTCTTGGGTTGATCTTTTTGAAATGGTCATTACGTTCGCGCAAAAACCAAAATTTTTCTACGACGATTTAAAGTTTTTAAAAGTCGATCCAGCTACAGGCACCATGAGCAACATGGACGAAAAGCTAACTCGCGGAGTTTACCAAAGTGGTAACGCCCGTAAATTTACCGAAGATCTTGGTCTTAGTGGTGACGATATTCTGTACATCGGCGATCATATTTACGGTGATATTTTACGTCTTAAAAAAGATTGTAACTGGCGTACGGCGATGATTATTGAAGAGCTTGAGCACGAATTAAAAAATAACAAGCAGAACGAGCCCATCATTGCAGAAATCGACACTTTGATGAAAACCAAAGAACCACTTGAGGACGAGCTTACGAATCTGATGACGAAGAAAATTGAAAAAGATTCGGCCGTTGATGAAAAACGTATCGACTCTTTACAAGATCAAATTACCGGCATCGATACGCAAATCAGTCTATTAATTCGTAAGCAGCAGGCCGCCTACAACCCAAACTGGGGGCAGCTGATGCGCGCAGGTAACGAAGAAAGTTACTTCGCATACCAGATGGAACGATACGCTTGCGTTTACATGTCGAAGATTGCAGATTTATTTGCGTTGTCGCCGCGTACTTACTTCAGAGCTCCACGGCGCCCATTAAGTCACGAGATTTAATAGTTTCGTTTAGTAAGAAGATCGTTTAAAACTACAAATCAAATTGCCTGTTAAGGTTCTTTCTTGCGGGCAACAATTGCTAATGCCGTTTTTGATTTCGAGTAAATACGGGCAAAGAATTTAGATTTCTTTGAAAGAGCCTCAAACTGTTTTGAGGTCCAGGGGCTTCTTAATAAGTAAAATACAAGATAAGCAACCGCTAGCGGCCTTAAAGCTAGCCAAATTTTTTGACTGGCGCTACTTTCAATTTGCCAAATAAAAACAATCATTAAAATGAAACTCATAATGAAGAGCGGTCGAAATAAATCTTTCAACGCCGCTTTCCAGGGGCTGAGCTTTGTTTTTTCAAAGGCCCCACCAGTCAGACTAGACAGTTTTTCTTGCCTGATCAGTTTAATTTCTTTTTTTGTTAGAACGCTATACAAAACCAATGAAACCGCGACCATTAATTTGAATCCGATGAAAAGAATAACCGCAATTACCAGCGACTGGTGCAAGACCGAATAATCTTGTTTCATACGGTTCTCATAATACTTGGCTACATTAATTAAATCGAATCCGTAAATAATAAAATAAGTAATCAGCGGCTGAACGAATGACCACAGCGCCATGAATATAGCGCCGAATATTTGCCCAAGGATGTGGGCTTGAGCCAAGAACGTAAAAAGCCAGAATAAGAAACCCTGCATTGCTATCGACAACATAGGCCCAAGCTTTTGCCCCGCCGGAGAAAAAGATTTTAACACTGCCGAGATACTTGATATTTCGAATGTTGACGAAATCGGTAAACGGTCTTTGTTCAAAGCATTCAACATAAAACCAAGTTGGTTAAGCGAGAGAATCTGCCCCGTAAATGGAACTTTAAAAGCGTGGCCTATTGAACCTAACGAAATTTCGGTTAACGACAACTGCGCCGCTCGCTTTATTTCTAGATCGGTATTCACCGCGCGTTCTGACATTTATTTCTTCTTTAATAGGATCATATAGTCTTGCTCACCGATTAAATCCATCAACCCAATAAATGGTTTTGTATTTTTAAAATCGATTTTGCGGCGAGTAAAGCGCGCTTTATTTGCTACGGTACAACCCCAGCCAGCCGTCCCGGCATGGTCTTCAGTGCGGCACGGAAACATCATATTTTTTTCTTCTTCGGCCGTAACTGGAAAGTAAGCTAACGAAAATGTCGTCGGCTTAATTAGGTATTTTTCTTTCAATTTATGAATTTGGTTACCTATGATCGTCGGTGCAGAATAAATATTTGCCGTAATGACGATATAAGGTTGGCTAGACTTTTCAAGTGCCGCCAACATTTCGCCCGTCGAATCTAAATTATTTTTAACCGCTACTGAGTCCGTCGCGCTAAATTTTTCTAACCATTCTTTAGACAATGAAAGCTCTTCATCAACTAGCACTTTTGAAAAAGGCTTCACTTTTTGCAGCTGCTGCATTAACTGAAAAGCTACTTCAAGCTGCTCGTTACGGCCAGGTTCGACTCCAACCCAAAAAGACGATCTATTTTCCAAGACTTGGCTTAAGATTTTAGTGACAGATTCGGCCACCTCGGTTTCGCTCTCAAAATAGCTTAGTTTGATTTTAGGTACTGTCTTTTGCGCATCGCCCAGTAAAAGGTAGATAAAGACACTTACGCTGAATGCCACGACGGCTATAACCCAATATATACTTTTCATAGACCCTTCTTTTAACAGCTTGCTTTTGATTTAAAAAGTGATAATTTCAATCTTAGAGCGAATGCTCTAATGTTTTTCAAGGACTTGATCTGCAAGTTTGATTTGCGACAGGTACCAGGGGTAAAAAATGCGAAATGATCGTACATCAATTTTATTGATTGGTTCGGGCCGTCTGGCGCGACATCTTAAACACTGGAATTCACTTCTAAAAACTCCGAACACGCTGCTTACATGGAACCGGTCCGAGCCTACCGATTTGCTTAATAAACACCTGGTGTGTGCTCAGCTTATTTGGCTTTGCGTTTCAGATTCAGCGATTATTCCGTTCTACGAACAGCATTTAACCGCAACTAAAAGTAGCGTCGTGCATTTCAGTGGAGCGTTAAATGATGCGCGCTTAATAAGTGCCCATCCACTTATGAGCTTTCCTGAACCGCTTTTTGCAGATCCTGTTTACGAAAATATTCACTTTTCGGTTACGGGTGTCATCAATATAGATCAAGTTTTACCCGGATTTGAAAATTCATTTTCAGTTTTACCAGCCGAACACAAAGCTTTTTATCATGCACTGTGTGTCGTTAGCGGCAACTTTCCGCAGCTACTATGGACTGAGACTTTTTCAAAATTTCAAGATTTACAAATCCCTGAAAAAGCTTTCGATACTTATATTCGGCAAATAACCGAAAATTTTATTCAGCTAAAGCAAGCCGCTCTAACCGGCCCGTTGATGCGAAAAGATTTTTCGACGATCGAGAAAAACCAAGCGTCTTTGGTTGGTTCAAATTTAGAGAATATCTACAAAACATTTGCCCAGACTTTTACGAAGGAGTCTTCGATATGAAAACGATCTTAGATTTTCAGAAAAAAAAATTATCCGGCCAAAAAATTACAATGGTTACTTGTTATGATTCAACTTTTGCGCAATTAATTGCGGGCAGCGAAATCGATGCTGTTTTAGTCGGTGATTCACTTGCGCAGGTCATGCATGGGCACAAAACAACTTTAAAAACCTCTACTAATATAATGGCTTTGCACACCGCCGCTGTTGTGCGCGGCATAGGCGAAAAATTTGTAGTAGCTGATATGCCGTTCTTGTCGACGCGAAAAGGGTTACGCTATTCAATGGATCAAGTTGAAAAGTTAATGAAGGCGGGGGCCAACGCGATCAAGATTGAGGGTGCCGATGGTCACATACCGCTGATTAAATATATTGTTGAATCTGGCGTTCCAGTTATGGGTCACTTAGGCTTAACTCCGCAATCAATTCACCAACTTGGCGGCCCCAAAATTCAAGGCCGTACATCAGATTCGGCTAGTAAAATTTTAGAAGACTCGGCAGCACTTGAAGAAGCCGGTTGTTTTAGTTTAGTTCTAGAATGCGTACCCGCAGTATTATCTACAAAAATTACTGAAAAATTAAAAATCCCGTCGATTGGTATTGGAGCCGGCCCTTCTACCGACGGACAAATTTTAGTTTTGCAAGATATGCTTGGTATGAATAAAAGCTTTAGCCCCAAATTTTTAAAAAAATTCTTATCTGGCGCTGATTTAATTACGGAAGCTTTAAATTCTTATGTGGCAGAAGTTAGCACTCAAGATTTTCCGACGAAAGAACATAGCTATGAGTGATCTTCTAGTATTTCGCTCGATTGCTGACTTCAAAGTCTACCGCGCGGGTATATTAGGCAGCGTGGGCTTAGTTCCGACAATGGGTGCTTTGCACGCGGGGCATGCGAGTCTGATTCAGAAAAGCGCCAGTGAAAATGAAGTTACGGTGGTCACGATCTACGTGAACCCCACTCAATTTAATAGTGCAGAAGATTTCAAAAAGTATCCAAGTACTTGGCAAGACGATTTAGAGCTAGCAAAAAAAGCTGGTGCACAAGTCGTGTTGGCGCCCACTTACGAAGAAATTTATCCAGATCACTATCATTACAAATTAACTGAAAATGATTTTTCTAAAAAACTTTGCGGTGCGCACAGGCCGGGTCACTTTGACGGTGTTCTAACGATTGTTATGAAACTCTTTCAAATCACCCAAGCCGAACAAAGCTATTTCGGTGAAAAAGATTTTCAGCAGCTACAACTTATAAAAGAAATGGCGAAAGCCTTTTTGTTAAAAACAAACGTGAATGGGTGCCCTACTTTACGTGAAACGAGTGGTCTGGCGATGAGTTCTCGAAACATTCGTTTAACAGAAACTGGAAAAGAAAAAGCTCCAGCGATTTATCGTGCATTAACGAAAGCACCTACGATCACTGAAGCTGTTCAATATTTAACCGAAGCCGGGATCGAAATTGAATACTTAGAAGAGCATTTCAATCGCCGCTTTGTTGCCGCTTTTATCGACGGAGTTAGGTTAATAGACAATGTCCCAATCTAAGATTCTTTTTATTATGACGGGGTCAATCGCTTGCTTCAAAGCGTGTGCAGCTTTATCGAAATTAAAACAGGCCGGTCACATTTTAAAAGTCGTTATGTCTGAGGGAAGTTTGCAGTTTATCGGTGCGGCAACTATCGAAGGCTTAACTGGCGAAGCACCGATTACAGACATGTATGCTTCAGGCCAAATTATGGATCACATAAATCTAAATCGATGGGCCGATCTAGTCATCGTTGCGCCGGCAACTGCGAATTACATAAATAAAATTGCGTATGGCTTGGGTGACGATCTTTTGACTACTTTGTTTCTAGCCCACGATTTTAAAAAGCCGTTTCTAGTTACTCCCGCGATGAATACAATGATGTATTTGCATCCAACTACGCAAGCTTCGATTAAAAAGCTAAAAGAAATGAACGTTGAGATTCTTGAAACAGCATCAGGAGTTCTTGCTTGCGGTGAAGTAGGTTACGGCCGATTGTTAGAGCCTGAACTGATTGTTCAAGAGGTTCAAAAACGTTTGCAAACAACTTCGTCTTACCAAGGCATAACTCATGCAAAGCCATCAATTGGCGCTACCATTAAAGTTTTGATTACTTCGGGTGGCACGACAGAACCGATCGACGACGTTCGTGTCATAACTAATAATAGTACGGGTAAGACTGGCGCGCAGATCGCCGCAGCTCTTACCGAATCGGGCATCAGCGTGACTTACCTCCACGCCGAAGACGCTGTTAAGCCAGAATTTTCTAATAAAGCTGTTGCGTTTAAATCATTTACTGATCTTTCTGAAAAATTAGAAAACGAATTAAAATCTACAGATTATGATTGGGTTTTACATATGGCTGCTGTCAGCGATTATTCAGTCATTCCCACAGCCGGAAAAATCGGTAGCAGCGAAAACGAACTCACCTTAAAGCTAAAGAAGAACCCTAAGCTTATCGAAGTAATTAAGAAGTTAAGCCCCAAAAGTAAGCTTGTTGGATTTAAACTGACTTCAACGACTGATGCAAAAATTATTGAGCAAAAAGTTTCTAATCTGTTTGAAAAATCTAATTGTGATTTTGTTGTCCAAAATGACTGGAACGACATTAAACACAATAATCGCAGATTTTCTTTCTATTCAGCTCTCGATAAAAATGACCCGCAAAAAATATCAAGCACTAACGAGCTTGCTTCTATTTTGTTTCAAAAAATAATTGAAAAGGAATCTTTATGATTTTAGCTTTAGACGTAGGAAATACACAAATCTACGGAGGGGTTTTTGATACCGTAGCTACCGGTGAAAAAATGCTTATATCTTTCCGTAGAAACTCAAAACAGGGTTCTTCATCAGATGAAGTCGGTGTCTTTTTAAGAATGGTTATTCGTGAAAACGGAATTGATCCAACTTTAATAAAGCAAATTGTACTTTGTTCGGTTGTGCCGGAGGTGATTTATTCTTTGCGTGGTGCCTGCCAGAAGTATTTCAATATTACTCCTTTCATTTTGCAGGCCGGAGTTAAAACGGGTTTACGTATTCGCTACCGTAACCCACTCGAAGTCGGCGCTGACCGCATAGCTAATTCAATTGCGGCGACTCACTTATTTCCTAATGAAAATTTAATTTTAGTCGATCTGGGAACAGCGACAACTTTTTGTGCTATTACGGCGGATCGCGATTACCTAGGTGGGTCGATCATTGCCGGCCTTAAGTTAAATATGGAAGCACTTGAAGCAAAAACCGCGAAACTTCCGTCAGTTGAAATTGTTCCGAAGAATGAAGTACTGGGTCTTTCAACCGTTGAAAGCTTGCAGTCAGGTCTCTATTACGGCCACTTGGGTGCTATGCGTGAGATTATAACTCGAATTACGGCCGAATGTTTTGCCGGCGCGAAACCATTTGTTATTGGTACGGGCGGTTTTTCTAGTTTATTCGAGAAAGAAAAGATATTTGATCGCATTATGCCCGACCTCGTTTTAAAGGGCAATTTGATCGCATTAAAGATGAACAATAATCAAAATTCAAAAAATTATTTTGCAGGAGCCGAAAAATGAAAACTAAATCAAATGTGAAAATAAATATGATGTATTCAAAAATTCATCGGGCTACGGTAACCGAAGCTGATCTTGAATACGAAGGCTCGATTTCAATTGATACTACGTTAATTAAACGGGCTAATTTCTTTATTAATCAACAAGTCGATATATACAATTGTAATAATGGCGCGCGGTTTACAACTTATGTTATTGCCGGCAAGTCTGGTGAAATATGCCTAAATGGCGCAGCCGCTAGACACGTTCAGCGCGGCGATAAAGTTATTATTGTCGCTTACGCTACAGTTGATCTACAAGATGCACCTAAACACGAACCCACGGTTGTGTTCGTAGATGAAAAGAATCGCTACAAAGAAATTCGTAAAGAAAAACGCGCGACTAAAGCTAAGTAAATATTTTGGAAAGACAGCGAAAGCTACCTTTGAAGCGTCGGCGGCGGTTAAGAATTAAGCTGTCGGCGGTGTTTTAACTAAAACTTTCCACATTTTCATATTGGCCTGAAATTCAATTTTCGCTAACTTAACTTCGGATCTCATCGTAGCCACTTTTTCTTTACCGGCGCATTGGCATTCTTTCTTCAACTGCTCGAAACGCGTTTGCGATTGAATAATCTTTTCGTGCATCGGTACAATTCGCTCTTCGTAAAACTTTGAATGGCTAAATTTTTCCATTTCAACCTGCAAGCGAGCTTTCAAAATCTCTGAAAACTGAACCGTTTTAAGTTTGTGGGCTAATCCCGTTAATGCCGCCAGCTGAATTGACCACTTGGTCGGATCCCAATGATACCAACGAATACCGTTACGATAATCGAACTGAAACTTGTGGTGAAAATTATGGTAACCTTCGCCATGAGTTAAAAACGCAACGATCAAACTATCTTTCGCAGTTTTCTCGGTTGAATAAGGTGTTTTACCCATAGTATGGCTTAACGAATTTACAAAGAAAGTTGACTGCTGAGTTAAGAAAATTCTTAAACCTCCCGCGATTACTAAACCTAATAAAGCGTTTCCTAAAGCATAGCCAACTAAAAGTGGCAAAATGTAACCGACGCCAATCGCCCAGAAAATATAATAGTCGTGCTGATGCTTTACCAATTTGTTTTTAACTAAATCGGGGGCGTTTATTGGCAAATTTACCGATTCGTTTTTCATCATCCATCCCATATGCGCATACCAAAAACCTTTATTAATCGAATAAGGGTCTTTATCTGTATCTTCAAAACGGTGATGAATACGGTGATCACTTGACCATTTCAAACACGAACCTTGAAATGCACCCGCGCTGATAAATAGCAAGAACGCCTCTAAAATCGGATGCGCTTCGAAAGACTTATGCGAATACAATCGGTGATAACCCATGGTGATGCTTAAATTCGTTAGCACCGCAAAGATCAGCCCGAATATTGTAATCCAGCCGATATGTGAGGCCGAGTAACTATTCGAAAAAACTAAGTAAAGTACTAACGTCGTAACTGAAATGATTGGGTTTAAGATTAAAAATAAAGTGACTGACCAACAAATTTTTTTTAGATCTTGTGACATACTCGAATGTTATCAGAACTAGTAGGCAAACTCACTGCCAAATGTCAGACCCGCTGCGAAATTATCTTGTTGCAACTTAGATGAAAACACATACGCGCCAATCACCGACCTGTTCGCTCGCGTCAACCACGAGTAACCTACTGAATAATATGCGCTTTGACCAAAATACTTTATATCGTTGCCGAGCTTGTGACTAAATCCACAAAGAAACTGATGTCCAGAGGCTGAATTCATTCTATAGCCAAAAGTCTGGCTTAAGTTGTAAGTGTAGTTTAGGTCAGTCCCTTCTTGAAACTGCGAATCTGTTATGAACTCATGATCTTCAAATTTAAATCCGTGCCCGACAATAAAGGAAGACCCCAGCTCTTGCGCTTGCTCGCTCGAGGTGTCAGTCGTCGTCTTCGTATAATCTGTTGCATTGGCACCTCCGTGTAAGAAAGTCGTTAGCAGGGCTTCGCTACGCTTGTAAACCGATACCTGGCGCGAACGAACTTGGTAACCCAATGAATATCCTTTAAACGATGTATGCCCAGATACCGAAATTCCGACGCCTAAAGATTTTAAATCTGATTTCGTCGCCGCTGTTGATCGTGCATTACTGATTAAGCTAGTGGTTTCATTAAAACCAACCGAGCTAATTTGGTTAAACTGCCCAAAATAACTAAGCGCGAAGGGAATACTGCGAAAAGCCATCGAGTAACCGAATAGAAATTGAGTTTGATCAGTGCTGATTTCACTTCTAGAAAGCTGACTGGAGGTTTGCGTCGTTAAGATCGTCTTCACCTTTGACGGTGAGATATTCGCCAGAAAAAATTCGTGCACTAAAAAAGTACCATCGATCACCGAACCTAAGTACGAAGGGTTTAGAGCGAATGAAGTTGTTTCTTTATTTTCTGACTTAGACGAGAAACTTCCAAGTGTATTGCCTGCCAAACTATACGAGCTATCCTTTTTTTTATTCAACAAACTTGGGTTATAGTAAGATGCCGCTGTGGAGTCCGATAACGCAGCTCCTGAATTACCCATCAAACCTTCGTAAAGACCTAAAGCCAACTGTGCATGAGCTGTAAAAGAAACCAGAATAAAAGCCAAGAATAAAATTAATTGGTTTCCGTACGAAAAAGCTCGATCGCATCGACAATGGCTTTTGGTTTGTAGGCTTGCGAATCTTCGTACCACTGTATTTGACTCCACCCTAGCGTCTGGAATTCTGGTTTAGAAACATCTCTGTTCTGAACTAGATCAAAAAAGTTTTTAATGTGCAACAGCTCATTTGCCTTAGACTCAAATGATGGTACGTGAAATTGAATAAATGAAAGATGTTTATTCTTGCGAGAAAAACCCTGCACTCCATCGCTGATAAGCGATGCATAATTTATTTTTTTAGTTTGATCGCAACCTTTGATTAAAAGTAACTTCTCGGTATGTTTAAAAAATTGTGTCATTTCAATTTCTTTTAAACTTAGGCAAGCAAAAAACACATGTTGCTGCGTACGAATCTGATCGAATGATTTTAATGGTAAGCTGAAATGGCCCGGTAAAATCCAAATTTGATTTTTGTCTTTTAACGCAATCTGTAACTGTGGGTGATTCAGCGAAGCCTCTTCGATATTCTTAAATAAGACTGACTGCATCGAAATATCATCTGGATATTCGAACAAGTAATCAAAATACGCTTCTGCGAAAGAATCATTCACACCCGCCTGCTGCAAGTTCTGAGCAACGCGCGAATAGAATTCGCGGTATTCGATTTCGTTCTGAATTAGCGAGGATGAGTTCATTAAATCGGTCATCTTTTTAATATTCATCATTCCCTGCTTTAGCGGATGGGTATCTGACATCACCATTGCGATCGCTTTTTCAGAACTTAGCTGCTGGGTTTGAAAGTAGCGTGGCATTAGATGTAAAAATCTATTCTTTTCTTTAAATGAAAGTTCGTCGTACGATTTAATCCACACCGAAGTCATTAGCGGACGCAAACTAAGGGACAATAGCAAATCACTACTTAAGTTTTCTTGGTTTTTGATCAAAGCACATTCTGTGAAATGCTCTGATACTTTCCACGGAGATTCACAGTAGCCATCTTTTGACTTAAGCACTTGCGGCCAGCGTGAACCACCGATTTTAGTCTTTAATTTTAATATAGGATCTTCAATGACAAGGTTTCCGTTTAAAGCATACAAAAGAAAATCGGCCGCTACTTCGACAAATAATTGTTGCGAAGGTAGATCTTTTTTAAGTCGCTCTTGCAACCAAACTTTAAAAAGCGCGCGCTCAAAATGCGCTGAAGAATTAAATAATTGTGAACCGATTTCTATATGGTGATCCGTAATTTTGAAAATGATCGGTTGCACTTCATTAATGCGAATTTGAATTGGTCGCTCGTAAGCTTCTATATTACGAATGAACATGGCCACATTTTCGATGCGAGATTCTAGCAAGTCTTTGTTTTCGTCGAAGTAACGTGAATAGGGAACTGCGCCGCTCGATGAGCAACGGAAAACGGTTTCGGTCTTCTCCAAAGTCACTCTGTCGATTCTTTCGACAACTTTGGAATCAATACAAAGTGGTTTCTTCGAGCTGACGATCAAAACTAACAGGGCTGCGAAAATGCCTGCCGAAAGACTCATCAACCATCGTTCTAAGTTCATACTGATTTGGTTAGCAAGACCAATACCCAAAACTGAAAGAGTCGACGGACCCTGGCCAGGGCGGCATTTCTACGTTTTTCATAATAAACACAGTTTTATTAGAATATGACTGGTTTAAAAGCCAATCGGTTTAAGTACGCCGACTTTGCCAACTTTCGAAGATAGCGGGTGATCCATCAAAGGCTGCAACCAGCGGTTAGCTTGAATTAGTTTTTCTAAATTCAAACCGGTTTTCACTTTCATACCTTCAAACATGTAGACTACATCTTCCGTCGCCACATTCCCAGTTGCACCCGGCGCATACGGACAGCCACCAAGACCACCAATACTAGAATCAAATGTTCTAATTCCAACATCATAAGCTACTAAAATATTTGCCAAGGCCTGGCCACGTGTATCGTGAAAATGTCCCGCTAGCTTTTTTGAAGAAATTGTTTTTTGTAACTGAGTAAATAAATACTTAACTTGTCCGACGTTTGCGGCACCAATTGTATCACCAATCGAAGTTTCATACACACCCAGCGCATTCATGCGGCCAGCAATGGTAATCACTTTTTTGGGGTCAATCACACCTTCGAACGGGCATACAAAGCAAGTTGATAAGTAACCACGAACTTTGATTTTATGTTTCTTTGCTAAAGTCATAACGGCTTTAAATCGGTCAAAGCTTTCATCAATGCTACAATTGATATTTTTTTGTGAAAATGTTTCTGAGCATGCGGCAAAAATAGCGACTTCTTTTATACCCGATTCAATGGCCTGTAACATACCCTCTTCGTTTGGCACTAATACACTAGGTTTTAAAATTTTGGTCGCCTTACGCTTAACAATTTCTTTTAGTGTGATCTTAGTTAAATCTTTAGTAACCGCCATTTGCGGAACCCACTTAGTCGAAACGAAAGCGCCCACTTCAAAATTAATAGTACCCGCGTCGATTAGTTTTTTTAAAAGATCGAAGCGCTGCTGAACAGTCAAATCGGTTGATTCGTTTTGTAAACCATCACGAAGACCTACTTCAACAATGCGAACAGTCTTCATTTTTTTACCTCAGGCGCCAATTGCACTAGTAAGTGACCTAAGCTGACTTGCTGGCCAACCTCGGCAGAAACTTTTTCTACGATCGAATCGATATCAGATTTTAAAGTGTATTCCATCTTCATAGCTTCCATCACGATAAGCGGATCGCCTTTTTTTACGTTTTGACCTTCTTTAACAAAAACTTTCGTCATTTTGCCTGGCATAGGTGCTGTAATTTTATCTGGAGATTTAGATTTTGACTTACTTTTAGCGTGCGAACTTTGGCCAAGTTCAACCAGATCATACGAATAGACTTCACCTTCCAACTTAAACCAGATTTTTCTATCAATAATTTCGGCTAATATATGTTTATCGACTCCGTCAATTTTGACTGTCATATTTTGCTTCATTAGATACCTCTCCAAAATGAAGACCACGGAGAGTTTGCTTCAGAATTTAGTCCCCTAGCAACGCCTTCAACTGGGCTGCCTTTCAAATTTTTACTAATTTGCTGCGCCCACTTTTTAATTTGCGCATCGTCAGCCGGAGACTTCAAAGCTTCTGCAAAGTAAGTCTCAATAAAACGGGTGGTCATTTTTCCCGACTGAAATTCCGGGTGATTCAATATTTCAATTAAATACGGAATATTCGTATCAACGCCAAAGACAGTCGAATCTTTCAAAGTACGAATCATTTTTTGAATCGCTCGCGGGCGATTTTCATCCCAAACAATTACTTTCGCAATCATTGGGTCATAGTGTGAGGTGATTGTATCGCCCGATTCAAAACCGTATTCGTAACGGCGGCGTGGGCCCTCTGGCCATTGCACTAATCCTAGCTTACCCGTCGAAGGAACTCCTCCTAGGTAAGGGTTTTCAGCATAGACCCGACATTCAATCGAGTGGCCTCGCGGAATACGAATATCTGTGGAATCAAAAATGAAAGTACCCTGCGCTGTTAAGATCTGCATTTTAACTAAATCGATGCCCAGAACCTCTTCGGTCACCGGATGCTCGACCTGCAAACGAGTATTCACTTCTAGCAAATAAAACTGACCGTCTTGCAGTAAAAATTCAACGGTGCCTGCACTTTTGTACTTACCTAATGAAGCAATTGTGCAGGCCACTTCGCCCATACGACGCCGTAGTTCATCCGTTAATGAAGGCGACGTAGCTTCTTCGATAATTTTTTGGTGGCGGCGTTGCACTGAACATTCACGATCAAACAAGTGAACTACATGCCCTGTTGCATCTGCAAAAATTTGAAATTCAATATGCTTTGCTTTGTCTAAATACTTTTCTAAAAATACCACCGAAGAGCCAAAGGCCGACAAGGCCTCGCGCTGTGCGGACTCGATGGCGTCTTGGGCTTGATTCATTTCGCGAATTAATTTCATACCTCGACCGCCGCCGCCAGCCGCTGCTTTTACAATAACTGGTAAACCAATTTTTTCAACTTCACGTAATAAAGTCGATAACGATTGATCGTCGCTCTCGTAACCAGGGATTAAAGGTAGATTTGCTTTTTTTGCTAAATTTTTGAAAGAAACTTTATCGCCCAATTTGCGTATAGCTTCAGATGATGGACCAACAAAAATTAGGCCGGCTTTTTCACACTGCTCGGCAAAATCTGCATTTTCTGACAAAAAACCAAACCCGGGATGCACGGCATCGGCTCCGGCCGCAATCGCTCCGTTGATATTGGCTTCAATATTTAAGTAACTAAGTGCCGTTGCTGCCGGACCAATACAAATTGTTTTGGTTGCTAGGCGATAAGCGCGAGTTTGAATGTCTGCGTCGGAATGAAGCAATACTGTTTCAATCCCTAACTCTTCACAAGCTCTGATAATGCGAACGGCAACTTCTCCGCGATTGGCAATGGCCACACGACGTATTTGTTTCATTTTTTCAGCCTAGTAGACTTTTATTTCGTTGTCACTTTCTAGACACCATCAGTAAACTGATCACATGAAGGTTGGACTGTATTTAGATGAAATTTCGCTTCAGGTTTTAAAAAAAGGCTTATTTGTAAGCTGCGAACCTAAGCATCGTATCGAAGAATTAGCCCCGGGCTTGGCCGACCAACGCGTTGCCGAAATCGGGGAAACATACTTGGTTTGTAATATGAGCAATGAAGAGCAGGGCAAAGCAAAATTGATCGACGCATTCACGACCACTTTTGGTGAGCCCGATCCTAGGTTGCTGCAATTAATTGGCTTTGAAGAAAATATCGAAAAATTTCAGATCCAGTACGGAAACTTCTATAAAAAGCAATTTCCTGACGCAGACTTACAGCACGAAACCGAACTATTCGTAACTATCTACGAACCGGTCAGAGACAGTTAACAGCAAAGCTCACAAGCGCAGCTAACTCATAGCAAAGTTAGCTTTTATTAAAGAAATTTTTAAGCCGCTCTTGTCCTTCAGAACTCATACGTCTTTCGCTTATGACTTTCGTAGTTAAAGCTTTCTGTTCTTCCCACGAAATTCTACCCGTTAATGAATTTAGAAGTTTTTTCGTGGCCTTCATGGCTTCTTTACCGTTTCCAGAAAACTTTTTTGCAACTTCAACTGCACCCGTGAAGCTTTTCGTATGAACTAGACCTAACTCAATGGCGCGGTCCGTGCTAAAAACTTCGCCGCTTAGCATATAGGGTCTAACAAAGCTGTCTGAAACTTTTCGCAAAACAAAACTAGAAATGACCGCCGGGGCTAATCCAAGTTTTACTTCGCTAAAGCAAAACTGGGTTTTTACTTCGGCCGAAACGTAATCGCAACAAGCAATTAAACCTAAAGCGCCTCCGTAGGCTGCGCCTTGCACAAGCCCAATTACCGGAACTTCACACTTACTAATGCTTTCGAACATTTCCCATAATTTAGCCGAATCTTCGACATTTTGTTGGTAGGTGTAATTAGCCATATCTTTCATCCAGTTTAAATCTGCTCCGGCGCAAAAGACCGTGCCTTCGCCTTTCAAAATTACAGCCTTAAGTTCTTCATCGTTGACGAAACTTTTAAATATTTGCGTGATTTCGGCAATCATTTCAGGATTAAAGGCATTTTTAACTTCGGGACGGTTTAAAGTAACAATTTTAATTTGAATGTCTTCGGGCAAGTTTTCGATTTTTAAATATTTCATTGTCATCCTTACATTCTAAAGACGCCCTGTGATTTCGGGCCCCAATCTTTATTTAAACTGGCCGAGATTCCCAATGCTAAAATGCGACGAGTATCTTTTGGATCAATAATTCCATCATCCCAAATACGTGAAGTTGAATAGTACGCCGAGCTTTCATTTTCAAATTTTTCTAAAGTAGGTCTTTTAAAATCAGCTTGTTCTTCAGCGGTCATGGTCTGACCTTTCGACGCCAATTGTTCTAATTTTACGGTCAACAATACGTTCGCCGCTTGCTCGCCGCCCATAACACTTATTCTAGCATTCGGCCACATCCACATTTGTCGCGGTTGGTATGCACGACCACACATTCCGTAATTGCCCGCCCCGTACGAACCACCAATAACGACCGTAAATTTAGGAACACGGGCATTTGAAACAGCCATAACCATTTTAGCACCGTGTTTAGCGATACCTTCGTGCTCGTATTTTTTACCAACCATAAATCCGGTTATATTTTGCAAAAAGATCAGCGGAACTTCGCGCTGTTCACAAAGCTCTATAAAGTGCGCCGCTTTTTGCGCGCTTTCGCTGAACAAAACTCCGTTATTCGCAATGATTCCCACTGGCATTCCCCAGATATGGGCGAAGCCGGTCACTAGCGTTTTACCATAAAGAGCTTTGAATTCATGAAACTGCGAGCCATCTACGATACGTGCAATGACTTCACGAGCATCGTAAGGAATTCGCGAATCTGCCGGAATGACGCCGTACATTTCTTCGACTGAATAGACGGGCTCTTCAATCGGCTGAGTTTTTAACTGTACGGCTTTTCTTTTATTTAAATGTTTAACAATAGAACGGGTTATCTCTAGCGCGTGCTGATCATTCTCTGCAAAGTGATCGGTTACGCCAGAAATTTCACAGTGCGTGTGGGCTCCACCTAAGTCTTGTGCATCAACGACTTCGCCGGTAGCCGCTTTCACTAACGGTGGTCCTCCTAAAAAAATAGTTCCGTTGCCTTTGACAATTACGTTCTCGTCACTCATCGACGGAACGTAAGCGCCACCAGCTGTACAAGAGCCCATCACGACTGAAATCTGCGAAATTCCCATGGCACTCATGCGCGCTTGATTATAAAAAATTCTTCCAAAGTGATCGCGGTCCGGAAATATTTCTGACTGCAATGGCAAGAAGGCCCCGCCACTATCGACCAGGTAAATACAAGGTAAACCATTTTCCATCGCAATTTCTTGTGCGCGCAGATGCTTTTTTCCGGTCATCGGAAAGTATGTGCCACCTTTAACGGTGGCATCGTTTGAAACGATAATACATTCGGTGTTTTCTATAACACCGATCCCGGTAACGATTCCAGCTCCTGGCGCTTGGCCATCGTACAAATCGTTTGCGGCTAAAGTTGAAAATTCTAAAAATGCTGTCCCCGGATCAATCAAGCCTTCGATACGTTCGCGCGCAGTCATCTTGCCGCGGGCTTTATGTTTTTTTACAGCTTCGGCGCCGCCGCCACGCTTGGTCTCTTCAACTTTTTCACGCCAGTCGTGAACCATTTTTAAAAGTGATGCTTTGTTTTTTTTATAATCTTCAGAATTTATATCAATCATGCTTTCTAAAATCATGTGTATCCTCAGGCGATCAGCGGTGTAGATTCGATAGTTAATTTCAATTTAGCTGAATCATTTTTACGACCTTTGCCAACAGTCAGTTTTACATCAAACTCGACAATCGACTTTTTACCTTTTTGTAAATGCATAAAAAAATCATCCATATCAGCTTGGTTTGACTGAATAACTAAAGTTAATTCTTCGGCCCACGCTTGTTTTTTTACCAGGTGAGTGTCAGTGGCCACAATTCGAAAAAAATTTTCAGGCATTTGACGTTGTAAAAAGGCACGAGCCATTTCTAAACTTGCATTCGTTACTAGGCCTTGGTGAATCTCGCCCTGCGAGTCGAAGTTTGCTTTGTTTGCTGGAATGACCGCTTTAATTTCGAATTCATTTAGTTCGAATAAACGAAAGCCAGTACCTAAAAGTTCAGGCGCCAGCCAGTCTAACGCATAGCTTAAAACAGGTTGAATCTGCTTCGGACTTTTAACTTGCGCCCAAGTTTTAAGTTCTTTCAGTTTTCCGCTCACACTTTTTATATCAACTTTGTATATTTTCATATCCAGTCCTTGCCTATTTGAACGCTAACATGATGAACTATTGTTGTCACATTTACTTGATTTGTCTGGAGGCAACAATGGCTAAATTGTTAAGCTTTTTAATTTTCGTCGTCGCATTCGTATGGACATGGTTTTTATTCAATTCAGACAACGCCGTCGGTATCGACGTGCATGCTGGTATTCAAAGCAAACTTTCTATCTTAATCGAAGATACAATCAAAAAAAACCGCCCGAGTTCGTCTCGTTTTCAGCTGGTACAAATTTACACTGAAAAAATTAACGACAACAAAATGAGCGCGAAATTTTCTTTCAAATACGATGACGTCATGGAAGATACAGAAACAACTAATCAAACAATGAACGGTGAAGCCATTTTAACTCGGGGTTTGTCAGAAGATCCTAATGTACAAAAATGGGTTGTTCAGTCTGTTAAATCAAATTCATCAAACTTAGAGTTTCGCGAAGGCTTGGTCATTACTTCTGATGGTCAGTCTGAAACAGTAGCGCCGGCGACCGAAGTTCCGGTTGAAGACAAAAAGACCGATTAAATGTCAGAACATCTAACAGAGCGCGAGCCCGCACGTTTTATTACAATTAACGAAAACGGCGATCTGTTCTTTGACCCTGAAGACCCCCCGATTCACGATCACCAGCAAATTGAAGAATTACAAAATAATCTGAAGCTGACTGAAAAGTATGCTTTAGTAACAAGTTTGTACGGCGAAGAATTCATAGTCGAGTCTTTCGATCACCCATTACATATTATCGCCGTCGAGTTTAAAGAGAAAAAAATCTACCTACAAACTAAGCAAAACACTTTGTTTTTGGCCGACAACACAAAGTGGTCCGTAGACGAGTGGGACCGCTTTAACGGCTTAACTACGTCAGGCGCGCCTTTTGTGCTGACTGAAAAAGGCCAAGATCATTTATTTAATTTAGCCGACTCTTACGATGATGAAGGTTTTGTGGCCAAAGGCGAATACATT
Source organism: Bdellovibrio sp. (assembly GCA_031428275.1). Lineage (GTDB taxonomy): Bacteria > Bdellovibrionota > Bdellovibrionia > Bdellovibrionales > Bdellovibrionaceae > Pseudobdellovibrio. The sequence goes on from JANPPC010000013.1 coordinate 93,223, forward strand.
GCAACGCCACCTTACTTTTTTGATACTCCGCAAATTGGTAGTGGTCAGTACTGGTCCGATATCTACAAGACAGAAGAAAACCCAGGTTGGAATTTAAATCAACCAGCCGAATCTTTTAAAGATATGCTTCACCGAATTAAATTTCCGAAATCGCGAATTTTAGTTTTAGGTTGCGGCGAAGGTAACGATGCTGCTTTATTCGCCGAAGCCGGTCACGTCGTAACCGCCGTTGATTTTTCGAAAGAAGCTATTCGGCGAGGCAAAGAAAAATACGCTCGCTGGGCCGATACACTTTATTTTCACGAAATGAACATGTTTCACATTCCACCCGAGTGGAATCATTCATTTGATGTCGTCGTTGAACACGCCTGTTTTTGCGCCATTCCGCCCGAGCAACGTAGTGAGATGGTTCGTTTATGGAGACGCATGCTTCACGAAGAAGGCCAATTGATGGGTAACTTCTTTACCATGGATAAACGCCCTGGCCCGCCCTTCGGCGCTACAGAGTGGGAACTTCGCAAACGTTTACAAAATCATTTTCATTTTTTATTTTGGGGAAGATGGCGCCAATCATTACCCAAGCGTCAAGGTCGTGAGCTTTTCGTACTCGCGAAGAAAAAGAAATAACTAAATTTTTTGCGACGAAAGCAATATCTTTTCTGACAACGACGTCGTATCGACCATTCTAGACAAAAGCACCGCACCAACGGAACGACTAATCAGCTGCAAAGCCTTATCTCGCCTAGATTCTGCAGATAATTCTTCAGCTAAATGGCTGGCAATTAAATCAGCCCACTTTTGAATGTAATCTGATATTAGAAATTTAGAAGTGTTTGTGCCACGATAAATCTCGGCCGCTAAAGACGGAAGTACGCAGCCCTTTTCTGGAAAATCACGGTGTGATAAGCTGCAATATCTTTTCAAAACAGCATTTGTCTTATCATCGCCGTAAAGATTCTCGGTATCTTTAGTTAGTAACTTTCGCGAATATTCTAATGCGTGCGCTAAACTTTGCTCGAACAAATCTTCTTTCGAACCAAAGTGAGAGTAAAAAGCACCGGCTGTCAAACCGGCTTCTTGCATAATTTGATCGATGCCCGTAGCCCCGTACCCTTTCGTACGAAATAATCTAGCTGAAACTGTTAGAATTCTTGCTTTTGATTCTTCTTTCTGAATTTGCTTACGAGTCTTTTTCATTAATTACCATTTTAAAATTTCAGCGATTCGATTTTTAAGCCAAGCACGTGATTCGTCATTCATTGTATGCTTTAAACCCTCGAATTTTTTGAAAACGCCTTTTGGGTTTTGAGATTTTAACGACGCAAAGGTCTCTTCGCCCATTTCGCAGGTTACGATATCGTCTTCGACCCCATGAATCGCATCTAATGGTATGTTCAAGGCCGATTTATATTCGGTTGAACCGTAAGCGGCCGCAATTGAAATCATGTGCTTTACATTTTTTAATTGCGGTAAAATATAGGGCAAGAAAAAACCGCCCTGAGAAAATGCTAATAAAATTTTTGGCCTATCCGTTAGATTTAATTTTTCTAAAAGATGTACGACGGCATCAGCCGAAATCTTTGGATGAATTAAGACTGATTTCGAAGTGAAATCTGCAAAGTACCAAGCAAAGGCCTGCTTCCAAACATTGTCTTTTTTTTGCGGAACTGGAAATAGCCCGTTTATCGCTAGAATCTCATATAGTGGGTCTAAATCCGGTAGCGCACGACGTAAAAAAGCCTGCGCTGAATCTGCATAGCCATGAAAAAGTATAATCACGGGTTTAGATTCGCCCGCGTTCTCATGGTGGTAACGTATCGGAATTTCTGAGTTTACTGAGGTAAGATGCTGTTCAATTTCTTTCATATTACGATCGTAATATATTTTTTTTACTTCGGCTATTAAGCTTAGAAAAAACTAGATCTATCTAGAAAAAAAGGTGGCGGGGTTTTACGTTAAGCCGAGTTCTGTTCCTCGTGCTGATTGCCACATTCTCACACACGATTCGACGACCATTCCTCTAGGCGTTTAATTACTTAAACGCTCAAGCGATCTGACCCGGAAGTCTCACACGAGCCGTGCTTAAAGCAAACCGAAGTTCACTTACGCTTCCCTATTTGATCTTGCTTCACACAGAGTTTAGCTGTTTTCACTCCGCCGGCTCCCTTAAAAGCTCCCGTTCCCGCCTCTAAGATCAATGCCTCGGATATTCTTTCTGTTCCACTGTTCCTGACCTTGCGGCCGAGGGCCGTTAGCCCTTGTGTTGCTCTATGAAGCTCGGACTTTCCTCCCCCCAAAGCTATTGCTAACTTCAAGCGGCGATCATCTGTAAAACCCCTGCCGAATCTAGTAGCAAAAAATTCTATTGCGCACAACTAAAGATATCGGGCGGCCGCGATCGTACTTGATAATTAGGCAAGGCAGATTTAAAACAGACACAAAGGATTGAAGCACAGCATTCAGTCCGCTTTGAAGGAGAATTTATGAAATTCGTATTATCTGCATTTGTATTTTTTTTAGCCCTTGGATTGAGCCTTAAATCTGTTGCTAGCACCCCAAAAAATTCACCAGAAACCTGCACCGCAGAAACACAAAACTGTGAGGCGACTAAAGAAGCACATTCTAAGCACAAAGGCGCAGAAAATGCACACGGTAATGGTTTATCAGAACACATGAATTCTCTATTTCCAGAAAAACAAAAAAATCCCACAGTCACCGCACGCCCAACAAGTGTTAAGTTAACTTCTCCAAAATTTCTAGCAAAGGTTTCTACACCTACAGTAAAGCTAGAATGGGCGGCCGCGGATGGAGCCACTTCTTACCATGTGCAAGTTGCAACTGATCCCAATTTTAAATGGTTAGTCACCAATGAACATTTCGTGAAAACGACATCATACGACATGGCGAATTTACAACCCGGACAAAAATACTACTGGAGAATCGCTTCCCTAAAAGGCGAAAATGATTCTTCGTTCACGAAGTCTTTATTTATTAGTTCAGTGTTCGCAACTCCAGCCGTAAAACAATAGGAAGCCAAAATGCCAAAAGTTGATAATGAGATTATTCATACGCAACTTAACTGGCGCTATGCTTGTAAAAAATTTGACCCTACAAAGAAAATTCGCGATGCCGACTGGAACATCTTAGTCGAATCGTTAAGACTTTCGGCTTCGTCGTACGGGCTTCAACCTTGGAAGTTTATTGTTATTCAAAACCCTGAACTTCGCGTGCAATTACAAAAAGCGGCTTGGGGCCAAACTCCGGTTACGGATGCTTCGCATTTTATCGTTATCACGTATAAAGAGAACGTTGACGAATCTCATATAGACCGCCACGTGAATCATGCCGCTAAAACCCATGGGGTTGAACTTTCTACGTTAGACCGCTTCAAGGGCTCAATGATGAAAGATTTAGTTCATGGTCGTCGTGCCGAATTTATCAATTACTGGGCCCAACAACAAACTTACATCGCAATGGGATCTTTTTTAACAACGGCCGCATTTATGGAAATAGATACCTTACCGATGGAGGGCTTTGACCCACCTTCGTTCGACCGTATTTTAAACCTAGAGGGCACAGGTTACAAATCTGTGACGGCTATAGCGGCCGGCTACCGCTCGGTAGAAGACCGCTTTCAGAACGTTAAAAAGATTCGTTTTGATTTACCTGAAGTCGTTGAATACAAATAATTGCTTTATTTTCTGCTAAGTTACGTCGTGATATTAAAAAAATAAAAAGTGTTTCATATTTAGAAATAGTTTAAAAAAGCTTAACTTTTAACCTAAATATATTGATAGTTAAAAGATGAAGATCATTCTTTTGCTAACTTTTATTTTTCAGTTTTCTGCCCATGCCGGCTCTGATGAAACTCCACTGAAATCAACACAAAATTTATTACGGGACCGCTCAGAAAGATCAATCGCCATCGAAGATGGCGGTGATGAAGCAAAAAAGGCTGATCAATTTATTGAACAGGCTTTTGGAGAAAATGCGAAAACTAAAGATTCAATTTACGATGCGGCCGCCGACGTTATGAAAACCCTAGAGCAACGCAGCGGTGAAGACCCCGAAAAAATGAAACTCATTCTGTCTGAAGCCTTAAAAAACCCTGGTGCGTTTTTAAATTCACTTTCTGATAAAGAGAAAGCAAAAATTCGTGGTATTGCAGAAGATCAACAGTCAAAGAAAAATACAAAACCTTAATCAGTAATCAGTGCCATTATTTAGAACTTTTGACCTCAGAATTAGTTTTTTTCGAACTTACCGCTTTTGTATCGATATCAATGTCAGCTGCCATTGAACAGTGAGCCGATAAAAACTGAGCGCGTAGCAATTTTTTTTCTGTACCTGTTAATTTCGAGTCATCAATTGATTTTTCTGATGCACGCAGTTCTTTTTGCATTTGCGCCCTGGCTCGATCTGCCAATCTTTTTGCAGTTATATATCTAGCACCCACCTGACGCATTTCTTCTTCTACTACGGCAGGATGCATTTTTCTTAATTTTTGATAATTTTCGATATCCGAGCTTAAATACTGCGTGATCTTATCTCTATCGCGATCTTGAACCGCTTTATCAATCAATTTGAAGGTACTCATATCTTCGCGGTGTGACTCTAGGTCGACTTTTTTAAGAATCATCTCATTATGTGCTTTTGTATATTTAGAATACGAAGCTGCTAATTTTTCTGCTTGTTCGCTGTCGAACTGCGCGACTTTCTTACCTAAAATTTTCACGTAGTCGTGCGTATTTTTTACTTCAGAAACAAATTCAGCCGGAACTTTCATTTTACTTAAGTTTAGCTTCTCCATAGCTTGGTGAACAGCTAGAACAAACGAGCTTGAGCTTGCACCAAACGACGCATAGGCCATGGCACCAGAAACAGTAATCGTGCTTATGACTTCGCATCTAATTTTGTTTTTAGTTTCAGCGTCCAGCTTATCGAATTTCGAATACGAGGTAGATAATACCTGATTCAAATTTACAATCATATTTGAAACTTGTTCGAAATTTTTTTCAGCCGAAGCAAATATTTGATCGCTCATTTCCTGACAGGCTAGTTCAGTGCTTTTGATAGGGACCCGACAGTACATAAGGATAGCTGCACTTGAACTGCCGGCCCACATCGTTTTTGCAAGGTCTACAACAGCGCCGCCTGACGCATTCCAAACCCCAAAACCCATTCCCTTTAAACATCCCCAGGTGGCTCGAACATATCCGTTCTTATTTGCTTCGCTTGGATTAGTCGGAAAAATATCATTATTGCACGTTTCATAGTTTGCCTGGGCCTTCGGAATCAGAATTTCAAATAGCGAAGCCCGAGCACTACTTACGTTCTGCAATCGCGACCGTAAAGACTTTACTTCTACATCTTCAAAGCCCGAAAAATAAAGTGTGCTGAGCTTATTTCTAAAGTTTAAATTTACTAAATAGCCATTTTCAAATTTCAATAATTCTTGAGATAATCGGTCATTTACGAATGATCCCAGCTTTACAAAAACTTTGAATTTACTTTTTGAACTGACATAAAGTCGATCAACTTCGGGCATAATATTAAAATCGATTCGATTCTGATAAATGTCGTAACCATTTTCAACAAAGAAAGAATCAAGGGACTTTAGATCGGCAGCTGAAAAATCGGTCAAATCCTTTGTCAAATTATACGCCTGAGCCGGCCCTACAAAAAATAGTAGTAAAACACCGAATTTAAATACGTTTTTTAAAAAGATATTCACACTAAGCCTTTCGGCTGCGCAAAGCCTCAGTTTGAATTTAAGTTAGCAGATCAGATAAATGAATGATGTCCAAAGCTGCTCTTTCTAAAAAGCGTATTATTACGATACAAAATTAAAAATGAATAAGTACAACCGCGCTGGTGAAAGACAAACGCGAAGTCGTTTTCATGTAACTAAGTCACTAGTCGGGCTTATTATGAGATTTTTTAGTAATATACACTTATATGAACAAAGCGCTCTCAAATTGGATTGAGTCTTTAATTGATAGCGGGTGGCATTCAGGGCAAGCTTTCAGCGTTAAAACATCGTTGCTAAGCCTGTCGTGGTTTTTAAAGATAACTTTCCCCCGGGGTTATCCCCAAACATTGCGTTCACTTCTTGTGAAAAAATTTTCGTGCTAGAAAAAAGTAATCCTACCACTAGTGTTGTTTTCAAATTCGTTTTCATCTGTCCTTCTTTCTTTTTTTTCATAAAGTTTTCCACAAAACATTTGTGGGTAACTCTGATGCTGTGCAAGTTACGAAGAATAAATTAATTTGTATAATTCATAGTTTTCATTTTATTATGACTTTAAATGAGTTTACTCAGCCCCCCCCTTGACGCATTTTGGGCTGTTGTCCGTAAGGGCACGGTCCAAGATGCTTCGTATATTCTGGGAATCACCCAAACCGGTGTAACCCAAAGAATTCGATCTTTAGAAAAACAGTTGAAAACCACGCTGTTTATAAGATCTCGGAAGGGTATGAAGCTAACCGCTGAAGGCGAAGCACTGCTTCAGTACGTTAAAGGTTCTTTAGAAATTGAGGGAATGGCCCTATCAAAGATTCACAGAGCAGCAAAAGATAGTATCATCGAAGTCGGCATCTCAGGGCCATCAAGTATCTTGCGATCTCGGGTCATTCCCAACTTAATCCCCATTAAAAACCAATTTCCGCTTTTACGCTTCAGGTTTGATTTGTCTGACATTGATAGTAACGTCGATAAATTAAAATCAAGCGCGTGTGATCTAGCGATTCTAGAACATCATCAAGTGACCCGCGAAATGGATTCAAAAGTTATTAAAGCCGAGCGTTACGGTCTGTACGGCCCGGCCGCGTGGAAAAAACGCTCGTTGGCCGACATCATCGAAAACGAAGCCATCGTCGATTTCAATTCTTCAGACTTGATGACGTATCACTATCTGGATAAATATCGTCTAAAAAATAAAGCACGCACAGAGCGCCATTACGCGAACAACACCGATGCATTAACTTCGATGCTGGTGTCGGGCTTAGGTTATTCGGTTCTGTCAGAAGAATTCGCCAAACCTTTCATAAAAAAAAGCGAGCTTTGTGAGCTCGCTTCAGATAAGTTCTATGATTTTAAAATTGCATTGGCATGGTACCCACGAACCGAAAAGCCCGCGTACCTGTCAGCCATTATTAAAGCGATTAGTTAATTCAACTCGTACTTCAACGGAACTTTCGTTTGCTTGTTAGATAACAAACGAACGACTTCGGTTTTACTTGTTAAGATCGAAGAATATTCTAAGCCGTAACATTCAAACTTAAGACCATCTTCAGTTTTGAAAACAAACATATTTCGTCCGTCTTCCACGTCGTTATTCGTATAAACGCGAGCTTCTTTAACTAAGACTGCTTGGCCGCTGTAAGAAATGGTGTCTGCTGAATCATTCGAAATCATACAGTTTCCGTAAACTGAATTTTCGCCGAAACCTGTTCTAAAAGGTTTGTTAGCGATCACCGATGTATCAAAAAGCAATCTTGCGTTCGTAGAGATCAAAGAATCTTTTCTTTGCGCGAAATCATAATAATAAGTGCGTGCGGCTTTACACTGATCGCGCATAGACTGACCTGTGTATTCTTTTTCGCGAGCACATGGTTTTTGTTGATGATAGGCAATTAGCTTTTCGCATTGCTGAGTTGCCGCGGTCGTCGCGTTGATCGCGTTCTGATTAAATACCGCTACGCCGTTCATCGCCGAAATATTCTTGTTAGCGATGCCGAGGGCAGTTCTCCAAGTTTTTAGTACCGCGAACTCTTCCGCCGAACATTGCGGTAAATTACCCTGCAACGGTGTTGTCGGAGCTGGCGGGATCGGCGCCGAAGGCTCGACTGAAGTTACGGGCGCACTAGGCGCAGGCGTCGGCTTAACGGCTTGAACCGCAGCTGGGCGCTTACCGAACTTCGTTAAGTACTTATCAACCGTCGAGCAGCGATCTTTAATACGAAACGCATCGTAGCCCTTAACAGATAAACCAGTCGGCAAATTGGAAGTGCGCTTACATGGTTCATTTAAGTGGTAGGCTTGAACGGCATCACACTTTTTAATCGCTGAAATGGCAACGGTACCAATTTTATCGTCGTACTTCGCGCTAGCTTTTTGCAAAGCCTCATTCGCGTCATCAAGGGCATTGACCCAATCTTGCACAGTTTTAAATTCGTTAGCCGTGCATTCGCGCATTTTGCTGATTTCAATCTGCTTTACCGCCGTTTTCGGATTAACCGTATCAGGCAAAGTCGTCGATGCCGGCGAAGTTGGAGTTGTTAAGTCTAATCCACCGCCTGACGGCGCACAGCCGACCATGGTCAGTAGGTATGCGGTTGCGAAGATCACCAGAATTGTTAGAAGTGGCTGTCTGTAGTTTTTCATTTTTCCCCCATGAATAATAAAGCCCTCTGCGTTCTATCATAGACTGGCGTCTTTGAAATCTATCAAAAATTTTGACAGGTAATAATTACCGACAGTGACAAATTTAGACGAATGTATGATACCTAACATCCAAATGATTCAAAATCGCATAGAAAAAAATAATAAGAAGTTACAGGCTTGGTCTGAAAAAAACCAAATTGAAGCTTACCGTGTTTACGACCGAGACATCCCCGAATATCCTTTTATCTTAGACAGATATAAGAATTTTTTCGTGATTTACGATAAATCACAAAAAATTGATGAAGAAAAAAATCATCTTCCGGCGATGATTGAAGCGACTAAAAATGTTTTCAAAACCACTGAAGATAAAATTATAATTAAGCGTCGCCAAAAACAAAAAGGGTTAGAGCAATATCAAAAGCTTGATGAAAAAAATGAAAAATTCGCCGTGCTTGAAAATGGCATTCCGTTGTTGGTAAATTTAACTGATTACTTAGATACTGGTTTATTCTTAGATCACAGACCGACTCGTTACCAGATTTTAAAGAAATCCAAGGGTCAAAAGTTCTTAAACCTATTCTGTTACACTGGTTCAGTCTCGGTCATGGCCGCTTTGGGCGGAGCCACTACTTATAGTGTTGATATGTCTAAAAACTATCTCGAGTGGGCTAAACAAAATTTCGAACTCAATAAATTGCCCACTAAAAAACATTTTTTCTTCGAAGAAGACGTCTTGCAGTTCATGACTCAGGCGACGCAGTGGCCCGATTTTGTATCGAGTTTTGATGCAATTTTCTTAGATCCACCGACTTTTTCTAATTCTAAAAGCATGAAAAGCGATTTTGACGTCGAACGCGATCAATTTTCACTGGTTCAGCAGGTAATGAGATTTCTTAAATCTGACGGTATACTCTATTTTTCGAATAATAAGCGCGATTTTAAGCTGTCTACAGACCTTAAAGAGCTTTATACGATCAAAGATATTACCGAACCAAGTATTCCGGTCGATTTTCATGATAAGAAAATTCACCGCTGCTTCGAGATTCGATTTAATCGCCCCAAATAGGCAAAATTTCATTCGAGAATGTATATTTGACCAGCACTGAATTTTACTTCAGAAAATTCTTGATCGTGGGGTCGGTTGGCCCTATTTTGACCCCCTAACTAACTCCGTTTTTGCAAAGGTAAAAGAAAAATATGAAAGCATTGGGTCGTCACATCCTGGTCGAATTTATGAACTGCAACGCTGACGTTATGAATGACGTTTCAGCGATTGAAAATGCAATGGTTGAAGCTGCGCAAATCGCAGGGGCCACGGTTATTAATTCTACATTTCACCATTTTTCTCCGTACGGAGTTTCTGGCGTTGTCGTAATTCAAGAAAGCCACTTAGCTATTCATACTTGGCCCGAATACAATTACGCTGCCGTCGATCTTTTTACCTGCGGCGATACCGTTGACCCTTGGGTTTCTTTTGAATATTTAAAAAAAGCTTTTCAAAGCGCTTCTTACTCGGCCCTAGAAATGAATCGCGGTTCAACTCATACAATTAAAAAAGGCGATAAATTACAGGTTAAGCCTAACAACGCGGTTGATTACGATTATAAACAAGGTCACAAGATCAATCGCAATGTTTGGTTTACTGACAAAGATGAAAACCAAGCTTTATCTTTACGTTATACGGGCGAAGTCTTTTTTGACGAACGTAATGAGTTTCAACGAGTGCGTATTTTAGAATCAACTGCTTACGGTAAAATGCTAGCAATCGACGATATGGTTATGTGTACTGAGCGTGATGAGCACCACTACCACGAGATGATTACCCACCCCGCTATGCAAGCTTACGAATCTTTTGCAGGCCCTGCTAAAAACGTATTAGTCATCGGCGGCGGCGATGGCGGAACCATTCGCGAAGTTTGTAAATACGCGGGTTTAGAAAAAGTAACCATGGTTGAAATTGATGAAGCCGTTGTTCGCGCTTGCAAACAGCACTTACCATCAATTGCTCGTGAGTTTTCAAATCCAAAAGTAAATTTAATCATTGGCGATGGCATTAAGTTTGTTAATGAAGCAAAACCAGAGACCTACGATGTAATCATCGTTGATGGTTCTGACCCAGCGGGTCCGGCTGAAGGTTTATTCACGGCTGCATTCTATGAAAATTGTAAAAAAGCATTAAAGCCAAATGGCGTACTAGTAACTCAAGGCGAATCACCGATGTTTCATTCAGAAACTTTCGTAGAGCTAAACCAGTGCATGAAGAAAGTGTTTGCGGCGAACCAAGTTCACACGCTACTTTTTCATGCGACCACTTATCCATCAGGAATGTGGAGCTTACAGTTAGCGGTTAAAGGTCAATTTCATCCGGTAAAAGACTTCAAAAAAGATGCAGCTAAAAGCTTCGTCAACTCGAAAGATTTGCGTTATTACAACGAGGAATTGCACTCGGCCGCTTTCGTGTTGCCTACCTTCGTTCAAAAGATGTTAAATAAGTAAGTTATTTCAGAACCTACTATTTTTTTAACAAATCATCTTATTGAATAACAGATGATCAAAGAAGGAGTTTTTATGTTTAAATTACCACAATTACCTTATCCAAAAACGGGCCTGGCTCCGTTTTTAGGTGATGAGCAAATGACTTTTCACTACGAAAAGCATCATAAAGCTTACATCGATAACTTGAATAAATTTCTTGAGACCGACCCTTCATTAAAAGGTAAGTCTTTAGAAGAAATCGTACTTTCATCTACTGGTGGAGTTTTCAATAATTCGGCACAATCATGGAATCACACGTTTTTCTGGTTCAACATGGCGCCAGCGGGCCAAGGCGCGCAACCATCGGGTGAATTAGCCGCTGCGATTACTCGTGATTTCGGTAGCCTTGATGAATTGAAAGCTAAATTTGTCGATGGCGGAATGAAAACTTTCGGATCGGGCTGGATCTGGTTATGTGTTGATGCGGCTGGCAAGCTTTCTTTAGTTTCAACTTCAAACGCTCAAGTGCCATTCACTAACAACGGTCCGGTACCTTTAATGGTGGCTGACGTTTGGGAACACGCTTACTATGTTGATTACCGTAATGCTCGCCAAAAGTTTTTAGAAACTTTCTGGTCACACATTAACTGGAATTTCGTTTCTGAGAATTTTGCTTCTAAAAAAGTTCGCGATTTAACAAAGGCAATGACTTAGTTTTCTTTTCGACGGGGCCCGCTCTGGGGCCCTTCGCTTACGGCCCCTTAAAAAATCTTTCGATAGGTTAAGAAAATATTGTACAGATTATACTTCGTCGTCGTGGCTTCTTTATTGTCTAGCTTCGAAACTTCAATCATAAATTCGTTCGCCGATCCAAAAGGCACGATGCCATAGGCGCTGATTCTTACGTCGGTGCTGTCTTTAGTGATCGTGCTAACGCCCGAAGTAACTACATTGTATTCGTCGGTCTTATATTCTTCATAAGATAAGCCGGCCTTCCATCCCATTTCTAACTGCCCATATACTTTCCAAGCTAAGCCGGTTCCCGATTTATTTTTTTGGCTGGTTTTAACCCCTGATACGCTTGTCTCGATTTCTCCGTCTTGAAAAAGTGTATAGGTTAGAAGCGCACCGATGCTTGTGTAACCAATAGGAAAGCCACCCCCACCCGTTAAAACTATTTTCGGACGCGTAGAAACAGCCGATTCGGTGACCGTTGTACCCGAGGTTTCTGATTTCGGTTTATCAGCGATACCGAAAACGTAAGATCCATCATAATACAGATGAGTTTTTTCAAAGTTAATAACGCCTTTAACTCCGACGGTGGTATCTGAAATTCCGGCGCTTTTTACTTTGAAAGAAGGGGTCACAAGCGATGATGGGTTCTTAACATCTGCGCTTAGATCAGAATATTCTTGAGCTGCGTAGACCGAAACAAAGTCAGCGATACCGTATGCGTAACTGGCTTTAAGGGCAAAACCTGAAAGCGTTGATTTTACTCCTGCTGGAGTTCCGTCAGTATTTCCTACCGGCAATGCTAAGCCAAAAATTAACTCTGTCTGACGAGCTAACGGGGCCGATACCCCAACTGTTTTTGCAGCAGCTGCCGAAGTTTTACGATTTGGAAGTACCGCGTGTGATGCGGCACCAAAAAAAATCGTTAACGCGAATAATAATAAAAACTTCATTCAAGCCACCTTAGGTATACCTATACTTAATTGTGACGCTGTTTATGAAAAACCGCAATACGGTCGTGAAGTTCTAAAAAGCTATCTTAGGACTTTGGGCCAGAACCGTCTTCCGACACTACGCCGTTTGCGCCTTCGTACCATTTTTAAACGGGTGTGGCTTTTAAGTTGTAACCAATACAAGAATGAGAAAATCATCTTTTAAACATCGACGCTACTACCACCTAAACTTAGATTTTGAAACCCATCCCTTATTCAAACAGCTTGATTGGATATTTATACAAAAAAAAATTCGTAATGTGTCTGTTATGCACAAAATTGATATTAACGCTTTAATAATGATGGACACCCACGTGCACTTGATTCTAAGCAGTGGAAATCAAACAGAAAACTTTTTTTGCGAGCATTTCCAGAAAGAGATAGCACCGAAGGTCAATACAGACTGCTTTTGTGAACCGCTACTTAGCTATTCGCAGTACCTAAATGCATATAAGTATGTTTACCGAAACCCGGTCGAAGCCGGCCTGTGCGAGCGCGCAGAGCTATACCCCTACTCATCACTACAGATTCTTTTAGGCAAAGCTGTGGGTTATTTAGAATTTGATGACCAGCTAGCTATAATTCAAAACCCGCTACACATTCTAAAGTGGATTAATTCAGACGATGATTTTAAAGCATCTCAGCTTAGGCTTTTGCGCCAAGATAATTCATTATCTATGTAGGCCTTCAATGCATTTTTTTGATTTTCATTTTCTTGATCTGACCAGCTTAGCTCATGCTTAAAAACGGCCGATATTTCTTCTAATAAGCTTAAGCCATGGTCTCGATATGCTAAAACGAGTGGAACACGACGCGAATAGAAGTCGGTCAAGCTTAGACACATTGTTGTGCGAATAGCCTGATAAGCTTCAAGCTGCCAGTAATCTAAATCAGCTCCGTATTTTTCTAAAATTTCGTAAGCCTCTAATCCGTAACGATCTGCTAGCCTCACTTCGTTTTCAGTAACAGCTCGTGATTTTGCTAAATCGTAATTCTCGGGTGATGTGTAACTATTTAACGGAGAGTTTGTTGCACAATTTCTAAAGTTAAGCCGACGCTCAATCGGCCACGTTTTAATGACCTTATCTACGATCTGTTCAGACATCAAACGATACGTCGTATATTTACCGCCGGCTACAAACGTGAAGCCGCGCTTATCAGAAATAATGATATGTTCACGACTGGTTTTAGATTCATGACCAGATTCGTCTTTTACTAAAGGCCGAACTCCGACATAAGTAGAAATAATATCATCTTCGGTTAACTTCGCACCCGGAAAGTAATCATTCGTAATTTTTAAAAGGTATTTAACATCTTCTATAGTCACTTTTGCATCTTCTGGTTTGCCTTTAAAGTCTGTATCGGTCGTACCGATAATAATCATTTCGTGGCGCGGAATTGCAAAAGTAATTCGTGTACTTTCTTGGGCCGCCATCACCACCGCACTTGATAAAGGCAAACGGTCTTTATGTAAAGTTAAGTGAATGCCCTTTGTAGGGCGCAGTATCTCTTTCCAGTCATTTACTAACTTAGGGCCTACGATGTCAGTCCATGGGCCGACGCTCGACACAACGTGATCGCACGTAATTTTAAAACTTTTTTTTGTAAGCAGGTCTTCTACCTCTACTTGCGAAATTTTTTCGTTGGAAAAGTGTGACTTTTTAACCTGCACATAATTTACTGCCACCGTATCATATTCGTTTGCGGCCCTTAGCGTTTCATGTACGAGGCGGTCATCATCCATATACCCGTCGGAATAAACAAACGAGCCGACCAAGTCCGTACCGCGCACGATGGGTACTCGGTTTAAAGTTTTTACCTTATTTAACCGCTCATGCATTTCAGGAGTCTGAAAGAGCGCCAAAGCATCGTAAAGAATCATTCCCATTCCCATTAAAAAAGGTCCCACCCGACTATCCTTAAAGAGCGGAATCATAAAGCGCAGCGGATGCGCCAAATGCGGAGCAATTTGAAAAAGTTTTGTTCGCTCGCTAAGAGCTTCAAACACCAAGTGAAATTCGTAATTTTCAAGATACCTAATTCCGCCGTGCACAAGTTTGCTTGAACGAGACGACGTTCCGAACGCGAAATCGTTTGATTCTACCAACGCTACCTTAAGACCCCGCATGGCTGCATCGCGCGCTACCCCCGCTCCGGTAATTCCGCCGCCGACGACCAACAGGTCGAAGTGTTCATTTTTCAGTCGTTCAATATTTTCGCTTCTTGTAATGCTTGAAAATTCTTTCATATTACCTATTTCGTCGTTTTCAAAAAAACGGTTTCTCGATCCCAAGGTTGAAACTGGAAGGGCTTAGTCAATTCGAGAGCTTGAACACTTGAAGAAAGTAAAACGCGTTGGAAGTGTTTTTCACGCGACAGCCGATAAGCAATATCAACTAATTCACTAATAATTTCTGGATTTAGAGCACTGACATACTCGACCCATAAGGTTTGAGTTTGTTTATCGACAAACAAAAGTGGCTGGCCTAAAAAGAAACCGACAATATTTTGCTGATCGTCTTCAGCTACAAAGCTCCAGCCTAACTTGAAGTGATGCTCTAAAGATTCTTTGCGAAATGAAGAGTCCCAGACTAGCATTTTATTTTCAAAGCTTTCGCTATCGTCTTGAAACTTTTGAGTGATTTCGAACTGATAGACTTTTTCAACATCGGCCAACTGCGCAATACGGTAAGTTATGGGATTCATAACTCTATTTCACCCGAGTTCGCAGATGACAGCAACTGCTATCTCGACTAAGATCTATGCTATGAACTACAAAGCATTTCCAAATGAATTTTGGCAAAACCTTGAGAAAACAATAACTGAATTGAAAGCAAAGAATACTAGGCTTATTGCCGCTTTCGATGCCGACGGAACTTTGTGGGACGTAGACTTAGGCGAAAATTTTTTTCAGTATCAAATCGATTTGAAGCAAGTACCTTTACCGGCTGACCCCTGGAATCATTACTTAGAAATGAAGAAGATTAATGATGACCCACGTTCAGCTTACGCCTGGCTGGCCCAGATTAACGAGGGAAAGTCAGTCGAGCAAGTTCGCGAATGGGCGCAAGCTGCTTTTAATTCAATTTTACCTTCACCTATTTTTTCTGAACAAAAAAAATTAATTGAGGTTCTTAAATCTCACGGTGTAAAAATTTACATAGTTACGGCTTCAATAAAATGGGCCGTCGAGCCCGGCGCACGCGCCTTGGGCTTGTCGAATGAGGATGTAATCGGTGTTGAAACAGTTGTTAACGATAAAATCATTTCTAAAGAGGCCGTATTACCAATTACATATCGCCAAGGTAAAGTGACCGCATTATGGCAGGCTACAAAAAATCAACCGCACTTTTTAGCGGTGGGTAATTCAATTGGTGATTTTGAATTACTTGAAAAAGCTAGCCATATTCGCCTAGCGGTAAGTGCGGCTTCGCGTGATGATAAATTATTTCGTTCTGAAAGTGCATTATCGAATAAAGCAAATGAACTTGGCTGGTGGAATCACCGATTTATATGACTAAAGCAGTTCAACAGATCGTAAAAATTTTAATTGTGATTTGTTTAACAGCCGGAGTTTTTCTGTTATCGCGAAATGCTTATAAAAAGCAGACTTCGCGAAAGCCGCACACGCACTCCATGTCGGCTACTTTGAAAAAGTACTTCTTAGCCAATGAAAAGCCTCAGCGGATTGAAATTTTAAGCTACACGAAGCGTTTTGAAAAAGACGTTCAAGAAATTAAAAAAATGAAGATTGCACAGAATTCACAAGCAACTTTCTATGCGACCGTTCAATTTTTTACCGACGAGTCTGATTTAACAGCGCCACTTATTGCCCAGATTCGTTTTATTGATCTTAAAAGTGGAAATCAAATTAAAGAAGAAAGCCTAAACTTAGAATAGTTAAGGCTTCAAACTTCAGACAATTCTAATTCAAAACAGTTAAATTAAAGACCAGTGCCAACTAAGTTTTCAATTTCGTCGATTTCTTTCGGCACTCCCGATGTCAGATTATCGCAACCCTTCGCAGTAACGACAATATTATCTTCGATGCGTACACCAATACCGCGAAATTCTTCGGGAGCAGTTTTATCATCGGCTGGGATGTATAAGCCGGGTTCGACAGTAAAGCACATGCCTTCTTCTATTGGGCGAGGATCAGCGCCAATAAAATAAAGACCAGCGTCGTGAACATCCATACCCAACCAGTGGCCTATGCCATGCGGATAGTACTTACGGTGTTCGTTCGCTTTTATCACATCTTCTTTACGACCGCTGACTAAGCCTAGCTCTAGCATTAAATCAGTTAAACGGCTTGCACCCATTTCGTGAAGATCTTTAAAGAAAATACCTGGCTTTATGTAAGCGATAATTTCTTTTTGAATTTTTAAAACACCTTCGTACACTTTTCTTTGAGCCGCTGTAAATTTACCGCTGACTGGGAAAGTACGGGTGATGTCTCCCGAATAATAATTATATTCTGCGCCCGCATCGATAAGTAATAAGTCTCCAGCTTTGCATACCTGGTCGTTAAAATTGTAATGTAGCGTGGTCGCATTTGCGCCAGTCGCAACAATATGATTGTAACCAGGTCGTGCGGCGCCCTTCATGTAAAATTCAGTAGTTAATACCCCTTGAATTTGGCGCTCATTCACACCGGGCTTGGTAAACTTCATTGCTGCTACATGAGCGTCAGCAGAAATTTGACAGGCAATACGCTGATTAGCTAAATCGTCTTGATCTTTCTTAAGACGGTATTCACCTAAGAAAGTATCAGCATCTTTAATTGTTAATAAACCGTAACCAGTGCGACCCGATGCACGCTTCAGCGCCATTAAAACTTTTTGAACCCAGTGATCAGCTTCTGGATTCTTAAATAGTGTATAATAAAGCTGCTCTTGGCCTTTTAGTAGTTCGACTGCCTTCGTGTCGAAGTCTTCAATTTTGTAAACTTCGTCGATTTGAAATTCTTTTTTTGTTCCTTCGGGACCGAAACGAAACCCATCCCAAGTTTCGCGTTCGACATTTTTTTGACGAACAAACATTACAGTTTCCGGCGATTTCCCGGGGCGAATTAATAGAACACTTTCTGGTTCTTCGAAACCAGTGAGGTAATAAAGATTCGAATCTTGTCTGTAGTGATGGTGAACATCGTCATTTCTGATTTGTTCAGGGTGGGCGACCACCATCAAAGCGGCGCCGTTTAATCCGGCAATAACGCGTTTACGACGTTTTTTAAAAATTTCTGGGTTCTCTGTCGATTTTCTCATAAAGCACGATCCATCTTTTAGTTAAGCCAAGCAGGTTTATAAACCGTATTTAGTCGCTAATTTTCTTATCTGATTGTAGCTGAGTTCAGCACCTTTGGCTATTAAATCGCGACGCTTATCAAGATCATTTATTCCGAAATCATTTAAATTGATCTCGATCATTTCGTCGATACCCGTAGGCTTCTTAGCCATAAGTGCAGCCGACTGCGCCCATAAGATATTTTCAGCTGAACTATAGTCTTTTACGAACGATCGCGGCGAGCCTTGATGAGCCATCACATTAACTAAAATTATGCGGTTGGCGCCCGTTGACCGTAAGTACTGGGCCAAGCTCGCAACGTCGCTCATAACCGCAACACTTTGCCCGTACACAGCCGTAACCGGCGGTTGCGACACACAAAACGGAATCAGCTGATCTAGTTGCCCGCGGTTTAGTAAAAAATAAGTTTGCTTGTTTAAATTCAACGATGGGCACACAAAAGGAATTTTTAAATCAGCCGTATTCTTTTTCTCAAAAACCGCTTTAAGAAAAGATTCGGTTTTACTGAACTCTTTTAGCTTAGACATTTCCCATTCAACTTCGTTGGCCGAAAGATTTTGAGCGTATGTGGCTGCGACAACGGAGCCCCACTCAAAACCAGCCACAGCGTGAACTGGCCATTTCATTTTTTGCAATTCTTTTAAAACTCCTATATGCGCAAATGTTTTGGCGCCGCCACCAGAAAAAATAAAACCAAAGCGCGGTAAGGTTTTATTCATCGCAATCGGGGCCGTTCCCGATGAAGCAGCAGAAGGCGAAATTTCTTTTCCCATCTCAGCTTGCTCGGGTACTTTGGCTGAAGTTGCCGCTGAATCTGATTCTTGACGAATACGCTGCGTCGTACACGCAGAAACAAAAAATCCAATTAGTAAGGCTGCCTTAAGATTTATTTTTTCCATAAATAAAAAACTCCTGATTGCCATCTTTACCCGGCAAATCTGATTCAAAGTAATCTTTAACTTCTCCAAAAACTTCAGTCACTTTAGCTTTAATTTCTTTTTCGATTAAAACGTAGTTTTTCTTATCTTTAATGACACCATTTCGATCAAGAGCTTTCGCTCCCGCTTCGAATTGTGGCTTAACAAGAAATAAAAACTCGCCGTCTTTAGCCATGAACGGCTCAATAGCCTCGATCACTTTCGTGATTGAGATAAATGAAACATCCATCACAACCAAAGGAAATCCCCCGAGTGGAACGTGAGCTTCAAAATCTTTCGATTGTGAAAGTTCTTTAACGTTAATGCCTTCTATAAATATGACTCTAGGATCTTCTTTCAACGTAGCGTGCAGTTGATCGTGGCCCACATCGATACCGACGACTTTTTTTGCTCCACTAGCCAATAAACATTCGGTGAACCCACCTGTGGACTGGCCAATATCTAAAATAATTTCGCCCGCTACATTAAGTTTAGTGTGTGCAAGAGCCGCCTCTAACTTAAGTCCTGCGCGTGACACATATTTTTGTATTGGGTTTTGTTCTACAAAAATGAATTCTTCGTTCTCTGGTAAAACTTCGTAACTTGGCTTTGTTAGCCCCACCGACTTTGCAGACTTTTTTAGAACTACAAAATTATTTTGAATCAGATCTTGAGCCTGGGTTCTAGAAGTCGCCTTCTTCACTTTGACTAAATATAGATCTAGTCTCAATTACGAAGTCCTTTGCAGGTTGTAGTCGATCAAATCATTTAGATCCTGAGTTTTAATTGAATTGATTTTTTTTAGTAATTCTTTGGCCGCGTTTGATTTACTTTGAAGTTCAGCAATTGTTTGGCTTTCGCCGATAACTGATAAATAACTTTTGTGATCTTGCTCTTTATCATTCGCGTCTAACAAATCGTCTTTGATTTGAAATGCTAAACCCAAATTCAGTGAAAATTCTGAAATCGTTCTTACTTGCGCTTCGTTCGCATCAGCTAATAAAGCTGCACCTACTGCGGCCGATTCAATAAGGTAGCCTGTTTTCAATAAATGAATTTCTTCAAGGTCAGTCAGCGTGATTGCGGCCGTTGAATTCATATCAAGAGCTTGCCCGCCCACCATTCCGAATGAACCAATTTTTTCAGATAACATCCGAGTGATTTGCACACTGGTGGTGGCCGACATTTGCGCGTCGTGACTGATCAGATAAAAAGCTTCGGTCAGTAACGCATCACCGGCCAAAAGAGCCATCGCATCGCCAAAAACTTTATGGTTGGTCGGCTTACCCCGGCGAAAGTCATCATTATCCATACAAGGAAGGTCATCGTGGATCAGCGAATAGGTGTGAACCATTTCAATTGCTAGGCAGAAATTCTTAATTTTTTCTGAATCTTGATGCCAGATCTGATACACCAAAGAAGCTAAAAATGGTCGAAATCTTTTACCGCCCGAACGCATACTATAGGTTTTAGAATCCCATAACGTTTTCACGAAATGCGCTTGGTCTTTTCGTGAACTCAGATAAGCAACGAACCAAAAATCAAACTGCTTCGCGAAAGCTTCAGCTTTTTGACTAATTGTTTGGGCTTGTCCGCTTAAAGTCATGATTCGCTATTTTCGCCTTTGAAGGTTTCAGTCAAAGCTTTACCGTTTGCATCGAAGCCCACAAGTTTTTTAACTTGGGCTTCAGCCTGGGCTAATTGACCATGGCATTCACGAGAAAGCTTAACACCTTCTTCGAATAACTTTAGCGATTCTTCTAAGGCAAGATCGCCTTTTTCCATTTTAGAGACGATCTCTTCCAGGCGAGATAATTTTTTTTCAAAGTCCATCTGACTTCTCCTTCGCAGTTAACGATTTGGTGCCGATAACTTCGGCCATTATCAAACCGTCTTTAATTTTAATTTCAATTTGATCAGATTTTTTTACATCTTTAATTTTGCGAATAATTTTGGGCCCGCTAGATACAATCGAATAACCACGATCGACAACCTTTAACGGGCTTAACGAATCTAGCAGGCTCATTCCATTCTTAATTTTGTAATCATATGAACTGAGCTTAGCCGTTAATGTATTTGTCATACGCATCTGAAACTTTTCGATTTTTGCTTTAAGTGCCTGAATAACATCCGTCGGCTGCGCAAGCTGCTCTTGCAACAACTGCACGTCGCGCTTTTTATTATTGAGTAATGACTTCATTGAATACTCTAGCCGAGTTAACAATTCGTCATTTCGTAATGAATAATCTTGTAATTTTTTTTTGGGATCGATCAAACGCTTCGCGGTTAAAGAAAACATCTGCGCTTTTAGACGAAGTAATTTTTGTAACGTAGAAAGTAACAAGCGATCGGCATGATTTAATTTTTGTGTAATTTCAACAGAACTTTTTGCAACGAGTTCAGCCGCCGCCGAAGGCGTAGGCGCACGAAGATCTGCGACAAAGTCAGCAATGGTAAAATCGATTTCATGACCTACGGCTGATATGATCGGAATGTCGGCAGCTGCAATCAAGCGCGCCAAGCGCTCATCGTTGAAGCTCCATAGGTCTTCCATAGAGCCACCACCACGACCAATGATAATCACATCCACCGGAAGCTTCAGCGCCATCTGTAGCGAGTCAACAATCGACGCGGCCGCATTCGCTCCCTGCACCAGCGCCGGGATCAGCGTGATCTGAACATTCTTTGCACGGCGACTCATTATATTTAAAATATCTTGAATCGCTGCACCCGTTGGCGAAGTGACAATCGCCACATGCCTAGGATACGAAGGAATTGGCTTTTTTCTTGCGGCATCGAATAAGCCTTCAAGTTTTAATTTATCTTTAAGTTGTTCAAATTGTTTTTGTAAAGCCCCCGCGCCGACGGGCTCCATAGATTCACAGGCAATTTGATAAGTACCACGGGGTTCGTAGACCGTGATTCGTCCACGAATGATTACTTCTAATCCATCGTGCGGTTTAAATTTTAACTTTGAATTAAAACCGCGAAACATGATCGCCGAAATTTGTGCTTTTGAATCTTTTAGTGAAAAATAAAAATGCCCTGATGAATGCGGCTTGAAGTTTGAAATTTCCGCTTGCAACCAAACAATCCCCAGATTTCCTTCTAGGGTTTGGCGAATGTGCGCATTCAGCTGTTCGACGCTGTAGACAACAGAATCACGAGCATTTGAGTGCTTTGCAGTTGATGCATTTTCAGAATTTTCGGTAGAGTCAAAGGTGCTCTGCGACATGCAAGGACCTTAGCAGTCAGTTCATTTATGTCAATTAAGAAAACCACATATTTTGCAGTGACCAAAGACCACCTGCGTAGAGTGAAAAAACCGCTATTTTTCGATGCTTTTCAAACGTCGCATATTGGGACGGCATTTCTTTGCGCGCCAACGCAACTAGATACGGAATTTCAAGAACAATATTTATCGCTAGACCATAAAAGAACACAAAAAATGGAAAATAATAATCCAAACTTTGAATACTAATGTTCGAGACATCCACAGCATTAAACATGCCTACTATACGGAACAAAAAGAATGTTTCTAGAGTCCTGATTCGTAGACTTTCTTTCAAATTTTATGTATTCTATTTGTGGGTTCGACGACGTAAGACTCATCGAAAATAAACCTTACAAGCATATATTTGGGGGCTGTCCCTGACAATGGTGTGCAAGCTCACCTCGTAGTGAGAAGCCTAAAGTTGTTACCATGGTCACCCACCTTGCAATCAGAGGTTTAGTTTCAGAGTTGTCTTCGAGCCTTTTTTTTGTCTTTTTCTAGACCTTCATCTACGCCTAAAACCTCACGAAATCATGCAGTTACGCCGATAAATAAGGAGTGATATCTCTTACAAAAGTTAAACTACTTTTTGCTTCATTATTTTTATTTGTAGGTTGTTCTGCAATTAAGAATTCGCAGTACGAGCAGTACCTATCTTCGCAATCTGAAATTCCGGAATGCTTGTCTGAAATAGTATACCCTTCAACAACAAATGTAACGGGCACTGCTAGCTTCTACAAGCGCGGCGTTAATCTAGTGATGCAATCGACTACTTTAAAAAGTATGTATCAAGGCAACCCTCTGGCGGCGGCACTTCCTATTCGATTTGCCGAGGTTGCGGTTTACGACGCCAATAATAAATTAGTGCAATGCGGAAAGACCGATCGGCTCGGAAACTTTAAAGCAATCGACGGATTAAGTGATTTAAAAATTCCGAAAATTGCAGGCAACTACACAGTCAGAGTTTTAGCAAGGTCACGTAAAGCAGATATCAACATGTTTGTAGCCGTAAAAGAAGATATCTACACCGAACAAGTACACTACGTATCAGGTTCAAGCTTTTCAAATGCGATCGATGACATCTCTAACTTAAATATTAAAGCTTACGCGCGCCAAACTGAAGATATTGATATTAAGGGCGGAGCTTTCAATATTTTAAATTCGGTTCAGACAGCGTATCAGTACATTAGTATAAATACTTCGTCAGTTGATACGTCTTGTCTCAATGCAAAATTAAATATTTTTTGGAAGCCCGGATTTAATCCTTATCAATATCTTTACCCCTCAAGTAACCCTGCAAATCTTGCGAATGGCTCTTACTATACAAATAAAGATCAAAAACTTTTTATCACGGGCGGACGCCTTGGAAATATAAGCATCGAGACCGCCAACCATTTCGACGACTACGTCATCATTCATGAGTTGGGTCATCACGTAGAAGCGCAGTGCGGTCAGCTGATCAGCCCGGGCGGCCAACATGCGTTGGTCGCGCGAATAGATTCACGCTTGGCGTGGACTGAAGGCTGGGCAAACTACTTTGCTGGGCAGGTTATGTATTCTTCGATCGGCACTTCAGATCCAGTTAATCTGCCTTCGTTAAACCCAGAAATTCAATCTCGATTTTCGGCAGTTAGTTTACCAGTAAGCTGGACTTACTTTTACTCGTCAAAAGGTTTCACCGATACCGTTCAAGGAATTTCAAATGGATCAGGTTTTATGTTTGATATGACTAAACCAGGAAATGATCCAGACACTTGGCAAACAGGCTCGTTCTTGGGGTTTGCATTTGATCAAGTTGATCCATCACGCTATCCCGGCGAAGGGCATTTTCGCGAAGGAGCCGTGACCAGGGGCCTATTTAAAATCTCTAATAACTGCGGCGGTAGCTGTATTTCCACAACTCCCGTAACGTTTAGAAATATTTGGCAAAGTATGGATCGCCTAACGGGCGCCGGCCAGACTTTTTACATGTTTAAAGATTCTCACAGAGTTCTAGAGATTCTAAAAAATATTATTTTAGCTGGTGGAGTAGCAACCCCTATCAACGCAAGTAATTACAAATCAATTGTAAATTCAGCCGCATCTAGCTGGACAATTTATAAAAACTTTCTTGAAGCAACTTTATCAGAGGCATTGCATCTATACAGCGACGGTGGCTATACATCTGGTTCGGGCATTTCGGCAATAAGCCAATGGACACCTTATGGATCAGTGTTATCAAGCCGGGTATCTTCGTACGGAACTTGCGCTGACGGTGAGTACTATTTTCAACCACGCGTAGATGATCCAGTTTTAACGGCCACAAATTCAGATCAGCGCTACTCAAATCATTTCTACACTTTAGATATGACCTTACTTTCAGGTATTTCAGAACTGTACTTTGATTTCGATTACAAAGCTGGAACTACAACTGAATTTGATATACTGCTTTACCCATCCGACTATTTCTTTACATCTGATTATTCATGCACTTCAATCGACAGTAACGGTAACTGTTTGACGAGTTGGCAACCAAGCCGCCCAGTCGCTACTGATGTTTTGCGTAGTGATCGCCGAGTCGGCCTGACCTCAAAAGTAATTAAAAATTTAAATCTATTAGATCCGACAAAAAAGTATCTAATTAATATTCGCGCCTACACTGCGAATAAATCTTTATCTACAACAACTAGTTATGCGTACAAAATCTCTGATCAGGACAATTATACAATATGTCGTTAAAATACACCTTACTTTCATTTTTTGCTTTAGCTGTCGCCGTCGGTGGGGCTTATTCTAAATTTAGAACGACAGAATCAAAAGTTGGCTTTCCAACTTTTGCGGGGCAGACAGGCTCTGTTTATTCAAACCGTGGCGTCGTCGATCGCATCATAAAAATTGAAATGCATTATAAACAAATGAACGATGATTTTCAACTTCTTACGGCTGAGATCACTATGCCCTTCGATTATAACGAAGCGCTCGAATACAAATGGAACTTAGCCGAAAATGTGACGTTAGCCGATGCGGCTTTAACCGGAACAACTGCCAATTTAAAAGCGAATATTCCGAAAAAAATTCAACTTCGCGTTCGTGGGCTAACTAAAATCGAAAATCGCTTTGTCGGCATCGAAGTATCGGGCCAAAAAAATCAACGTCGTATTTACGGCGAAAGTCTTTTAAGCACTCAAGAACATAAATCTTTTGAAAAAATTGTACAGAACGTAGAAAAAATTAAAACCTCGCGAAACGGAAAATCGAGTGATTAAAAAAATAGCCACCACCCTTGCGCTTAGCTTTGCTATCTACGGCTGCTCGCCCGCAGCCAATGTCGGAACGACTTCGCCCAGTGTCGCACCCGAAGTAGAAGAATGCGTAACAAGCTCGACGCACAGCTTACCGGTCATTGCTAACGGCAGCGCAAACTTTTTTAAGCGTAACGTTATTCCGAGTACCTCGGGCAGTAACGTGACTTCGATGATTCTAGGGGCGCCAACGACGACTCCCATACCAATTCAGTTTGCCGAAATACGTGTGCTTAATTCTTCTGGTCAGGTTGTTCAATGCGGAAAAACAAATGTAACCGGCAGTTTAAAAGCCTTAGATGGAGTCTCAGATTTAAGGATTCCGAATGTTCCGGGTAACTACACATTTCAAGTTCTAGCCAGAACGAATCACACCTTAACTGGCTTACCTACAGGCAAAACAGCTTTTAAAATTTATGCTTCAGTTAAATCTGATATTTACTCGAACGAGGTTCACGCTATTTCACAGGTTATAAATTCAACGGGCGTTGGTTCCGTAACGGCCACGATTACTGCGTACGCGCGTGAATCAGAATCAGCTGAGATTCGCGGCGGCGCTTTCAATATCTATAATGATATTGTTACGACTTACAAATATATCGGGCAAAATACGGGTACTTCAAATTTAACCTGCCTAAGCCCGAAGCTTGAAGTTTTTTGGCGAGCAGGATTTAACCCAGCTCAATATATTTATCCTTCTTCTGACCCATCAACGCTAGGTACTTTATCTTTTTATTTGCGTGGGCTAAATCAACTTTTTATTAATGGTGGCAGACTTGGTAACGTTCAAACTCAAGATACTGATCACTTTGACGACGCCGTGATCATTCACGAATTAGGTCACCGGGTTGAAGACGTTTGCGGAAAAATGGATTCTCCTGGCGGAACTCACTTTGGTTTGTATCGAATTGACCCGCGTCTGGCTTGGTCAGAGGGTTGGGGAAATTTTTTCGGCGCGCATATGATCAGAAATAATATCGCCTCGATCAACCCAGATCTTCCATCGACGGTGCAATCACGCGACGGCTGGCTTTACTATCTAGATACATCAGGCTATCAAGATGGCTCTGGAACTTCAGGATCTGTCTACATCATGGTCAACCTAAATCGTTCTGGTACCAACCCAGAAACCGCCTTAGTTGGAGGTCAATTACGTTATTACGATCGCGTTAGTCCAGCGTCTAACCCCGGCGAGGGCCATTACCG
This sequence comes from Bdellovibrio sp., assembly GCA_031428275.1. GTDB lineage: Bacteria > Bdellovibrionota > Bdellovibrionia > Bdellovibrionales > Bdellovibrionaceae > Pseudobdellovibrio. The sequence goes on from JANPPC010000013.1 coordinate 119,793, forward strand.
CGAAGTCTCGATTGCGCGCAGTCTATTTAAGGGCACTAATACTTGCACGGCAACATGCACCAGCTGCAGCAGCTGCGCCAACAATAGTTATTTTGAAAATTATTGGAAAGCATTTGAAAATGACCCGAACGGTATTGGCATGGGTAAAAGCGTTTATCCATTTAGAAGCTCAGCGCGATTTTACAGCCGCTTGAATCAAACTTTTTCAGGTTCGATGCCACCGACAATTGATAATATTTTAGATACCGACGAAGCTCAGCAGCGAGAATCTAATTCAGCTTACACAGTTTCAGGTAGTCGCATTTCAGTACCTTACGGAATTAAGTTGGTACCAAGTATGACAGTGTGTAATTTAAAAATTCAGCCAATTGCAAGCGCCGGCCTGACAACGGATTCAAACATGGACCAGCGTTATTCGAATCATTTTTATCTGGTCGATTTAACTTCAATACCTGGCGTGACTAGAATCAATTTAACGGCAAACAAAATCAGCGGATCAAACCATGATATAGATTTAGTTCTATACAATCAGTCTTACAAATACACCGAAGACTGCACCGGCAAAAATGCCGCTGGCGATTGCACGGGGTACCAGCGCGCGGCTAGTTCAAGCGATATGGTTCGAACCGATCGCTCAGCCGGCCTTGTAAAACAAATCAGCACAATCAATTCATTAGATCCGTCACAACCTTACCTACTGAACGTTAGATCATTTCCGACGGCACTGCCTGTTTCGCCATCCGAATATTCATATATTTTAACTGATCAATCTGGAGGATACTTATGCCCAATTTCAAATTTCTAAAACCCGCAGCAATGATTACCGCAGGAGCATTATTTGGGTACTACTCGGTACAAATTATAACGGCTTCTACGCAGCCTACTTCGCAAAATAGATTCTTAGCTTCGGCAACAATTTCGAAGCTGGGTAACGAACAATTTGCTCGGTCGATTTTTGATATTAAAATTCAAAATGAAAAGATAGCTGAAACCACTGAAGAAACTTCAATTGTACGCGTCAGTATTCAAGCATTTCAAAAACTTCCGGCGGGCCTGATATTTACTTGGCATTTACCGAAAGACGCAGAATTAGTTGAAGGCTCTTTGACGGGTTTGGTTTCTGAATTAGACATCGATCAAGTTGAAGAATTTCAAATTAAGTTAAAGGGGTATTCACAAGCTGAACAAACTCATGTGGTGTTCGCGGTTAAAGGCGATATGCTAAATACGGCCATTGATCGAAATGTTATAGTGTCGTCAAGACCGGAAGACTCTTTTGAGTATGTCGTTCAGGCCTATGAAAAATCTAAAAAAGAAGTTGATACCAATAATAAAAAGCTAGGAAAAGCTGCATCTAAAAGAGCTTTCGATCCCAACGATGTTGTTTTCTAAAAAACAACTGTTACAGCGGAATGACTTCTACGGTTGGGTTAAATTCATCACGTAAAATTCCTTCGATGGCCATTAATGTACCGGTCGTCGAGCTTGGGCAAGTTCCGCATGCGCCTTGATAAGAAACATAAACTTTATTTTCGTCATATTTAATGACTTCGATGTCTCCGCCATCGCCCTGTAAACCCGGGCGAATGGTGCGATCTAAAATGTCTTCGATCAATTGAAGGTCCGGAGACAAATTCTGACGGGCAATTTTCTTTTCATCTAAAACAGTTTGATTCGGATTATGAACGGCCATGCGTGTGTGAATAACGGCGCAGACTTGTTTCTGAATATCATCACTATCGACATCAAACTGGTGGGTGACTGTAATCACATTTTGAAAAAAGTGAACTTGTCTAACGCCCGCAACTTGAAACAGCGAGCTAGCTAAATTATTATGTTCGGCCTCTTGAATAGTCGAATAAGTTGCCTTCCCGTCATTTAAAACAGGGCGATCTAAAACAAACTTCCATGCGGCTGGGTTCGGTGTGGCTTGGACTCGAATTAAAACATCTGTCATAAAAGCATCCTTTTCGCTTTTTTAACGCCTTCGATCAGTCGCTCGACGTCATTCTGATTATTATATATAGAAATTGAGGCTCTAATTGTACCGGTCAAGCCAAGCTTCTTTAAAAGCGGCTGCGTGCAGTGGTGTCCGACTCGAACAGCGATGCCTTGCTGATCAAGAATTTGGCCCACGTCTGAGTGATGCGTACCTTCTACCAAAAAGCTAACGATCGCGGCCTTTTGTGAAGCCTCGCCGATCAATTTCACGCCGCCCATCGCCTTTAGTTCGCCTTGAAGGTGATTCATTAAAATTTGTTCGTGATCAAAAATAGCTTTTAAATCGTATTGGTTAAAGAACTCAATGGCCGCGTGTGTGCCAACCGCGCCCTCTACGTGCGGGGTTCCTGCTTCGAACTTAAACGGCAAATGATTAAAAATAGATGATTGATATTCAACCGTTGAAATCATGCTGCCGCCGGTTTGATAAGGTGGCATTTGCTCAAGGAATTCTTTTTTTCCGTACAAAACTCCGAAGCCGAATGGTCCAAAAAGCTTATGCGCAGAAAAAACCAAGAAATCAACATCAAGCTGTATCACGTTGATTTGTTTTTGCGTAATGTATTGGGCCGCATCAAGTAAAGTCATCGCACCGACTGATTTAGCTTTTTTGACAATTTCATGAATCGGCGTCAGCGTACCTAAAATATTCGAACAAGCTGAAAAAGCGACGATCTTAGTTTTTTCAGTAATCTGACTATTGACTGAACTCATATCGATTTCGCCATTTTCTAAAACAGCAAGGTACTTTAGAATACACTTCTTACGTAGCGCCAACTGTTGCCAAGGTACTAAGTTAGCGTGATGTTCAAGTTCGGTGATAACAATTTCGTCACCCTCGTTTAAAAAAGTTTCGCCGTAGCACTGCGCGACCATATTGATACTTTCGGTCGTTCCCTTAGTAAAAATAATTTCTTCGATCGAATCTGCTCCAAGAAAAGTACGAATTGATTCGCGCGCTTTTTCGAATTCTCCGGTGGCCGCATCACTTAGGTAGTGGGCCCCGCGGTGTACATTCGCCGTCTCGAAAGAATAGAACTTAGTGATTCGCTCAATAACCGAATACGGCTTAAGGGTGGTCGCGGCGCTGTCTAGATAAACTAAATCGCTTCCGTGAATTTTTTGAGTTAATGCCGGGAATTGCGAGCGAAGCTCTTGGCTATTAAACATTTTGGATCATCCGTTCTAATTTGCTTTGCAGCGACTTCATCAGAAAGTCTTGAACTGATTGATTATCAAAGCGGTAAATTAATTCTTTGGCGTAGCCGAAAGCTAACATCTTAACGGCTTCAAATTGATTGATTCCGCGACTTAAGAAGTAAAATATTTCGTCTTTGTTCAGTTGGCCCATGGTCGAACCGTGGCCCGCTTTCACATCATCTGCATAAATTTCTAATTGCGGCACGCTATTAGCCGACGCTTCACGCGTTAATAGTAAATTATTGTTCAACTGATTCGAATTTGCTTTTTGCGCATCTTGCTCGATGCGCACACGGCCTCGAAAAACCGACTGCGAAGCGCCAGATAAAATTGATTTATAATGCTGCTCAGATTGGTTTTCACCAATACTATGCTGAATAAAAGTATAGTTATCGACGTGCTGGTTTGAATCTAAAATCGTCAAACCAAAAACCCCGGCCGACGAGTTTCTTCCTAAAAAATTCAGGTGAAAATAATTACGAGTCAATTTTGATCCTAAAGACATCGCTAAAGACTGAAATTCAACTTTCGAAGCTAAATTAACTTCTACTTGTGAAAAATGAAAAGACTCGGTGTCTTCGTTTTGCAACTGAATCAATTTGACCCGTGCCGAATCAGCGACATCAATATCTACATTTACGTTAAGCGCATCGGCCAAACCATTTGCAAAACTAAAAGTGTTTAAAATTAAGGTCAGTTCAGCGTCTTCCCCTACTTTTACAACTACTTTTTCACTTAGGTAAACCGAAGCTTTTGAATACTGCACAATTACAATTTGCAAAGGCTTCGCAAAAGTCTTGTGACTTTTAATTTCAACGACTAATTTTTTTGATAAAAAAGATTTTGAAAGCTGCAAAAGATGAGATTCGACATGGCTTTCGTCTTTTCTCAAATCGTCGGCTACAATTTCTGCAATTGTAATATCACCTTCTAGGTCGTCAGATAAAGTCGCATTCAAGACGCCATTGACGATCACGATATTGTAAAATTCAGCCGGTAGATTTTTAGAAACGGCCACCATCTGATCATGAGACAAGTTTTCTTCTTCGTACAAAGCTGATTGCCAAGTAATCGCTTTAAAATTATTTAGCGAAGTGTACTTCCAGGCTTCTTCTTTGCGTGTTGGCAAGCCTTCGCGCACGAAGTTTTCAAAACTAGATTGCCGCATTTGATTAGCCGCAATGCTATCTAAGTTCGATTTTGATTTAAATTGTAGGTATGTGTTTTCCCAGCTCATAACAACCAGTCATAGCCTTTCTTCTCAAGCTCTAAAGCTAAAGAAGCATCGCCCGTTTGAATGATTTTGCCATTCGCTAAAACGTGTACAAAATCGGGCTTAATGTATTCTAATAATCTTTGATAGTGGGTAACTAGCACTATTGCATTTTGCTTCGATCGAAGTTTATTGACCCCTTCAGCGACGATACGTAATGCATCAATGTCTAAGCCTGAATCGGTTTCATCAAGCAAAGCTAGGCGCGGAGACAATACAGCCATCTGCAAAATCTCGTTGCGCTTTTTTTCGCCACCCGAAAAACCCACATTCACGGCCCGATCTAGATATTCAGGCTTCATCTGAACCAGTTTCATTTTTTGATATAAAAATTCGCGAAATTCTCCCTCGGCCATCGGCTCAGAACCTTGGTGTTGCAAGATTGAATTGAATGCCGTTTGTAAAAAACTAAAGTTTGATACTCCGGGAACTTCAACGGGGTATTGAAAGGCTAAAAAGATACCTTCTTTAGCGCGAACGTCTGGTTCGAACTCGAAAAGATTTTGCATCTTAAAGTTGATTTCATATTTAACTTCGCCGCCCGTGACTTCGTAAGCAGGATGGCCCGCTAATACTTTTGATAAAGTACTTTTACCCGAACCGTTGGGCCCCATGATGGCGTGTACTTCGCCCGCGTTTACTTTTAAAGAAAGACCTTTTAGAATTTCTTTATCGTCAATTTTTGCATGCAAATTTTTTATTTCTAGCATTGTCTACCCTACCGAATTTTCTAGTTTCATTTCGATTAACTTAACGGCTTCCACTGAAAACTCGAGTGGAAGCTCTTTAAAAACTTCTTTACAGAACCCATTCACCAGCATCGAAATCGCTTTTTCGCTATTCAGACCGCGCGATTTTAAATAAAAAATCTGGTCTTCTGAAATACGAGACGTCGTTGCTTCATGTTCTAAAGTTGCCGATTTATTCTTAACTTCGATATACGGAAACGTGTGGGCGCTAGCTTTATCGCCAACCAGCATCGAATCACACTGCGAATAGTTTCGCGCGTTTTCAGCCGAAGCCATAATCTTGACTTGGCCACGGTAAGCATTCGAAGAATGACCCGCCGAAATACCTTTGGAAATAATGGTGCTTTTTGTATTCTTACCGATGTGAATCATCTTCGTACCGGTATCGGCCTGCATATAATCATGAGTCAAAGCAACCGAATAAAAAGCGCCCTCAGAATAATCGCCCTGTAAAATAACCGACGGATACTTCCAGGTGATGGCAGATCCCGATTCAACTTGCGTCCAAGAAATTTTTGAATTCTTACCCTTACAGATTCCACGCTTGGTTACGAAATTATAAATTCCGCCAACCCCGTTTTTATCGCCGGTATACCAGTTTTGTACGGTTGAATATTTGATCTCGGCATTTTCAAAGGCCACAAGTTCTACCACCGCCGCGTGTAATTGATTTTCATCACGCTGTGGGGCCGTGCAACCTTCAAGGTAATTAACAAAGCTATCAGGCTCGGCAACGATCAATGTTCGTTCGAACTGGCCGGTCTCTTTTGCATTGATCCGAAAGTATGTTGATAAATCAATCGGACAGCGTACTCCCTTAGGGATATAAACAAACGACCCGTCAGAAAAAACGGCGCCGTTCAGGGCCGCGTAGTAGTTATCTGAAGGTGGAATTACTGTGCCTAAGTGTTTTTTTACTAGCTCGGGATGCTTAGTTAAGGCTTCTGAAATCGAACAAAAAATGACTCCCACTTTATCAAGTTCTTCATGGTGGGTTGTTGCAATGCTAACTGAATCGAATACCACGTCGACGGCCACGCCCGAGATACGTTTTTGTTCTGATAACGGAATGCCCAGACGTTCGAAAGTTTTAATCAGCTCGGGGTCGATTTCATCTAGCGAGGCTTTTTCTTTATTGGCCTTCGGGGCCGCATAATAAGTTAAATCTTGAAAATTAATTTTCGGATAAGAAACATGCGCCCAAGTAGGCTCGGTTAAAGTCAGCCAATGGCGATAAGATTTTAAACGGTAATCAAGCATCCATTCAGGTTCATTTTTTTTCGCCGAGATCATGCGTACGATCTCTTCGCTTAAACCTTTCGGAAAGGCTTCGGTTTCGATATCGGTCGTAAAACCGTATTTGTATTCGTAAGACTCAGACATGCAGAACCTCTTGTAACGATACTGATTTATAAAATTCTTGTACTTTATTATTTAAGGCCGAAATCGGCGAAACGATGTTGCAAGTTTCAGAAATTTCGCAGGGCTCGTCGGTGCCCAGGCATTTTGTTAAAGCCGTATGGCCATCTAACATTTCAGTCAGGTCGTGAACCGAAACTTCCGTTAAAGTGCGGGCTAGAAAATACCCGCCGCTAACTCCGTATTCAGCCTTCAATAAACCGCGTGAAGAAAGAGCCTGAAGAACCCGCGCAGTCACATCGAACGGAATATGCATTTGATCAGAGATTTCTTTTGCAGTTGTCAGAACGCCGGGCGCACGCTGACTAATCAGCCGTAAAGCCATCAATGCGTATTCCATTTTTTTATTCATTTTGTTCATGCATTACCTAACGATTTCAATAACTTAAAATTCGTTTACGATAACGTAGCCTTATGTACGTTATTTTTAGTCGTATTTAGAGCTCGCAAAGTAATTGAGTTCTTAATGAAAAGCAATTGAAAAAAGGAAGCAGAAAAGCTGATGTTAACTTATACCAAATCATGTTTTCTCAGAGACGAATTTCAGTAAAAAGTAAATTTTACATATCCGTCAATAAGTTCAACTTTCGAAAAGTTTTTCAAACAAAAACCGCTTCAGCAGCCATTCTGATCGACTTGGACCCATAAGAAAATCTTATCACCCCGATTCGCAAGTCTGATTAGATATCCAGCAACAAATGAATTATTGTTCCCACAGCTCGAGGGAAGAACTTATGAAATTGATGCAGTCTAAAATTTTAACAGCCTTGGTTTTAGGTACTTTAATCAGTGCTTCAAACTCTTTCGCCCAAGAAAGCGCTACCGTCATCAAAGATTCACCCAAGATGGCAGAGATGAGTCTGTCTTTAGCCGACATTCAAGCCAACAGCAGCAGTGTTATGCAGATTCAAAATGATGGTATCTCAGACCGAAAGGGCCTTGGTATCATTGCGGGCCTTGAATACGCACAAAAAAGCGCCGTCGATGAACGTGGCGCACGCGATAGCGAAACAAACCTACTTCTGGCGCCTACGTATACGATTAATTCTCGTTTCGCTTTAAGCGCGAAAGGCATTATCACTAAACAAAACTCGGGCCCCAAAGATACGACTTTTTCGAATACAACGGTTTCATTAGCTATCGCCGGTATTCAATTAAATGACCAATTTAAAACTATTCACGCAGTCTCAGGAGTTATTCCCACCAGCCAAGACAACCAAAAAGTAGATCGCCTAATGGGCGGCGTATCGCTAAAAAACGGAATTTCTTTTGATTACTCGATTATTAATTTGAAGTACTCGATTACATTAGCGCAAAACTTTCACGAATATAATTTCAATGCAGACGGCGAAGCAAACGTTCAATACCGCTTGGGCCAAGCGCTTGAAGTTGCAGTTTTTGTTACCGATCATTTGTATATTACTGCTGCGGGCATCTATCGCAATGGGCGCACCTACGGCGGTTTTGATCGTACCGCATTTGGTATCGATGCCGATCTTAATTATGACTTAACTAGAAACTTCTCTTTAAATATCGGAACTTCAAACGAAGGCTCGGCTTACAAATCAAATGGCGTCGATTCAAACATCAGCGCTTACGACGCGAATACTTCGGTTGTACGTGCAGGGATGTCTTATGTTTACTAAAAATTTTAAGAAAATGATTTTAAATAATAGCGAGGGGAAAACCATGCTTAAAGGTAGAAACGAAATGAAAAGTATAATGCTACTGGCGCTCAGTGCCTTGGCTTTAGCATCTTGTACGAAACAAATTGCGTACAAATATGGTGATCCCGGAAAAAAAGAACACCTCATCGATTCTGGCTTAGTTGATCAGAAGGCTGAATACCTTTACTCGGCATCAATGCAGAATGCCAGCCGTTCTTCAGCTGACGCTCTTCCGTTTTCGACTGGCGACAATAAACGTGTCAAAGTTGAAATAACTGAAGATACGCTTCGTGTTGTTGAAGTAGAGCGCGACGTACGCTACACCCCGAACGCTACAAACAACAAACTTCTTTTAGAAGTACCTGTCGAACACGTTCAGTTTCAATGTGCTAAAGATAAATACGGCGAGTGTACAAATGCTGAAGAAGAAGCCGCCGATATTCCTTGGCATCAGAAGTCGCAGATTCGCGTAAAACTTCAAGATGCAAAATCTGGCGAGCTTGACCTACTACCCATCATGATCAGCCAAACGGAAGGCTCTAATTGTTACGAGACTGTTTCTACTCGTTTAGTTAGTTCGAATATCGAGCCTACGGCAATTAACTTTCAAGTTGAACGCACTTTCAAAACTAAGCTGGAGTGTCTTGGTAACGTTGATAAGTTAACGGATGCAACTGTATCAGCCGTATTTCACTATTCACTAGTAAAAGTAGATTCTGTTTTATCAAAAGACTACAAGACTATTTCTTACCCAGAAGGTTCGGAAGACGAAGGCTCTTTTGGATTTTTCTCATCTAAACACACTTTACTAGATGTAGATAATAATAAAACAAGTTCGAGCACGGTTCAAATTATGAATCGTTGGAATCCGAACCGTAGCGAAATCGTTTACTACTTAAGTGATGAGTTCGCTAAACCAGAAAATAAATTAATTAAAGATCTTACCTACGAAACGATTGCCAATATCAATAAAGGCCTAGAAATCTCAGGTGTGAAGTTCAGAATTAACTTGAAAAATCCGGAAGGAAAAGTCCCCGGCGACATCCGCAATAGTATGATTGTGCTTGTTGAAGATCCGGTCGAATCAAACATTATTGGTTATGGTCCACAAACTGAAGATCCCGTAACGGGCGAAATTATTTCAGCTAGAACAGTGATGTTTTTGGGTACCATTAAAAAGTTTATCAATACGACTTACGATGAAATCATCGCGGAGAAAAAAGAAGCTTTGTTAGCGAAAAAATCAGTTAAATTAAGCTTGTCTGCAAACTTAGCTAATGTGGTCGCTTTCAAAAAACAATCCGGTATGACGGGGGGAATTTCTGAATTGAGCGCTCGAGTTGCTTCAGGCAAGCCGGCCGTTTCGAAGTCAGCGGCTGTTTCTCCAGGTTCACAGATTGGCGACGCAAACAACAATTTCTTAAAAGCTAAAACTTCTTTGCAGAAGTATGCGATGAACAAAAATCCTGAAGCAAAGGGTTTAGATCTTAAGTCTCAGCTGAAATATCAATTACGTGCTAAGAACTGTGCTTTTGAACCAAATGCCGACAGTTTCGGTGGCGGAATCAGCGACACACTGAAATCTAAGTTTTCTGATGATGCGAAACCTTGGATTGAATTAAGCGACTCTGAAAAAGATAAGGTTATCGCTATCATTTTACCAGAAATTTGGGTTCCAACTTTGATTCATGAAATGGGACACAATTTAGGTTTACGTCACAACTTCAAGGCCTCTGAAGATAAAGATAACTTTTACTCAGACCAAGAATTACAAGCTAACGGTATTGACCACTCTGTTCCATTTAGTTCAGTGATGGATTATGGAAATGACTTAAAAACTCTTTCTTTGTTAGGTAAATACGATATCGCTGCTTTGCGCTTCGGTTACCTACGTCAGATTGACGTTGAAGATGTTGAAGATAATTTAGAGACGGGTGAGCGAAAGATACTTGCGAAACGTACGATTGTTTTAGAAGATACTGCAGATAAGTTGCTCAATAGCGTTTCTAAAGCTCCCAAGGGCGATAAAGTTCGAAAGTCTATTGCGCTTAAAGCTTACGGATACTGCACAGACGAACATTTAGGTATTAATCCTGGTTGTAAGCAATTCGATTTGGGTACGACCCTGGTTGAAATCACTAACAACATGATCAACGATTATGAGAAAAACTACTCAAGACGTAACTTCCGTAATGGTCGATCAAGCATGAGCTTAATGGATGACTTATCATACAAAAGTCGTATCACAAGCACTTTCCGTGACCTACGTATTATGATGGAATCTGCGGAAAGATATAGAAAAATTCTTAGTCCAGATGACGAGCGTTGGGAAACTATCGCGTGGTTAAAAGATTTGAAGCAAGCCTCTTTAACTGCGGGTGCTTTTTTAACTAAAGTTATTTTAGTTCCGGATCTGACTTGCGCAGTAGCTGCTGAAGCAAAACCGAATGAAATAGTTGCTTTAGTTAATGCCAATCAAAGAAATAAAAATGCTTTAAGCTGCGATGATGATTTAGGATTACCTGAGGGTTATATTGTTGTCGGCCACACTGGTAAGTTCTTAAATTCGAAGAAGGATCCAGCAAGTATAAATAAATACGCTGACCAAATCGATATTCGTGGTATTTGGGCAGACAAAGTAGCCGCAACTAATATGTTACTAAGTCGTCGTATTGGCAGCTACGCTTTCGATCAAGAAGGCTTAGATAACTTTCTTAACGTTCCCGAATTACGTGACGGAATTTCGAATGCGCTTAATGCTGTAATGCTGAATAACGTAGTTGATACTTTACCCTTCACTTTAAATGACGGATCTGTAGCTAATTTAGAAGTTAACTACGATTTATCCGACACACAGTTAATAGATCGACCGTTGTACTACGATGCTGCGGCAGGGGTTTCAAAAGAAAGTTTCGCTAGAATTATTAACGCTTTCGGTTTGAACTCAAATGGACCAACTATGCTACAAGAAATCATCGCAGATAAAATGACGTCGTTTGCAGTTGATAGCACTGGTCAGAATCAACAAGATAAAATGTACTTAGCTAATTATAGCGTAAAACGTTTAGATCCGACTCTTAAAATTGATTTAGCAGCGGATGTTACGGAACTGACAATTGCAGAAGACAATGTAAGATACGTCGCTACTAAAACGAATATTTTAGCAATGCAATCTATCGCAGGATTTTCAATTGCTGAGGTTATCGAAGCGATTCCGAAAGAAAAACTGGATCAGATTTTGATAGCCAAAGACAAAAAAGAGCCGATGCCAGAAACCGCGACGGCTGAAGAGAAAGCGGTTTGGGAATTACCCGATTCAGTGTTATCTGCAGTTGCTTCAGGAGTTGTTAAATCGACTGACTTCTATTCTCGTCTATTAAGTATTCTTCCAAACAACTAGTTACTACATTCTATTTCAGAATGATCAAGCCGTAAGGATTCAAACTTACGGCTTTTTCTTTTTCGTCTGCGGTAATCGGCCCGACGATAATTCTTTTGCGACGGCGGGTAAATTCTTTCAGTAATTCTTCCGTGTAAAAGGGCTGCTTACGAATTTCTAATGGATGAATAATCACATCGGCGCGAATGTTGACGGCTTCAGGTAGATACATTGAATTCATCGCTAAAATCTTCAATATTTCAGGCGTAGTCGTGCCGTATACCAGTGCGGGCTGTTGTTCTTTCAAGGCTTTGATAAGTGCTTCATACGGGCTTGTGACGATGAAGTTTTCACCTTTGCCCATACCCATTTCTTCGACGGCGAAATAAAAGATACCATGCCCGGCTTGAGCATTTTCGGTCAGGTTAAAAATGATTTTACGATTCTTTAATTTATCTTTGTAGTCATTCAGCAAAAGAACATCGTCTTTAACGGCATCGTAATTTTGATTGCGCAAAGTTTTTTCGTTCAGCGCCCAAGCGCGCGTAGGAATCACGACCTTTTGATCTAAAGTTGACGCCAGATCCAAATAAATATTTTCGGTACCATCAAGCGTGGCTTTAAGATTTTCGAAAGAAGGCTTTATGAAAATAATCGGAGTCTGCTGATTGGTAAAAAGTGGATGGGCATAATCAGGGTAGCTTTGTGATTGCCCCCAAAGTTTAACAATCCAAAAACAAACAAGACTTAGAAGTAAGGTGAAAACAGTAACGATCAAAATTCTTTTCATGGTTGATCTATAGCAATTTAAATTAGAAGCGGCTACATTGATCGCCCAATTGCCGCTGCACGTAGTCTTGGCTGGCCACCATGTCGGCCACGTAAGTGGCTTTGTGAATGACTGCATACTCAGCAAAACTAAGCTTATTCAGCTTACCTTTTTTGATCGAACGAACTAAAATTTCTCGCTTTTCAGGTTCGGCGCGAAGAATTTTTTTAACGCGAGCTAAGTTTTGATTTAAATCTAGATCTTGCTCAGAAATACTTTGATTCATACTTTTCTTGTAGCCGATATAACCAACGAGTAATCGCTTAATACCGGTCATTCCACGATTGTATGCCAGGTAGACCAGTTGCCTTTTAATTCGTTCGGTTAAAGCGGGCTTCAAACTTTCTAAAGCTGAAAGTTCGCGCTCGACATCGCTTTTAAGCTCGATCTGGTCAAGCATCGTGTGAATGTAATTGAAAAACATCGACCGGTAAGGGTTTTGCGGTACCGAAATCATGGCGCAGCGTCGTTCAACGCTGAATGAGGTGATATCAAATGCACCCATGGTGCTAGAAATTCTTGAACAAGAAGGCCTAGAACTATTTAGTAGAACTTCGCGCGTTCGTGAAATTCGATTCTTAGAAATAACTTTTTTAATTCCGTTTGCGGTAAACTGCGCAATGCCAGAATCCATGCCGGTTTTATTAAATGCGTTGATGTGAAATCCGCTTTCGATCATAAACTGAAGATAAAATTCTTTCGGATCTAGATTAAAACAATCCATCACATCATGAAATGCGTTGTACACTAGATGGGTGTAATTTTCGGTCATACACGGACGATAGGCAGTTAGCTTTGGCCTTGCTTCTTCATTATCACACTGGGCAAAATGCCCATTGAAATTCTTCTGAGCGAACTGAATGCATTTTAACGGAATTGAAGCCGTCCAGTCAGCATTGTGTGGCTGCAAATAGTCTTGAGGCATTTGCGAAATACGCTCTTCAAGGTAAAAACGTTTTTCTGATTTACATTGTTCGAATGCGTATCTGTTTTTACTGTTATCAACAAAGGGCGGTTCTTCTGAAGAAATCGTGCGCTCGATCACTTTATTCGTATGCACACACTGTATCAAACAAAGCGAAGTTATTGCGATTAAAAAACCTAAGGTTTTAACCTTGCTAGCCGAGCCAATTCGATTTACGATTTTTAGTATGAAAACTACGAAAATTTCTTTATTCATTCTGGGTACTATCTTATCACAGGTTTCGCTAGCTGCACCTACCCCGACCTCGCCGAACGTCGGTCTTCAGCTGGGCGGTATTGATTCTATTCTTCAAGCCAGTTTTATAGTTCAATTAGTTATTCTTATTTTGATTAGTTTGTCGATTATGTGCTGGGGAATTGCCTGGTCTAAATATAAACAATTTAAAAAGTTAAAAGAAGCAAATGACATCTTCGACCAGCAGTTTTGGAAGATGAGCTCGCTTGATGATTTGTTCGAAAAAATTTCGGCATACCAAAATAGTTCGCACGCAAGAGTTTTCAAGGCAGCTTACGTTGAGATGAAAAAAATTGCTGAGTCTCCGCTTTTAAATAAGTCCGGCAAAGAAGACACCGATTCACCGCAACTTTCTGGTATTGATAATTTAGAACGCTCAATGCGTAAAGCCATTGAAACTGAGTTAGGCGATTTAGAATCTAGATTAACAATCTTAGCTTCAACTGGTTCGACAGGCCCGTTCATCGGTTTATTCGGCACGGTTTGGGGTATCATGAATTCGTTTCACGAAATTGGTCGTACGGGTTCGGCTAGCTTAGCCGCGGTTGCTCCGGGTATTTCTGAGGCCCTCATTACTACCGCTGTGGGCTTGGCGGCGGCTATACCGGCCGTTATTATTTATAACAACTACGTTGCAACTATTCGTAAAGAAGAAATGGCTTTAAATAATTTTAGCGCCGATTTTTTAAACATTGTTAAGCGAAATTTTTTTAAAGGTTAATTAGTATGGGCATGAGTACCTCTTCAAAATCTTCTTCAAGAATGGTGATGAGCGAAATCAACGTTACGCCATTCGTAGACGTCATGCTGGTATTATTAGTTATCTTCATGGTGACTGCACCGATGATGCAACAAGGGATCGATGTTAACTTACCTAAAACGGCCTCAAGCGGCGTTGCGCTAAACGAAGATCCCTTCGTTTTAACAATTGATTCAGCCGGGCGATTAAAAGCCGCTGACATTCAAATTAGCATCGCCGATACGCGCGAAAAAATTAAAGCTATTTTTGAAACGCGCAAAAACAAACAAATCTATATTCAAGCTGATCGTAAAGTTGACTACGGCATTGTGGCTGAAGTCATGGGCGAGATCCGAGCCGCCGGCATTTTGAATATTAGTTTAATTACGGTTCCTAAGGAGTAATATTGGGCGCTCGTGAGTTGAATAAATCTCATGACGATGACTTCAAACTCGGATTTGGAATATCTGCAGCGATTCACGTTATTGTTATTCTATTTTTTGTTATGAAGGTTGCCTTCTATGATGAGCCCGTTCTGGATTTAACTCAGGCTATTCGCGTCGATATGGTTGGTTTACCAGAAAAAATGGATTCAAATCGCCTACCACCAAAGGTTGAAGAAATCTTGAAAGAAAAGCTTCCGACCAAAGAAGAGCCCAAGGTCGAAGAAAAAAAAGCTGAGCCCGTTAAAACGGCCGTTACAGAGCCGGCTAAGCCAGCACCCGTAAAAGCAGATAACGAAGCAATCGATCTTAAGAAATCTAAGCAAAAACAAAAAGCCGCGTTAGATAAACTAAAGAAAGCTGATGCACTTGAACAAATTAGACAAGACATTCGCAACGAGGCGCAAAAAGCTAATGCAAGACCCGTTAAGGGTCGCGCGATTGCGCCCGGAACAGCTTTGACCGGTTTAGATAAACTTGATGCGAATGCTTACCTACAAGGGCTTGACCAACACGTGAAGCAAAATTGGTCTTTACCCCAGTGGTTAATGAACAAGCCTTTAAAAACGCAAGTGCACGTTAAGTTCGATGCAACGGGCAGAATTTTATCGCGTGTTGTTTTACGGGGTAGTGGCGAACCCGCTTACGACGAGCAATGTTTAGCGGCGATTGATCGCTCTTCGCCATTTCCGGTTGTACCTGAAAAGTTTTCTGAAAAATTTAAAATTGATGGCGTTGTGATTGGCTTTCCAGAATAGAAGAGGTTTTATGAAAAAGTTTTTATTTTTGTTCATTTATTTATGCATGCAGACAGTATTGGCTCAGCAGTCATACATTAAATTAGGCGACGCGAAATCTAGAAAAAGTAATTTAGCTTTTCCATTTTTTAATAACCTAGGCTCAAACAATACCGGAGCAGCAACATCGGCCGCGGCAGATATTCACGCGACCGCAAAAAGAAATTTAGAACTTTCAACTTATTTTCAGATGGTCGCGAACGCCGCCTTGCTGGAAGACCCAGCTAAAACAGGTGTTAAACCACAGCCCGGACAGTCTGACGGATTTAAATTTGAACCTTTAAAACAAGTCGGAGTCGAATTTTTAATTCGGGCCAGCTACAGTATTGTGGGTAATGACTTAACGGTCGAAATGTTTTTATATCAGGTTTCGCAATCGAAATTGATTGTCGGCAAAAGATATAAAGCCGCGCTTAATCAATCTAGACAAATCGGCAATACCTTAGCTAACGATGTGATCGAAGCACTAACGGGTGTTCGCGGCCCATTCATGTCAAAAATCGTAGCCACTTCAGATCGCGGATCAGGGCGCTCTAAAGAAGTTGTTACGATGAATTGGGACGGTACAGATATAGAGCAAATCAGTAATCATAAGAACGTAACTCTTTCACCTAGTTGGTCTCCGGATGGTAAAAAAGTAGCGTACTCAGTATTTTCTAAATTTATTCAAAAAGATGGTAGCTCAACTTCGAACGTTTCAATTTACGTTGTAGATTTAGTTACTAACAAGCGCGTTCTGACATCTTACAGACCAGGGGTGAACTCGGGCGCTGTTTTTTCACCAGATGGCAAATCTCTTTACCTTGGAATGTCGATGGGTAGCGGTGCCGCCGATATTTATAAAATTAATTTAAACGGTGATATAATCACCCGTTTAACCAAAGGCCCCGCAGGTGCGATCAATGTTGAACCCTCTTTAAATCCTAGCGGAACTCAATTGGTATTTTCGTCTGAACGTGGCGGACGCCCCATGATTTACAGTATGAATTCTGATGGCGGTAATGTGAAGCGGCTCACATTTCAAGGCGAATACAACTCTTCGCCTTCTTGGTCGGCTGACGGAAAGAAAATTGCTTTTGCCGGACAAGATTCGGGTCACTTTGATGTGTTCGTGATGAACGCTGACGGATCAAATATAGTACGCGTGACGTCGGCCAAAAAAGCAAATGGCAGCTTAGCCCATAACGAAGATCCAAGCTTTTCACCTGATAGCAGGTACCTTGTTTACACAAGCAATCGCACAGGAAAGAATCAGATCTACATCTCGACAGTTGATGGTACTGAAGAGCGTCGCGTTACTAATGACTCTTATAATTATTATAAGCCTAAATGGTCGAAAAACTTAGAGTAATCACTGCGCGTTGACCCCGAAATCTTGACCCCAAGGCGTTGTTTGCATAGAAATATTCTCTATGAAAACAAACGCCCTAAAAAATTCTCGTGTTGTAATTTTATGCATCTACGCTTTCGCATTCGTATTAATGACTTGGTCATTTAGCGCTCGCGCAGCCGAACCAACAAAAGCAAAGTCAGCCGTGGCTGTTAAAGCTGAAGTCAACCCAAGTGTTGTGATCGATACTTCAATGGGTAAAATCGTTGTGAAATTAAACAGCGAAAAAGCTCCGAACACGGTTGCAAACTTCATGAAATACGTCGAGAAAAAACATTACGACAATACAGTTTTTCACCGGGTCATTAAAGAGTTCATGATTCAAGGTGGCGGCTTCACTTCTGACTTAAATCAAAAACCAACGATGGATCCGGTCGCCATTGAATCAAACAACGAACTTTTCAACAAACGCGGAACAATCGCGATGGCGCGCACCAACGATCCGAACTCAGCAACTTCGCAGTTCTATATCAATACGGTAAATAATTCGATGCTTGATTACAGCTCTGCAAGTAACCCAGGCTACACAGTGTTTGGCGAAGTGACTTCGGGTTTAGACGTAGTTGATAAAATTCGTGCTGTTAAAACAACGACTAAAAGCGGAATGGGCGATGTACCGGCTGATACCATAACAATTAAATCTATTCGCAAAGGAACAAAATAATGTTTGCTACATTCGAAACAACTCAAGGCAATTTCAAAATTAAATTATTCAACGATAAAGTTCCTAAAACTGTAGAAAACTTTGTTGGTTTAGCTGAAGGAACAAAAGAATTTACCGATCCTAAAACAGGCGAAAAAGTGAAACGCTCTTTTTATGATGGTTTAAATTTTCACCGCGTAATTAAAGACTTCATGGTTCAGGGTGGTTGCCCACTAGGAACTGGCACCGGCGACCCAGGGTACCGTTTCGCTGACGAAATCGTTGCTGGCCAAAATAGCCACGCAAAACCAGGAATGTTATCTATGGCGAACGCGGGCCCGAACACAAATGGTAGTCAGTTTTTTATCACCGTTGTTCCAACTCCGTGGCTTGATAAGGGTCATACGATTTTTGGCGAAGTGGTTGAAGGTTATGACGTGGTAGATAAGATTTCTAAAGTGAAAACTTACCCGGGTGATAAGCCGCAAGAACCGATCATTGTTAAACACGTTAAGATTCAGCACTAGTTACTTCTTTTACACACTAAGTGACAAAATAAGGGCGGCTCTCAAAAAGAGACGCCCTTCTCTTTTTTAAGGCCTCTGAGGCAGCACTCTAATTGCTCTTTACCTATGTAGGAGCAATCTAAAAATGAGACATATCTTTGCTTTCTTTATTCTAATCGCAACGCAAATGGCTCAGGCTAATGATAAACAACCCCAGATCATCGCGCCCCTGCACATTGACGGACAGCAAGCCGCAATCGCTCTAGAGCAGCCCACTGGTGACTTATCGGCCTTAGATATATTACGTAAAGCCATCAATGAAGAAGCTATGAAAGAACATGGCCAATCACAAAAAGATGGCTGGTTTAAAAGCGCTAATAAGCGTTTTGCTCCTGAATCAATAACATTTTTTTTAGCGACTGGTTTAGTTATCTACGAAACAGCTTGGGCGAAGGCTCATGGTGACCCCGTTGCGATGGAACGACATATTCTTTCTTTGAAAGACCCTATTGCTAGTATGTCTTTTTATGCGTTTATGCAGGCAAATGGCTTTTACATGAATTATAAAGGTGCTGGATTGCCCGCCCAAATGGATGCGCAAACCCGAGCGCAAATGATGCGTCGGTTTTCTTACGGCGGAATGGTTTGGGGTTCGCTCGCGTCAAGCTTACTTTCAGATGTGTTTATGCCTTTCAAACCTTGCCTAGATAGAATGTTCGGTTCTGATTACCGTCACGAAAGCCATTTAAAAGAGCGTTGTGAATCTGAACTTTCTTCTGCTTGGGCACAATGGAATGTAAGAAATAAATTTGGCCAGTATGCTCCGCAAATTATGTCATTAGTGCTTTCACAGAAATCTGCCGAGCTAGCGACGGCCGGTATTCACGGCGCGAAGAACCGAATTTCAAAATCAACTTTACTAGAAAAATTCGCAATCAAAGATACTGCGAAAAAAATGATTTTTAAAATTTCGTCAGTCGATGCTGTTATGACCTTTGTTCCGGGTAAAGGCCCTGTCATGGTATTGCGCTGGGTTGGTAAATTGGTTCAGTTCACAGGTTTTATGTATATCGATCATCTTTTATCAACATCGATTTACCGCACCTTTAATAACGTTTGGCGCCCCAGTTCTTTCGCATTCGATGCAATGAAAATTGACCGCCTGTGGAACACAGCTAATCGTCTGAACTGGAACGAAGCAAAGCTGGCTTCTTATAATTTAGAATGCCCAGTGCAAGTTCCTAACTGTCTAAGCATAGCTGAATTACCCAAAGAAATTACCAATTTCACCACCCAATCTCAGCAGTGGCGCGAACATTTGAACGCCGCTAACGAACAAGACTTAGCCGGCTGGATGGAAATGACAAAAAAAATCTTAAACCAGGTTGGTTTGTCGTATAGCTTCTACCGAACTTATTTAAATAATTTATTTGATACGCTTAATGTGGGCAATCGTATTGCGACGAACGAAGTCGATCGCGATGCACTAAATAACTATAGTCGGTATCCTTACCGTCAATTACCTTTGTACGGAGTATCTACCCCTCAATTAACGAAGCCTGCCGTACCCGTGAAAGATCAGTATCTACTTTCACCACACAAGCTTGAACCCTATCAAGTCGCCAATGTACATTCGGTTATTTTAGCTAGCGATGACATTGCCAAGTCTCTTTCTTATGATTTACAAATGAGATGGAAAATTCTTTCGACCAAGCTATTATCTGAAGACGTAAGCGTGCTCGGACTAGCTCTATCCGAACTTAATACCATCGTAGGCATCTACGGCCCAGAAAAGCAGTCTAAGTCAGGCTACCGCAACAGCCTCTCGTATATCAGCTTTCTAGAAAAAATTCGCTCACAACTTGGCAACCCAATGCCCGTTCTTTACCACGGGGCCGGCTTAGCGCAGGCCTTCGCCGATAGCTCTGGTACAGTGGAAATGGCCCGCGAAGCAAACTTTAGCTGGAGTAGTAACACCTATTCTTTCAACAAAGACTCTGACTATTTAACTTATCAAATGATTTGCGGTTCTGAAAAAGGCAGCTTAACGGATAACATGTTTTTTACAGATAACTTTTTAGCACCAAGAATCTTGAAAAATGGTTCTAAGCCCGTTCAGCTTTGTAATAAGCTTGCTACCTTCGTAACTTCGAATAACTTCTACGCTATGCCATTAACTAATGAAGTCACCGGCAAAACCTACGCCGGCGTTACTGAATACATTACGCAGAACATCGATTATTCAGTGCTAGGCGACTACCGCAACAATAAAAATAAATCGCAATTTGATACTTGGTGGTTAGCAAACGTAAAAGAAAATTTAAAACCGCGATTTAATAAATTTGATGAAAAGTATAAAATTTTGACTGAAAAAACAGCTGATACACTTTTAGGTCAGAATGCCTCAGATAAAACTTATATGGATTTTATAAAAACAAGATTAGTTAACGGAGTCGATATTTTAAACCAAAGTACTTATCTGCAAAAAAATATTGTTTCATCTTTACGTTTTGAACTTGAGTTCTATTTTGATATCTTAGAAAGTATCACGCGCAGTCAAAATTCAAATGTTCTAAAAATTGTTTCGCTTAAAGCAATCGTCGAAAATTCAAAATCGAATAAATCTAATGGTATTTATGGAGACCGCATAGCTGAAATAACAGCTTTAAAAACATTGTTTGAGTCTTACTTTACGATGCTTTCACAAAATGCAATTACTTTTGATTCTTATCTAGAGGCCTCTAAAAAAATTTCTGAACAAGTCGAAGCTGTTAAAACAAAGTTAACTTTCGACGAAAAGAAGTTTCCGATCAAACAGGCAGCAAGTTTATCGACTCTAGATGGTATTAAATTAGTTGAATCCGAAATTCGTAGATTTTTAAGAATGAAACTTTTGTTATCGCAGACGTTAGACATCGATACGCAAGAATTTATGTCAGACATCAAAGGCGATGATAAGTCTCAAAAAGACTTAACGAAAGTTCGCTCTGCTTCTCCGCGTGGAAATTAGGCTACTGTCTAAGCTTTTTACAGGTATCGCGCAAGAGGGCGCCTAAAGGCAAAGACTAAAGTCTATAAGCAATTTAAAGGATTTAGTAACTACGAATGCAGGCATTAAAGTTGAATAACAGAAGCATAACGAGGGTTTTATGAAAAAAATGTTAATGATTGCCGTTTTGATGATCGCACAAATTAGTTTGGCTGGGCCACTAGCCCGCGAAGTGAAACCAATGAGCCGTGATACTCATTTAACAGAGTTATCTAAAGATAGTTCATTCAAAGAAGCGCGCGAAAAACTAAAAGCTGGCAAAGAGCTTTCCGCAAAAGAGAAAGCTTCTTTAGTAAAATTAACTGATGCCGCCCTGGCAGGAGTCAGTGTTTCGGCTGTGAATATTCAATTATTAGTTCAAGTTAAACCTGAAATTTTAGCTGAAGTTCAAGCTAAAGCCGGGATTTTAAAATCAACTACAGCAACTAAAGAACAAAAAGACTTAGCTGAATTAGATTTAAAGATCTTAGATGCTGGCGGCCGTTCACTTGATGTCAATTCACCGACTTTCAAATCGGATTTAGAAGTTTTAGAAACAGCTTCAAAGGTTGAAAACTATGCGAATTCAAGCGTGTTATCTTTTAAAGCTGAATTTATTAAAGCTTTGGACAGCGGTAAATCGATTGAAAAAGCAGTTTTAGTAGCTTCTAAAAATAAGTTTGATGCGAAGAAACTGAAAGAACTTTGTATCTAGTTCTGAGACTTTTCGTCTAAAATTAAATAGATTTCAATACGACGATTCTGAGAGCGACCCTCTTCAGAATCGTTGCTTTTCAAGGGCCTTGTATCGGCGTACGAAATAGCCGCCAATCTTTTTGGATCCATCTGATGATACTTAATTAAATACTTCACAATGCTAGTCGCCCGTAGCGAAGCAAGCTCCCAGTTTGACTCGTAGGGTGCGTCTTTACCAACGGGTTGGTTATCAGTGTGCCCTTCAATTACTATCTTACGATCGGTCTCTTGCAGCAGAGCAGCTAATTTGTCTAACGCAGGCAGTGCGGTCACTTTAATTTTTGTACCGCCCGGATTAAAAAACTGCGACGAAGCTAAAGCAATACGAACCCCAATGGCATCGTGACGAAGTTCTTGAATTTTCTCTTTGTCGGACGTATCTAGTTTTTTTTCAATGTAGCGGTTTACGTATTCTTGCGTTTCGCCGGGGCCGCCGCGTGGGGGAAATCCCTCAAGCGGAATAATCACATCGGCCGAGTTTTCTCCGCCCGCTTCGCCTTGATTAGCGCCCGTACCGGCTCCGCCGCCGCTACCCTCAAGTTTTAAATTAACCCGAACTGATTTTTCAAAAGATTTTTGTTTTTCTTGATTGTTATTTGAGGTCGCGTACATCACAACAAAAAACGCAAACAGCAGCGTAATAAAATCAGCGTAAGACACAAGCCATCTGTCATGGTTCTCGGGCTCTTCGTGATTGCTTTTTTTGTTGCTAAACTCTTCGCTCATTATTGCTCGTGTATGAAATTAGTTTTTGTTCAATAAGTTGTGAATTAAGCCCCGTGCCAACCAAAAGTGCACCATCTAGTATCATCATTTTATGCTTTGAAACTTCGAATACATTTTTCTTAATTTTATTACCGATCGGGATAAAAACTAGATTGGCAAAGCCCACCCCGTATATAGTTGCGACGAAAGCGACCGCGATGCCGGTGCCTAATTTTGAGGTATCAGACAGATTACCCATCACGTGAATCAAACCAAGTACCGCACCGATGATGCCGATCGTTGGCGAAAAACCACCGGCGTCGATCCAGATTTTTCCGGCTTGTAGTAATTTTTGTTCTTCTTTTTCGATGATATTTTCAAAAATTTGTCTGGTTAACTTCGGATCAACCCCGTCGATCACATTTTTCAAAATTTCTTTTAACATCGGCGATTTTAATTGTGGAAGCTTGGGCTCTAAAGCTAAAGGAGATTCTTTCTTGGCAATTCTTGAGCATTCTAAAATTTCTGATATAGGCTGTTCAAAATTTAATTTTTGTTCGCGAAAACTTTCACGAAAAAGTTTGTACCCAAGCTTTAAATCGCGCGATCGGTTTGAAACCATAACGGCCCCGATTGTACCCGCCATCACAATTAAAAAAGCAGTTCCTTGCATGAGCGAAGCGATATGCCCGCCTTCGATGAAATTGCCTAAAAGAATTCCGCCTATACCTATCAAAAGTCCAAAAATTGTTGCTCTATCCATAAAGACAGCGTGCCATACATAAACAAAGCTTTCACGTTGATCTACAACAGGCTAGACTAAAGGACTATGGGGCAATGGTTTTTAAATATTGATTACTGGCTACTTGAAAAAATTAATCAATCGGGAGCATTTGGCTTCGGTGATGTTTTTTTTCCGTGGATTACCGATCTAAACAAAACTTTTATTATTTGGATTGCTGTACTATTTGTTTTTTTGATGTTTTGCAGAAAATATAAAATATTTGGCTTACTTGTTTTCTTCAATTTAGCCCTAGCGCTTGGCTGGAGCGATTTAGCCGGTAGTTATGTTAAAAATCATTATCTACGACTACGCCCATTCGAGAATAAAGAAATCATCGTCGTTCAAAAATCTCCGGCTGGTTCAAAAAGTTTTTATTCAAATCATACTTCAAATATGTTTACCTTCGCCGCCTACACGGCGCAGTTGCTTCCGGGTGCTGCGATTCCGGTTTATACGCTAGCCTCATTAGTAGCGTATAGTCGAATCTACAATGCGGTTCATTATCCGTCTGATGTTTTGGCGGGTGGCTTAGCCGGATCACTCTGGGGTTTTTTATTTTCAGTACTGACAAAAAAATTATTAAAAAATTTTAAATCAAAAAAAGAGAATGCATTATGAAGGTCGTCGTTACCGGCGCTAACGGTTTTCTTGGGTCTTGGCTGACTCGGCGCTTACTTGCTGAAGGTCATGACGTGACCGCCCTTATTCGCAAAACCAGTGATATTTCAGAACTTGAAGGCATTGACCCCACTTATGTTTACGGTGATATCAATGACCCGGCTTCGTTAGAAATTGCGTTTAAAGATAAAGAAATAGTATTTCATCTAGCCGGAGCAATCGCCTATAAAAAATCTGAACGACTGTTGATGGAAAAAGTAAATGTGCAGGGTACGCAGAACGTAATCGACGCTTGCACCAAGTTAAATACCCCACAGTTGCTTCACCTTTCTTCGGTGGTGGCCGTTGGCGCATCATTTAAGCCCGAAGTTTTAACTGAGGAATCAAACTATGCTATTCAGAAATTAAATTTAGGTTATTTCGAAACAAAACGAAAGGCTGAGCAGTTAGTTATGGCCGCGGTGGGTGAAAATAAAATTCGCGCCGTCTGCGTCAACCCAAGTACCATTTACGGTGCCGGTGATGCAAAAAAGGGAAGCCGAAAATCTCAAGTTAAAGTTGCCGCTGGCCAATTTCCGTTCTACACGAACGGCGGTGTTAACGTCGTAGCGGTAGAAGATGTCGTTGACGGAATTCTATTAGCAGCTCAAAAAGGTAAGAATGGCGAAAGATATATTCTTTCTTCGCAGAACATCACAATTAAATCACTTTTCGAAAAAATCGCGGCCTTTGCCGGAGTCGATGCACCAAAAATTTTGATGCCGGATTGGGGTTTACATACCCTAGGCACAATCGGCGACAGCTTAAACGCTTTGGGCCTTAAGGGTGGCATCAGTCGCGAAAATGCTTATACCGCATCGATGTTTCACTGGTTTGATTCAACAAAAGCGCAAAAAGAATTGGGCTTTATTCCGTCTTCTTCTGACGCCGCTATCGAGAATAGCGTGCGTTGGATGAAAGAAAACGGCTATCTGAAGTGAGAAAGTTTTTAATTCTTACAAGTTCAGTTTTTTTAATGAGCGTAGCGCTATTTCTATGGTGGCTCCCCAGCGAAAAACAAATCAAAGGCTGCTTAAAAACGTCGATGTTTGACGTAGAACTTTGTCCGAAATCTAAAAATTATATTTCGCTAAGCAATATTTCTAAGAACCTACAAAATGCGATTATTCTTTCAGAAGATGCCTCGTTCTATCAGCACAATGGTTTTGACCAAGATGGTATTGCTCATTGCATAGAAAAGATTAAAGAAAAGCGTAAGTTAGTTTGTGGTGGTTCAACAATTTCACAGCAGCTAGCTAAGAATATTTTTTTATCTAAAGATAAAAGTTTTTTTCGTAAAGGGGCCGAGGCCATTATTACGTTTAAGATCGAGAAAAGCTTAAGTAAGAAAGAAATTTTAGAGCGTTACCTAAACGTCATTCAGTTCGGTAAGAATATCTTTGGCGTGAAGCAAGCCGCGCAATTCTATTTCAAGAAGTCGGCGTCTCAGCTTTCGGTAAATGAAGCTGCATTTCTAGCGATGGTACTGCCAAACCCAGAAAAGTATTCGCAATCTTATTACCGAAAAGACTTAACTCGATTTGCCCGTAAGCGACTTAGTAAAATTGTAAATGACTTATTTCAGTACAAACGCATTGGTGAAAACGAATATTTGGCAGCCCAGGATAGTTTAGACTTTTTCTTAAAGTCAGGTCTTAGTGCACCCCCGCCTAAAGAGCAAGAAGTGCTGACTGAAGAAGATCTTTCTGAGATGGAAGAAGAATAAAAAAGGCGACTTAGCAGTCGCCTTTTTTATTTAATTTAGTTTCAATCAAAAACTTTACTACGTTTTAGTTTAGCGGGTCAGAATCAATTTTGGTTTGAGAGCTGCCACGAAAAAACTTTTTAGAATCTGCGTTGATACCAACCATTCGAACGGGTTGATCGGCCGTAAAAAGGGCCGCATCGTTATTTGAAACTCCGAATGCGTCAACCCATTTCCAACCAAAGCTCCAAGCGGTTAACGAGGGGCCAAATTCAAATTCAGCATTGGCATTGATTCCATTTGAACCAACGCTGACATCAAAGCCCATATCGATAAAGGCTTGGTTATGCGATCGCCCAAAACATGAGGTGTTGTAAACCATGCGCAACTTGCGGTGCAAAGTTGCCGCCGCCGCACGTTGAGTAGCATTCGTGCTGGCCATTATTCTGGCCGCAAGAACGCTGGCATCGACGCGACCTTCCCGAAAGTATAAAGCCCCGTTTGAACCGTGAAGAGCAATTACCATATCAATTGCACGAACTGAGGGTCGGGAAGCAAGTTCTAGTAAAACATTTTTTAGCATGTCTGCTCGCGCATTTTGCCCCTTAAGGTAAACTACTTGTTTATAGTCGTCTCTTAGAATGATACCCGTTTGTGTTACTGTTAGCCGTTCAAGTACGTCGTAAAGGCCACGCATACTTCGTGAACCGTGTGTTTGTAGCTCGCTGACAACCACAAGCACACGGCCTTCTTTATTAACGGCTGCGTTTAGTGTACCGGTAAATCCTACTGATAATAAAAGACCCATTAGTAACTGCTTCATCATAACCTCCTCAGGTTTTATTGTTTGTTGCTTGTATAAGGTTTTAGTTTCAAACCCTAAAGACCTCAACGTAGCTAAACTTATAATTAATGATTTGATTTGATTAGATACTAAATCTGGATATAAACTATTGAAATGACTTACGAAAAACTATTTTACAGCGGCGATTATCAAAAAATAGATGAAAAATTTAAAGCTACAACAGCCGCCCAACTTAGTTCGAATGAGTTGGTATTTGTCATCGGAGCCCTTAGCTTTTCATCTCACATTGACCAGGCAGAAGCACTTTTAAACAGTATTTCACAAAGCGACCTAGCCATGGCGACGTTTTTTCTTGCGGTCGGTTACACACGAAATTCAGATTACGTGAAAGCTCAGAAACTTTTGTTAAATGCTTTAGCCAACATTAAAAAAAATTCTACGAAAGACTTGTTTTTCTATTACCAGGGCTTAGGTTTCTATCGTTATTTCGGAGCGCGTTTTAAAAAAGCTGAAGCTTGGGCGACATTGGCTAAAAATAATATCACTGCTGAAACGCCTCAGTATTTTAAACTCATTCACCAAGATTTAATGTCACACATACTATTGAAGCGTGGTCGAATTCATCTTGGTTTAAAAGCCGCTGAAGAAGCTTTGCAAAGCGCTATTCATTTAAAAAGTAAATCTTCTGAAGAAGCTATTCTAGTTTCTAAAACAATTTATGAATCACAGTACTTAAGTAAACCCGAAGAAACTTTACTTAAAATTGAAAAACTACTGAAACAGTTCAAGAGAAATAGTAACTACTCTTATATAAATTTAGCTTTAGAACACGTTCGTAGACTAAACCTAACAGGAGAACTGACTAAATCAGCCAACCTGCTAGAAGAAGTGAAAGCAAGCGTATTTGCTGGATCCATGAACCGTCAGAAAGCAATGTGGTCTTTTCGTTTTTCACATCTGTGCTATTTAAAAAACCAAGTCGACCAAGCGCTTAGTTTTATTGAAACGTCTCTAAGCTATTTAGACTCAAAAGTTGATTTAGTTCTAAAAGTACAAATATTGGGATTGAAATACAAAATTTCAAAACGTCGCGGCCTAAATGTTTTAAGCTTAGAAGACGAAATTAAATCATTAACCTTTCTAACTCAAGAAAGCACGGCCCTTAGTTATGCTTACCGCTACGGTTGGATCAAAAAGCCTAATACTGAAGACGCTTATTCATATTTTTTTCACCGCTGGTTAAAAGATGGATACAAAGACTATGCAACTTTACAAAGCGTATTGAAAAAAAATTGGAATTCACTATTAGTCGATTTACTACCTGAGGATCGAAAGAATTTCATTTATCTAGATATAGTACCTAAAAAAGGAATTCTATTTTTTGAAGATCAAATTATATTCAAAGACGGCATTACCCCACTTCTGCGTCAGGCGCTTTTACTTTTAAAGCGAGGGCCCTGTTCAAAAAAAGCTTTTGTAGAATCAATCTGGGGTTATCAATACGATTCTTACCGACATGACCCACTTATCTACACAGTTATCAACAGGCTAAAAGAGTTCATGAAGCCATTTTCAGACCAAGTTTACATACAAGAGAATCAAATTTATCTACAACAAACCGACGTTCGGGTTTACGAACATTTATCAATGCCGCCCAAAACATCTTTGAACGATAACGTCCCCGAAGAAGTTTCAAATCTAAATCAACGTCAGTACGAACTACTAAGTTACCTCAAATCACACACGGCGGTCTCTGTCAGCCAGGCCTGCGACTATTTACATGTCAGTAAAATAACATCTTGTCGGGATTTGACGACACTACTAAAACTTAAACTTGTTGTTAAACGTGGTCGCGCGCGAGCGACCACCTACAGCCTAAGGGGTTAAGATGAATAGCATATCGAGAATATTAAGAACTGCCGTAGCGGGTCTAATAACCATATTCATCACAAATGTCGTGTCGGCCGAAACCCTCATACTAAATGCACAGTATTCAATCCCCGTAACTTCGAATGAAGAGCTCGCAGTGAATACATTTGATCTTGCAAATTACCAAGTCAATATCGAGTCCGATTCGCAGGCCTTAATGTCTTTCGACCTTCCCGAAGATATGACAGGCGTTAGGGGTCAGAAGTTAAAATTCGCGCTAAAAGGTAAACTGGCCGACGGTACAAAAATATTAAGCTCACGCAACGGCAAAGCCATTTGCAAAGGCCTTTGGGTTAATATGGAATGTAGTTTCGTATTTAAGAACATCAATACAAACGAGCGCGAACTTAAAAAAATCGTAAAAGCTAAAATGCCCGCGCACGAATTAGAAATGCGGTTAAAATTATTGAAAAGCTTTAGCAACGACCCGATTGGCGTTGCCAAAGTTTGGAAATAGATTACTGAATCAGTTTTCGACTGAATAGCTTTTTGGCAATTAGCGCAAATACAACGAAGTAAACGATTAAAATTCCAATATCGACCAAGCTCATTAAACTAACCTGACGGTATAAAATCGTTCGGGTTAGTGAAACAGCATGGGTTAACGGAAAGATCTGTGCGATTGATCTAATAAAGATTGGCATATCGGCAATCGAAAAATAAGTGCCGCTGATTAAAGACATGGGTATTATCAAACCCGAGGTCGAAAAAATAAAAGAGTCATAGTTCTTGGCAAGCGACGTAACGATCATTCCAAATGCGGCGAAGATTAAACATAATAAAAACAAAACCGGTAAAACCAAGTAAACTTCGGCCTTGAATAAGCCAAATAGTAACGAAATTAAGATGACGCCACATACGCCGATAAAACCTTTCGTCGCCGCCCACAGAATTTCACCAAATAAAATTTGATTCGGGTTAAGCGGCGTTAGTAACATCGTCAGATAGGTTTTTTGATAAGTTAATTTTGTATAGTTTGGGTATGTCGATTCAAAATAAGAAACCATCATCGCAGTCGAAGCTAATAGTCCTGGGTAATAAAACTCAATAAAACTTAAACCTTCGATTTGTTCAACGAAACGGCCTAAACCAAAACCAATAGCCGCCAGATACATTAAAGGCTCTAGCGTCGTCCAGAACAACGTAACTAAAAAGGTCTTACGAAAAAATAAAAAATTGCGAAGCCAGACCTGTATCATGCTTCGCCCCGCATATTGTAGCCAGCTAGCTTCAAGAAAACGTCATTCAAATTTGCTAAACGTGTAACGTAGTGAACATTCTGCAGCTGTGCAACAAAGTGCTGTCTGGACTGCGAATCTGCAAAAAATGCGAACAGTTTATTTTCGTGATCTTGATACGAAATATTTAGACCCGTTAATTTGCTTTTCCAGTAACTTGTTTCGGTACCCGAGGTAATTTCAACAACTTCGGCACCAATGTGTTTTTTAACTAGTTCGGCCGGTGAATCGCAATCTAGCATGACCCCATGATCAACCATGGCTACCCGATCACAAAGTCTTTCGGCCTCTTCCATGTAGTGCGTAGTTAGGATCATTGTTTTCTTTTGAGCTTTCAAGCCCTCAAAATAATTCCAGATCCATAAACGTGCTTGCGGGTCTAAACCAGTCGTTGGTTCATCTAAAACTAATAAGTCAGGTTGGTGAATTAAACTACGTGCGATAGCTAAACGTCGCTTCATCCCACCGCTTAAGGCTTCAACATGACGAAACTTAAATTCAGACAACCGCATCTCAGATAATAAATGTTCAGCCCTAGCCAACGCTATTTCGCGGGGCACGCCGTAGTAACTTGCGAAAATTTGTAGATTTTCTAATGAATTAAAATCAACGTCTAAACCATCTTCTTGCGGAACGATGCCAATTTTAGCTTTGATTCTTTTAATATCGGTTTTTGCATTAAGGCCAAGTACGAACAGTTCACCCTTGGTAGGAACGACGTGACCATAAATCATCTTCATGGTCGTCGACTTACCGGCGCCGTTGGGACCTAAAATCCCAAAACATTCGCCGGACTTGATTTCAAACGAAATATTCTTAACCGCCGGAATTCCATCGAAGTCTTTTGCAAGATCTTTAGCAACTACGGCGTTTGTCATTAAGACTATTTGCTTCCTTTAGGACGTTTATGTGGATCTAATTCTTTTACGCGAAGACGAATTGTCTTCGGCGTAACTTCGATTAGTTCTGTTTCTTTAATCCATTCCATTGCGAATTCTAATGTCATTGGCTTAACCGGAGTTACGCGAATTGCTTCATCAGAACCAGACGCACGAACGTTCGACATTCTTTTTGCTTCTTGAATGTTAACGATCATATCGTTGTCTTTCGCATTTTCGCCCACGATCATACCTTCGTAAACGATGTCGCCATCATTCACGAACATTCTGCCGCGCTCTTGTTTATTCCAGATAGAATAAGCATTTGCTTCACCTTGACGATCTGAAATCATCGCACCATTGATACGAGAGTTGATGTCACCACGGTATTCATCATAACCGTCGAAGTTTGTATTTAATAAACCAGTACCACGAGTATCAGTTAAGAACTCAGAACGGTAACCGATTAAACCACGTGAAGGAATGCGGAATTCTAGACGAGTACGACCCGTTCCTTTTTGAACCATGTTCGTCATAACACCTTTACGCATACCTAACTTCTCAGTCACGGCGCCTACGTATGGATCTTCGATATCGATAACTGCGTGCTCAAACGGCTCTAATTTACGAGTGCCTTCCATTTTGAAAACAACCTGTGGCTTAGATACTAGTAATTCGAAACCTTCACGGCGCATTTGCTCGATCAATACACCAAGCTGTAATTCGCCACGACCGATTACTTTGAATGCATCTGTCGCATCCGTTTTTTCGACGCGGATTGAAACGTTATAAAGTAATTCTTTTTCAAGGCGCTCTAAAATTTTTCTAGAGGTAACTTGCTTACCTTCTTGACCAGCGTAAGGGCCGTTATTTACAGAGAAGATCATCCCAACCGTAGGCTCATCCACCTTGATACGAGGAAGAATTTGTGGATTCGTTGCTGAAGTGATCGTGTCACCGATTGTGAAATCTTCGATACCTGCGATAATCGCCATGTCGCCAGCGCCAATTTCTTGAACAGGAACTTGCGAATTTACGAAGTACTGAAACAACGCAGATACTTTAACTTTTTTCTGACCGTTTTCTTGAACACAAATAATATCGTCGCCAACTTTTACAGATCCGCCGCGCATACGACCCATGGCTAAACGACCAACATAATCATTGTAGCCAACGTTAGAAACCATTAATTGTAATGGTGCATTTTCAACGATTGTAGGTGGTGGCACTAATTCAACGATTGCATCGTAAAGTACGTTTAAGTTTCCAGTGTTAACGGCTGGATCAAGTGTCGCCATACCTTCACGCGCGATTGCGTAAATTGTATGGAAGCTACACTGCTCTTCGTTAGCCTCAAGATCGATGAATAGATCGAATAATTCATTGTGCACGTCTTGGATACGAGCATCTGAACGATCGATCTTGTTAATAACAACGATTACTTTAATATTTTGCTCTAACGCTTTTTTCAAAACGAAACGAGTCTGTGGAAGTGGGCCTTCAGACGCATCACAAAGTAAGATCGCGCCATCAACCATGTTAAGTACGCGCTCAACTTCACCACCGAAGTCACTATGTCCCGGAGTATCTACGATATTAATTTTGATATCTTTATAAGTGAAAGATGCATTTTTTGCAGCGATTGTGATTCCGCGTTCTTTTTCAAGATCCATCGAATCCATCAAACGTTCTTGAACCGCTTGGTTTTCGCGGAATGTTCCCGCCTGTTTAATCAAGTGATCTACTAGAGTCGTCTTCCCATGATCGACGTGGGCAATGATGGCGATATTTCTAATTTTCTTTGGATCCTGTAGCATATGTCTTTTCCTTCTATCCGTGTCCACCCATAAGGAATTCCTCATGGCTGGTGTCTTCTTGTTCTATTGTTCCGATTGAACTGAAGAAGTCTATCGCATGTGATAGTACTTCGTCATTATTCTTAAGTTGAAATATGGTCTTTCGGAAGGCCGAAGCCCCCGGGTAACCCGTCGAAAACCACATAGCAAACTTTTTAAGCTGAATATTCGTGATGTGTTCTTGGCTATGGGCACGAATTGCGTGATTAAGATCCATAAAGATACCCGAGTAGTTGCGCTTAAGGTCTGTACGCAGTGGTTCATTTTTCCAAAGACTAAGGGCATCGGCAAAGATTAGGGGGTTTTTAAGCGCTCCGCGGCCGATCAGCACACCATCGCAACCCGATTCTTTCAGTCTTGAAACAGCTTTTTGTGGAGTTAAAATATCGCCGTTACCTAAAACCGGAATCTTCGTTTTTGCTTTTACATCGGTGATAAAATCCCAGTCGGCATGACCCGAATACCCTGCGGCGCGAGTTCTTCCATGGATTGCGACCCATGTAATGCCTTCATCATATGCCAAATTACAAACATCGGCTGCATTTCTAGTGCTGTGATCCCAACCTGTACGAATTTTAATCGTCACCGGAATTTTTACGGCCTTTACGCAGGCTGAAAGCATTTTTTGCATCGCCGGCAAATCTTTTAGCATGGCAGAGCCCGCACCTTTTTTAACAACCTTAGGAACTGGGCATCCAAAATTGAGATCCACAAAGTCAGCTCCATCAGCTTCGGCGATCTGCGCAGCTCGAGCAACGATTTCAGGCTCTTCACCAAAAAATTGAATTCCGACGGGGCGTTGGCTCTCGTCGAAACTCATTAACGATCTTGTGCGTTCTGATTTGTATTCAAGACCTGTCGCCGATACGAGCTCAGTAACGACAACACTAGCATCAAGCTTTCGCATGAAGCCGCGAAATGCATGGTCAGTAATTCCGGCCATTGGAGCAAGCACGAAAGGATTTTTTTTAATTGCTTCAAGCGGGTGAATGCGCATGAGGAAGATATGCCTTTCCTATTGGGAAAGGTCAAATCTGTTCTTTAATAATGTATGAAACTTAATTAACTAGTTCAATTTTTTGTAACTACAAGTTGCCTTGCTTGATTTAAAGTTTTCTAAAAGCGTACGTTCTGCTTTTAACGTCGTTTTATCGGTCGATAAAGTAAATGAAGAAATCTCTGAATCTGAACCGATCGGAAATCCCATCAATTTAACCGATCCAATCGAGCTGAAAATCAAAGTATTGTCTTTCATTTTGACCGTGTCTTTGTATTTTGTAGTCGTCATTGCTTCTCCGTGGCTACTTGTATGAAGGCGCTCGCCACCATTTAGCTTCGAGGAAATCACTGGCCCATATTCCGTCATATCAGAGCGGTATAGATTAACCATTCCGCCTTCTTCTTTGATCTGAACACCCTTATAGCAGAATGAAGCACCCGCTTCTTGCTTTTGTAGAAGTTCATAGTGACCAACAAAATCTTTGATATTTGAAGATGCAAAAACAGATAAACTAGAAGTCATTGTTAATACCGCTAACAGCAATTGAGATTTCATAACTTAACCCTTGCGTTTATCTGGCGGGATTGATTTCCCAATTTGCAATTAAACGCCCTTAAACACAAACCTAGCGATAAGTGTTCCAATCTGAAAAAACGCCTATTGATTTACGCTTTAAAAAAACGTCTTATTTGTTTACACCCAGCCAAATTACGCGCCCCTCAGTTTGTCTGGCGGCTTTCGGCGGATCATGCGCAGGGTAACCTAGTACAACCGCGCACAGTAATTCAAGCTGGCCCGATTGATATTCGGGAAGTTCAGTTAACCCTAAAAATTCATCGACTTCTTTTCGAATTTCTAGTGGTGCCCCCATTGTGCAAGAACCCAAGCCCTCAACTAAACAGGCTAAATTTAAGTTTTCTACGGCCATATACACACTGCCGATACTGGTATAGTGACGCTCTTCACTTGAATTTTGCGAATATGCAAAAATTAAAACGGGAGCATCTCCTAACGTATAAAAAAATCTTTGCGTAAACTCATACAGCGATGGCTTAAGTCTTTGCTGCAAGACATCTTTAATTCCCAGCCAAGATTTTTGCGAATACTGCAAGTACTCGTCACGTTTCTGCCCTCGCACAACAAAAAAACGCCAGTTCTGGCGATTCTTTCCTGATGGAGCGTGCATTGCTGCCTCAAGAATACGATTCAGAACTTCTTCTGGAACATCTTGCTTCTTAAATTGTCTAATCGACTTGCGCGATTTTATTAATTCGTAGAAATCATCACGGTTTATTTGACCCATGCCGATGATTATAACAAGATAAGCACAGATGACTGCAAACGAAAACTTACCTCATTCAAGAAATTATAAAGTTATTTTTATTTTTGTGTTTATTGCATTGTTGGTTGCTGTCTTATCTTCACTTAGCCATGTACAGAAAATGGTTCAGCCCTTTTTTAAATCTTCTACGCGCGCAGTTTTAGCAAAAATTTCGTTACCTTTTTCTGGTGAAGCCGATAGCTTCTTAATCTTGAAAGTTCAAGATTCTTCGGGTTTGCAGATTGAAATCTACACAATCAACGCGCTTTCCAGCACACAGACTTTTAAGCAGAAATTTGATTTACCTTTAGATTCAGATGCCTATGTAACCATTGATAACAATTCGGCAAATTTAGCGTTATCAGATGTAGATCATGATGGGTACATGGATATTTTAGCACCATCAGTCGATCGAAACGGAAGCTTACGATTGAATACTTTTCGTTTTAATTCTGAGTTGAAAATGTTTGAGCCCTATTCTGAAACAACTAATTAGTTGTTTTTTTCGTATTAAGATCTCGCCAAGATTTACCTTCACGAGCTTTCGCATTTACTTGAAAAGACTGTACTGCTTTGTTGTGCTGCTGATAAGTTTCAGAAAAAACATGAGTTCCATTATTTTGGCTGACGAAGAATAAAAAGTTCGTCATTGCCGGCTGTAAAGTGGCTATTATCGCCTCTTTACCCGGATTTGAAATGGGCGTCGGCGGTAAGCCATACATTGTGTAAGTGTTGTAGCGTGTCGGTGTTAATAAATCAACGCGCGTAATATTCTTAGGCATGTATCCCAGTTGAACCGCTTTGCCGTACAAAATTGTTGGATCAGTTTGCAACTTCATTTTTTTAACTAATCGATTATGAAATACCGAAGAAACTACGGGGCGTTCTGCGCCGGCGCCCGTTTCTTTTTCAACTATACTAGCAAAAGTAATGATTTGATTACGCGTCCAGTTTGACTTTGCTCGAACAGGTTCAAGTTCTTTCCAAACAGTTAAGAATCTTTTCACCATTTGGGTCACGATCATTTTGGGAGTGTCAAATTTCGTTATTTTATAAGTTTCTGGATAAAGATAGCCTTCTAAACTTTCAAGATCTTCACCCAAAATATTACGGATAAAAATGCGGTCACGCATTATTGCTAAATATTCTTCTTTAGGCCCAAAGCCGCTTTGCTGCAAAATATCAGCTACATCGAATAAATTTAAGCCTTCAACCAACGTAAAATTACGTGCCACACTTTTGCCCGAAATAATAGTAGCCATTATTTCATCAGGTTTCATAGAACGATTTAAGGCATATTCGCCTACTTTGATTTTTGAATTCAGTTTTTGTAAACGAGTATAGAACAAAAATATCTGGCTATTTCTAATAAGACCGCGCGCTTCAAGATCGACTGCCACTTGCGCCATACTTGAACCTGGCGTGACGTCGAAAAGAATTTCTGTTTTATCACTGGTATTCATCGGTGATTTTAAAGTTTGGTAACCGAAAAATAGCACCACGGTTGTAAGTGCCACGAAAAGACTTGCGGTACTTAGAAAAATAATTTTTAGCTTATTAGTCAAGGCTGACTCCTGGTAACAACTTTGTCTTATCTAAACCAGTTAAGTCTTCTAGGCTTGCTACGGGCACCGTACAATATTGAATTGCAAAATGCGCAGATGGGCGGTCGTTACCTGATTTACCCATTCCACCGAATGGCAGGCGCGAACTTGCGCCATTCGTGGTACGGTTCCAGTTCAATAGGCCCACTCGGGCTTTCAACAATGCGGTTTCATAGAGCTCTTTATCTTTACTAAATAGCGCCATGACTAATCCGTAGCCGGTTGAATTAACCATCTCGATTGTTTTATCAAAGTCACTAGATCGATAAATAGCTACGTTCGGGCCAAAAATTTCAGTTTTTTGGTAAACAGAATTGGCGTCGAAACTTTTTACTAAATGTATACTCGGGGTCACATAATGACCTTTGTGTTCAAGCTCTAAAGACTTTCCGCGCATCAGGCTTTCAGCATTTTCACGGTTGGCCATTTCTTGGAAGCGCACATATTTTTCAACAGCAGGTCCGTTAATTAAGGGCCCCATAAAAGGGTTCTTTGACCAGTGACCAATCGTTAGTTTTTTTGCTGCAGCGTAAAAGCGATCGGTAAACTGATCAGCAATCTTATCGTGAAGAATCACGCGCGAAGTCCCCGAGCAACGCTGGCCCGTCGACATAAACGCACCAACCAGCGTTTCATAGATGGCTTTATCAATGTCGGCATCTTCCCAAACAACCGTTGCATTTTTGCCGCCCATTTCAAGCGCTAAGATTTTCCAATAGTGGTTTAAGGTTTCTTGTTTAATCTTAAGACCTACTTCGTAGGAACCCGTGAATAGAATTCCGTCAACAAGTTCATGGGCCACTAGTTTGCGACCTGTTTCGGCTTCACCGTGAACTAAATTGAAAACGCCAGCGGGAAATTCTGCTTTTTCAATCATTTGCGCGTAAAGCTGGGCCACGGCCGGAGTTTGTTCAGACGGTTTATAAACAATTGTATTTCCGGAAATGAGCGCCGGAATAATATGCCCATTAGGTAAATGTGCCGGAAAGTTGAATGGCCCAACGACGGCCATAACGCCGCGCGAGCGATAGCGAATCACGCCGTCAACTTGTGGAAGAGCGTTCGTTATACGCTCTTCTTGAATGAGCTTTACTGATTCATTCAAAGTCACATCTACTTTACCAGCCAAAGCCTTTGCTTCAGTGGTTGCGTCCCATAAAGCCTTGCCCGTATCACGCGCAATGAGTTCAGCCATTTCAGCTTCGTGAGATACAAATATTTCTTTTAGTTTTAGTAAATATTTTTTTCTTTGATCGATCGTAAGCTTTGCCCAAGCTGGATAAGCATCTTTGGCCGCCTGACAAGCATGATCAACGTGATCGAGCTTGTAGACAACCGTCATTACCTGATCACTTAAATCAGCTGGACTGACGTCTTTGAATTGCCCGTCGGTTTTTTCACAG
Source organism: Bdellovibrio sp. (assembly GCA_031428275.1). GTDB lineage: Bacteria > Bdellovibrionota > Bdellovibrionia > Bdellovibrionales > Bdellovibrionaceae > Pseudobdellovibrio. The sequence goes on from JANPPC010000013.1 coordinate 157,716, forward strand.
ATGGTAAAACGACCGTTAATAAAATCGCCTGCGAACGAAATATTTTTTAAGCTCATGTATTCTTTCTTCCATATTCGAATGGTGCGATAAAAACTTCTTCGTCGATATCGGCCTTTAATAAATCACGTGATTTGCTTGGAATCGAAACAACTCCGTCACGAATTTCGTAACCAGTCATCACACAACGAAAGCTATCTGACCCAATACCTACTAAGCCTTGGGATTTAAAAGTAGAGTCTTTCATTTCAGTCAGACGTAATTTTTGCCCCATCTTGATTGGTAAGATATCCTTTGTATCAGCGCCATAGTGAGGGCCACCGTCAAAGGGATCAACCTCGTCTAAATATTCAAAGCCTATACTTTCTAATAAATGCTGGGCGGGCTTTGTCGCTTCTCCGACACGACCAATCACTAGACGCGCTTTAGCATCTAATAAACTCATGTAGATATCTTCTTCGGGAAATAGCGATTCGATAAATTCTTTATTTGTTTGCGAAAGCATATCAGCTTCTTGATAAGGTAGACCCGTAAATCTGCGACCTAAGGCTTCCCAAAATTCACTTCGGCCTTCTTCAGTTAGGGGCGGCGTTAACTCACATAAAACGCGATTTTCGAAACGATCTGGGTTTAATCCCATGTAGATGAAACGGCTTAGCGAAATCTGTTTACCCAAGCGTTCCGGACGACGTCGGTAAGATTTATCAACTAACAACCCTCCGATTTCGGTCGGGCCATCGTTATCTAACTGAAAGCGTAAAACTTGATGAATAAAGCCAATTCCTAAATCTTGCGAAAAATGATCTCGCTTTAAAATTTTGAAATAAGAATGTGGCGCATGTTCTGTACCATGCTTTGCTAAAATTAAAGAACTTCCGACAATTACATTCTCTTCGGTATCTTCGACGACAAAGATATATTCAGTATTTTCTTTAGCAAGTTCGCTAGCGAAAGATTTTTCGCTACGCTCAATTTTTTCTGCTAAAATTTTTCGGTCTCCCGGTAAATTTAGCAAATTAAATTGCTTAGCTAAATCAGTTAACTGCACCAGATCATCACGTTTAACGGAGCGTATTACAAAACTCATAGACAAAACCTTTCGACCATCTGTTGATAAAAATAAGTCGCTTTTTCAAGATCTTCGATTTTAACATGTTCTTCGGCCGTATGCACATTTCCTTCGCGAACCCCTGCGCCAATGCAGATACATTCGATATTAAGGCGTGTAAACAAGCTGGCTTCGTTTGTTGAAGCTAGGGATATGCACCTTGCATCAAGACCCATCTTCTCTAAAACGCTTTGGGCTGTTTTAATTAGAACTGAGCTTTCCGGCGTACGAAACGGCTTTTTGTAGTCGGTAATTCTGAACTGCGCGCCTACGCCATCGCAAACAGCTTGAATTTTTGCCATCCATTTTTCGTATTGCTCTTGCGTGATGTTAGGAAGAATTCGGCAAGATCCCCCCATCAAAATACTATCTTCGAAAGTGCGTATAATGCCTATACTTAATGTTGAGTGCGAAGGTTCGAAATCGCCATCTTCGAACTGCTGCATATCTAATTCAACATCTTGTAGAACTTTATAAATTTGATTCAATTTTACTAAGCTTGAATTTTTTAAGTGTGATACGAAATCAAGCTCGATCATCGCTTGATTGGGGATCATATTGAACCGCGTGCCACCATCGGCCTCGATCAAAATCATGTTGTCGGGCATCTTTTGTAAATACTCGAACATTTTTTTTATCGCGTTATCACCTAAATGCGGCGTCGACGAATGCGCAGATTGGCCCGCAAATAGTTTTGTTTGCGTTGAAGTAGATTCCATAAGTTCGCGACCCGATTTATATTTGCGCTCTTCGATCGGGATCGGCAGCCTAATATCAACGACCGCAAACCCTTTAGCTGCCTGAATGATTTTTAAGTTACTGGTTTCACCGATTAAGGCATACTTTGCATTAAGCTTATTTTTACGAATCAGCCGAAGCGCGCCCTGCATTCCGGTCTCTTCGCCAAAAGTTCCAACTAAAACGGGCTTCAATTTAGAAAATGTATTTTGCTTAAAAGCTCTAAGTGCATTCAGTTTACAAATAAAATCTAATTTTACTTCAGCTGCACCCAAGCCGTAAATTTTTCCGTCATCAATACTGGCATCAAAAGGGTTAGACCCATTCTTCTTCCATAAAACGAAGTTTCCCGGGTCGATCGTGTCTAAATGTGTTTGTAATAAAAATTCATTATCGCCCGGTTTAAAGGGCTGGGTGCGCACTAATATATTAGCATGCGAAATTCCGTTTTGAACTTCTTGCATAACTTCAACATTAAGCCCCGCTTCGCGCGCCAGATAAGCTAGGAACTCGACGACTTCAACCGTTGAACTAGACGGAGAACTATCTAAAGCAATAAGCTTTCGACAGTTCTCAATCAGTTCTGAGCGGCTAGCTTCATCTAAATTCAAATTAAATTCCCTGCAATAGTGATTTTTCGACAATTTGTAAAGCCAGCTCGATATCTTGATCTTCAATAATAGCCGGTACTAAAAAGCGAATCCTGACGGGATCCTTACCGCAGCTAAATGCGATCAGGCCATTATTGAAAAGTTTTTTAATTAAAGCTTCAACTTGTTCTTTTTTTCCGCCGAACGGCGTGAACGCAATCATTAAACCCATGCCGCCCGCATCTTGTGCGATGTTTTTACAAGTTGTTTCATTTAAACGATTTAAGCCTTGAACAAACTTTTGGTGAATTTTCAATATGCGACCGTTCGGCCCCAGGTAACCTTCTTCAAGCATGTTCAAGATTTCTAAACCCGCAGACATTGAAGCGGTACCGCCAGAAAATGTACCCGCGATTAAGCCCGGCTTCGGATTGTATTCTGCAGTATAAAGTGTCGCACCAAGCTGAACGGTTTTAGCAATAGTTACGATATCTACATATTGGCCAAGGTCCATGGTTTCGAAAGCGAAGAATTCTCCGGTGCGGGCAAAGGTTTGCACTTCATCAGCCCATACAGCGATATTATTTTTCTTACAGAACTCAAGCATCGGCACATAAAATTCGCGCGGGGTAGGAGTAAATCCCCCTTCACCTAACATCGGCTCAAAAATAAAAACCGCGACGTCTTTTTCATGTTTTGCATATTGCTCTTTCATGTAATTAAGCGCGCGTTCTGAACTTTGTGAATCTTTTTTGTCGTAGTTCGGAATATGAATCACTTCGCCGTAACTTGGCAAACCTTGCTTGTAAGCCGCATTATCAGTGACCTCTGCCATCATTGTCGAACGACCTGCGAAAGCGTTTTTCATCGCGAAGATATACTTCGCGGGAGAATTTTTCTGACGAGCAATTTTTAACGCATTTTCATTAGCCATTGTGCCGCAGGTTGAAAACCATGCGTGCTTTAAATTACTTTTGCGCCCGGCAATTTGAACTAGTTTTTCAGTTAACTTCCAATAATCATTATTAGGTTGAATATTACCTTGCATTACGACATCAGATAATGAGCCACGCACTGCAGCTTTCATGACCCGAGGGTTACTGTGACCCATTATGTGAATTCCGATACCATTAATTAAATCTAATTTAATACTACCGTCCTCTAGTTCGACGTAAGGTCCGCGGCCCGCGCCGGTTCCAATGTAGTTGTGATAAAGTGGGCGACCGCGTAAGACGCCTGTTTTATCAATTAACTTTTTTGAATGTTCAATCAGCCCAGGTTGCGCCGGGCGAATCGTGTTGATTTCGCTATTGATAACCATAACCTCGTCGACCAAATCGTTTACTAAGTTTTCAACTCCGGGATCGTTTGCGATTTTACGGCCAACTAAAGTTTCGTCAGAATTTTCTACTTTACTGAATGCGTTCTTCAAAGCGGATAACATAAATGACCTTTCATTTTCGAGTCTTGTAAAACCTAATCGCAATTAAGTTATGTAACTAAGTTTCAATATTTTACCTCGGTCTAGTAGTGCGTGACAATGTCGACATCTTCTTTGTAGACTTTGGCTCTATGCCGCAAGAAAATGTGCAGAAAAACATACAGATTTCGCAGCTTTTTGAAGAAGGCTTGGCGTTGCAACAGCAGAAAAACTGGGATAGCGCCCTAGACTTGTACCAGCAGGCCCTAGACAAAAGTCCAGCCACGATAAATGCCAATCAGGCTTCTGCCATTTATCATAACATGTCGACCGTCGCCTTCGAAAAATCTGATTTTCTGAAGGCCTACGTATGGTCTAAAAAAGCGGTTTTGCTTAACCCGGGAAATAAAATTGCCGGCGAATCTTTAAAGCAACACTCAAAAAAATTTGAAATTCCGCAAGTTGCCCACCAAATTTCTGGCTACGAAAATTTAAAAAGTGTAATTCGGTTAGCTTCGGTTGATTTATACGCTATTTTAACTTTAGTTTTTTTCTTTTTCACTCTGTCTTTGATGTTTAAAAATATAATTACCAATAAAAGAAACGCGACTGAAAATTTACCTAAAAAATCTTTTTCATGGCAATCGGCTTTGTTTTATTCATTAACCGTTCTGATGTTTGGGGTAACTTTAATTTCTTGGAATGATGAAGCTACTTTACGTGGATTAGTTATCGCCGAGAAAACGGCCGTTCAAACCGCGCCAGGTGAAAATAAGCCCGTTATTTTCGAAGTTCAACCAGGTATCGAAGTTGAAGTTTTACAAGTTCAAGCTGACTACGTTCAGGTGCGCTACCCCGGAGCATTTTCGGGATGGATTCCGAAAAAAAGCATCGAAGTTCTTTCTATTTCGCAGTAGCACAATATCGCTGCCGATTTCAGCATATTTTCAAGTTAGTTGCACAATTCTATGCGAAAATTTTTGACATCAAACAGGCATTCGGGTCTTATCAATTTAGGTGCATATTATGATAAGTAAGAGCTTGAAATTATTATTCATTTTGTCGGTTTTTCAACTTTTTGTTGGTTGCGCTTCGGATGCAACTCGGGCCGAAACTCCGGAAGGGGCGTTCAAAATTGCACAAGAGTTCGAGGCAGCAGATCGCTTTGAAATCGCATTGATCAAGTACTCAGACGTTAAAAATAAATTTCCATACAGCTCTTATGCTGTTTTAGCTGAACTTGCGATAGCTGATGTTCAGTATAAACGTGAATCGTACCCAGAAGCCCAAATTGCGTATCAAAACTTTCGCGAACTTCACCCTAAGCATCCCAAAATCGATTTCGTCATTTTTAGAATTGCAATGAGCTACTATTTGCAATTGCCAGAAACAATCGATCGGGATTTAAGCCTAGCGCAAGATGCAATCTACAGCTTTAATGAAGTTATTAAACTTTACCCGAATTCAGAACATTTAAAAGATGCGCGCGAATATCGCGAAAAATCGTATGTGATGTTAGTTGAAAAAGAGCTCTATGTTGCAGACTTTTACTACAAGCAAAAAAAGTATGATTCATCGCTGGCTCGTTACGAAAGCGCCTACCGTAAGTATCCAGGCTTTGGCTATGACCCGAAATCATTACTGGGTGCAGCCCGCGCAGCTAAAAAAATCGAAGATGCTAAAAAGCAAAAAGAATACTCAGGTATTCTAATTTCTAAATTCAGTAACTCTGAAGAAGCTAAAACGGCTAAGAGCGAGGGTCTTTAATGAAATCGTTTTCTCAGCAATTGATTGATGAAGCTCGAGTCGCTTTTATTGAGGGTGATTACAAAACTGCTGAGCCCTTGTTAAATCAGCCAACATTAATTAATTCACGCAATACTGAAATATTTCAAATGCTTGCAACGATTTACTATGATCAGGGTAAATTCAATAAAGCGATTAAAACTTTCAAACGAGCCTTAGAAATTGATCCTGGCTATACTGATGCGTCGGTAGGTCTTTCGATTATTTTAAATGATATCGGCCGCTATGATGATGCAAAAAAAGTTTTTGAAGACGCTAAAGCTAGACTAGATTCTAAAAAGCAGTCTTCCGAGCCTAATGTAAATGAAAAGTTTGCAGCGAAGCATGCTGAGCTAGCTGATATGTACTTACAACACAAACGCTATAATGAATCGATCGAGCAATACACGAAGGCCCAGCAGCTTTCTGATAAAAAAGCTGACTATGCAGTACGAATTGCTGAGTGTTTCGTTCAAGCGGGCCAAAAAGATAAAGCAATTAAAGAATTAAAAGCAATCTTGCAGGCCGACCCTAAGCTAGTTACCCCTCGACTGAAGCTTGGTTTAATTTTATACAATGGGCATCATATTGCCGAAGCCGTCGACCAGTGGGAGAATATCTTACGCTATGATCCAAAAAACCAAGAAGCACTTCGCTACTTGAAGATGGCTCAAGCGGCTGGCGTTACGACTCTTTCATTTTAAAAGGAACTTATATGGCACAAATTAAAGACGAAATGACATCTTTCTTATCTAAAGAAGATATAGCTAAACTAGTTTCTAAATTAGCAACGCAAATCGAAAACGATTACGAAGGTAAAGACATCATCTTCATCTGCCCGCTACGTGGGTCTATGCACTTTACAGCTGATTTAATGAGAAAAGTTGGTTTGATGCAGCAAGTAGATTTCGTTTATGTGCAATCAACTGAAAAAGGCGGAGCGATCCGCATGACAAAAGATATTTCAATCAATATCACTAACAAACACGTGATCATCGTTGAAGAAGTGATCGACACGGCACGCACGTTAAGTTTCTTACAAAGTCGTTTATTGTCTTCAAACCCAGCTTCATTAAAGATCGTTACACTTTTAGACAAACCGGCCCGTCGTGAGTTGCCTATCCGTGCAGATTATATAGGTAAAACGATCGAAGATCGCTATGTCGTTGGCTACGGGATGGATTCTGAAGAAATGGGAAGAAATTATTCTGATATCTACGTTCTAAAGAACTAGATTAACCCATTAAAGCGTTTACAACGAACAGGGTAATTACACACACAACATATAATAGTACAAACTGTTTAGGGATCATAAGCTTCCTCCGCTGTGTGAAACATAATTAATTGCTACAACCTTAGAATAGTTGAGTTCGCGGTGACCTACAAATATTCGCAAAAAAACACGCCCTAGGTCGAGATACCGTCTTCATTCGAGACTTCAGATCAAAGCTAATTAGCGCTGGCTAAAACTAAAGTATTTCCCAAAAACAGACGATAAGTACACATAATCCATAAGGGGGATCTATGAAGTTCTTATCTAATTTACGTAATCGCATGCGTGAAAATCTATTAAAAAATCAACGCGGCCAAGGAGCAACTGAGTATATCCTGTTACTGGTTGTTGTCGTTGGCTTGGTCCTGGCTTTCAAAAAACCGATTATGGAAAAAATGAAAGCTAAAGTTGGCGATCTTGGAACTTCAATGGACCAAGTAATTGCTGAATAATTATTTATGACTATCGAGTACGTACTCCTCATGATTATGGGCGGCGTTTTATTTATGTCGGCCCTGATGAAAGCACCTAAAAAAGGCTTTGAACAAGGCGGGGTACGGCTTGCCGCAAGAGTTGAAACACAAATCGCAACGGGCACTGGGTTTAAACCCTTCCCGACCGGAGCCGGTGATGAAGACAAACGTGTTCCTTGGATCGATAAAGAATAAGCGTGGGCAGTTCGCTATTGAAGCGGTGCTGCTAATGACTGTTCTTGTAGGAGCTTTTGTTTTTGTTACACAAAAAGCTCGTGAAATGAAACTGATTCAAAATCTAGCTTCAAAGCCTATGGAACAACTTTCAACAATGACCGGATACGGAAGTTGGAAACAACAGTGTTCGGCCCAAGGTAAATCAAACCGTGAAACTTTAGGTAAATGCCACCCTAATTCTATTCATCGCTCTCTTAGTTCGGACCCTTTATGATGAAATTAGCTATTAATAAAACTAAACCTTCGATGCTTCGATCTAATTCTGGTTTTATTATCGCTGATTTTTTATTTTCATTCGTCTTAGTTATCGGAATCGGAATTGTTATTTTCGGTTTAACTTTTTCATTAGCGACCATTGAAGTGGCGCAATATATTGTTTGGTCAAGTGCGCGCAACTTTGCGGCCGGCAACGTCAGTGAATCGGCGGCCAGCAATCAAGCCACGTTAAAATTTAATAATTTAAGTCAGCAATTTCCGTTATTAACTGGGCAAGGCGCCACGGGCTCGGCTTGGTTTACGCTTGATGAGTACAAAGTCGGAAACCTTGCGCGAATCGATCAAGATCTGTCGGCCAAAATAGCTGTTGATCTGCCCAATCGCGATCCAAATAATGAAGAACGTCAGCCTTGGATCGGCGCTAGCGCAAAAATTTACTTAAAACTATTTGCGGGTTTGCAAATTCCGTTTTTAGGAAAAATAGCAACTGATACTTCAACTTTTGCATTTCCGGTACGCGCTTTTATCATTCGAAGTCCTAGCCAAGCCGAATGCAGTGCTTTTTATAATTTCGATAATCGATTCGTAAAAGGCATAAAGCCTTCGAATCAATTTTTGCAAATGACCAGTGCTACGATGGTCTCACCACCGACCGAGGGCGAACAGCGGGAAGCCTACGTAAATCAGGAAGACAACGGATGCTAAAAACCCGAAAGAATCGAAAATTTAAAAAATCAGAAAAAGGCATGGCGATTATCGAATCAATCCCCGTGCTATTTTTGCTAGTTGTGGTATTTAATTTTTCGTTGGGTTTTTTTGGCGCGGTTCATTCAGGAATTTTAAATTCAATCGCTTCTTATAACTATACCTTAGAGACTTTTCGTTTTAAGTCGAACTTGGTTTATTTTCGACCCGGCGCTGCCGGAACTAACTATTTAAAATCACAAAATCGAGTTCATGGCACCGTACAAGAAGGTAGCGTCGCACAAGCCGGTGGAAAAGAAGATAAAGGTAAGTGGCCAGCAACCATGCGCGGAATAACTTTAAACTACGAAAAAGGTAATGCACGGAGGGGTCTGGCTAATGTGAATACGGCTGGCGGTACCGAAAGTGATCGAAACTTCGGTGGCAAAGAAAGCTCGACTAACATCTGGTTTGCAGATTCAAAGTACAAGCCAGTAGAAGGAACTTCAATACAAACGCCTAGAATATGGATCAAGACCGTTTATGGAATATGTCTAACAACCGATTGTGGTGAGTAGGAGTTCAATATGGGACCAAATGAATCACGAAATTTATGGATCTCAATCGGTGCAGGCGTTTTTGCAACCTTCATGTTGTATTCGTACTCTCAAGAAAAAAAAGCCGACATCGATAAAATTGCGGGCGACAAAGTTAGAGTCGTTGTGGCTAAGTCTAATATTCGTGAAATGGATACCATCTACGATGACGTTTTAGAAGTTGTCGAAAAAAATCGTGCCGATGTTGAACCTGATTACTACTCAAGTATCCCAGAAGTTATTGGCGGAGTAGCTGCCATTCCGATTAAACAAAGACAGACAATCACTAAAAATAAAGTTTTAGAACCTGGGCCCGAGACAGGTATGGCGATACAAGTGGCTCCGAATAAACGAGCCGTTACTATTCCGGTGAATGATGACCGCGCTAATGCCCGACTGATTAGACCTGGTGACCGCGTAGATATCATGGCCGTAATTGATTCTGGCAGAGGTGCTGGGCAAAAGCGTGAAGTAAGTATTCTGATGCAAGATGTAGTGATTTTAGCTACGGGCGTGAATGTTCATAATAACTTACCTCGTACAATTGAGCGCGACCCTAGCGGAAAGCAACTGGTGCAAACAACTTTAACTGGCGATACAAAATATTCGACGCTTACAATTGAAGCCGATCTTCAGCAAGCTCAAGATCTGATTTATTTAGTATCGACAAATTCAAGCAGTTTATATTTTCTTTTACGTAATCCGAATGATCGCAATAAGGCTGCGCGCCTACCGGCATCTTCGTCTGAATCAATTCAATACAGGACTTCTGTCCCGTCTAGTGGATACTCGGTTCAGCCAGTTCAGAATGGCATTCCAGGCCGTTAGGCGATACACTTATAGGTGGAATGAAACTAAAAGTAACGCACCTACTTTTTCAATTTAAATTTTGTACCGGGCTATTCTTTGCCGGGCTATTTTCTGCTGAGCTTTATGCCCAACAAGCTACAACGCCCGCTACGGCTCCAGCTATAACTGCACCAAGTACCACCGCTGCTACGAACGTTACTTTACCCGCAAGCACCAGCGTTGACGACGAAGTATCGAGCGAACTGCCTAATGCACGCCGTATTCGCCGCCATATTAACCTCATCATGGGCATGGAACACGACGAAGAATTATTAATTCCCAATATAGAAACTGTTATTAAAGGTCGTACAGATTTTTTTGATATTAAACGAATTAAAGGAACAGACTTTTTTAGAATGACTCCGAAAAAAGTTGGTAACGGTATCGCGACAATCAACAATCGCAAAACAGGCCAAATACTAGTCGAGCTTCGCTTTGATATCCGCGATGACACGATTGAAAAAACAATGCGTGAAGTTCAGTCTTTACTTGGAGATATCGAAGGCATTGAATTCAAAATTGTTAACAATATTATTTTAATTGATGGTTATGCTATTCTTCCACGAGATCTCGTTCGTATCGCACAAGTCATAAAAAACTTTGGTACCGATAAAGTAAGGTCATTAGCTACACTAAGCCCAACTGCACGTAAAAAAATTGCTGAGTACATTTCGCGCGATGTAAATAACCCAGAAATCACGATCACCGCGGTGGGCGATTATTTAAAACTAGAAGGTCAAGTTAACAACGCCGCCGAAAAGTCTCGCGTTATTAGTATTGTTGAACTTTATATGCCTGATCTAGTCATCGATGTAGCGCCTGATACTGATCATATCAAAATTATGGGTCGTAAGAATACCGGCGGTATCGCAAATTTAATTATCGATTTAATCACGATTAAAAAAGATGACGAAAAAGTAGAACCTCCACCTAAAATGGTTCAAGTGGTTGCCCACTTTGTCGAATTCAGCAGCGGCTATTCAAAGGGCTTTGATTTTAATTTTACGCCGTCTTTAGGTAGCTTAGACGGCGCCTCGCGCGGGCCGACTTCGACGTTAGGTGAAACCGCGCAAATTCTGAATAATTTATTGCCTAAATTAAAATGGGCTAAGTACCATGGTTTTGCCAAGGTTCTTGATACTGCGTCTATCTTGATTCAAGACGGATCATCGGGAAATATCAGTCGAAATGTTTCAATTGAAACCGGGTTTCGTGACGGTGAAAATGGCTCTAAAACTCCGATTAACCAAACGGCCGGAGTAACGCTATCTTTAACTCCTAGAATTAAATCAGAGCGTTCAGGCTTAGTGTTATTAGAAGCATTAAACGTCTCGGTCAGAGATCAAAATCAAAATTCAAATAATCAAACAGAAATCAGAACACAAATCAGTGTGCGCGATCGCCAAAGCGCCGCTTTTGGTGGTTTAATTAAAAAGCAAACTAGTAATAGCTTTGGTGGATCACCCGACAATAAAGATGCCATCATTACTTTACGCCAAGGTAAAAGCTACGCCCGTAAAGATTCACAATTCGTTGTATTCATTACGCCAATCATCAAATCTTCGGCTAGCGCTGGCGTAGACCAGGTCAAAAAGAAATTCAGATTCAGAGAGTAGTTTTATATCGATCTTACACCAAGGTCGAGTATAGAAATGGGTCGTTTTAACCGATAAGATTATGTGGAGGCTCATTGGCAATCAACCCTCAATGTAATTTAATCGCTGTCGTTGGCGGAAAAGGTGGAGTCGGTAAGTCCGTCTTCGCCGCGAACCTTACTGCAGCTTTAACGCTAGAACTTCGTACACCTGTGCTATTGATTGATTGTGACTCACGCAGCGTGGGTGACCAAAATATTATCACAGGTATTAAGCCACTTAAAACGCTACGTGAGCTAGCGAACTCGGCACAGTCTTTAAATGCAACGCCACTACAGCAAATTGTAAGTCAACATCCGTCGGGTTTTTCGTATTTAGGCGCGGTCCGCGGACCAGAAGAAATTCTAAGTGTACCGACTGATAATTTAACAAAGCTTTTAGAGTTTTTTTCACGCAGTTATAAATTTATCGTAGTTGACCTCGGAAATGACCTGGGGCCTATGCAAACAGCGGTGCTGCAAGAAGCTACGGCCATTACAATTGTTGCGACGCCTGAAATTTTAGTCGTGCAACAAACTCAGCGAATGATTAATGAACTACTAACGCAGACCTATCCGAAAGAGATGTTTCAGCTAGTCCTAAATAAATTTTCAAATTCAGGTCTACAGCCCCAAGTCATCGGGCAGCATCTAGGTTTAGCCGCATTAGCATTAATTCCCGCCGACGAGGCCACTACAGCCGCATCACTTCGTGATTCAAAGCCATTCGTAATTACTAATCCGAAGTCTGCAGTATCAGCCGCTTATTTTGATTTAGTACGTAAATTAACCGGCGGTATTTTACAAAAATTAAAAACTGTTCAAAAACCAAAACCGACCGCAGCCACAAATTCAACCGCACCCACAACGACGAATGCAAACCCGCACGGCTACGATGCGCGTACACTACTAAAATTAAGAATTCACTCAGAACTTATACGCACGATTGATCTTAAAAAGATTTTAGCCGAAGTCGGCGATAGCGAAAGTAAAGAAAAAGAGTTACGCGCGAAAACGCAGCGTGATATCGGTCAGATTGTCGACAAAGAAGCTCCGGATTCAGCTCGTGAAGAGCGCCAGAAATTAGTTAAAGAAGTTCTAGAAGAAGCTTTAGGCCTGGGACCCTTAGAAGATATGTTAGCTGACCCCGCAATTTCTGAGATTATGGTTAACGGCTCAAATAAAATATTTGTCGAAAAAAATGGTAAAGTTACACTAAGTGGCATTAAATTCACATCAAACGATCACTTACGTAGAATTATCGAACGCATCGTCACACCACTTGGTCGACAAATTAATAATTCAACTCCTTACGTGGATGCCCGCTTAAAGGATGGCAGTCGTGTGAATGCCGTCATCGAACCTTTAGCATTAGATGGCCCGGCCCTTACAATTCGTAAATTTAAAAAAGGTGGAATTAACCCCGATAAATATATTGAATTTGGAAGCGCTACAAAAAATATGCTCGAATTTTTGAAGATCGCAGTTGAATATGGCTACAACGTCGTCATCAGCGGTGGAACGGGCTCAGGTAAAACATCTTTACTAAATATGATTTCACAGTACATCCCGTCTCACGAACGTATTATCACCGTCGAGGATGCGGCCGAATTACAAATGATGCAAGAGCACGTCGTGCGCTTAGAAACTCGCCCTCCTTCAATGGAAGGAACGAACGCAGTCACAATTCGCGATTTGATTAAAAATGCTTTACGAATGCGACCCGATCGAATTGTCGTGGGTGAAACCCGCGATGGCGCGGCTTTAGATATGTTACAGGCAATGAACACGGGGCATGACGGGTCAATGACAACTACACATGCGAACTCACCGCGCGAATGTATTGCGCGCTTAGAAACCCTGGTGATGATGTCGGGTCTTGATCTACCTGTTCGCGCGATTCGCGAACAGATTGCTGGAGCCGTTGATTTAATTGTACAAATCGTGCGCTTATCAGACGGCAGCCGTAAGATTATAAGCATTACCGAAGTTGTTGGTATGCAGGGTGATATTATTACATTAGCAGAAATTTATAAATTCAAAGAAACGGGCTACGACAAAAACCGTAAGGTTCTTGGCCAATTTCAATCGACTGGTACAGTGCCAACCTTCGCCCAAGAAATTAAAGATAAGGGTGGGCATATCCCTATGGAAATATTTTCGAATGAAGTTCCGAAGGTAGCAATTCCGTCCGCAGCACCAGTGCCACCAAACCCAGTGAAAAAAGTTGGTTAGCTGAATGGATTTATCTTCAATCACAAAAATTTTTAGCTACGCCTGGGTTACCTTTCCTCTTTTTGGAATTGCAGTTTTTTTTGCTGTCTATTTTTGGGCTGATAAAGCTATTGTTAAAATCTACGATAAAAGTTTAGGTAGACGTTCAGAAATCATGCGCTACATGAAGCTGTTAGGTATGGACGTGACCGAAAAAAAAGTAACGCAGCTTCTGCTGATGAGCAGCTTCGGCTTAGGCTCGTTATTCTTTGTATTAGCCTGGCCTAATTTTGAAGTCGGAATTTTTCTGGGTATTTCTGCAGGTATTGCTGGGTTTCAACTTCCGCCTATTATTTTTAAAACGATGTATCAAAAAAGATGTGCCTTGTTCGTTGATCAAATGGTTGACGCACTAACGATCATGGCAAACGGAATTAAATCAGGCTCTAACCCACAACAGTCTATGCAACGTGTTGTTGAGATTATGGGTAACCCCGTTAGCTCTGAATTTGCACAAGTTATTACGCAGACCCAATTTGGACAAAGCTTTGAAGAAGCATTGTCTGACCTTGGCGAGCGTATTCCGTTACCTGATGTACAGATGTTTGTGACCGCAATTAATATTCTTAAAGAGACCGGCGGTAACCTAGCAGAAACTTTTGCGACCATCGTTACTACAATTCGTGAACGTCAAAAATTAGAAAAAAAAATCGCTGCAATGACCGCCCAGGGCGTTATGCAGGGAATTATCGTTACGTGTATTCCATTCATTTTAGGAGGAGTACTTTTTGCTCTTGATCCTACCTTTATTGCACCGATGTTCTCGACCGCCCTAGGTCTAGGGCTACTAGTCGCTATGCTAGGTTTGCAAATTATCGGTGGAGTCATGATCAAGAAGATTGTTACAATAAAAGTGTAAATGGAGAAATTCAGAATGAAGCACTTTTTATTGTCGCTCGCAGCAGTCACCTTTTTCTTTCAATCTGCCCATGCTCTTGTTGATATGAATAATGCTAGTTATTCAAATACCTGGATCGACATGGAAGTTCCCGGTAACGGTTACGATATGAAAATCGTGCGCGCTTACAAAAGCCGTACAATCTACAACGGAATGTTCGGTTTTGGTTGGTGTTCGAACTTCGAAACCAGGCTAGAAGCCACTTCTGAAGGTAATATTAAAATTTCTGAATGCGGTGATGGCCAAGAGGTTATTTATTCTGCGCGCGAAATAACTAAAAAAGATGTTGAAAGCACCGTAGCCCAAATTATCAATAAAACCAAAGCTGACCCTAAAAATAAGTCAGCATCACCGGACTATTTAAAAAAACTTGCGTTTCAATTAATTGAAGATGACGACCAACGTTCACAACTTGCCCGTCAGTACGGAATTGTTGTTCCGGTCAAAGAAGGCACGAAGTTCATGGCTAATGGTAAAGAAGTTGAAAACGTTGTTCTAGCAAAAGGCTTTTACACACGTAATTTAGCTGATGGCAGCTATCAACGCTTTGATATGCAAGGCCGCATTACTCACATGTACGATAAGAACAGTAACTTCTTAAAATTCGAATACGACAAAGACATGCTAAAAGAGTTAGAGGATAATAACGCTCGTAAATTAGCTTTCAAATACTATCCGAACAAAAAAATTAAACAAATCACTGGGCCGAATGGCTTAAACGCTGAATACAAATACAGCGCGCAAGAAGATCTAGTTTGGAGCAAAAACATGTGGGCCAAGAAAGACTCAGATGTTTACGCCTACGAATACAATGAATTTCATAATTTAACTAAAGCCACTTGGCCCGATAAAACTTTCGCGCTGATCCGTTACGATAACTTAAAAGATTGGGTCATGGGTTACACCGATCGCGAGAAATGTGTTGAAAACTACAAATACGACTTCTCTGCGAGCGATCCTAAGTTTCACTATTGGTCTGAAGTTAAGAAAATTTGCGGTAAAGAAACTGTGGCGAATAACAGATACGAATTTTGGCATAAACAACTTCCAAACGGACAAATTGTTCTTTCAAGAGTTCTAACAAGCGTAAATGGTAGTACTAATGATATTTCGTATCACGACGTATTCGGTAAGCCCGTTTCCATTAAAAGAAATAACGAAAAAATTAACTTTGATTACTATGCCGATGGTCTAATTAAGATAAAGTCGTCTCCGCAGCTTAAAATTGAATATACTCATGATAACGTTTCTAAAAAGGTCGCAACCGTAAAAATGAGTTACTTTACCCAAAAAGGTAAAATAACAGGCACTCGCCAAACCTCTTTTAAATACGATAACAAAGGTAATCTGACCTTCGCAGAAAATTCGGACGGTCAAAAAATTACAATGAGCTATGACGAAAAAGGCCGTATCGCTTCTATTTTAGATCAAGCGAAGAAGGTTGTTAAAATCGACTACGAAGAACGCTTTGGTAAGCCTAACGTGGTTTCAAGACCGGGTTTAGGAACAATTAAAGTAAGTTATAAGCCCGACGGTGATATCGCGAAAGTTGATAGCCCTGAAGGTCAAACAGTGGCTTCGCAAGTTGCCAGTACCTTCAATAACTTGTTAGATGTTATCGCACCCGCCACCCAAGACTTGTATTTATAAGGAGCTGACATGAAAAAATTAATATTTACTCTGACAACTGTTTTTGCCCTTAGCTCTTTTGCAGATTCTTGTCCGGTAGGCGATCGCAGTTGTGAAAACATCAGCGCTAACAACGGCGCTGGCGTCATCGCAACTGGTGTTAGCTGCGAAGGCTGCGTAGCTTATGAAAAAGCTGAAGGCGCTCGTTTGTCTAACCAAAAAGGTACCTTACTTAACCGCGGCACGACTAAACCTACAAAAGGTACTCCGTCTGATGGTTCAGTCGAAGATGCCAACTAGTCGTTTCAACAATAGTTTTTACGACGTTTCAAATCGAGACGTCTAACTATTTGCCGCACGCATGTGTCAATAAAGTAGTCAGTCTCAGTATCAAACGATAGTCTAAGTATCCGAATATACTATTTAAAATAACTTTCACGAATTGAATTTCTTGGCACTTGATTAGCAATACTCCTAGTAAGCACTTACGATAATAAAGGAGTCTTTATGTTGAAGAAAATTTTTGCTGCGGCCCTTATTGGCCTGATGGTTTTCAGTCAAATGTCGCATGCATATTCGAATGGTGATAAACTTCCTTGCGGCAAGATTTATCAAAAAGCCATGCTACGAGGCGATACCAATACAAACGCGATGAACTTAGCCAAGAATTCGACCATTAAGGCGGGTTCGGCGGGCTCAAGCTCAGTAAATCGTACAAACTAAAAATTAGATTATTTATTTTAATAACTTATTCGAAATCAGCTTCAGTGCTGATTTCGTCGTTTAAACGTAGATCAGAATTGTCTACGGTTTTCTTGGCCGCTGGGTAACGAATAACTTGGGTCTCGGGCTCAGAATTCGAATGCTTGCTCAGCCAGCCATTGACGGTCATCTCTGTAGCATCAAAGGCTTTATTGTAAAGCTTAACTCCACCCTCGGCGGCCTGATTTAGAAAGTTTGAAACAGACGAACTTAGTAAGGTATTTTGAATACGCGCCTCAATCGTTAAGCCGCTGGTTCTGACCTGCGAAACGGCAAGTACTAGGCAAGCAAACAGAAAACATTTCAATACAAACTTAAACTCATCCATTTTGAACCTCTTGATACTGATTAGTAACATTTTGAATTGCGCTCAGTAACTGCGCTTTGGTGAAAGGCTTCGTTAAATACTGTATCGCTCCAAGGGCTTTCGCTTTGTTTTGAATATCTACGTCGTCTAACGAAGAGATCACTAAGCATTTCGAATGAGGCGAAATTTCAGAAATTTCTTTTAAAACTTCTATTCCGCTTTTCAATGGTAAAACTAAATCTAGAATAATGAAGTCAGGTTGATATTTTAAAATTTTCGCAATGGCTTCAACACCGTCAACGGCTTCATCGATAATTTCGATATTTTGACCACGCAAACTATAGCGATAAATTTCACGAATAAATTGGGCGTCTTCTACAACTAAGCATTTGATTGGCATGTGTTTATTTTATCTTTTATTTCGCGCAGCTAAATCTTTTTTAATAAAGCTAGTCTAAGATCTGACGATCTAAGTCTAGGCCGTGAAGTCGAGTCTGTTGCCGGGCTTATTAAAAAAAGTGACAATAAACTATGAATAATACCAATGTACGACAACTTGTTTTTGCAGTGATTATTTCGATAATATTTATTTCTGCAGCACAAAATGTTTCTGCGCAAACGGCTAGCACTAAAAATAAAAATCCCTTTCCCGTAAAGTACACAAGTGCGGTTGATCAAAAAATTATTTTAAAAACAATCACTTTAGCTCCGGTATACGATAACGTGAATGGGATTTACGCAGCTCCGATTCAAAAACTACTCATCGATTTGCTTCAAAGCGATAAGGTCTGGGGCTATTCAGAGTTTCCGAATTTCAGTCAAAAAATATTTGTCGAAAACTTTGATAGTAAGCCGAATGAAGTTTTAGAAGCTTTACAAAAAACGGGCTCGCAAGCGATGTTAACGGCGCTTGTCACAAAAGGCCCGCGAGGCTTAAACGCAAGACTAAAACTATTCACGCAAGATCAGGGAATTGTACTACTTGAAGAGTCATTTCAAGATTTAAATACTTTTGAAATTAGTAAACTACGAGAAGAATTCGTAATACTTTACCATAAGTTAAAAAATAAATTACCTTACCGCGGATTCGTACTAAGCCGCAGGGGTATCGAAGTAACCCTTAACTTAGGTGCTCAAAACGGAGTAACTTTAGGGCAAGAATTAACTTTAGCTCAAATATTAAAATTAAACCGTCATCCAAAACTGAAAACACTCGTCGGCATCGAAAAAGAAATTATCGGACGGCTTAAAGTTACCAAAGTTGAGCCTTACTTAAGTTTCGCTCAAATTATTTTTGAAAAAGAAACCGGAGTCGTCGACGTCGGCGCAAAAGTTTTACCGACCGAATACGTATCTTACCCAATGCCCATCATTAATAGTGAAGGTGATGTAATCGACGATCAAAAAACAATAATTAAAAATCGCTCGCAAGATTTAATGAATGAACCGTCGACACCTGAACCAGAATCCACAGGCAGCACAAAGGAAAGTTCGCCTAGCGCTTACAAAATCGGAAAAGTTATTGCCCAAGCCGGAATTTCACAATTTTCAGAATCGACCAGCCTTCAATCCGGAGCTTCAGTCAGTGCATCACAAAGCGTAGCCCCAACTATAAACCTAGGCGCACAAATAGTGGTCTACCCTAGCTTTTACGTCGACTTCAACATGAAGCAATTATTCTTCAACGCCGACCACTCACTTGCTGGCTCAACACCAAGCAGCCTAAGCTACACGTTCAGTCGGTACACTGGGGCTATTGGTTACACGCATCTACTTGAAGACACAACATGGGGGCCACAGGTATCGGCGCAGGTCGGATTAACCTCATACAAAACCCAAGTATCAGACACAACTCCAACGGCTTTCACCAGCACACAAACCGACGGCATAAGCTTAAAAGTAATCGGAGTAATGCCGCTACAGCCCGAATACCCAGTCGAAATCGGCGCGAACGTAGAATTTCTAATCAACCCAAAATTCTCAGAAAGCCCCGTCGACTCAGGCCCGAACAGCACAAGCGTATCATCGTACGGAATATTCGCTACCTATGCGCACGCCAAAAATTTAAAATACAGATTTGATTTAAGCTTAGAAAATATAGATTCAACATTCAACGGAGCAGCAACTCGATTAGATCCCTCGACAACCTCAAACATAAAAACAATTTCACAAGTAATCGGAATCGAATACCTGTTCTAAAAAAAGAAAACCCAGGACAAGCCCGGGTTTAAAAATAGAAACAAACCATTTAAAATAACGATCTGATGGGCACGATGCCCATCAGAAGCGAGAGCACGAGAGCGGAAGCTCTCGTCAGGCAGGATGCCTCTCGAGTCGCGAAAGCGCCGAGAGTTCCCCGAATGAGCCCGAACTGGACAGCTTGGCCGGTTGCCCGGCCCGCCTAGCCGGCCGCGCCTACCGCGGACTCTGTCCGCCTACATCATACCGTCCATGCCGCCCATACCGTGTCCGCCGCCCATACCAGGCATTCCGCCGCCGCCAGCATCTTTCTTCGGAGCTTCAGCAATCATAGTCTCAGTCGTCAACATCAACGAAGCAACCGACGCCGCATTCGTTAAAGCACAACGAACAACTTTAACCGGGTCAATAACGCCATCTTTTAAAAGATCCGTGTATTGATCAGAGTAAGCATTGTAACCGTAGTTAGGAGACTTATCTTGTAAGATACGATCAACAACGATCGCGCCATCAAGACCCGCGTTAGCCGCGATTTGACGAATAGGCTCTTCACAAGCGCGCTTAATAATTTTCGCGCCGAACATTTCTTCTTCAGCAAATTTAGTGTTAGCGATTTTTAAAGAAGCGCGTAGTAATGCAGATCCACCACCAGCAACGATACCTTCTTCAACGGCTGCACGAGTTGCATTTAATGCATCTTCAACGCGAGCTTTCTTTTCTTTCATTTCAACTTCGGAGTGCCCGCCAACGTGAATAACGGCAACACCGCCAGCTAATTTAGCTAAACGCTCTTTCAGTTTTTCTTTGTCGTAGTCAGAAGTCGTTTCTTCGATTTGACCTTTGATTTGTGCGATACGTGCAGTGATTTCCGCTTTTTTACCAGCGCCATCAATTACGATTGTGTTGTCTTTATCAACTACGATACGCTTTGCAGTACCTAAGTTAGCAGCCGTAGCTTGCTCAAGCTTCATTCCTAGATCTTCAGAAATAACTGAAGCACCTGTTAATGCCGCAACGTCTTCAAGCATCGCCTTACGACGATCGCCGAAACCAGGAGCTTTAACCGCGCACACTTGTAAAGTGCCACGTAATTTATTTACAACAAGGGTAGCTAATGCTTCACCGTCAACATCTTCAGCGATGATTAACAATGGACGACCTTGTTTAGCAACTGCTTCAAGAACGCCGATCATGTCTTTCATAGAAGAGATTTTTTTATCGTAAACTAAAACGTAAGCGTTTTCTAAAACGGCTTCCATTTTTTCTGGGTTAGTCACGAAGTATGGAGATAAGTAACCACGGTCAAACTGCATACCCTCAACAACTGTAACTTCTGTCTTTGCTGTCTTAGAATCTTCAATCGTGATAACGCCTTCACGGCCAACTTTATCCATTGCGTTTGCTAACATTTCGCCGATTTCCATGTCGTTGTTCGCAGAGATAGAACCTACTTGCGCAACTTCTTTTGAACCCTTAACAGGCTTCGCCATGTTCTTTAATTCTTCAATGATAATACCTACGGCTTTGTCGATACCACGCTTGATAGACATTGGGTTGTGACCCGCAGTTACTAACTTAGCGCCTTCACGGTAGATTGCTTGCGCAAGTACTGTAGCAGTTGTTGTTCCGTCACCGGCTTCGTCATTAGTTTTAGAAGCAACTTCTTTAACCATTTGCGCGCCCATATTTTCGAATTTATTTTCTAATTCGATTTCTTTAGCAACAGTAACACCATCTTTAGTGATTAACGGTGAACCGAAAGATTTATCGATAACTACGTTACGACCTTTAGGTCCTAAAGTTACTTTAACTGCGTTAGCTAAAGTGTTAACACCTTTTAGGATGTGTGTGCGTGCATCTTCTGAAAACATTAAAATCTTGCTCATTTTATCTCCTGTTATTTTATCTATAATTTAATAAAAACATTGCGTGCCCTAGGGCGCGCCAAACTTACGCTTACTGAATAATTCCTAAAACGTCTTCTTCTCTCATCATCAAAAAGTCTTCGCCAGAAAATTTAATTTCAGTTCCTGCGTATTTAGAGAAAAGAATTTTATCGCCAGATTTAACTTCTAGTGGAAGAACTTTTCCATCTTCAGTTACGCGACCTTTTCCGGTAGCAACGATTTCCCCACGTTGTGGTTTTTCTTTAGCTGTATCAGGGATGAATAATCCACCCGCAGTTTTTTCTTCTTCCGCCATACGACGTACCAAAATTCTATCGTGTAAAGGACGAACGCCTAACTCTTTTGACATGACTAACTCCCAATTAATGCGCGATTTTCTAAATGAAAACCACGGTTGTTTATAAATGTTGTAGCTATGGTAATATGAAGTCACTGTGGGGGATGTCAAGGCTATCAATGGCGCTTATTTTCATTCACAAAAGATACTGAAAAGTATTACTGCCCGTTAGAGTCTAAAAGTTCAGCCTGGGGTGTCTGTTTCGTACTGGACGGCTTTGAGGTAAAAAAGTTATTTGCATAGGCATCCATAAGCTCTGCCACTTCTTCAGCAGATAAGCGGCCCGACACATCGCGAATGGCTTTACTTAATTGGGGTTGCTTCGTTAAGTAGCCCACAAAATAGTCAGAAATCGTTAAGTCGTGCGCCATAGAAAGCTGTAACTGCTCTTTTTCGTATTTGTTGTGCATCGTCTGTAAATCAGTACTTAATCCCGCTTCGACCACCGTCGAAATTGCGGCATTGGGGTCTTTTGAAGCTGCGCCTCGTCGCTTAGAAATAATTGAATCTCGTGTTTGCTTTAGCCGAACCTCGGCTTCGCTAACCATCGAGACTTTCCACTCGCGGTAGCTTTTGACATTCGATATCGCGACTGAAGGTTGCGCGTGAGCCAGAGCGGGCTGGCCCATCATAGAATTGGTGGCAACTGCCGTAGAATTTACGTTCGGCGCGGCAGCTACCAACAACACCAAAGAGAAGCCTAAAACAACAAACGTGCGAAAAGAATTAATATACAACTTCACTGGCATCTCCTTGACGACAGTTTGATTTACAACAGTTACGCCAGCCTTATACGCGCGGTGTTCGCTATAAATCATTTCGCTGTCTAAAACTGATACACTAGTGACGACAATTAAAGTCCGGCCAATCTATGCATAATCAACCAAAATGAACTTAGGTCTATTTAAAAGCCCGACCGACGTCTGAAGTTTCGCTCGATCCAAGTCGAGATTTTTTAAGATTCTATTAAGATGATACAGATAGCCTATTTTTTAGTCTGTAATAGATTAAAACGACAACAGAGGGGTACAAGGATGTTACAAAAAGCAATCGTGGTCATGATGACTGCGGCTCTAGGTTTTTCTACGATCGCAAACGCAAAATTTCAGCAACAAATCGTCGGCGGAGTTGAAGCTACAAAGGGAGAACTACCTTTTCAAGTTTCTTTACAAAGCACATCAGGTTCACATTTTTGCGGTGGTTCTTTAATTAAGCCGAACTGGGTTCTAACGGCAGCACACTGTGTTCAAGGTACTTCAGCAATGAAGATTGTTATTGGTTTACACGACCAAACAAATTTAGTTGGAACAGAAACATTCAGTGCTAAAAAAATTATTGCTCACCCAAAATTTAGCCGTAGCACTTTAGATTATGACTACGCACTTATTCAGCTAAGTGGCGATTCATCATTTAGAACTGCTGAATTAAATACAGAAGAGATCGATCTTTCTGGTGCCGCACCATTTATGGTTTGGACTTCTGGTTGGGGAGCAACGTCAGAAAGTTCTTACAGTTTACCAAAGAAATTAAATAAAGTTGAGATTCCACTGGTTTCGACCGACTCATGCAATGAAAAATCAGTCTATGACGGTTCAATCACTGACCGAATGATATGCGCTGGTTTACCAAAAGGCGGAAAAGATTCTTGCCAAGGCGACAGCGGCGGGCCGTTATTTACTCCTACAGCAAGCGGCGACTTTAAATTAGTTGGCGTTGTTAGTTGGGGCGAGGGTTGCGCAAGACCTGGAAAGTACGGAGTTTACAGTAAAGTAAATGTTATGGTTGATTGGATTGCTCAACAGTCTCAGTAGATTCTAATGAGTTAAATAAGATTTAAAAGGAGCGTGAAGACGCTCCTTTTTTATGGTAGATCGAATAAAATAAATTCGCTGCCCGCTTGCCACTGTAAATGTAACCGCGTAACCAAAGTCACATTTGCCGCGTCTCCGGGGCCTAGCGCCTGGTCGTTTGCTTTGACAACTCCGCTGATGACTTGCACCCAGTAATATCTAGTTTCATCAGTATTTAATATTCGTTCGCCCGCTTTATCAGACTTAACCACATACATATCCACATCTTGATTCATCGCAACTGATCCATCGCGACCGGTGTTTGATGCAACAAGTATTAAAGCACCACTTGCCAACTGTGGGGCGAAATTTTTTTGTTCGTAGCTTGGCTGATAATTCGTTTTATCGGGCAAAAACCAAATTTGTAAAAGATGAGTTTTTTTATCGGTTAAATGATTGTACTCAGAATGGCGAACGCCGGTTCCGGCACTCATTCTTTGAACTTCTCCCGGACTAATCGTCGCCGTATTTCCCATACTGTCTTTATGCTCAAGCACGCCATCGACGATGTAGGTTATAATTTCCATATCACGATGTGCATGGGTCGGAAAACCCGCACCACCGGCGATACGATCTTCATTGATAACTCGTAGCGCAGAAACACCCATATGGTTTGGGTCGTAATAATCGCCGAATGAAAAAGTATGTTTAGCTTTAAGCCAGCCATGGTCTGCTTTTCCGCGTTCTTCGTTTTTACGAACTTTAATCATAAATGCTTTCTGCGCCTAGTACTTAGCGCCTAAGTTTTTAGTAAACTTCTTAACATCCACGCCGTTTTTTCGTGTGTATCTAAACGCTGAGTTAAAACGTCTAATGTTGTTTGGTCATTAGCTTCTTCGGCATGGGGATAGGCTTTACGAATCGTTTTGATAACGGCTTCATGGCCCTGAATAAGTTCTTCAACCATCTTCATCGCTTTGGGCACACCTTTGTGTTCTTTGATCGAAGAAAGTTTTACGAATTCAGAATACGACCCTGGCGCGTAGTGCCCCAGTGCGCGGATACGCTCAGCAATCAAATCAAGTGCATTCCAAAGTTCTGTGTACTGACCCATGAACATAACGTGTAATGTTTGAAACATGGGGCCCTCGACGTTCCAGTGAAAATTATGGGTTTTCAAGTAAAGCGTATAAGAGTCTGCTAGTAATTTTGAAAGACTATGTGCTACATCCTTACGATGTGCTTCTGAAATTCCGATATCGATTTTCATTTTCATCCATTCTCCTGTTAATAATTAAGTCTTTGCTACCAATTTCTTTAAGCTGTATGAGCTTCAATTAAAGTAGAAGAAAATACAGAAAACGTCTATGCTTCAATTACAGTTCTACTGCGGCAAATGACGGTCAAGCTGATATTAAAGGGTAGAGCTATCCAAATCGAAAGCAGCGCATTGAAATCGAGCCGTTTTGCATACCTTCATATTCAAATTTTAGTTCGTCATTTTTAGACGATGCGCCCAAAACATAAGCCATAGGTAAATAGTGATCTAAGGTAGGAACACTCAATTGGCCTACCTTAGATTTATTGTAATCGTTCATTAAAGGCGAATAATCGCGGTCGACTAGTTTTTGCTTGATCCACTCATCGAACTCGACAGCCCAGCAAAAAGCCTCTTCATTTTCATTCGAGCTGATATTTCGTAAATTATGTACAACGTTGCCGCTTCCAATAATTAAGACGCCCGATTCACGCAAAGATTTTAATTTCTGGCCGATTTCAAAATGATATTGCGGTGGCTTTGTCATATCTAAACTCAATTGTAGCACCGGAATGTTAGCTAACGGAAATAAGAATTTTAAAATACTCCACGAACCATGATCAAAACCCCACTTTTGGCCATCTAAACGCACGAGTGGCTGGTCAAATTGGTTTTGAATTTCTTGAGCTATTTTTAAATTACCAGGCGCCGCATAATTTATTTTATACAACGCTTCTGGAAAGCCGTACATGTCGTAAATCATTTTCGGATGTTCTGAGCTGGTTACGAAAGTTTTTTCGGTTAGCCAGTGAGCTGACACACACAAAATAGTACGGGGCTTTTCAAGGCCCGCGCCGATTTTTTTTAGAGCTTGAGTGAATGCGTTGTCTTGAATAGCGTTCATCGGCGAGCCGTGACCAATAAATAAAACGGGCATCATAGCAAGCTCTCTTTCGAAATAACTACTTTTTAGGCGCGGCAGCCGCTTTTTCTAAAGCACCTTGGATTTTTAAAGTGATTGTAATTTCATCGCCAACAACCGGACCTGCTTCAACCATTTGATTGTAAGACAAACCAAATTCTTTACGACTAATTTTTGTCGACGCGGTAAATGCAGATTTTGTATTTCCGTAACCATCAACTGCCGAACCCGTATACTTAGTATCAAGTACTACACCTTTTTTAGTGTGACCTTTAATGGTTAAATCACCAGTGATCTTAAAAGATTCGGCTTTGCCAGAAACTGAAGTACTTTTGAAAATCATCTTTGGGTATTTTGCCGCATCAAAAAAGTCAGCGCTCTTTAAATGAGAATCACGCTTTTCTACCCCTGTATCTATTGAAGAAATTTCGATATCAGCATCAAGTTTTGATTTATCAAAACTTTTATCGATTACGATAACACCAGAAAATGCATTAAACTTTCCTTCGACTGAAGAGATCATTAAATGTGGTACTTCAAAGCCAACTTTTGAATGCATAGAATCAATGTTGTACTTTCCTTCTTCTAATTTCGGCGCAGCGGCCAATGCCGTCATTGATGCCATTGTAATTACTGCTAAAAGTGTCTTAGTCATGTTTTGCATAGTGTTTCCCTTTAAGGTTGGTTTTTATCTGAAGTAAGTATCAACGAATTTACATCGTTCTTAAAGTACTTAATTTGCTAAAACAGTGTTGCACCTGTGGAACACTGCAGTTATTCTGCCCGAATGGCTAGAAGCGTAGACTACAATCAAATCGCACTGTTTATCGAGATCATCGAATCAGGCAGCATCTCAGAGGCGGCTCGGCGACTAAACCAAGCAAAATCTAACCTAAGTCGGGCTTTGGCCTCTTTAGAAAAAGACTTAGGTACACAGTTAGTCTACCGCAACACACGAAGCCTGCATCCGACAGAAGCGGGACTTCAATTTTATGAAAAATGTAAAGAAGCCTATTCTCATATTGATTTAAATGTACAGAATTTGAAACTGAACGAACAAGCCTTGCGCGGTCGCTTCTGCTTAACGGCGGCGATAGACATTGCTCAGACGATCTGCCCGCCAGTTGTCGCAGATTTTTCACGCTTGAATCCAGACTTAAAAGTCGAATTACGCGGCGAAAACCGAATGATTGACCTGGTCAAAGAAGGCGTTGATCTAGCTATACGATTCGGAGTTTTATCTGATTCTAGTCTGAAAGCTTATAAAATTAGTGATCTTTCCCTTGTACTTGTATCGACCGAAAAGTATTTACATGGCCGATCAAAAATAAAGACCTTAGAAAATATTAAAGAACATTCGTTTATCGCATTTACTAAATCATACGAAAAAAGTATCAGCCTCAGTCGCAGGGGATCGCCCTTACAAAAAATTGCAATCAGTCCTGCAGTCATCGCAAACGATACGATGATAGCAAAAAATTTAGCCCTTCATGGGGGCGGCATTGCCTTATTACCCGATTTCTTGTGTTACAACGAATTGAAGAACTCTGAGCTTGTTCGCGTGCTTCCAGATTTTTCATCAAAGCCCGTCCCCGTGCACTTTGTCTGGAGCCAACGAAGCCAGATATCTCCGAAGGTGCGTGCTTTTATGGATTTTTCGAAAGATCACCTTAAAAAATATTTTACGAATTAGTCTCAGATACCTCGACCAAAGTTAGTTGGTCCTAATTAAATTTAGACTATTCTTACTATTTTTGCGGATTAATGCCGATAAATACAAGGATAGCTATGCACAAAAAAAATCTTTTTATCTCATTTTTTTTACTAAGCGCCGCCGCAATTTTATTGTCGTCAATTTTATTTTTGAAAATTAAAAAAACACCCGAAATTAAAAAATCTTCGTCTCGTAATATTCTTCCAGACGCAAAAACAGCTAACTTATCTTCTTTGGTAGAAGCAGAAAATATGAAGCCCGACCTAAATTTAAAAAATATAGCCGAAACCCATGAAGCTAAAGATAAAGCGACCCGTGCATTACAAAATATTAAATCGCGCGGGCGACTGCCATCGCAAACTTTAACAAAGCCCAGCGTACTACAAGCGCATTCAATTCTTACTGGTACGCGCTGGAAGATTTGGCCCAACGCAAATGTAGTTGCAAAACTTTCATCTGACGCCCCTGTTGCACGCGTCAGTCATATCGACATAGCCGAAGGCGAACCCAGTCAGTCGACAATTGTAAACTTTGACAACACAAACCAGATTGTTCTCTACAATGAACGCTTACAAAAACCAGGAATACTTACTGGTCTTATTATTGTAGAAACAGTGGATTTGCCTGCGCTCCGAAGAGATCTTAGTTCGGTCAACGCAGAAATTGTAAACTCATTTGACCAAATAAATACATATTTTGTTACAGGCTTAGCGCAAAGCTTCAACTTAGAATTGCTTTTCACGCAAATAAAAAAGTGGCCCCATGTTCGAAACGCTGAACTTGAGATTCTGAGTAAAAATTATGAAAAGAATTAATTCATACTTAATTTTTTTGACGGCTTTTCTATTTGCGGCTGGCTGTAGTTTTCAGAAATTTGAATCTGATCAGTTCAGCCAATCTTTAGCAGATCCGCTTTTTAAATATGCGTGGCACTTACTAAATGTAGGACAATCAGTATTTGCGAATGATCCAGCCGTCGCGGGGTTCGACATTAATTTAAACCAAACCTGGAACGATCAAATCTATGGTAATGGCGTTTTAATTCAAGTTTCAGATGATGGGCTAGAAGATACCCACGAGGATTTGAATGCAAACTTTCCGTACCTAAACGTTTCAAAGAATTATGCATTGACTTCACCCTTTACCGCTACGACGGCACGTCCTTTGGCTTCTGACGATGACCACGGAACCGCCGTTGCCGGGCTAATTGCAGCCGCGGGATGGAATAGAATTGGTGCGCGTGGAGTTGCTCCAAAAAGTAGACTGATGATCGCAAACTTTCTGTCGGGATCTATCGCGCAAACCCAAGCAAAATTTATTGATCAAGCCAGCGGTGATTTCGACATCTCAAACATGAGCTGGGGCGGAACGCAAAACACAATCGACGTGGTCAATACGACCTACAACAACCAGCTGCGTTCGATGGTAACAACGAAACGCAATGGTAAGGGTGCTATTTTTGTAAAAGCCGCCGGCAATGATTTTCAGGTTCTTTGTAATGGATCGACTTCATATTGTATCGGAAACTCTAGCTTCGATAACGACAACGTTATCCCGTATATAATTGCAGTTGCCGCGATAAATGCCGAAGGTATTTCATCAAGCTATTCTTCGACGGGCTCAAATCTTTGGATAACCGCGCCCGGTGGAGAATACGGAAGCGATTCTCCGGCGATGATTACGACTGATCGAATGGGTTGTACGAATGGCTTTTCGAATTCTTTACGCACGACCGCTTTTGAAAAAGGCGATTCACCCGAAAACAGTAACTGTAGCTACACCTCAACATTCAATGGCACTTCAGCTGCCTCGCCTGTTCTGACCGGGGTTATTGCACTTCTTTTAGAGGCGAATCCAAACTTAACTTGGCGCGAAGTAAAGTATATTTTAGCGAAGACAGCTAAGGTCGATAATTACGTCACGGGCTCGATCTCGCACCCACTCAATTTGGCTATGCCTAGTGGATATTCGTGGGAACAACGATGGATCACCAACGCCGCCGCTTTCAATTTTCATAATTGGTACGGCTTCGGTCGCGTCGATACCGACGCTGCCATTGCTTTGGCTAAAACTATAAAAGTAACTCCACTAAATCTAGGCACATTTACCGAAACGAATTGGGCTCAAATAAACTCAAGCTTAGCGCTTGCGATACCAGATAATACTTCAACAGGTGTTACCAATACAATTAATGTGCCGACCGCGCTGACAGTTGAAGCGGTGCAAATTAAAGTAAACATCACGCATGCAGATATCTCGCAGCTGGCGTTAGAACTAACTTCGCCTAGCGGAACAAAAAGTATTTTAGTGAACGGGCGCAACTCACTGACTGGTATTGCTGACTTTGTCGGAGAAACTTTTCTATCAAATGCGTTCTATCAAGAGCCTTCGGCCGGAGTTTGGACACTACGAGTAATTGACACCCAAGCCGGCACCTCAGGCACACTTACGTCATTTAGCATTAACATTTTTGGCGGCGCAAACTAAGTCTATTTCTGCTTGAGCAATTCCGGATGGTCACGCTCAATCGCCCAACCTATGCTTTCAGCCATTAATTGATGACCCAATTTGCTTGGATGCCCATCATTCCGTATGGCAAGACTTTTGCCGTAAACATTCCAAAAATTTATACTGCTAGAAATAACCGGAGTTATTTCTGAGGCGATCATTTTTTTAGATAAGTTATTTACGACATCATTATTACTGGTGTAATGAAAGTGATTATAAAAATCAATAACTTCATGTTCACTTTCGTAAACTTTTCGTATTTCTTCAAAAATTCTGATAACCAATTTATAGTTTTCTTCCGAATAACGATTTCCAACGTGAAAATTTGAATACACGATTAATGGAGACTTAAAAACAATACGACCCAGAAATATGAAGGGCATACTTTCACGGTAGCTGCCTTTGTATTCTAGTTGATTTTCAGCATTTAAAACGTATTTTGGTTTGTCTAACAACCACTCGTTTTGGGCATAACAGGATGTGTTGCATGAAATTCGGTATAAATGCTGATCAAAAAAAGTATTAACAATAATTAGCTTTTTTTCTTTAAACGAGCGGTAAAATTCTTTCTCGTCGCCGTTCATGTCATGATAAATTTGCGAAGGTCCGCTTCCGGGCCATCCAAGATTGTATACGTTTGCGCCTTTAAATCTTTTACTAAGTAAAGAGGCGAACGTTTCTAAGTCATTTACACCTTCACCGTATGTGAATGAACAGCCTATCAATATAATCGCCACGTTGTTTTTATCTGAATGCGGTTGCTCGACGACTCTTCGTTTTTTCTCGTCTGTTGTTACCACTATATCGTAAATTAATTTACCACTTGTCGTTGTCATGATCGAATGCACAGCTTTACTGGGCTGGGGACGAGAAACTTTCTTACTTGCATCGACTGGCTCTGAGACATCATTGCCAACCATATCTTCAGCCGAAGGACGGATATTTTGAATAGACTCGCGGGGAACAACGTATTTAGTCAAACTTTTATCTATTGGATTTTTATTGATTCGATATGCTTTACTTCCGGTTTGAATTTTGTGTCTAAAAAATTCGTTTGAAGCGAAGACAATGATGGCAGAGATAAAAAATCCGAAAGCAATTGCAAACAAGTTCTCTTTTTTCACTTTAGAATACCAAATAAATAAAGTTAACACTTCCGGCTTGCGAAAAGAAGATTATGAACGATAAAAGAATAAGCGTTATGATAATTGGTGCCAGCCAATACTTTTTGCGAGTCTTTATCATTAAATAAAGTTCTTTTAAAAATTCCATTAAAACATCCTTTCAAAGTCATACGTTTCGGCAGTCATTTCGTCGATTGTAGACTTATCGTACTTTCTGTAAAAAGAATCTGATTTTTTAGAGACAACCAAAATAATTCTTAGCGGCGTAATCAAAAAGTAAAAAACAAACGTCAGAGTCAGAAGTGTCATTGTGTGAAAAACGCTAAAAATAACTAAGTCCAGCACATAGAAAAATATTTTCGCGAGAGGTTTTATAAAAGTTACCGTGGCAACTGATGCACTCACGATAAGGGGTGTGAAGTTTTGAGTTTTATAATACCAAAAAATACCAAGACTTATAGATATTGCGGCAGCGCAGGCACGGGTTAGATTTCTTGGTAAAGGCAACGGGTCGTGCTTATATAAGTTCTTAATCCAAACGAAACTGCTCATGCCATTTACTGTCTCGCTTTATCTGAGGATTGTCCATCTTCGTCACGATAAAATTTCCCAGCACGACAGAATCTATATCCGTATTTAGAAAGCAATTAATTGCGTCTTCCGGTTTACAAACAATGGGTTCACTTCGAACATTGAACGATGTATTAATCAAAACCGCGTGACCACTTAATTTTTCGAAATGTTGTAATAATCTATAAAGTTTTTTGTTTTTTTGTTTGAATATGGTTTGGACGCGCGCGGTACCGTCGACGTGGGTTATTGCTGGCATCAGATCTGTATCTTTTACTTTTGAAATAAGTAACATGTATTCGTTTTTTAATCGTAACGAAAAGTACCTGTCGTATTGTTCATCAATAACAATAGGAGCGAAGGGGCGAAAACTTTCGCGAAACTTAATTTTTAAATTCATATTAGATTTAATATTCGCTGCCAGCGGGTTTCCTAAAATTGATCTAGAGCCCAACGCCCGAGGTCCGTACTCCATTCGCCCTTGAAACCAGCCTACAATTTTACTTTCGCTTAGCATTTTGGCTGTGGCAGCCAGAGTGATTTCTTCATCTAGTTTTTCGAACTTTAAATTAAACTTGCGTAAGCAATTCTCAATCTGTTGGTCTGAAAAATCTGGCCCTAAAAATGCGCCTTGCATATCGTCTGATTTATTAATTATTCGCTGGTGGCCGTTCTTTAAATAGTGCAAAGCAAGCGCTGCGCCCAACGCTCCGCCAGCATCTCCCGCGGCAGGCTGAACCCAAATTTTTTCAAAAATATTCTGTTCAACTAACAAACCATTGGCGACGCAGTTTAGCGCAACGCCACCAGCTAGACAGATACTATCGGCACCAGTGTCCTGCTTTAGTCTTCGGGCCAGCGCCAAGACGGCTTCATTTAGCACTTGTTGTATCGATGCACTGACGTCTTTATAAAAATCGGTTAGCGCTGATTCAGGCTTGCGCGTTGGCATTTGAAAAAGTTTTTCAAATTTTTTAGTCGTCGAAACCAAATCATCTAGATATCCGAAGTAGGTGGTGTCTAACCAATAGCTTCCGTCTGGATTTAGCCGAATTATTTTCTGTTTTATTAAATCGGCGTAAATGGGTTTACCAAACGGCGCAAGGCCCATTAATTTGTATTCACCTGAATTTATTTTGAATCCGCAATAATGGGTGAATGTTGAGTAAAGTAAACCAAGCGAGTGTGGGAATTTAATCTCCCAAAGTGACTTTAATTTTGACCCATCCCCTAACCAGGCAGAAGTTGTGGCCCACTCACCGACACCATCTAGGCAAAGTACAGCTGCTTTTTCAAAAGGCGATGCGTAAAAAGCAGAGGCCGCATGCGAAAGGTGATGTGCGCTAAAGAAAATATGAGCCGGGGTAAAATTAAAATTCTTCTTAAATTCAGACTTTAATAATTTTTTTTGATTTAACTTTTTTTGTAACCAACTGGGCATTGCGGTTAGGTAAGAAATCAAGCCCGCCGGCACCACATTTAAGTAAGTCTCGATGATACGTTCAAACTTCAACAATGGTTTTTCATAAAAAACAATTTCATCAACTTGATCAATAGAAATACCTGCTTGATCTAGACAAAACCGAATCGAATCCGTCGGAAATCTTTCGTCGCCCTTAACTCTTGAGAATCTTTCTTCTTGCGCTGCCGCTACGATAACGCCGTCTTCAAGCAAAGCAGCCGCGCTGTCATGGTAGAAACAAGAAATTCCTAAAATTCGCATCAGCGTAATCGTATCTTATTTCAAACAAATAGGGCAAAAAAAAAGCCACCGTATGAGGGTGGCTTGAACCATTTAAAAAATGGCTCAGATGGCAGGACTCGAACCTGCGACCAAGCGATTAACAGTCGCTTGCTCTACCAACTGAGCTACATCTGAACGTAGAGGTTAAACTAACGAAAACAGGGCTTATTTGTCAACTAGCTCTCGACTAAGGCTTGTAGAATAAAAAGGCAAACCAGCTGCTTGAAAAACACGAGCGGCCATATTCCATTCTAATAAGGCTGTTTGAGCCGTTGCAGACTGCGCTTTAAGCAAGGGCTTTAAGCTGGTTTTCTGTAGGTCGACATTTCGGATTGGCTCCATAGCCACTTTGCAAAATGCCGCTTCGATTTGGGCTGGGGTCGCCTTCTTCCATTTTTCTGGGATACTTTCGTCTAACCATTCAAAGTCGACGGTATTTGCCGGGCACCACGTATACACTTTTACATCGAATCCGAAAAAGTGATTAATCGATTTCGTAAAATCGAGTGAATTGAAAAAACCCATTCCAGCGATCACCAAAAAGAGCGCGATCAGAAGAATTCCTGCTTTTAGAAAAGTTCGCTTTAACATAAAATAAGCCTATGAGAAATCTAGTCGAAATGCAAAAAGAGTTGTTAGCAAAACGCAAGCTCAACGAAAAAAATTTAATTCAAGTTCGCCGGCATACGCATGACCTTACACCAGTCGATTTTTTGTTTGGTTTTACCTTCATAGCTATAAGCTAGTTGATTCTTCAACAATAAATCTTTGATCGATTTGCCGTCCACGACCACGTCGGCTAAAACACGAAAATATTTGTCTCGTTGTACATTCGCTAAATCAATTTGCTTTGCATTTTTTAAAAGGCTTTCGGTTAGACGCTTCGCCGTCCGAGCGGCTTCTTTTTCGCAGGGTAGCTTGCCTTTAGTTTCGGCCGTATCTAGGTGCGCTACGCGAACGCTAATTTTTTTGCCTAACAGCGGATGTATGTTCGGTATATCAAACGTCACGGTGTCACCGTCGTG
The DNA here is from genome assembly GCA_031428275.1 of Bdellovibrio sp. Taxonomy (GTDB): domain Bacteria; phylum Bdellovibrionota; class Bdellovibrionia; order Bdellovibrionales; family Bdellovibrionaceae; genus Pseudobdellovibrio. Next base: position 192,283 of record JANPPC010000013.1, read on the forward strand.
ATTTTTCAAATACTTCACACAACGAAACGTATTCGCATCGTGTTGGCACTTATCAAATCCGTAGGTCGCACCGCTAAAGAACAGAGCCATCACTAAAATCGTTTTAATCATGCTTGTATGGTTAAGCCGAACGGTAAAACAGTCAAATCGCGGAATGACTTGAGCCTTGTGCTTAAAAATAGAACAATTGCGAATACCTCGCCAAGAAATTAACAATAATTGTGATTTTTAGATGAAAAATGGTGCACTCGAGAGGATTCGAACCTCTGACCACACGATTCGTAGTCGTGTACTCTATCCAGCTGAGCTACGAGTGCCCTTAAAATAAAACGTGAAAGATTCTTTTACAGAAAACAAGGTCTAAAATCAAGGACTGTATCGTGGCATTCCTTGATTCTGTAAAAACGCTATGGCACTTTAACAGCTTGAGCTGCGTTTACATATCATTTCTTAAGCGGAGAAGTGGGAGAGTGGCTTAATCCAAGTCTTTGCTAAAGACTCGTACTTACAAAATAGGTACCGTGGGTTCAAATCCCACCTTCTCCGCCAATTTTATTTTTTTTCTTCTATCAAGAAATTTTTACTAGACTAATCTATGCAGACCGAAATCATTTATGCGAGACAAGATCTTATTCCAAGTTTGTACGACTGTCTTAAGGTCGTCGCAAACGAGGGTATTTACCTAGAAATGATAGAGCCGCATCCCCTAGAAAAAAGTAATTCAATTTCAACATGCACATATCGCTAAAAATGGGCCAGTTTCCTATGGTTCTACGGTTCTACTCACTCGATGGTGGAAGTGTATCCAAAATCCAAGACATTTTAAATATTTAGCAGACGAAGTCTGTAGTTAAAATGGTTGCGAACTCCAAAAGCTGAGTATTGTTCGCCCTTTGCGAGTCGGTTG